>NZ_CABYWZ010000001.1 GCF_902522795.1 uncultured Prochlorococcus sp.
AGTTTTATTGAACTTAAAAACTATAACATAAGAAATTAGTCACAGTCTATAAATTCAAAGATTTAAAAATTATTTCAAGAAACTAGTTTGAGTTAGGAATTTTTATTAATAATGATGAGTTAAATCGTTAAAAGAATCTATTATTAGTCAAATTTAGTCCACAAAATGAGTTCACAAAAAATCTAGTCTGCTTCCAAAAAAATCACCCAAAGTTGACATTTTGTTGAAATAAACCAAATAAGTTATTCCCTGCTATGGCAGCGATTATTAAAACGAAGGCAACTATGGCGAAAAGAGCACTAACATCTTTTATGTCATAAGGTGCTTTAAATAAAGGTTTTTGGTCTGCCATTGTTATCTGATATATAAATGCAATTGAATCATATTATTTTAATACTTGTGAGAAGTATTAAGTTATTGTTTAGTCTAAGAATGGATAAAAAAAAGCCACTAAAAGTGGCTTTTTCTTTTAATGGTTAAATAAACTAGCTTGTGTAAGCTTTTCCTCTATAAGTTAGTTCATTGTGCTGCTTTTTAGCTGCTTCTTTGTTCTGGACGTACTTTTGTCCTCTGTAAATTAGAGTCATTTTTTTAGCTCCGGTTTCGCTTAAGTCCCCGTTCCATGGCTTAAGTCGATTTGCGGCTTGCTATGCGCAAGTTGAACGTTTTGGTAGCGGTTGCTACAAATTTATAATAACATCCATTAAAATTATTTGTCTAGGTTTTTAATAAATAAACTTAATAAATTAATGATAGATTAGGTTTCTGATAAAAATATTTATCATAATCCCGGCTTAATCGCTTACAGGTTACATTTTGTTCGTTTTTGAGAAGTATTTTTTATTTAATGAACTTTTAAATGTAAAATTCTTAAGATTATAAAATTTGTTTTATGTTTTCTAGAAGCAAAAAACCTACAGTAAAAAAGTCTGCAATAGTTGAAGAGACTCCATTATTTGCTCAATTATTACCATTCGCAAACAGAATGAATGATAAGGTCCAATTGGTAAATGCTTTGGCTTTTACTTTTATTATGGGATTTTCAATTTTTGGGATTGCTCTATGGAAACTATCAGGGCTGACCTAAATATTTAATTTTTGCAAAGTATCAATTTTTGATTCTTTGTTTTCAACTATGGTTATTAACCATCTAGAGGCTAGGCCTCTGGATATTGATCTATTTTTTAGAAATCTACATATATATACGTGTAGATTTTTTTCGTTTTTGGAGTTAAATTTTTCCTCAAAATCTAAGATATCCTCTTCTGATGTTCTTTTTCTTAACTCATCCACCAATGCATGACTAGAGGAATCATTAAAAAAGTTTCCAATATTTAAGCTTAATGTCATAAATAATTTATGTCCCTATTTAAGAGGTAGCCATAAATTAAATTTTTAAAAACTAATTTATATTTTTTATTTACAAATTATTCAAAAATTAATCTTTTGGTTTAGCAAGAGGAAGCAAGCACTTATCTGAATCACAACCTGCTGGTCCTGCTTCAGATAGTTCTCCAACATCATATTTATTAAGAGCGTCAAAGAAATCGTTATTGACTTTCCTTTCTATTACTTTATTCTGCAATGATATATATTCCTCTTTACTTATTGGTTCAAAGGGTAATCTCGGGAAAGTAGCGTTAGCACTAAATCTAGCCAGCAATGCTGCTGAAATATATCCCTCATTATTTTCTATTGCATTATGAATAGCCTTAGCTAAATCCTCGATTTCATTTTCTCTAAATTCTACGGTTGCAGAGGTATTATGCTCTGTGTAAAATTTCTGCACTTGCATATAAAAATCAAATTGAGATAATGCTGAGAAATTATTGATATCTATTTGGTCTGCGCCGTCTATATTTGCCCAACTAACTTCTGTAGGGATTTCAACTAACCATTCTGTACATCTTGGATCAAATGGATTATCGAGCAAGCAACCATTTTCATCTTTATCAGATTGAGATGGAACTACTGAGTAACCATAATCCATGCAAGCTAAAGCTATTGGGTCATTTTTCCTGAAAGTTATTCTTCTTATGAATCTTTGAGCCTTTGGAGGATGCCAACCTGGAGCTGCTCCAGTAAGAAGACTTTTAGTTCCAGCTGGCTGAACTGTCGTGCATCTATTTGGTCTCCTTAGATTATGCTTATCACAATATTCCCATACAGTTTCTTTTACTATTTTTCTCCAAGAATCTAAGAATTTAGCTTCCTTTTCTTTGAAGGCCTTCCCTTCTTCGCTATTTGGCCTTCCTGCTTCCCACCACTTCAACCATGGCGTCCCAAAGGCATGGACACAAAAATCAAATAATCCAGTGAAACTTACTCCTACGATAGGATCATATTCCCTACTTTTTCTATAACGCTCAACTTCAAATTCATGATTAAGTAAGCATGCTACAGAAAGAGCGGCTGCTTTAAAAGCTTTTTTTTGCTCTTCAAAATTTCCTGGATCAATCTGATTTAAATGAACTTCAGCCAAATTGCAATGGAAATCATTTCCCAAAATCTCCCCACAAGGGTTAAGTCCATATCGGCTCATCCTGTGGTCTAACTCTTCTTCTGAAAAAGGACCATAACTACTATTTATCCAATTCCTCGCTTCATCTTTGCCTTGTTCTGAGTAGATTTCAATAAATTCCTTTCTCAATTCATCATCTTTGAGAATATCTGCATTTGACCTTGCGATTGCTTCTGGAGCAAATTGAATGGCTCCCTCACCTGAATGGAATTGTTTTGTTACTGCATCCAAAACAGTTTGGTAAGTGGGTTTTGTATGGTAAACCCTAGTATGATTGGCCATTCTGAGGGCATCTTTTTCAGGATCTATTCTCCAATTACCATTCTCATCTTGACTCCATAAATTTTCTTTTGCTGATGCGGCTTCCTTATCATCTGAAGCGAATTGTCTCATTCCAGCACTTCTTCTTATATTCCCAGCAACTATGGTTACTGCAGCTTCATCAATTAATAAACAACACTCTACTGTACTTAATTTCCTACCCATTGCCTTTCCAAGAAGTGATGCGACTCTAGAGTAAAGATCTTTCAACTTGATAGGATTTGCCATGCCTCCAAAACCTTTTAATGATTCTCCAGCAGGCCTAATATCTTCCAAATCAATGTAAACATCAATTTCTCTTTCAAGACTCTCGTTACTTGATGCCTCAAGAAGATATTTATAGCTATCAACCCATCCTCTTCTGCTATCTCCAACTTTGATATGAAGATTTTTTCCTTTAATTTCTAATGATGACTTTTCTTCTCTTTGATCTTTAGGAGTTATTCCAACTTCACTGACTGATTTAATATTTATTTTGTTAATTACCGTAGGTAGATTATTTATAAAATGAGGCTCAATTATTGCACCTGTTCCACATCCCATCATTGCTAGGTCCATCATTAATGCGAAGGCTTCCCAATCAATTAAGTTTGTTGAGGTACAGTTGTATGCTCCTGAGAAATTTTGGTTCTTATTAATCCAAGGGGTTCCGCCTATCCATAACCATCTTCCTGAAGGTTGAGCTTTTTGGTTACTTTGCATCTCTCTCATTAGGATTAATTCTTCTTCAGAAAGTTTTCCTAATTCTTTTAATCCCGATAAATTCCTTTCGCCTACTTCGCTCCAGTTCTCCCTTTTGCCAGATGAAGTTTTTCTACTATAAGATCTGAAAAAAACTGGATAAGCAGCTGGAGCAGTCTTTGAGAAATCATCTTTTTTAAGATTATTGGAATTGCTCTCTGAAGAAGCTTTATTTGGTGCAACAGTCACGATAAGAAAATGTATGTAAATAACCCGTACTGGAAGAATAACTCTACCTGTGGCGTCTGCAACCATTCTTACCACTATTTAACGGTTTGTGTAGAATTATGTTTAATATGAAATCTTTGTTTCAAAAAAGGATATGGAAAGAGTCCCCGAACCTGAATTAATGGAAGGAAAAGAGCAGGTCATTTCTTATGACGAAGCTGATTTTTCAGAAGGGGAAGTTAATCTAATTAATCAAATAAATCAATATCTTTTGAAAAAAAATATTTCTTTAGGTGAAAAAGATTTAATAGTTGATTTAGGGTGCGGCCCAGGAAATATTTCTGAGAAGTTAGCAACAAAATGGCCTAATACTGAAGTCGTTGGAATAGATGGTTCTAAAGAGATGATTTTGAGAGCAGAATATAATAATAGTATTTCTACTAATCAAAAAAAATTAAAAAATTTACGCTACATTTGTTCTGACATCAAATACATTAAATTAAATAATTTTTTATTTAAAAAAAAAATTAGTTTACTTGTAAGCAACAGTTTGATTCATCACATTACCAATCTTGAAGATTTCTTCAATACAATAAGAAGTTTGTCTAGTAATATCACTGTAAATTTTCACAAGGACTTAAAAAGGCCATTAGATGAAAAGTCTGCTTTAGAACTCAAAGCACAATGTTCAACAAAATATAATGAGATTTTAACTAATGATTATTATGCATCTTTAAGAGCTTCTTATACATTTAAGGAGTTAAAAAATTTCACTTTAGAGAATGATCTATCCTCTTTAGATGTGTTTGAAGAAGGTGAAAATTATTTAATAGTCTATGGTAATGTTTAAGAACTAAGTGAAAGTCCCCTTATATTATATAAATGAGTTTAGGTACTAAAATTCTAAATAATAAAGAAATACTGGATGCGGTAAATAAAAGAAGAAATTTCGCTATTATTTCACATCCAGATGCTGGGAAAACGACTCTTACCGAGAAGCTTCTTTTGTATGGAGGTGCCATTCAACAGGCAGGAGCAGTAAAAGCTAGGGGTAATCAGAGAAAAGCAACCTCAGACTGGATGGAACTTGAGAAACAAAGAGGTATTTCTATTACATCAACTGTATTGCAATTTGAATATGAAAGATCAGTAATTAATCTATTAGATACACCAGGACACCAAGATTTCTCCGAAGATACTTATAGAACATTAGCTGCTGCAGATAATGCAGTTATGTTGGAAGATGCTGCTAAAGGGCTAGAACCTCAGACTAGAAAATTGTTTGAAGTTTGCAAGATGCGAAAAATACCAATATTTACTTTCATAAATAAAATGGATAGACCAGGAAGAGAGCCATTTTCTTTACTTGATGAAATTGAATCAGAACTTGGATTAAATACCCTACCTATAAACTGGCCAATTGGGAGTGGCGAGGAATTTAGAGGGGTTATTGATAGATTTTCGAGAGAGGTGATTTTATTTGATAAAGCAGTGAGAGGAAAACAATCCAATGAGAAAAGATTAAGTCTTGAAGATAAAGAGCTATCAAAATATGTAGAGAGAGATTTACTTGAAAACTCACTTGAAGAATTGGAGGTTCTTGATGAGGCAGGATCTAAATTTGAAAAAGAAAAAGTTTTTAATGGCTCTTTAACCCCAGTTTTCTTTGGATCTGCAATGACTAATTTTGGCGTAAGGCCATTTTTAGATAGTTTTTTAAAAATGGCACAAAAACCAACTTCAAGAAATAGTAATAAAGGGGATATTGAACCTGTAAGCGATGAATTTAGTGGGTTTGTTTTTAAGCTTCAGGCAAATATGGATCCAAAGCACAGAGATAGGGTTGCTTTTATTAGAGTTTGTAGTGGCAAATTTGAAAAGGATATGTCAGTTAAACATTCCAGAACTGGGAAAACAATCAGATTATCAAGACCACAAAAAATATTTGGGCAAGATAGAGAAGTTGTCGATGATGCCTATCCTGGAGATGTTATTGGTTTAAATAATCCAGGAATGTTTTCTATTGGAGATACTCTTTATACTGGTGCTCATCTGGAATATGAGGGCATACCATCCTTTAGTCCTGAAATATTTAGCTGGCTAAGAAATCCAAATCCCTCAGCATTTAAAAACTTTAGAAAGGGTGTTAATGAACTTCGAGAAGAAGGTGCTGTTCAGATTCTTTATGACTTCGATGAGAGTAAAAGAGACCCTATACTCGCAGCAGTTGGTCAATTGCAGTTGGAGGTGGTAACTCACAGATTAAAAAGTGAATATGGTGTAGATGCAAATCTTGAAGCAATGCCATATCAATTGGCTAGATGGATTTCTGATGGATGGCCAGCCATTGAAAAACTAGGCAGAATATTCAACTGTAAAATAGTTAAAGATTGTTGGAATAGGCCAGTTATTCTTTTCAAAAATGAGTGGAATCTAAATCAATTTGTTGAAGACAATAATCAATTAAATTTAAACAAAGTTGCCCCTGTTGTTAGTGGAGTCGAACCAATTGTTTTATAAAGTCTTAATGGATTATAAAATTAGTTAATCTGTTAGTATTGGTAAAAAATTTTGGATTCAAACAGTAATAAAAATAATAACGAAAAATCACCTTATGAAATTTTAGGTGTAAAAGAAGGTGCTGCTTTTGAGGATATTCAGAAGGCTAGAGATATTAAAGTCAAAGAGGCTGGTGAAGATTTAATTTTAAAAGCGAAAATAGAATCTTCCTTTGATCAATTACTCATGGTGAGTTTGAAAGCCAGACAATCAGGAAATGTAAGCTATGAAGCTGTGAGTGCCTCAA
Source organism: uncultured Prochlorococcus sp. (assembly GCF_902522795.1). GTDB lineage: Bacteria > Cyanobacteriota > Cyanobacteriia > PCC-6307 > Cyanobiaceae > Prochlorococcus_A. The sequence goes on from NZ_CABYWZ010000001.1 coordinate 6,558, forward strand.
AAAAAGAAAAACAAATTAATCAATTTACCAATAATAATTTCCCACTTCTTTCTAAGATAAAAAATTTAAATAATAACTCTAACAATTCAAGTCAGTATAGTCTGCCAAAAATAACTACCCCCTCATTTGATAATCTTTCAATAAAAATATCTGTTGGGCTATTATTTTTAATTTTGTTATTTATCAGCCCAGACTCTAATAATAGACTTTTACAGTCTATCTCAACATTAATACTTACCTATACTCAAATTAAATCGGGGAAAAGATTTATAGGTTCTCTGGGTTGGAGTGTTACCTTTCTCTCGATAGGATTAATATTTGGTGGATTGCTTGAAAATAATTCTTTCATTCAGGAAGTATCAAACAACTCTTTATCAATACAAAAAATTCAAAGTATTCCGGCAATTGTTATTTTATGGCTAGGCGTAATTTTTTTATGATTGATTTTCTATCACCGATTTAATTTCTTCATAATTTATAAGATATTTATTTTTACAAAATTCACAAACCAACTCTGCTTTACCATCTTTCTTGAGGATGTCCTCTAACTCGCTCTTATCTAGCATTTTCATCGCATTTAAACTTCTTTGTTTGGAACACTTGCATTTAAAACTAACTTCTTGGGAACGAGCTTTTTCAGAGATTGATTTATCGTCAATATCGGGAAATATATTTCTAATTAAGGAAAGAAGATTATCTTTTGAATTAAATAGGTCTTCGCTGAAAGAATTAATTTCTTTACATCTTTCTTCAAGTAGTGAGACCAGTAAAGGGTCAGTGTCTTTTTTTGGTAAAACTTGAGCCAATAAACCACCACTACAAATGACACCTTTATTTTGAATTTTTTCTCCTATAAATACAGCAGAAGGAGTTTGCTCTGAATGATATAAATATGAAGCTAAGTCTTCTGCAATATTACCATTTACTAATTCAACTGTACTTGTAAAGGGTTCTCCAATTCCGCTATCTCTAATAACATTTAAATATCCTGTACCTAATGCTTTTGTGAAGTCAAAAGAATATTTATTGCTGTCTATTTTGACTAAGTCTAATTCTAAATTAGGATTCCCTACATAACCCCTAACTTTTCCGTCTCTACCTGCATCAACTAGTAATCCCTTTAAAGGTCCGTCAGATCTAACTCTTAAAGTAACTCTCCCATGCATTATCTTCATAGAGCTTGCTAAAAGCAGTGAAGCACTAAATGCTCTACCTAAGATACAGGTTGTTAAATAAGAAAGGCCGTGTCTTTTTTTTGCTTCTAAAGAAGATTCTGTTGTTAAGACCGCAACTAGTCTTATTCCTCCATTGGCTGCAGTAGCCCGAACTATCCTATCCTGCATGATTTTCATTAATAAAATTTTTGATTTTCCCTTTTTCCAAGAATAATATCCTAGAAGGAATTCCCTCAAATAAGGCAGGTTCATGAGTAACAATAATAATTGTATTTTTATTTTTTAAATCAAGAATTAAATTCTTCACATCATTTCTCATTGAATAGTCTAATCCAGCAGTTGGTTCATCAAGTAAAAGAATTGAGGGGTTTCTAAGTAGTTGAACTGCTACAGCTAACCGCCTTTGTTGTCCGCCACTTAGCTGTTCTGGTGGTTGAGTCAGATTAATTTTTTTCAAACCAACTTTATTTAAAACTATTTCTATATTTTTTTCTCTTAAAGATTTATGGCCTATTTTTAATTCTTTACCAATGGTTGTACCTATAAAGTATCTTTCAGGAAATTGGAATACTACTCCACAAAACCATCTTCTTTGTCTAGAAGACAAAATTTTATTCTTCCAAAGAATTTTCCCCTTTTGCGGATTTGTTAATCCGCTTATTATTTCGAGTAGTGTTGTTTTCCCGGAGCCACTATTGCCGCAAATTAAAATGATTTCATTTTCATGAACTTTTAAATTTAAATTGTCTATTATTTTTCTTTCACCAGTTTGGGGTTGATAAGATATTTCTTTTAAATCAAGCATTATTAATTAAGTTATAGCTATGAATTTGAATCTAGTGATAACTTACTTATAATAGCCATAGATCTAAAAAGATATTAGTCAATATGAATATTATTTTTAGGGAAGTTGATCCTTTTAATTGTTGGATATGGATCAGGTTTTCAGAATCACCAACTCAAGACGAAAAAAATTATTTAGATGGTGTTTTTGATAGTTGGTACGTTTTAGGAAGGTTAGGTGGATTTAATTCTGAAAATTTGCAAACTCATGAAGAGGGTTCCGATCTAAGTTGGATGTCTTATGATAATGACCAAAAAAATTCATCTCTTCCAGCCTTAATGCATAATTTAGGAATTATGGAATATCAAAATCTTTGGGGAAGATGTTGGGTTGATTTTGGAACTTCAGACTCCATTTCAATAGATATATTAATTAATTCTTTGAATGAGATATCAAATAATTATGTAAAAATTGAAGAGTTAATTATTGGGGGTGAAAATAATGATTGGTCAGTTGAAGAACATGAAGATTTAGTTTTCAAAGATTAAGTGTTTTAGATGGAAGACTTAACAAGATTAATTATTTCCCATAAAAGAATTGAAAATATTAAGAACAATAATTTAGAACTTTCTAAAGAAGAGGCTCATTATTTAAATAAAGTAATGAGGATAAAAAATGGTAAAAAAATATTTATAGCTAACGGAGAGGGTTCATTATGGAAAGCTATAAAAGTTAAAAATGATTGCTTAGAAATAATTAAATCAAAAAAACCTTACTTATTTCAAGAACAAGAAATTCATTTATTAGGAATAGCTGTTGTTATACCAAAAAGTGGTTTTGAGGATATTTTAAAAATGTGTACTGAAATAGGAATTGATTATATACAGCCATTATTTTCAGAAAGACAGGTAAACAAAAATTTAAATTTTTCTAGAAAACTTTTGAGATGGAATTTAATTATCAATGAAGCTGTTGAGCAAAGTGAGAGATTATGGAAACCATCTATTTTAAATGGAATGGATATTATTGAATGGCTAAAAAGTAGAGATAATCAAGAAAGAGTTTCAATTTCTATAACTAGAGAAGAAACACTATATGACTTAAATCAATGGTTAAGAAAACAACAAGAATTTGGAAATAAAAAAGGAGGTATTTTTTGGAATGTAATTGGTCCTGAAGGAGGTTGGTCCGCTAAAGAAATTGATTTTTTTAAAAAAAATAATATTACCTTTGTTAAGCTTTCCGATACTATCTTGAGAACCTCAACGGCTAGTATTAACGCATCATCAATTCTAAATCAGTGGAGAATTGATTTGAAATTAAAGAATTAGATAAATATGGATTTAATTAGAAATCAATTTTTTATAGGTTTTTGTATTAATTTTATTTTGATTTATATATTTTGCAGGATTCCTTTGATGACCAAAAGTGGTTGGGTAAGTGCAGGAATCTTAGGCACAATTTTGTGGGGATGTTTGTCTTGGCAGGGATGGATGTCAGTTGTAATTTATTTATTATTTGGATCCCTCGTTACCAAAATAGGTTTTAAATTTAAAAAAGCACAAGGAATTGCTGAAAAAAGAGGCGGTAGAAGAGGTCCTGAGAATGTATGGGGTTCAGCAGCTACAGGATTATTTCTTGCCATTATGACCAAATTTAATTCTGCCAATATAGTGATGTTTAAAGTAGGTTTTGCTGCAAGTTTTGCTGCAAAGTTGGCGGATACTTTTGGTAGCGAAATTGGAAAAAGATTTGGTAAAGACACATACTTAATTACTTCACTTAAAAAAGTGGATAGGGGAACTGAGGGAGGAATAAGTATAGAAGGAACATTAGCTAGTGTTTTGGGATCAATATTTATGGCTTTTATAATGCTTCGTCTATCAATTATTTCTACAAAATATCATTTTATAGTTGTTGTAGTTTCTGGATTCTTGGCAACACTTTCCGAAAGTATTATTGGTGCTAAATTTCAAAACAAATATAAATTAAGTAATGAATTGGTAAATGCTATTCAGACAAGTATTGCTTCTGTTTTTGCTATCTTTGCTCTTATTTTATTTTCATATTTTTTAAATTAATAATATTTGGAAAGACCTAAGATTCCTTCCATTTTGTAAGAATCTCCCAACTTTTAAGTCTTTGGAAAAGCCAGAAATGACCTTGGGAATTTAGATGAATTCCATCATGCGTAATCCAATTTTTACTCCTTTTATCAGAGTACATTTCTCTAAAAGTGGGAAGAAATGGAACATTCTGATTTAGGCATACTTCCTCCATTCTCCTTTCATAAGAATTACAAAAATCATTTGAGTACCATAGACATCCTGCGAACGGCATTTTGCTTTCGTCAACTGGTGTCAAACCAATAACAAATACATTTGTTTGAGAGTTCATCTCATTAATTAGCCTCTCTAATCCATATTCAAATCCATCTATATCTAATTGATGTCTTCCCTTTATCTGACCAATTGCTGCAGTGTCGTTAAGACCTACATTTAGTAGGATTGCTTTAGGTTTATTTCTTCTCGTTTCTCCTCTAGATGACCATTCTTTTTCCCATCTAGATGAAACTTTTTCTATCCCATCTCCCCTAACGCCAAGTTGATAAATAACTGGCCCATTTTGGTTATTACCCCAATCTTTTCTAAGCCTCTCACACCATCCACCACCCTCATTATCTCCCCATCCATAAACTGAGCTATCTCCAATTACAACAAGCTGTTTTGGTAAACTAATCACTATAACCGGAAAAAAATAATTACTTGATTTAACAAATTATTCTTACAAATCAAGTTAAACTATTTTTGATTTTACCATTTATTAATTCGCCAACTATTGCGATGGAGCTATAAGCTATCAAAACTATGGTGACTTCTTGCCATGCGAAGGAACTTAGTGATTCTTGCAATTGCCAACCTAGACCAACACTTCCAATAACCCCAACAATTGCAGTTTCTCTAATAATGATGTCAGATCTATAAGCGCAATATGCTAAGTAACTTTTTGCTTGTTGAGAAAATAAACCTAAAAGCCAACTAGTCTTTTTTGAGATTCCTAGAGATTTCATTGCAATATAATTTCTCTTGTCTTGGCTATCTAGATTTGTAAAAAGTAATTTGCTAGTAATACCAGCGTTGTGGAGACCTAATGTTAAAGCTGCTAAAGATAAAGAAGGATTATTAAAAGTTAATAGAGTTAGAAGTATTACAGGTGTAGGTATTAAACGTAATAAAAATGCAAAAATTTTTATAAAAATTTTAGAACTATTGTTGTTAAAAATTCCTATTGCTAATGGAGGTAAACTAATTGCGATTCCTGTTGATAAAAGACTTAAAATTATTGTTTCTAATATAAGTTTTAAGAAATCAAATAATCCTAAATCTGAGCTTGATTTAAAAAGAGAACTAACGGAATCAAAATTTTCAAAATTATTATTAAAAATAAAATAAAGAAAATATGAAAAAGAAAATAAAATTGTTATGAAAAAAACTGCAATAAAAAAAATAGATAGGATTTTATTTGTAGTATTAAATTTTATTTTTTTGAATATCAATCCAGAAAGAATTATCAAAATTGCTAAGGACCATAAATAAGTCCATAACTCTCTAAAATTCAAAGTTTGGAAAGATAAAAAAATACTGGTACCTATTCCTCCAATCCCAAAAAGTCCTAAAATCACAGTACTTCTTATTGAACACTCTAATCGATATAAACCAAAGTTTTTAAATGTATTTATTATTGGATTCCATATTAAAGTTAGTAAAGAAGAAAATTTAGGTGCATTTATTTGATTTATAGATTCAAAACTTTTGTAGTCAATAGTTTCTAATTGTTCAGCAAAAACTTTTGAATTTACAGCAATATAAGGTATACATATAGCTATTATTCCTATCGAAAAATTTATTCCATATATTTGCATTAATATTATTCCCCAAACCACTTCGTGTATAGATCTAATTATTGTTAGAAAAAACCTTATTATGCGGTACAAAAAATTTGGAATATTAAAGATTTTATAAAAAATATTTGAGGAAATTATTCCAAAAATTGCTCCAAAAAAAATACTTACTAACCAACTAAAAAAACCAATTAAAATAGTTTCATTTAATCGCTTAATTACGGTAATAATAATTTCATTATCGATCTTGGGATTAAATGCAGAAATTAAGAATTCTTGGAATAATTTAAATCCTCCAAAATGAATATTGTTTATTAATTGATACCCTAGAGGTATGCATACCAAAATTGGAAGAAAAGATAATGATGTATAGTTTAATTTTAATTTGTTCAACTAATTAATATATTTTCTCTAAATGAATCTTCTTTAAGTTATTTCTTTTGATATTGAAAAAAATTTTACCATCCCTTATTCCAATAACTTTATCGAAATCGTTCAGAAAATCTAATCTATGTAATGCAACTAATGCCGTCTTTGGCGATTTTCTTGTATTATTTTTATCTACATTTTCTAGCAGAAGGTTTTTAATTGTTGTTATCAATTTGGGATCTAGATTATTAAAAGGCTCATCTGCAAGCAATATATTTGATTCTTGAATTAATGATCTAGCTATAGCCACCCTTTGTTTTTGCCCACCAGATAGTTTTCTGATTTTTTTGTCGTAAATAGAATTATGAAGTCTACATAATTTCATATATTTATGCGCCTTCTTAAAAGAACTTATATTTAGTAAATTTTTAAAAGCGAAATAAAAATTGTTTTCCGCTAGTAGTCCACAATTAACATTTTGTTCTGCAGAGAGATCTTCTATTAATCTTAAATCTTGCCATATAGTTGTTATCTCTCGTTTCTGATTTCTATCTAATTTCTCGTAACTTTTATTGAATAATTTAACCTCACCTTGAGTTGGCTTTATAGTGCCATTAAGTACTGATATAAGTGTAGTTTTTCCTGAACCGCTTTTACCTAAAAGTGCAATTTTTTCCCCAGAATTTATTTTTAAATTTATTTTATTTAGGATCAGATCATTTTTGTATTTATAAGATATATTTTCTAATTCTAAGACAGTATTATTCATCTAATTTTATTTAATTTCCTCCCGATTTCCTCTATATTTTTATATTGTTTTGATTCTGCCTTTATAAATCTTTTTGCATTGAACATATCTAATATCTGTTTATGCGATTTTTGCTTTATATCTAAATTTAGAATTACTGATTTAAGTTCTTTTGTAAACCCTTGCCCGAATCTATTTTCAAGATCACCTTGAGCTACCCAGTGATAGTCAACATATTCTGGTGTGATCCAGAATAATTCTAAATTACTTGTTCTTTTGGGATTATTTTTAAGATTGTTTTCCCAAACCTGTTTATTTAAAGCTCCAGCATCAAATGCCCCACTATTAACTAAAGCTATAGTGGCATCATGACTCCCACTAAAACCTGCTTTTTCCCCTTTAAAATGTTTAATTTCTACCCCTACTTGATTTAAAAAATATTCTGGCATTAATCTTCCAGAAGTTGAGTTTTCAGAGCCAAAAGTAAATCTTAAATTTTTTAGTTTTTTAAGTCCTTTAATGTTTGAAATTGAGTTAAGTTCTAAATTTTTGTTTACAATAAAAACACTTTTAAATTCCTTATCGATATCTCTTTGAGCTATGACAATTGAATTAGGTGTTTGTAATCTTGCTTGAACTCCTGATAAACCGCCAAACCAAACTAAATCTAAATCTTTAGTTCTAAATCCAGTTACCGCTGCAACATAATTAATAACAGGCATGTATTTAACTTCTACATCAAGTTGTTTGGATAATTCTTTTGAAAATAAATTAAATCTTTTGTCCAAAACATCTTGGTTTTGATCAGGTATTGCTCCAATTTTTAAAACTTTGGGATTTGAAAATACAGGTGATGAAAAAATAGAAAATAATAGAGATGAACTTAGTAGGAAATTCTTTAAATTAAACATTACTTAGTTAAATTAATAGTATTCAGAGATTGCTTTTTCAATCCTTTTCAGTCCATCTTTTATTTTAATTTCTGAAGCTGCACAAGATATTCTTATACATTGATCATAACCAAAAGCTTTTCCAGGTACAACAACTAATCCGTAATCCTGAAGAGCTTTATTGCAGAAATCAATAGAATTAATTGAGGAGTTAGGTAATTTTGGAAATGCGTAAAATGCTCCATTAGGTTCTTCAATATAAATCCCATTTATATTGTTAAGGCCCTCATAGAGAAGTCTTCTTCTGTGATCATAATGGCTATTTATCATTGAGAAAAACTCATTATTAATTTTTAAAGCCTCTAAAGCACCTTTTTGAACAAAAGAGCAAACATTACTTGTACTTTGACTTTGTAATGCTGAGGATGCTTTGATTACATCTTTGGGACCTACTAAATAACCTATCCTCCAGCCAGTCATAGCCCATCCTTTCGCAAATCCATTTATTATAAAAATCCTATCTTTTAAGTCATTTGCTAATGAAGATAAACTGTGGTGTTTAAATTCTTTTTTAAGGATTAGTTCGTAAATCTCATCAGAAAGAATATTGATATTGGGATTTTCTCTAGCTAAATCGGCAATTTGCAATAATTCTTCCTTTGACATAACTCTTCCAGTAGGGTTATTAGGAGAATTGATAATTATAAATTTAGTTTTTGAAGAGATTTTAGACTTTAAATCTTCTATATTTATTTTGAATCCATCTTTTGCAGAGGAATTTGTAAAAATTGGCTTCCCACCCGCCAATCTAACCATCTGAGGATAACTTAACCAATATGGAGAAGGAATAATAACTTCGTCTCCAGTATTTAACAAGACTTGGAAAAGATTATATATTGCTTGCTTAGCACCATTTGTGACCATTACATTTTCAAATTCATAATTTAAATCGTTTTGAATTTGAAGTTTATTTGCAATTGCTTTTCGGAGATCTAGATTCCCTGCTGCGGGCCCATACTTTGTGAATCCATCAAATATAGCTTTACTTGTAGCCTCTATAACTTCTTTTGGAGCATCAAAATCAGGTTCTCCTGCACTTAAATTGCAAATATCTACTCCTTCTGCAGATAATTGATTCGCTTTAGCACTTATCTGCAATGTAAGAGAAGGCTCAATTGAAAGTGCCCGATCAGATAAATTAACTTGACTCATTGATTTATGACTTTTCAAATATGACTTTTAATAATGGCAAATGCATAAATTAAGAATAAATAAAACTATCACACTATTGTTTAATTTAGTTCATTTTCTTAATCTATTTTATTTTCATGTTTTGAGTTCTTAAGATAAAAATATTTAAAGTTTTATTTTCGGTGAAAAGGTTAGTAATTGGGAGAGGAAGTGTATTTGCAGATTTGCTAATAATTGGTGAGGCGCCGGGAGCACAGGAAGATTTAGAAGGAAAACCTTATGTAGGTAAATCTGGTAAGTTATTAAATGAATTATTAATACAAGCTGGGATTGACTATAAGAAGGATGTTTATTTTTGTAATGTAATTAAATGTCGTCCACCAAATAATAGAAAACCCACTGCTAGAGAAATTAATATTCATAAACCTTGGTTATTACAACAAATAAAGCTTGTTGATCCAAAAATTATATTACTTACTGGTTCTACTGCTACGAGAGCTATTTTAGAAGTTAAAGATCCTATTAGTAATTTAAGAGGTCAATGGATTAAAAAAGATGGGAGAGAAATTATGGTAATTTTTCATCCATCTTATTTGTTGAGATTTCCTTCAAAAGAAATCAATAAACCTTATCATCTAACTCTGAAAGACCTAGAGAATGTAAGTGGTAAACTATATGCCGTATAATTTAGTGAAATCCTTTTTGAATATCAAGAATTTTAATGTCATTAACTCAATCAAAAGAGGTTAATAGTCTCTCCAAAAGATATTCAACTCATATTGAGAGAAGGATAACTAGAACAGTAATGGTGGGGGATGTAGCTATTGGAAGTGATTATCCAGTAAGAGTTCAATCGATGATAAATGAAGATACGATGGATGTCGAAAATTCTTACTTAGCTATCAAAAGACTACATGATGTGGGCTGTGAAATAGTAAGGTTAACTGTCCCTTCCTTAGCACATGCCAAAGCAGTAGGAGATATAAAGGCAAAATTATTAGAAAATAATATCAACACTCCCTTGGTGGCTGATGTTCACCATAATGGTATGAAAATTGCAATGGAAGTTGCAAAACATGTTGATAAAGTAAGAATTAATCCTGGATTGTTTGTGTTTGAAAAATCAGACCCTACAAGAACTGAATATACAGATGAGGAATTTGAAACTATTAAGCAAACAATACTTAAAAGATTTACCCCCTTAGTTGAAGTTTTAAAGGCTGAAAACAAAGCTCTAAGGATTGGAGTTAATCATGGGTCTCTATCTGAGAGGATGCTTTTTACTTATGGAGATACGCCATTGGGAATGACAGAATCTGCGATGGAGTTCGTCAAAATTTGTGATGAGCTTGATTTTCATAACATAATTATTTCTATGAAAGCTTCTAGGGCGCCGGTCATGATGGCAGCTTACAGAATGATTGCAGATAGGCTTGACTCAGAAGGATATAACTATCCCTTACATTTAGGAGTGACCGAAGCTGGAGATGGTGATTATGGGAGGATTAAAAGTACTGCTGGAATTGGAACGCTTTTAGCAGAGGGATTAGGAGATACCATCAGGGTTTCCTTAACAGAAGCTCCAGAAAAGGAAATACCAGTGTGCTATTCAATTTTGCAATCTTTAGGATTAAGAAAAACAATGGTTGAATACATCAGTTGCCCTAGTTGTGGTAGAACACTTTTCAATCTAGAAGAAGTTGTAGATAAAGTTAGGAACGCCACCTCACATTTAACGGGTCTAGATATAGCAATAATGGGATGTATTGTTAATGGACCAGGAGAAATGGCAGATGCTGATTATGGATATGTTGGGAAAGGTAAAGGAACTATTGCCTTATATAGAAGGAAAGAAGAGATAAAAAGAGTACCTGAAGATGAGGGGGTTAATGCTTTAATCCAACTTATTAAGGATGATGGGAAGTGGATTGATCCTTAAGGATTTGTCAAAATTCTGAATTATAAATAAATTCTTTTTATAATAAAAAATATCGAATTATTTAAATATAAGAAAATTGCTTAAAAAAAAATACATATTTTTATTTGCGACATCCTTTTCTGGACTATTTTTAAATAATCTTGCAGAGGCAACAGTTTTAAATAATAGTTATAAAGAAGTAATTGATCATGTTTGGCAAATTGTATATAGAGATTTTCTTGATTCAAGCGGCAAATTTCAAAAGTCTAATTGGATTAATCTAAGAAAAGAAGTTTTATCAAAAACATATTCAGATAGTAATGAAGCATATGATGCGATTAGAGATATGCTTTCTAACTTAGATGATTCTTATACAAGATTTTTAGAACCTAAGGAATTTAATCAAATGAGAATCGATACCTCTGGTGAATTAACTGGAGTTGGTATCCAAATAGTTAAAGATAAAGAATCTGATGATTTAATAATTATTTCTCCCATAGAGGGCACCCCTGCATTTGATGCTGGAATTAAAGCTAGAGATCAAATATTATCCATAGATGATATTTCTACTGAAGGTATGAATATTGAGGAGGCCGTGAAATTAATAAGAGGGCAAAAAGGTACTAAAGTAAAGCTTGAAATTCTTAGAGGTTCTAAATCCTTTTTTAAGATTTTATCAAGAGAAAAAATTGAAATAAAATCTGTATCCAGTAAAGTCAATCAAACCAAAAACGGCTTATCAATTGGCTATGTAAGAATTAAACAATTTAATGCAAATGCATCAAAAGAGACTAGAGATGCTATTAAGGATTTAGAAACAAAAAAAGTCGCAGGATATGTTCTTGACTTGAGAAGTAATCCTGGAGGTTTATTAGAATCAAGCATTGATATCTCAAGGCACTTTATTAACAAAGGAGTAATAGTAAGTACGGTAAGTAAAGACGGTTTAAAAGAAACAAAAAAAGGAAACGGTCAAGCTCTAACAAAAAAGCCCTTAGTTGTCTTAGTTAATGAGGGCTCTGCTAGTGCTAGTGAAATAGTCTCTGGTGCAATAAAGGATAACAAAAGAGGAAAATTAGTTGGGAAGAAAACGTTTGGCAAAGGTTTAGTTCAATCTATGAGAACATTAGTTGATGGTTCAGGTCTAACTGTTACAGTCGCTAAGTATTTAACTCCGAATGGCACTGATATAAACAAATCTGGAATTATTCCAGACATAGAAGTAAGAATGAATATAAACCCTATACTTCAAAGAGAGATAGGAACTAGAAAAGATAAACAATATAGAGCTGGAGAAAAAGAGCTAATAAATATAATTAATAGAAAGAATCAGATAAGCGAATTTAAGCCCGACACCACAAACCTTAATGCATTCCTAAAAATTAATAAAAAAGATCAGGTATTTGCGTTAAATTAATTACTCATATCCAGCATTCTCTTTATCGGTACATAGGCTCTTCTTATTATCTCTGGGTCAAGTTCGATAGATGGGGAATTATTTTTTAAACAATCAAGAATTTTTTCTAAAGTATTTAATTTCATATATGGACACTCGTTACATTTACAACCTTCTACATCTGGGACTTCAATAAAATTTTTGTTAGGTTCTTTCTTCTTCATTTGGTGGATTATTCCAGGCTCAGTTAACACCATGTAAGTTTTAGATGTATCTTTACTTACGAAATCAAGCAGCTTACTTGTTGATCCAATAAAGTCTGAGAGAATTAGTAAATTTTGACTACATTCAGGATGAGCAATGACTTTTGATCCTGGATTTTGATATTTTAATTTTAGAAGTGCTTCTTCACTAAATGATTCATGAACAATGCAGCTGCCAGGCCATAATTTAAGATCTCTTCCAGAATTTTTCTGTACCCATCTCCCAAGATTCTGATCTGGTGCAAATATTATCTTTTTATCTTCTGGTATCTTTTTAATTAATGAGACTGCATTACTGCTTGTACATATCAGATCACTTTGAGCTTTTACTTCTGCAGTGCAATTTATATAACTTACGACATAGTGATCTGGATTTTCTTCCCTGAATTTTTGAAATTTATCTGAAGGACAATCGTCTGCTAATGAGCATCCTGCGTCAATATCTGGTAATAGGACCGTTTTATTAGGGCTAAGTATTTTTGCGGTTTCAGCCATAAAGTGCACACCGCAAAAAATTATTATATCTGCGTCATTATTTGCAGCTTTCCTAGATAGATCTAATGAATCGCCAATAAAATCTGCAATTTCCTGAATCTCTGGAGCTTGATAATAGTGCGCAAGAATAATTGCATTAGCTTTTTTGCAACGCTCCTTTATTTCAGAAATCAAATCCTCTTCATTTTGAACTGATTTCTGTTTTGCAGTAGAAGTTATACTGGTCAGGATTTAGAATATCTCTAAATAGATTATATGCCTTTAAACAGAAAAAATTCTGACAAATTTAAAAATTGCTATTGTTGGTGACTGTCATGGTCAATGGTCTGAATTAGACTTGAAAGTTTTATCGATTATCAAACCAAATATTGTTTTATTTGTTGGTGATATTTCTGATGGAAGTGTCAAAATAATTAAAAAAATCAATGAAATCAAAATTCCTACTTTTGTGATTTTAGGAAATCATGATAGAGGGAAAGATTCTACAGGCGAAACCCTCTCAAAGCAGATACGTGTTCTTGGTGAAAAATATTGTGCTTGGGATTTGAAAGTTTTTAATAATCAAATAAATTTATTGTCTGCTAGACCATGTAGTTCTGGCGGCGGCTATTATCTTTCGAAAGAAGTTAAAGGTTTTTATGGACCTATCACCGAACAAGATTCAATAAATAAAATTATCAAATGTTCCGAAAAGACTTTAGAAGATATACCTTTAATAATTATGTCTCATGCTGGCCCCTCGGGTTTAGGTTCAGAACCTAAAAGCATTTGTGGGAAAGACTGGAAATTACCCTCATTAGATTGGGGAGATAGAGATTTGTCTGCTGCTATTTCTCAAATACAAAAGAGAAGAAAAGTTGATCTTGTGATTTTTGGTCATATGCACAACCGGCTTAAAAGAAATCTTGGTTTAAGAGAGATGTTTAAAATTGATAGCAAAGGAACAATTTATTTCAACACTGCTGTGGTGCCAAGATATAAAACTGATGAAGATGGAAAATTACTAATTAACTTTTCATGGATTGAGTTTGAAAATAAGGGATTAAGTCATGTTTCTCATCGATGGTATTCAGAATCTGGTGAAATTCGTGAAGAAGATAAATTTTTTTAGGATTAAATATCTCTGATCATATTTTAAGTATTATTGGGCTTTTCATATCTTGAAAATAATGTTTGAGACAAGATATAACCCGCAATTCCTGCGGCTGTAAAAGCTAAACCATTTTTAAATAAAGGTAATAAATCATTTGTTCTGGATATTATCGGTGCCAAACCAAAAATTCCAAATAACATTCCCCATAAAGGAGAAAGAAGAGCTAAAAATCCAATTGATATGACTTGACCTTCTTTTCTTGGGGCAGATGCAAAACCTGCTACTAAACCTCCAAGAATCGATGTACATAAAGTCCATATATATTGCTCTTTGGGTAGGCCAGGGACAACTTGGCATCCTCCTCTTTCGAGGCAAATCTTTACTGAATCAATTGCGTCTAATACTGCACCATCCTCACCGTGATCTTTAACATAATATTGGTTGCCAAATCTTGTTTGAAGTTCAACCCAAAATAACCTTGGCATAAAATTAAAATAAGCCTCTCCGACGTTAAAGTTCAGTAAATTTCCCCCTCTAGGATCCGCAACTATCAACAAACTTGTCTCATCTAAATCCCAATAGTCCTTTATTGCACTACCAGGTGAACTCTCAAACTGAGATAAATATTTAATTTTCCACCCACTTTCAATTTCTAGATTGTTGAGCTTTTCCTCTAAAGATTTTTTCTGATTAGGGCTTAATGTTTTAGCTAAATCAATTACTGGTGTTTTTTCTTCTGGTAAGAGATTTGGATTATTTATAGCGAAAACGGGTTTATGTGAAATTAAAACTAATATAGATAGAAATATTCCTAATAAATAGTTAATCTTTGAAGGCATAAATAAGTTTTGTCTCTTTATATTTTCGCTGATGAATAGCTTACCCGTGAATAATCCAGATTGGTTAATAAAAAAAATAATAAAAATGGGTGGGACTATAAGTTTTTATGACTTTATGAATTTTGCATTAAATGATCCTACTAATGGTTATTACGGCAGCGGTAAAGCTGAGTTGGGCGTTCGAGGAGATTTTGTCACATCACCCTCTTTATCTGATGATTTTGCTTTTTTGGTTGGTAAACAAATAGAAGATTGGTTGATTCAGTTCAAAAGTAGTTTTTTATCTAATCAGAAATTAGCTGTAACTGAATTTGGAGCTGGAGATGGAAGCTTTATGAGTGGATTAATTAAGTATTTTTTAGAAAACAGTAAGAATCTTTTAGAAGAAGTTTCTTTTGTAATTATTGAACCTAATAAAGGGATGGTAGAAAAACAAAAAAATAAATTGGATGAATTTTTGAACTTAGGTATTGATATTTTATGGAAAGGTTTGGATGAAATAGAGGAAAATAATATAAATGGAATATTTCTGGCAAATGAGGTTTTGGATGCTTTGCCAGTAGAGAGAATAACCTTCTCAAAGGGAAAATTAATTCGACAAGCCGTTTCTATAGACAAAAAATCTCATAAATTATTTTTTGATAAAATGCCAATTACAAGTGAATTGGAAAAAAGTTTTGAACTTGCTAAAAGTGATTTGGGAATAACTATTCCACCTGAAGATGCTCTTGAAGGATGGACAACCGAATGGCATGTAGATAATTCAAAATGGTTAGAAGCTATTTATGGGAAAATCAATAATGGTATTTTATTGATAATTGATTACGCTAAAGAAGCTAAAAAATACTATAACTCTAAGAATTCTGATGGGACGATAGTTTCTTATGAAAATCAAAAAATGATGAATGATGTCTTAGATTCTCCTGGGAATTGCGATTTAACATCTCATGTGTGCATAGAAACTTTAATTAATGATGCTGAGACTCTTGGATTTAATACTCTTGGAATAACTAAACAAGGAGAGGCTTTGTTGGCACTTGGATTGGCAGAGAGACTTTATGGAATTCAGAAGGAATTTAAGGAGGATTTATCAAATGCTCTTTTAAGAAGAGAGGCATTACTTAGACTCGTTGATCCTCTATGTCTAGGTAATTTTAAGTGGTTTGTTTTTAATAAGTTTAAGGAGAAGGAAATGAATATAAATTCAACCTGTTTGCGTTAAGAAAAAAACTTTAAAAATAATGAATCTTCTACGTCATCATATATATCCACTGCACCAATTTCTTTCGGTAATATAAATCTCATTTTGCCATCACGAACTTTTTTATCGCCCATAAGTATTGTTAGAACGTCTTCTTTATTTATTTTGGGGATCTCGGTAGGAAGATCATAACTCTCTAAGAGAATTTGCTGTCTCTCTAATTCTTCTTTAGACCATAACCCTTTTTCAATTGCTATTTTCCCCGCAATATTCATACCGATTGATATTGCCTCACCATGCAGAAATTTGCCGTATCCACATAAATTTTCAATAACGTGACCAAAAGAATGACCATAATTCAATATTGCTCTAACACCATTTTCATGTTCGTCTTGAGAAACAACATGAGACTTTGTTTTAATTGAACTATTAATTATTTTAATTAGATATTCATTTTTGAGATTTATAAGTTCATTTTTGTTTTTTTCAATTTCTAAGTATTCGAAAAGTTCTTTATCTCTTATTACTCCGTATTTTATTACTTCGGCCATGCCGGCATTAAATTCTCTTTTGGGCAAACTTTTTAAAGTTTCTGGATCAATAAAAATTGCTTTAGGTTGATTGAAAGCTCCAATTAAATTCTTACCTTTTGGATGATTTACTCCAGTTTTTCCTCCCACAGATGAATCAACCATTGATAATAATGTTGTTGGAATCTGAATATATTCGATACCTCTCAGCCAAGTCGCAGCTGCAAAACCACTTACATCTCCAACAATTCCTCCTCCAAGGGCAATAATTATTGAATTTCTATCTAAGCCAAATTCAAATGCTACATCATATATTTCACTTAAGGTTTTTAAGTTTTTATATGATTCTCCAGCCTTGATAAGGAACATTTTTGCCTGAAATTTATTATCTTTTAAATTATTTAAAAATTTTTCTCCATACAAATTTGATATTTCTTCATTTGAAATCACAAGTATTTTTCTATTCTTTGTTATTCCAATTTTTAAAAGTTCTTCGCTGATATTATTCAATATCCCTGCTTCTAGAGTTACTTCGTATGACTTATCACCTAATGGGACTAAAATTTTTCTCTTATTCACAATTGATTACCTAGTTAAAATTTATAAATATTTGGTATTAAATACTTTATATATTAGCAAAATCTAAGCTCTAGATCCTTAAAAATTCAGTTGTTAAGAATTGGAAATGGTAATAAAATCATGCTATGAGTTTAAAAAAAAAAATAAACGATATTAAGAAAAATTATTCCCTAGGAATAATTGGGGGTGGTCAACTGGCGTTGATGTTAACCGAGGCAGCCAAAAAAAGAGATTTAGAAGTATGTGTGCAAACAAAATCTTGTGATGATCCTGCGGGTTCAAAAGCAGATCATGTCATTGAAGCTGATCCTTTAAAGATAAGAGGTAATAAATCATTAATTAATGAGTGTGAAAAAATAATTTTTGAAAATGAATGGATAAAAATTGATAAATTAAATTTAATTGGCAATAACGATATTTTTGTTCCAAGCCTTAATGCAATTAAGCCATTAGTAGATAGGTTTTCTCAAAAGAAATTAATAGATAGATTGAATATTCCCTGTCCAAAATGGATAAGTATTGAAGATTTTAAAAATCTCTCAGATGAGGAAATCAATAATTGGACTTTTCCTCTAATGGCAAAATCAAATAAAGGTGGATATGACGGTAAAGGGAACAAAAAAATAAAGACAAAAGAAGATTTAGATTCTTTTTTAACAGAGAATAATTCTGATGAATGGTTAATAGAAGAATGGATAGAGTATGAAAAAGAACTGGCTCTTGTTGGTTCCAGAGATAGGACCGGAAAGATAAGATTCTTTCCAATTGTTGAGACATTCCAATCAAACCATATTTGTGATTGGGTTCTTGCACCTGGAACAAATGAATATGATTTGAACTTATTTGCAATAAATATTTTCTCTTCAATAGTCAATGAACTTAATTACGTTGGAGTTTTGGCTATTGAATTTTTCTATGGAGATAATGGTCTTTTAATTAATGAAATAGCTCCTAGAACACATAACTCAGCTCATTTCTCTATTGAAGCTTGCACTTCAAGTCAGTTTGATCAATATGTTTGCATTTCCTCTGGGATAATGCCACCTGAAATTAAAATGAACTGTGAAGGGGCAATTATGATAAACCTACTGGGATTAAGAAAGAATTTCCCAATCTCAATGGAAACCAGAATTAAAATATTATCTGAAATTGAGGGTTCCAATATTCATTGTTATGGCAAATCTCGCGAAATTCTGGGAAGAAAAATGGCTCACATCACATTTTTGTTAAATGGTAAAACGTATTCAGAAAGATATGATGAAGCTCAAGTTTTATTAACTATGGTTAGAGATATTTGGCCATCTCCAAATGCATAAAAAAATAAGCTAGAGTTGAATTACTGGATCTTTGGTTAAGTTCTTCTTTATGTGCTCTGATCTGACTCTCTTTCGACATGAGGAGACTGTCGTGATGCGGTAGTAAACCGATCTTGTAATCGGAAACGAAAGCCCACTTTGAATCCTCTTCTGGCATTTCCAGGTCGATGCAGCAGAGAACTGACGGGGATCCGGTGTTACCTATCAAAATGCTTAAAATAACAGGTTTTTGGTAGGTATTTTATTTTTTTGGAATAATTGAGCTGTTTTTATTCTCTATCAGTGTAAATAATTTATTTGCCAAAATACTTGACGATCCATTTCTAATGTATTTATAGTAATAGTACACATGTATTACTAAGTAATGACTTTAGGAGGAGCTAATGTTTGGACTAATTTTTCTTACGGTTATCGTAATGAGTCCCCAAGTGGTTGGTTGCTTAGCCCAGACCGCAGCAGATTAATTTTATTTATAAGGAATAAAAAATCTCCAAAGAATAGTATGAGAATTTTTGCTCATACATATTATGCAAATGATCTTGGTGAGCCAATGGCAATTAAATCATCCACTCAAATGTATTTGGATAATGCTTGGGATAAATGGCATGACCTTCAATTAGAAGGTTGGACTTTTGAAGAACTTGAATTACCTGAATCAGTATGACTAACTTAAATCCAATCAAAAAAAAACTATCAAAAGCAGATAGAAGGATATCGATACAAGACTCATCAAAATTATTAGCAGAATTTTTTAATGGTGTTGTCATTGAACTCGATGAAGAATATAAATATGACTCATAAAGAATTGATAGATCAAGTTTCCGCAAATTTATTTAAGCAAAGTGGAAAGTTAGAAAGCAGAAGATCTTGGTTGGCAATTAGAAATTATCTTGAACAATTAGATATCGAACAACTTAAATCCATGCTTAAGGCCCACGAATGATTTAAAAACTTTATTTGGTTTTTATTTTTTTATTAATTCTTAGAAAACCATAAGTTGCAAAGCCAACCAAAAACATATCCAAGTAAATATGCCAATTAGGAAAAATCTGGTGTATCAATTCCATCATCGTTTTATTGCCACTTGCCAATAAGGATAATCTAATTTTGATTTTTCTCTAATCAATTGTAATTTTCTAGAATTTATTTTTACTACTATTCCATCTGTTGGATATTTACTAAAAAGCTTCCCTTCCAGCCATCGTTTTCTAAATACTTCAACTTGGCTCGTAAAGTTGCATGAAATATCCTGAGGGATCGTGAAGCCAAGCTTTGCAAGACTCTTTTTGGCCTCATATTGGTTAAGTGTTGAATTAAGTATTTGAAATGCGCAGAAGCTAAGACTTTCAGAAAATCCTTCTTTAGCTCTTAGAAATCTAGAAGCGATTCTCTGGGAGATATTTGGACTTTGGTTAGGGGTATATAATTCACCCCTAACTTGAAGAACTCCTCGTAAAGGGAGATTATTGGGAATGTCTTGGACTTTAATAAGTTTATTAGTAACGTCTGTCCCTTTTCTTGAAATTGCTTTCTCCAAGGTTCCATCCCTATATTGCAAAGCAATAGCACAACCATCAATTTTTGGTTCAATTAATAATCTGGTATCTGCTAATAATCCTTTCAAAAATTCATCTATTGAATCCTTTTCTAATGAAGGTAAAACTAGTTTATTTTTCTTTTTAAAGTAATCACAATTAGGGTTAGTTCTTAATAAATTTTTTTCAAGTTGGTCGAACTGCTTATCAGAGATTAAAGCATTACCATTTCTATAATTATCGTCATACCATTCAATTCGTTCTTCTAAATAAGTCTTCATTTAATAAGATGGCTTAAGTTTTTGGCTAGGTACCCAACTTGGTTTATCTATGATCCATTTCTCTCTATCTTCATATTTAACAGTCCATAAAAGAAATGAAGAAATTTGTTTTAGAGATGTGCCAACCAGATATCTTGTTTTTGGACTTATTGATATAAATCCAAATAATAATATTAATAAAATAAGCTTAAATATACTCTTAATCATTTAAAAACTCAGCGTAATTTTTGCAAACCTTTTAATTAATGCAATTTTTATAACCTTCAATCTTCGCTAGTTCTTCAATGTTTAAACCTGTTTCCTCTAATAAAGTTTCTCCAATATCGTCCTTATTAAATTTATTTAATGCTCCCTTAGTAGAGTACTGAATGCATTGGTTTTTGTATTTTGCTTCTTTCACAACAGGAGATAAATAAAAACCAAACAGGATGATAAAAGCTCCATAGGTTATAACTTTTCTATGGTTTTTCCACCATTCATAAAATTTATTGGACACGAAAAATAAATTACTAACTTCTATTTTAAATTGATTGTCAACAAATTAGTTTAGTAATTGAAGGATTGCTTAATTTATTGTTTTTTCATTAATAGATTTAACCCAAGAGTAATATCTTGATTTTCTAATCCTTTGCTCTTTCGAGACTAATCTATCCGCAGATTCTAGGGGTGATTCTCCTTTCTCAACTTTTGTTGTAATAGAAATACCAAAACCTTTTGCTTCAATTTTTGCAATGCCACCCTCTAAAAAAAATAAAAAAGACCAACCTTTGTTCCATCCTAAATAGAAGGGATTTCGATACATCGCATTCTTTTGGAGATACTCTTTAAATGATATTTTCCTTTTCAAGGAGTTACTTGTATTCACTATTACCAAATAAGAAGTTTACGGCTGATTATTTTTGGAAAGTAATCTTAGTATTTAAATAATTACCGGAGGAATACTTGACGTCTACGAGTAGTACATTTATATTAATAGTACAACTGTATTATTTTTATGACCTCAGGAGTCGCTAATGTTCGGACTTTTTTTTATCGTGGCAGCCTTATTGACCCCCCAACTGGCTGGTTGTTTAACAAAAAAAGTGGTTTACTAATTTTTTTTGAGAGTTATAAGAAATCTGTATCTAATAACTTAAAAGTATATACTCATCTTTTCTATGCAAATGAATTAGGTGAACCAACCCAAATTAAAAATTCAAGACTTCATTCTATTGAGTGTGCTTGTGAAACATGGAATGAATTAATTTCAGGAGGTTTGCAAATTGTTACTAATAAATTCCAGTAATCATGATCAAGGTAAATCCGTCAAAATGGGAATATCTAAAAGAATCTACCCTAAAACGAAAACGAAAAAAGATTTGTATTACTTGCAATCACTTTCGCTACAGCACTACAGAAACTTTTGCTACTATCTTGATCTGTCCAAAATACGAAAAACGCATACCACAGGGTGATCATTTACTTAAAGGCTGTGAATATTGGCAAAAAAATAGGACGATATTTTCCTCTGAAGCATCTTAATTAATCTCTAATTAACCTTCTCTAGGTAGAGATATTTAATTATGTTAACAAAGCATTATTTTATACAACTTAAAAAATTCTTTTTAACTAATTTTGAAGAATGATTCAATTCTACTTTTCCATATTTTTATTAGTTGTGCTTACATTTTTTGCACTTTTATTAGATGCACCAGAATTGACAACTTTAATTCAAACATTTTAGAAAATAATAAATCAGTATTTTTACTGATTTACTTTCTTAATTAGTAAGGCGTAGTTTTAAATTGTTGAATAGGAGGGATCTAATGATTGACAGTCCACCAGAGGAGTTAAATTATAAAATTTAAATCTAGATAAAACTAATGCTAAATCTGGAATGAATCTTCTATTTGAGATTCATTCCTTTTTACTTTCTTTCTAAAAAATGTAAATCGTAATATTAAATTTTAAAAGTAAAAAAATCTGTTCGTATTAAAATGATTTGAGGTCTAAGTCTCTTCTTAGATAATGGCTAACTTTACCTGAATCCAAAATCAGTTTTTTGTTCATCTTTTTCTTCCCATTCATTAATAATTAGTTTTAGTAAACTTTTAAGTTCTGAATTCGATGCATCAGTGTCTTTTTGAAGATTTATACAAATGTTTTTAATTTCTTCAAAAGCATTATCAATTAATATTGTTTTTTGATCTGGATTAGCCATAGAATTTTAAAATGCTCCATTACAGTTGAACCCACTGCAGTTAATAATCCTAAAAATATTCATTACAAAGTTATGAAATCTTTCATCATAAAAAAATGCCCAGGTTGAAAATATAGCAAAACCAGAGACAGCAAAAGCAGCATATTGAAGCCAATGTATTCCATAGCTATCCAATCCATTTTTATCAAAATCAGAATTACTCAATTGCTTTTTTACTTATAATAAAAATTTTTTTTTTAAATGGAGAGTTTGTTTTGAACGAGAGATTTATTTTTTTCTTTAAGACCTTAATGTATTTATAGTTTAAATAAAGCCAGGTATTATCCACCCAAAAAAACCGTAGTTTATTATCAAAGCTAAAAAACCAATCATAGCTAATCTCCCATTTGTTATTTCGGCATTTTTCCAAAATTTACCAATGTAGTTTTTAGTTTGTTTCGAATTTTTATCTATCAAATAATTTGGTTCTAAGGGTTCCTGCAAACTTTTGATTGCGTATAAAGAGAATTGAATTGTAATTGCGATGATAACAACTATAAAACTAGTAAGTGCATCCATTTTTAGATTTCATGTGTGATCAATTAGTAAGCCAAAGAGTAAATAACATTTGTATACATCAAACATTTCCTAATTTCTGCTTTATTGACAGAGGAAACCTTAACTTGAATTATTAAAGAATGTAACATATTTAAAAAAAATTAGTATGAAATCTTACTTTTTCTTTGGATTTCACATTTTTAAGGGCGTTACTGTTACATTTATGTGTCAGTTATTCCCAGATTAATCTTAGTTGAATTGCAAAATTAGCTTCAAATTTTTGTTTCTCCAAGTGAGATAGAGTATCGAAATTTTTATAGGAATATATTTAAAAGTTATTTATAAAGAAATTTTTAGAAACTAGAGTTTATTACTTTTGTTTAATTTCTGGAAGGTAGAATTTATTGCCTAATGTATAACCAATGGACATAAGTACGAACCCAATAAGTTGAGGTAAATGAGAATTTGCTAAAGAGATTTTTTCAATCATTTCTCAATCTATAAATATATATAATAATAAAAAATTTCAAATACTGTAAGTCTATTTTCTTTTTGATTCTTTAATCTCCCCAGATTCTTTTAGTGAATTAACAAGTCTTTCATTTTCTGTTTTTAAATTTTCTAATGCAGATTTTGTGAATTGTTCTTTAGCCTCAAATTTTGCTGAACTTATAACTTTTTTATTAGGAAGTTTTTTCTTCGGTTCTGACTTCATATTAAACACCAACTAAAAAAATCTTAGAAGTTATTTTTTTTGAGTTAGGTATTATTTTTTACAGTTTTCTAGTTAATAATATTTGTTTACATAGATAAATTAATCTTTATCTTTTGGGAGCCTTAACCAACCAGTAGTCCATTCTGATTTTAGTTTTGCCCATGAGATCCTTTTAATATCTTTTTTATTTTTGGTAGGAAAAATATCAACCCATCTATCTTCATTTTTCCCACCATAAGCTTTAACTTGAAAATGCCTATTACCATTAATAGTTTTTGGTGCTGTCCAACACAAAGTAGGGGGCCATTTCATGAGAAATTTTTAAAAGTTAAAAAACTAAAGGTTGCTTTGCCCAGTTAAAACTAAACCATAATATGCAATCGTTCCAAGGATAAGTACGATTCCTAGTATTCTAATAATCATGATTTAATATTTTTAAATTCAGATTATATTAGAGAAATTTTATAAATTTCCGTTGAAGATTTAATATTTTCTAATTTTTCTTTTTTTTATTTCTAACTATGGAGTGGCAAGATTCAGGATGCCATTCATTCTGAATCTTGCCAATAAAATCATAAATAAATGAATCGGGACATCCAGTTATATTTTGAAGTTCTGAAAGTTCTTCTTTAATGAATTCATATACACTCGTTATTACTCCTAAATTTTCTTCTTGGGAGGGAGCCCATTTTTTATTCTCCATTAATATTTTTTTAAATTATTTTCCACAATATCGTAATAGGTTATGTCTCCATAATCAGCATCTGAACAACATAAATCTCCATATAGTTTCTCTAACAAATCGTACGCATCTGAATACTTATCAAAACTTTGAGCTGTTAATTCGTCATCTTTCCCATCAATCCTAATTATTTTGTAGGTCATATTTACTTAGATGCAAAAAATATTTTTTTGATTCATTAGTTCATATTATAAATAAAAATCTTATTTAGGAGTATTAGTTGGGTAAAGCTTTTGAATTTTATTTTTCTGAATTTCTAATTTTCTTCTTTCATATTTTTTTGCCATTATTTTTCTGATAAATAATTGTGGTATAAGCCAAACTAACGCAATAGCTATAGCCATAAAAGCAGGAT
Source organism: uncultured Prochlorococcus sp. (assembly GCF_902522795.1). Lineage (GTDB taxonomy): Bacteria > Cyanobacteriota > Cyanobacteriia > PCC-6307 > Cyanobiaceae > Prochlorococcus_A. The sequence goes on from NZ_CABYWZ010000001.1 coordinate 31,611, forward strand.
TTCTCCACGTTAACCTAATAATCTCTTGTATAAATTCTTGATTGAAAATTTCCATACATTAAAATTTTGATGATAAAAATATCTTTGCTTTCTTTTATAAAATCTTTTAAATTTCCTAACTTATCATAACCTTAAAAGATCTAATAAGGAATTTTATAAATTTTTTCTTTTTCTAGTTCGTTGTCTTTTATATTAGGATTAATTTTTTATTTTTTAGTTTAGAGATGTCGACTTATCTAATTACTGGATCAAATAGGGGTATTGGATTAGAACTATGTAGGCAAATTCATAAGAGGGGAGATAATGTTATAGCAACGTGTAGGAAAGCTTCAAAAGAGCTTAGAGATTTAGGAGTGAGAATTGAAGAGAATGTAGAAATTTCTTCTGATGAGTCGATAACAAATTTGTGTAAAAAACTATCTGGACTTAATTTAGATTGCTTAATTCATAATGCAGGAATTTATGAATTTAATTCTTTCGAAAACTTAAATAAAAAAAGTATTTTGCGGCAATTTGAAGTTAATGCATTGAGCCCAATATGTATGACCCAATCACTTAAACATCTTTTAAAAAGATCTTCTAAAGTTGCTTTTATCACAAGTAGAATGGGATCTATTAAAGATAATTCATCTGGAAGTTCTTATGGTTACAGGATGTCTAAGGTAGCCTTGTCAATGGCTGCAAAATCACTTTCTATAGATTTATCAAGAGATGATATTTATGTAGCTATTTTGCATCCTGGGTTAGTGTGTACAAGAATGACTGGCTTTACAAGAAATGGAATTAGTCCTAAAGAATCAGCAAATGGCCTTTTAAAACGTATTGATTCTTTAAATAAAAATAACTCGGGTACGTTTTGGCATGCCAACGGAGAAGTTTTGCCTTGGTAAGATCTATATTTTTATTTTTAAGAGATTTATATTGTTAATTTGTTAAAAAACTTTTAAATTTTTAACGAATTTCTTTTCTTGTTTAATTCTTTTAGTTATCTTTAAAAAAACATTAGTAAAGGAGGTGATTCATTGTCGTATCTACCGAAAAATGCGGTTATCAAAGGGGCCGTGAATTTAGTATCTTCATCACATTCATCGGTCTCTTTTTCATTGATTAAGAAAAAAGGTTTTATAATCAATAAATTTATATAAATCAGTTACTTAATAATTAAAAGCTCTGCATCTCATGAAGTTGCAGAGTTTTTTTTATGAATTTAAATAGTCTTTCAAAATTTACTCTATTTTTTTTTGGCCGAAGTAAATTAAGGCCAAAAAAGATAAAGTGCTTACCAAAGCGATTAAATACCATCCAGTTGAGGAGTTGCTAGTTACTTCGGTCATTTATTTTGATTTATCGGAGGAATTGATTATTTGAGTGAAAAACACAATTGATATCATTAAAAAAACTAAAAGTATGTAAGTTACGTTCATTTATAGAAAAATACTAATTATCAAAAAGATTATTCCTAGAACTACCGTAACAATTGCTCCATCTACTAATAAGTCTTTCCATGTATAACTTTTGAGCATCCTTGTTTTATCTTCTTCACTCAAAAGGTTCTTTAACCACGTCCAATCTAAAAGCTGTGTCAATGCAACACCAAAAATTAAATGACCAAACAAAATACCAATTAGATCAATTCTAGAAATATCTTTAGTGAGACTTGTAATAATAAAAAAGTCCACTAGCTTTTTTCTTTATTTGATAAGGCACCACCTTCTTCTTTGTATTTTTCCCAAGCTTCGCTTATTTTTGCTTTAGAGAAATTTTGTTTTCCCTCAGAGAATTTATTTTTGAGGTTATTTAAACTATTAGTCAGTTCTTTTTTTGTTGGTTCATCAAGAAAGTTTGATGTTAATTTCCATAAATACCAGCTACTAGCTAGAAGAAGAATTAATCCGAGTAATTGCATGTTTGTTTTTTAATATCTTACAACTTTTCAAATGGTTTCGATAAATTAATTTATTTATACCTGCAGAAATTTTTTGACTTAAATAAAAATTAAAACTTTAACCAGTGGAAAAATATTCTATCCAGCAGCCATATAGTTAGACCCCCTTCCAGAAAAGCTAACCAATACATCCCATAATCAGAAAATCCCATTTGTTCTTTAACTGTTTTAATTAATTTTTTGTGAGCTTGAATGAGATCTTTCATGAACAATCAAATTTTTTTAAACCTGCTGAATTTCTTTAATTAAAAAACCCTTCCCAAAGCAAGATAGACATGTTTTGGTCTCATCTAATGAAATTCTTAGATAACCTGCTCCATTACATCTAAAGCAATTTACTTTAGTGTTTGAGTAGATTTTTGATTTAATTTTAGCAGCACGATTTAAGTAGGAAACAGTTTCTTTACGACCGTTTGCTTTTGCGGCTTTGTTTAGAAGCTTTTTGTAGTTGACTTTAAGTTCTTGGATATTCATCTTTTGTAGAAACTATGATGCAAATACGGGAAAAATTAAATGTTTAAATAATTTTAAAAACTTTCAATATCCCGTTTATATTTCTAATCTGATCTCTTACTGAGATTTGATTAATATAACTAGGATTTGCTTAATATGTTTAGTATCAGGAGTTTTAGTTTATATAATTAATAGAAATTTTATATTTGACAAACTTAAACTTTTTTGGGTGATCATTCAAGAAGATAATATTTTGTCTTTGAAAGGAAGTTTAAATAATTTATTGCTTGAAATATTTAAGGCTTTAGTAGATCATCCAGCCTTTTTAAGATTTTTAACTAAAAAATCATTTTCATTAGTAAGAACTTCAAGTTTAGATTTTTCCAACTCTTTTTTGATTTCGGGATTTAAATCCTTTTTAGCCTCATTTAGATTCATAGGATTTGTAATTAAATATCAAAATACATTGAGATCATAATGATCCCCAAAAAAAATTGTGGATAGTTTTTGCTTAAAAGAAGATAATATTTTATTTTGCACATAGAAATTCAAATTTAATCAACATATTGTGGAAAACCCTGTTGAAAAATGCTTAAAAAGTGGATAACTCTTCGGGAGCATTATCAAAACAAGCTTTTCTGGAAAAATTTTTAAGTATTAATACTTCACCAAAAAAAATAAAATATAGTTTAAAAAGTAGCATAATCTATTGTTATAACTATGGGATCATTACTTTTATATTTATAAAAAAGATTTTTTCTAGAAACTAGTGTTGATAAAAAATTAAAAAATTTATTTTTGAATGATGTATCAAATTGACAAATAAAGTTAAGAAAAATAAAAGGAAACTTGAATTTTTGAAAATTTGTCTCATCTGTTTAAATTAAGTCTTGATTCGGTTTTCTCTATGCAAATATTTCTCAAACCTAAAGCTAATCAAATAGGATCGAAAAAGTTAAAAAATTTTAAATGACAGAAGAAAAAAAGGATTCAAAAAAATGTTCTGGAAAGAAAAACATTATGTTTGCCTATGGTTTCATACAACTTGGTTCTAGTTTCGTATCTGCAATAGCTTTAGCTGCAATCGCTTTTGGATTCTGTTCAGTAAAAAAAGAGTCTAAACTTTTCAATAAATGTGTTGCAGAAATTATTGAAGATGGTGGTACCAATTCTGAGGCGGTAAGGTATTGCAACGGGGGCAATTAAAATCTTTCTCAGAATAATTAAGTGGACTTAACCTGTGATTTGATTATTGACTCTTTAAAAGATGAGCCAATTGGAGAAACTGATTATTTTATTTGGTTTATAACTGATATTGGCATCGTTGCCCTATTTAAAAGAGAGGAAAATTTTGAAACTTATAGTTCGAATGTCGAAGTTGAGGCAAATAAAATTGCTTTAGATATAACTAAAGAAGAGAAAGAGTACTTCAAAATAAAAGAGAGACAGCTTTTCTTGTTTTATTCATAATCTAGGATTTAGTTCCTGATTTAGTAAGATGGCTCAAGGTTAAAGGCCGGTTCCATAATATTGCTTTCGCTTACTAATTCGTAGGTTAGCTCTTTATTTAGAGCATTTATATAAGATGTATAAAGTTTTCCCCAAACAAATTCAAATTCATCTTTACTTAAATTCTTGAAAAGAATTTCTCCTTTGAAGTAAATGTGATAAGAATCATTCATCATGGAAAATTAATCTTATCCTTTTTAACGCAGTGAAATATGTATGTAGTATTAGGTGCTACTAAAAAGAAATTTATATTTAGAAGTTAGTAATACTTTTAGACTATCCGTGTATTCATTTTTTGTTTTTTGAATAATCCGACTGTCTCATCAAGATCCATACAAGGCTGAATACTTATATCCATTAACCTTCTCCAAGGATGCCATTGCTTCCAAATTGTCTCAAGAGAATCTGCACTCACTACAGAATGTCCAATCCCATTTTGAACCATAAAAATCCAAGAATGAACCTCATAGTTTTCGGGTCTGTTTTGGGGACCACCTGATTCGTACCAATTAATTAGCATTTCTGCCCCTTCTTCTTGATCCTCGCCATCTGTAAATTCGTAAGATATCAAATACCTTTGCATATAGATTATTATTAAAATCTATAAACCATTTTAACTCTAGATTTAGATATTGCCTCTCAATTTAATTAATGCTATGAAGTTTATAGAAGTGTTTGTTTTAAATGACCGAAAGATTTGGGAAAATTAAAAAGAATATTACAACTAATTTATCTTTTATAAACAAGACAATCTTGAAGTATTTTCAAAACCATGATCTGTTCGTATAGCTCCAGTTAACAGATAAAATTTGATACTTTTTAAAATTCCTTAAATTAGTTAACATATTTGTATTCTATAGATACCGATGATAAATAAAAATGATAATAGTGATCCAATTGATAATTTAGAGTACGAAAAAGTTCTAGAAGAAGAAATAATTAATTCATATGAAAGTAAATTTCAGAAAAATACTGAAGAAGATAGTAAAAAGATTAAATTTTACAGACTTAAAAGAACTCCATTAGAAATACTAAATAGGACATTTTTCTTTTTCTTTATTGGAAGTTTTCTTTTCTCTTTGTTTTTAGCTTATTCAGAAAGTAAGTTATGGTTCATACTTTATGTAATAAGTGCATTGTCTTGTGTTTTTTATACTCCTAATAGAAAAGCACTTAAAGAATTAATAGCAGCTTGGCCAAATATAGAGGATCTCATTAAAGGGAGGAGTTTGTGGAGAAAAAGCAAGTAAATAGACTATGAAACTGTTAAATTCATTTAAAAAGTGGTTATTAAATATTCTTGTGCCATACATTGAGGGTACCTACAAGAAAAAAAAGGATAAAAAATGAGTTTTATAAAATTTGGAATTATTGTTGAAATATTTTTGTTCGTAGGAGTTTTTTTATGGGTTAGGAAACTTACTAGTAAAAAAGATAGGCAACCATCTCTATCGAAAAAAATAATTAAAAATCTCAAATTTTAGAATTTTGATTAAAAATAAGGAATTTTTATAAAGAGATCAAAATTATGGGAAAATTCTTTACTTTTCTCCTCTCACTTTATATATGAAATCGGTTATAACATCTACATCGTTCTAAAAAAATATGGTTTCTTCCATTCAAGGTCTTGCTCCAATAACTAATCCATTAAATAGTGTCTTAATAGAAAAGAAACTAATAAATGTTGATCAAAAGTTCATTCAACTTGTTTCTCTAGCAGAAGGGTTACCTCGTACAGAAGTCATAGAAAGTGGAAGGAATTACTGGAGAGGTGTTTGTAAAAGCTTGATTTTTAGATTTCCTGATGACCTTGAAATTTTAAAGCTTGATGTAAGAAGTTATGTAGATAGATCTAAAGGGATCATTCAGATAAGATCTGCTGCAAGATTAGGGCAATCTGATTTAGGTGTAAATCTTAGAAGGGTGGAATACTTGTTTAATCAATTAAAGAAATTTTAATTAATCTATTTTTTATAAATTTAAGGTTCTTTTTAGTAAATACTTGTGCTTTAATTCATAAGAATATTTGAATTTCCATGGTAAAGATAATCTTAGTTGGAATTATTGTTGCGCTTGTATATTCTCAACCTGATCTTCGTCTTACAGTCGCTGATTGGTTAAAAGCAGCTTCTGATTTTCTTATTGAATCAGTAAAAGTAAAACCATAAATTAATTTTTAATGAAGCATTAAATAAGACCTGAGACAGTAATCATTTGTTTAATGCATACAGCTACAAAAATAAATATTATTATCCTGCTTAATATATATTTCACTTAAACAAATAAATAGTTTTAGGAACATAATAGAAAATTTTTTTTGAAATTTTTGAATAGTTAACGATAATAAGGGATATGAAGCTTAGATTATTTGAGTTCTATTTTATTAAAGATTATTTAAGGCCTTGGTTTGGTCTTATTTATTCTTTATTCTTTCTGTTTTTCTTAGGCGCAATTGGCTATCGAATAACGGAGGGATGGGAATGGAGTGATTGCTTATGGATGGTTCTAATCACAATAACCACTATTGGTTTTGGAGAAGTTCAACCTTTAAGTCCTGAAGGCAGGATCGTAACTGTTTTAGTAATCGTAGGCGGATTGATTTTTATTCAATTTACCTTTCAAAAAGCTGTTAGATTATTCGAATCCGGCTATTTTCAAAGAGTAAACGAATTACGTTTCAAAAGACTTCTTAGAAAAATGGAAAATCATGTAATTTTGTGCGGATATGGGAGGGTAGGTCAGGAAATATCTAATCAAATAAAAACCCAAAATATTCCTATTATCGTAGTTGAGAGTGATGAAGATAGAAAAAAAATTGCTGAAGAAAATGGTTTAGAAGTTCTTTGTGCTGATGCAACGCTTGATGAGACGTTAAAACTGGCAGGACTAGAAAAATGCAAAAGTTTGGTAGTTACCTTACCTAATGATGCTGCTAATTTATATGTCGTATTAAGCGCTAAAGGAATAAGAAGTTCTATAAGAGTAATTGCAAGAGCTGGAACCGAAGAAGCTGCAAGTAAGTTGAGATTAGCTGGTGCAAGTATAGTTGTAAGCCCTTATATTGCAGCAGGAAGAGCAATGGCATCAATGGCTTTAAGACCTATTGCTATTGACTTTCTTGATCTGCTTGCAGGAAGTGAATGTGAGATTGAAGAATTTGAATTAAGTAATGATATTAGTCTTTTTGAAACTGCAGAGAAAAGATCACTTTCTGAACTTGGAATAGGAAAAAAAAGTGGAGCAAAAATATTAGCCATTAAAGAAAATGAAAAGTTGTTTACTAATCCTGGAGGTAATTTCATCCTTCAACCAGGTCAGGTTTTAATAGCTTTTGGTAGTAAAGAACAGCTTAATATTTTGAACGGATTATTAGGAAATCTTGTTGTAGCAGTTGAGCTATTAAAGTAGATATATCAAAATAATTTGATATTTAATTCTTTCAATTTTTAAATTTCCCAATAAATGTCAAATTATCATGACTTTCATATACCTTTAACCCCTCTTAAAGTCTTTTACAATATTTATTAGTAGATTTAAATAAATATACTTTTTTAATGGAAGAGAAATTAATTCTTTTCAAGAATCGTAAAAGATTCGGGATTGAAAAAAATATAGATATCATTTTTAAAAATACAACCCTAGTTTTGTCTAGTCTTGTAGCAGTAGTGTTATTTGGGATTATTTTAGTAGTCTTTATTCAGTCATTTGAATCCTTTTCTAGGTATGGCTTGAATTTTCTTGTTACTTCTGAATGGAACCCAGTAAAAGATGAATATGGAGCTTTTACTGCAATATATGGGACATTAGTTACTTCTCTTCTTTCATTATTGATTACTATTCCTTTAGGCGTTGGAACTGCGATATTTATAACAGAGGATTTTGTTCCGCAATTTGTCAGAGAAATAGTTGGTTCATTTGTTGAATTACTAGCAGCCATACCATCTGTTGTATTGGGATTATGGGCAATTTTTGTTATGGAACCTTTCTTTAGAGACTTTTTTGCCTTTTTACATAATTTCTTTGGTTGGATTCCTTTATTCAGTTCGGAGCCTGCAGGTCGGAATTCACTTTTAGCGATAATAATTTTAGTGGTTATGCTTTTGCCAATTGTGACTTCGATAGCTAGAGATTCTCTTAATCAAGTTCCTAAAAAGCTTAGGAATGCAGCCTATGGAATTGGTGCAAGTAGATGGAAAACTATATTTTCGGTAATTTTGCCTGCAGCATTATCAGGGATTATGGCAGGTGTTCTATTAGCTCTAGGAAGAGCTATGGGAGAGACTATGGCTGTCACAATGATTATTGGCAATTCTAATGCATTTAGTTGGTCACTATTATCTCCTGGATATACCATCTCCTCTATGCTTGCAAACCAGTTTGGTGAAGCCGATGGAAGTCAGGTCTCATCCCTTTTTTATGCAGCTTTTGTACTTATGATTCTTTCTTTAGTTGTCAATATCTTTGCTCAATGGCTAGTTAAAAAATTTAGTCTCAAATATTAGATAATTATGAATTCTCTTTATTACCAGAAAAAACTATCAAGAAATGTAGGAGATAAATTTTTTACTTCTTTATCAGTTTTTTGTGCATTCATTGCTATACTTCCTTTGATTTTTGTGGTTACATATATTCTTATTAAAGGAGGTGCTCAGATAAATTCTGATCTATTTACTTTAGAACCAAATCCTCCTGGAGATGATTTAGATGCAGGAGGAATTAATCCTGCATTAATTGGGACACTAATAATTACAACTATTGCTTCAATTATTTCCATACCAGTAGGTGTTGGCGGTGGCATATATCTAGCTGAATATTCAAACGGAGGACCTTTTTCAAAATTTATTAGATTCGGAGTTAATGTTTTAGCTGGTGTTCCTTCAATAATTGCCGGTGTATTTATTTATGCCTTAATCGTTTCAACAAAAATTTTATTTGGCAGTATGTACAGTGGTTTAGCAGGAGGTATGGCTCTTTCAATATTGATGTTGCCTACAGTTATAAAAACTACTGATGAAGGTTTAAAGTTAGTACCAAATGAATTAAGGTATGCTTCTCTAGGCATAGGAGCAAGTATGTATACAACAATATTAAAAATAACTTTACCCACAGCATTTAGATCTATTGCTACTGGGGTTGTGCTTGGAATCGCAAGGGCTGCAGGCGAAACAGCACCTTTGATATTTACTGCTTTATTTTCTTACTACTACATAGTAGGTTTTGAAGATTTGTTTTACGAGATGGGCTCATTAGCTGTCTTGATATATAATTTTGCCCTTGAACCTTATGATGCACAGAATAAACTAGCCTGGGCGGCTTCCTTTATTCTTGTCATATCAATACTAACAGTTAATATCTTTTCAAGGATATTGGCCGCTTTTACTCAGAAAACTAAGAGGGTATGAAATGATTAAAAACACTAAAAAGTCGCAAAAGAAAAACATTTTATCTCTTGAGGATGTTTCTATTAGTTATGGCACTTTTGAAGCGGTAAAAAATGTTTTTTTAAATTTTAAAGCAGGAGATATAACTTCACTCATTGGCCCTTCGGGTTGTGGTAAATCAACCGTTCTTAGAGCTTTGAATAGAATGAACGATTTAATCCCTAATTGTTCGTTAAAAGGGACAGTCCTGTTTGATGGAACTAATATTTACGACAAAAGAGTAGATCCAGTTGAAGTTAGAAGAAGAATCGGAATGGTTTTTCAGCAGCCTAATCCTTTTCCAAAATCTATCTACGAAAATATTGCATTCGGAGCAAGAATCAATGGCTTTACTGGAGATATGGATGAATTAGTGGAAAGTTCCTTGAGAAAAGCTGCTGTATGGAGTGAATGTAAGGATAAATTAAATGATAGTGGTTACTCTTTATCTGGCGGACAACAACAGAGATTATGTATCGCTAGAACTATTGCAATTGAACCTGAAATAATTCTAATGGATGAGCCATGCTCAGCTTTGGATCCTTTATCTACCTTGAAAATAGAAGAGACGATGCATGAACTAAAGAAGAATTACACAATAATTATCGTTACTCATAATATGCAACAGGCATTAAGAGTTAGTGATATGACTGCATTTTTTAATGCTATTGAATATGAAGATGGTGATGGAGGGAAAGTCGGCTATCTTGCCGAATTTGATTCGACAAAGAAAATTTTTAACTCTCCAAAAGAAAAAACTACTCAGGAATACATATCTGGTAAATTTGGTTGAGGTTAAATTTTTACCTTTAAAAGAATGATTTTTAGCTTTAAGCCAGATAGGGGTAGACAAACAGTATAAATACCTATATAGTTATTTCGAGTTAGTAGGTTTATCTTTGAAAAACTACCCTTTTCTACCTTTCTTGATTTTTGCAGGAGCTCTCATAACAACTGCAACAATAGGGTTGCCTGTATTTACTTCATAATTTAATAGTATTTCTATTTCAGGTAATCTTATGGTTTTAATATTAAATAAAGAATTAATTGGAAGTCCTCATAAAACCTTAACAAAGGGAAATTTATTTGACTTTAGAAAAAAAAGAGAGAATATGAGTTTGTGTGGGAGTGAAAAATCTGTATTAAAACCATTTTTAAAAGTGGTTAATTTCTAATTTATTTATCATGGATAAAACTAAAGAACAGTTAGAAAAATTGAGAGAAGTAGCAGAAGCATCTCTTACAAAAACGGATGAACTTCAAAAAGTTCTCGCTCAAATCGAAGCTTTAATGTCAAGAGAAGAATCACAAACATTATCAAAGAAGAAATAATTACTTAAAAAATAATTTTAGTTTTTGTACCTTTAATTACACCTCTAAAATTTCATTGTAGTTATTAATTGGGTATGCAGAACCCGTTCCAAAGTTTTCTGTTAGGTCTCGAGGTCTTACCTTCTTTAAGTAAAAGACCTCTTTAATTTGCTTGTTTTTATTATATTTTTATAACCTGCTTATTTAGTTGATTACTTTAGAGATTTCTTTCAAGCAGACATTTACATAGAAAGATTCAGTATTTACAACCTCTAATCCTGTTTTTTCTGTAACTTCAACAGTAGCATTGCATTCGTCTTGTTTTAGAGCCATGTAACTTGGCTTTTTATTTTCCATGTCTAATTCAACACTTGATTCAGTTTCTTCCTTATATTGCTCCATTACTAGTGTAAGTGCTTCTATCTCAACGGAAAAATTATCATTTGCGTTTGCTCCAAATGGAATGACAAGAAATGGAAATAAAACCAAGGCTAATAAGTTTTTCATTTCTAGAAAATGTGTTTATTTTTTTTATAACGTGGATTATTTGCTAAAGAAAGGGTCATTAGCTGTAAAATTTTTTATTATCAATTTCTACTAGTAGAAAATATATTAATAAATAAAAAATAATTGATAAATAAAATAAACGGGACCTTGAAGTATAAATTGGTATATCTAAATGAAAAATTTAAGTCATTTCAATTGGATTTTTCTTTAGATTTTATTTCGATAATTTCTTCTTCAGAAACAATTGCCCATTTTTTAAATGACTTTTTGCAGGGATATCCTCCTGTTAAGTCTCCAAATGCAGGTAAATATAAAGTATTTTTATTCTTATCAAATGCAAAGCACCTAAATGATAATTTATCTCCATTGTTTTTTAAATAGATTTTTGGATGATAATGTCCACAAATATTCAAGGTTTTTTGGCTTTCTGAATTAACTGGCTCATGGCTAAAAGTAATATTTTTAGTTTTTCTAATATCAAAAATTTTTATATTTTTAATATCACAACCTAAATCGTGATTTCCTAGGACTAGTTCAACATTAGTTTTTAGTAGTTCAGGAAGATCTTCAACTTTTTTTTGAAGAGTTTTATCTATTGAATATTTGCTGTGGAATAAATCTCCCAATATTATTAACTTTTTAGGACTATATCTTTTTACTATTTTTTTCATTCTTGCTAAATTGTCTTCATCTGAATTATTAGTAAGAGGTATACCATTTTGCTGAAAATACTCAGCTTTCCCAAGATGAATATCGCATATTAACAACTCTTTTGTTTCCGGTAGAAATAACGCTCTTGAAGGAAGCATCTCTAACAATGTATCTTCCAAACAAAATTTAAAAGAACTTTGTTTCATTTAATCACTATATTTTTTTATAAGTTTTTCTACTCTTTTTTCTATTGGTTCATTGCTTAAAGTATTTTTAAGTCTTTCAACTAATAAAGGGAAAGCAAAAGGAGTTGGAGTTTTTATCTCGTTTAATAGCATTTTTAAATTTTTTAATCTTTCTAATGATCTATATATTCTTTTATTTTCTAATTGATATTCTTTAACTTCTTGATGCGATTGTTTTATCAAAAGATGACCTTCTTCATATTTTGTAAAGACATCGTAGAAAAGACTTGAACTTATTTGAAGTTGAGAAGAAGTTTTTGTTTTGGTTGGATTATTTTGATTTACTAGTCCACTTATCTGGGCAATATTTTTAAATCTACGTTTTGTTAATTCTGAAAAATTAATTGCATTTTCTAAATCTTCCTCTAATTTTTTGTTATCCAAAAAATAATCAGCTTCTTTTTTAATTTTGGAAAAATCATAATCTTCTGATGTGGTTAAGCTGAATCCAAAATCATTAGCAGTAATACTAAATGTAGATTGTTTTAATTTTGCTAATCTTAAAGCCCATAGAAATGCAATTCCTTCATTTACAAATTTGCCATCAAGCGTAAAAACAAAAATATTTGATAAATCCTTAGTTTTATATATTTCTATAAGGAATTCATCTTTCTTTGGAATATTTGAAAGAGCCTGTTGTTTCTTCAATATTGGGCGTAATGAATTTAGTTCAGGATTCAAGTAATCATAATTTTCTGATTCATTGCATATATCTATTTCTTTTCTCAAACTTTCACAAAGTAGATCAGAAATTGCCATTTGACCTCCAACCCATGCAGGAATTAAAGAACTTTTTTTTGTTGATTTTTTAACGTATAAAATCATATCTCTGATTCTTACAAATTGAAGCATTTTACCGGCAAAGTAAAAGGTATCTCCAGGATTTAATTTTGAGGCAAAATTCTCTTCTAAATTTCCCAAGGATTTGCCTTTCATATATTTAACATTCACAAATTTATCACTTGTAATTGTCCCAATATTGAACTTATGCATTCTTATTAAAGATTTGTCTTTTACAAAATATTTAAAGTTTTCATTATTATTTTGTGATTCTTCTTTAACTATTTTTTTATATTTTGGGTATGCTTTAAGACATTTTCCTCCATATTCTAAAAAGTCAAGACACCAATTCCAATCTTGATCTTTTAAGTTTCTATAACTCCAACAACTTTTAATTCTTTCTTTCTCAATTTTCGGATCAAAGCCATTTCCGCATGCCAAACTTATTAGATGTTGAAGAAGCACATCATAAGATAATTCAGGAAGTCTAATTTCCTCGGATATACCACTTTTTATTATTCTTCTCATTGCACTAATCTCTAATAACTCCAAAGAATTAGTAGGCATAAAAATTATTTTTGATTTTCCGCCTGGTCTATGAGCACTTCTTCCCGCTCTTTGGATAAGTCTAGCTAAATTCTTTGCACTACCAATTTGAACTATTTGATCTACAGGTTGGAAATCAACTCCCAAATCTAACGAGCTGGTGCATACTACCCATTTTATTAATCCGTCCTTAACACCTTCTTCAACTCTTTTTCTATCTTCTTTATCGAGGGAGCCGTGATGAAGTGCAATTTTGTCTTCCATCTCTGGTAGAAAAAATTTAAGACATTGATACCATCTTTCAGATTGGTTTCTTGTATTGGTGAATAATAAGGTACTTTTATTTTTATCTAGGATTTTTAAAAGTGAAGAATGACTTCTGATTCCGAGATGGCCACTCCATGGAAAGGTCGTTTCCTCCTCTGGTAAAACACTTATAATTTCGATCTCTTTTTGAATATTTGTACTTATAATTTTGGGCTTAATATCACTCATCCCAACTATTGCTCTTGCTGCTTCTTCAATATTTCCAATAGTTGCAGACATTGCCCAAATTTGTAAATTTTTTATATTACCTCTTAGCCAACTTAAAGATAACTCGCACTGGTTTCCTCTTTTACTACCCATCAATTCATGCCATTCGTCAATAATTATTGATGACAACTCCTTGAACAGATTATTAGATTCCTTATTAGAAAGTAAAAGAGATAAAGACTCTGGTGTGGTAATAAGAATATTAGGTGGTTTAGCTAGTTGCTTTTTCTTTTCATATGGGGTTGTATCCCCGTTCCTAATTTCAACAGTGATTTCTTTATTAAAATGCAAAGATGCTAATTGTATGGAATTTTTTAGATCTCTACTTAGTGCCTTTAAAGGGGTTATTAATAATATATTCACACTTTTATTATTTTTGGGATCTTCTATCTTTGATAGAGGTCCCATTAATGCAGCATAAGTTTTGCCGCATCCAGTAGGAACTTGTATTATTCCACTCTCTCCATTTAAAAATGCTTCCCAAGATTCGATCTGATAGGGTAGTGGCTCCCATCCATTTGTGGAGAAAAACTGTTTAATTTTAGAAATTAAATTATTTTGCTTATTATTTTTCGTAATATTTTTCATTATATTTTTCATTATATTTTTTTCATTAGTTCATAAGCATTCTCTAGGCTATCTGCATCATTAATTTTTTTATCTTTTCTCCATTTTGTTATTCTTGGGAATCGTACTGCTATGCCTGACTTATGACGTTTAGAAATATGTATTTTCTCAAAAGATATTTCAAATACCATTTCTGGTTTTAACGATCGAACAGGACCAAATTTTTCTATTGTATTTTTTCTTATCCATTTATCTAGCTCTTTAATCTCAATATTCGTTAAACCAGAATATGCACTTGCAAATTTAATTAATTCTTTGTCTTTCCATAATGCAAAACTGTAATCTGTATACAGACCAGCTCGTCTCCCGCTCCCGCCCTTAGCGTAAATTAGAACAGCATCCAGTTGCATAGGATCAACTTTATATTTCCACCAAATACCTTTCTTTCTACCAGAGGAGTATATAGAAGTCTTTTTCTTAATTATTAATCCTTCAGTATTATTTTCTCGAGATTTTTCTTTATAAGTTAAAGCATCAGGCCAATCTTTAGGAAAGATTAAATCACATATTTTGAAAATATCAGAGATATTATTCTCAGTTTTAATTTGCCATTTTGAAAAATATTTTTCTAACTCAATTCTTCTATTTTCTAATTTAATTTCTCTTATATCTCTCCCATTAATCTCTAAAAGATCATAAGCAATAAAAATAATTGGATATTTTATTTGGATTGATCTAGTAGGAGACTTTCTATTTATTCTTTTTTGAAGTAAAGAAAATTCAACGGCAATTTGTTCTTTAAAATTCCAA
The DNA here is from genome assembly GCF_902522795.1 of uncultured Prochlorococcus sp. Lineage (GTDB taxonomy): Bacteria > Cyanobacteriota > Cyanobacteriia > PCC-6307 > Cyanobiaceae > Prochlorococcus_A. The sequence goes on from NZ_CABYWZ010000001.1 coordinate 46,889, forward strand.
ACTAATAATTCCCCATCAAGAACAAAATCATCTTTGATATGCGACATTTTCTCTACTAATTCTGGGAAAGATTTATTTACTAATTCTTGCCCTCTTGTCCATAACGAAACATTGCCTGATCTTTTAATTAATTGCATCCTTATACCGTCATATTTCCATTCAAATTGAAAATCATTAATTGAATTTTTGAAGATTTTATCTTCAAAAGTATTTGCTAGAAGAAATGGAAATGGTTTGGAATTTAACTCTTGAAGATTGATATTCTTGTTAATTAAAAATTCATATGAATCAATTGAAGGTTTAAAATCTCCCATCAACCTATGAGAAATAATCTCTTCATCAATATTAATTAGTTTTGATATTGATTTTGTGATTAATCCGATAGAGACTCCTACTCTAAAGGTGCCTGTAAGAATTTTATTAAAAATTAGATGGTTATCTTCAGGTAATTTTTCCCAAAGATTTTTAATTTCTAAATTTTTCTCCTCCTCATTAAGTTTCGATAATGCAGGTATTGTTTCGCTTAGTAATTCATTGAGACTTATATTTGATAATTTCTTTTTTCTAGAATTAGTTTTATTTTTAAGTAATAAAGTTATTACCTCAGCAGAATCACCAACTTTTAAATAACATGTATCAATTAACCATTGAGGATATTCATATATTTGAGAAAAAAGATTTTTTAAATATCTTCCACTAATAAATCTCTTATTACTTTTTCCAGTTAGTAAATATATTGCCCATGAATTATCTATTGGATCATTAGATAAAAAATAATTCTTTAAAACTTCAATTTTATTATTTGTACTATTAATTGAATCTAGATCGCCAAATAATTCTGAAAACTTTTTTAAGCTCATATTTATTTACCGAATAAAAGGACATTTATTGATTCCTTTTCAACTAAATATTTACTTAAGGCTTCACTATCTCCATGATGAAAAAATACATTTTTTGCTTCAGACTTTTTTACCACTTCCAGAATTCCATCCCAATCCGCATGATCAGAGATTGCGAATCCTTTATCATATCCTGATCTTTTTCTTAGAGCTCTTATTGACATCCAACCACTCGCGAAAGCTGTTTGAATGTTTTTGAAATTTTTTAAATAAGAACCCTTACTTAAAGATGGGGGTAATAATATTAGACTTCCTTTAAGTTCATCTATCTTTTTTTTATTTTCAATTTTTATAGTATCTTTAATATCAATTCCAAGTTCCCTATAACTATTGTTCATTTTGTGAATACTGCCATGGGAATAAATATTGCCTTTAAAATTTGTTTGACTAATTTCGTTTAACAATCTCTGAGCTTTTCCAAGTGAATAGCAGAAAAGTAAAGAAGTTTTTTCTGGTGAATTAGTTATCCATTGTGAAATATCATTTGCTATTTTATTTGATTCATCCCACTTAAATATTGGCAAACCAAAAGTACATTCGCTTATTAAATAATCAGTTTTTACTATTTCATATTGTTTGCAAGTCTGATCTTTTTGAAGCTTAAAGTCCCCTGAAATTAGCCATTTTTCTTCAGCAAAAATAAACCTTATTTGACTAGATCCAAGGATGTGACCAGATGGATGAAAAGAAATATTAATACCATTTATCTTAAATTCTTCTCCATATTCAAAAGTCTTAATTTTGATATTATCTCCAACTCTTTCTTTAAGAAGTATCGCAGTTTCCTTAGTAGAAATGTATTCTTCACAGCCAAATGTAAAGTGATCAAAATGAGCATGAGTTATTAATGCTTTTTTTACTGGCCTGCTTGGATCAATCCAAGTATCAGCTAGTTCACAATAAAGATTCCCATCTTTGTATCTAATTAAATAATCTTTATTAGTTCTCAAAACTACATCTCTTTCAATGAAGTTAATTTAGCTAATTATGCCCACGCTTGTTTTGATAAAGCTATGGCTGAAATTGTTAGTAAAGCAATAACTACAAATTTGTTACTCCAATTAATCATGAATGAACTAATTTTGTTAAAAGAAACTCTATTAGATGGCTCAGTATTTTTCTGATGCAGAATGTGATGATTCTTATTATTTTCTAAGTAATTTAAATTTTTAATCTCATTTATTAATTTAGATTCACAATTTGAGAGTTTTTCTACTTGATTTAATAAATCAAAATCTTCAGGTCTTAATAAAGAATTTAATTCTTTAATTTGTCTGTTGTTTTTAACAAGAAATTCATTAACTATCTCATCTGTTCCTAACCCCTTCTTTATATTTAAAAGAATATCATCTCTTTCCCAGGATTTTTCAAGAGAATTTAAAATTTTGCTTATGCTCATTTTAAGTATTTTTACTTATAATAAATTATTATTTTTTTCTTCTGTGGCTTATCCCTTTAAGTAATTAAAAAAAATTATTTTTATTTAAGATTTGCGAATAAGTCTGTTTGCAAAATATTTTATCTTTACCTTTTCTACATTTTTTTTTGAACTACTTTTGGTTTTGGCTTTATTTAAATTGATCACTTCATCTGCCACATTTTTGCCTTTTTCAAAATAACTTTTAATTTTTTCTAATTCTTCTTCATTTAATCTTTTTGTCGCACCTCTTGCGTTGATTCCAAGTTTCTTGCAGGCTAATAATATTCTATTACTTTCGACATTAAGATCTTTAGCAATACTGAAAATAGGAGTGTTGAGAGACATTATTTTCTTTACAGTGTAATTTATTATTCATAGTATATTTATAAGTTAGAAATTAAATATATTTTTAACTATTATTAATTACAAAAACTTTATTTAATTAGGCTACTTCATCTTCGAAATTATTTAAATCATTAAACTTTCTCTTCATGGTTGGATTATTTCTAGTTAATTTCTTTACTGTTAAATCTTGAGATTTGCTGTCAGCAGATAAAAGGTGTTTTTTTGAAAGAATTAAGGCTTCTTTAGTTTTTTGTAAATGGTTTATTGATTTATCAATTTCTGAAATAGCATCATTAAATCTATCTTGCGCTAGCGATACATTTTTTCCAAACGCATTCTTAAATTGTTCAAGAGTACTTTCAAAATTAGTTATGTCATAATTCTCGCGTTTCATTAAATCTATTTGTGATTTGTATTTTAAAGCTTCCATAGAAGCATTTCTTAGTATTGAAATTATTGGCAAAAAGAATTGCGGTCTTATGACATACATCTTTGGATATCTATGAGAAACATCTACTATTCCAGCGTTATATAATTCACTATCAGGTTCTAGGAGTGATACTAGCACTGCATATTCGCAAGATTTTTGTATTCTATCTTTATCTAATTCTTTTAAAAAATCTTCGTTTTTTCTTTTATTAGTTCCATTTAAACTTTCATTTTTCATCTCAAACATTATGGATACGACTTCGGTTTTATTTTCATCAAATTCTCTAAATATATAGTCACCTTTACTTCCTGAAGTGGCATCATTATCCTTTTCGAAATATGAGTTTTTAAATGCAGAGGCACGATTCAGATTAAATTGAGTTTCGCAATGGATTTCTAATGTTTCTCCTATCATCTTTGTAGATAATTTAGATTTCATTTCTCTTAACTCCTGAATAGTCAGGTCTCGTTCACTAATTTTGCTTTTAAACTTTTCTTCAATTAATTTTTCATTAATTGAATGTTCAAGCTTCATCTTTTCAATGGAATTTGTTAAAGATGAGTTTTCTTTTTCTAAATTAGTAACAGCTTCACTAATTTTGTTTTTTAAAGATAATTCTGAAATTAAGGACTGGTTTTTAATTTCGTCTTTCAACTTGATTAATTCATTATTCAATGAATTAATTTTATTTGTTGATTGATTTTTTAAATCATTAAGGGCATTTGTTTTCTTTTCTTCAGATATTTTTAATTTAGATTCAAGAGTTTGGATCTCAGACTCTTTAATCCGATTCTGCTCTATTAACTGTATTTTTAACTCTCGTTTTAAAATTTCCAAAGCTTTTTTATTATCTTCTTCAGCCAAGATAAGTCTTTCTCTTATTTGTTTATTAAATTCTTCGTCTTTTATCTGAAGAAGTATTTCTTCAAAGCTACTGGGATCAATTCGGAAAGTTTTGCCGCATGAAGGACATTTAATATCTTTCATTTTTTAACTACAAAATTAATATTAGAAAGGATTTAATATTCGAATTATGTAAAAAGAATATTATTCTTGACTAAGAATAAACAATGAATCAATATTATGCATTAAAAAATAAAGTAATTACTCAATAAAATTTATATTAATCCTGATTCCTTAAGAATGTTTATTTTATTTGCTAATTCTATATCTGCAGAAGATATTGAGCGGTCTAAAGTTTTGTGAGATGAAACTGTGTAACCACTGTCATCAACAAATTCGTCTTCCCCATCTTTTAAGTGGGTATTTTCATTTTGGAGATCTTTAAAATTATCCGACTTGAATATATTTGACTTGCTGATATTACTATAACCAAAATTCGCAATTCCTCTGGCATCTAATGCTTCCTCAACTAATATTCCAACTACTTTAGATCTACTTATAGATTCGCTCTTGGATATTTCATCAATAATTTCAAGTACTCTTTTTCTAGGAAGATATCCTATCCTTTTAACTTTATTTTCCATGAGTCTTTACATATGTCAATATTGTAACACTTCTGTCAAATCAATTCAGATTTTGATTAATAGCACTTATGTATAAATTTAAATAGTAGGATTAAAGTATAATTTCAAAGAGTACTCATTCAAAGTTATTTCTCAAATACTCATAGGGATAATTTTAAATGCTTCTTCTAATTACTTTTTCAGCTTGGTTCTGATTTTTGAAATTTTCTAAATTTAAATTCCAAATATTATGAAAGATAAACTATATGATAATGCTGATAGCTTTGCAATGTCATTTGATGAAGAATGGGAAAATGTTGATTGTGATGATATACGATCAAAGATAGATAAGGTATTAGAACTTTTATCAGATCACCCTTTTTTGATATCTAATCCTGAAAATGCTAGAAAAATGGCAGAATTTAGGATATTTTCATTAAAAAAATTTCAATAATTATTTTTAAATTTTTTAAAATAAATTTAAAATTATACTTAAATTACTTAAAATTTAAATTGTTGGTGAATTAAAAAATCCCTTACTGTATAAAAATATTATTATGCCGATAATTGGACCTATTCCAAAAACAAAAAGTACTAATTTAGCGGAATTTTTTGTTTGACCTAATTTTTGATCTTTTAAATTTGAATTAGTTTGTTTTTGTTTAGATTTTTTCTTTTTCATGAAAGATATATTACTACAATTCGACTTTAAATATTATGATATATTGTTGGGTTTGAAAAAAATTTTCAAATTGACAAAACTTATATGGGAGTCAAAAAGATCGTATTGTATAATGTAAAGAATATAAAGGAAATATGAGTGCAACTAAGAGAGAGGAAGTTTGTTCTCACCTTAGATATATAAGGTTAGAGCTTAGAGAGATGCATCAAATGCTCATTAAAGAAGATTTGTTGCCAGATCTTAATGAAGCAAAGGAAGTACTCGCTCAACTTGATGCTTTATTGGATCTATTATCAGAAAAAAAAGTAACCAAGATAAAAAGCCAATTTTGAGAACTTTCAGTTAAATTGAATGTATTAAAGATAATTTGTAGCCGACTCTATTTTTTTTCTATTGTCATGCATCTGTTCTAATTTATTGTAAATTTCTTTAATTTGGATTTGTATTAGATCGGTCGAATGTATATTACTTAACGCATCTAATGTTGATAGAAGGCTTTCTTTGGCTTCAATTAAATGTCTACATTCTTTACTACCTGCTTCGTAGGACATAAGATTATTATAAAAAAAACTATTATCATAAATATATTAAAAATTCTTCCGTATTGCTTGATACTCTTATTAAATCAACGCCTATTATTGTAATTTTCAATACAGAATAAGAAATTATTTTTACTAAGATTCAATAAAAACAAATGAAAGAAAACTTCAACGATTATAAATTCTGTATTAAATTGGCACTAGATAATGCAAAAAAAAGAATTAATTTATTAGATAATTTTGATAAAAAGTGTGTTTTAGAAGAATATAAAGAATGGATTAATGATGGTTTAAATAAGCATACGGTTTTACTACTAAGAGATGATCCGATCATCTAGGAAAGATGTGAAAATATTTTTTAATTCTTTGTACTAGAAGTAACCCTAAATAAAAAATAAAGACTCACAATAAAAATTATTGAAAGGATAAAAGTTAATGATGAAAAACTATCCATATCTATATTAATTTAAAAATTTAATTAACTATAGCAGTTAAGTTAAATAAGTCCTGCATTTAGTTTTCTTTGAAAAGTGAAAGAATAAATTTATTCAAACTTTCTTTTTCTAAAAATATTTTTTTCTTCTTATAGGTCTTTAATTTCTTAAAAATTAAATCAACTATGTGTTCTGATTTTGGAGTCATATATTAAATTTATTTTTCCAATAAATAAATTTTCTCTTCACCTATTTTATCTGGCTTTGTTATTTTACATCCTTTATCTTTTTCCATATTGCAATTTTTTGTGGCAGGAACAGATTTCCAAGTACAAATTTTTTCTTGGGATTCTTCTTTTAAAATATTCCATCCATCATCTAAGTATTCTGAAATACCCTCCTCTCCACAAGAAAACTTTATTTCCATTCTTTTCTTTTCTGAATAAGGATTATCCTCAATATTTTTTTCCAAATTATTTGTGGGGAACTCTTTATTAGTTGATGTCCTACAAGAAATTAAGAAAATTGCAATTATAATTAACAGAGGAAATTGTTTTATTATTTTCATTTTTTAACTTTAGATAATTCTAAATCATTTAAATTATAGTTTATTTTGATTCTATTAATTTTAATAGTTTATCCATTTTATCCATCAAGTCTTTTACATCACTTGGTTTCGGTAATATTAATTCTTCTGTAACTTCTAAATGCATTTTCTTTAAGTTTTGCCGCAAATCTTTTAAATGCATTTTTACGTTTTCTTTCTTTTGTTTTATATCAGTCATAGGAATAAAATTTAAACTTTATTAAACTTAAAGTTACTATCATAATATTGAGATGCTTATTTATAGAGAATAATTCAAAATTTAATTTTTTAAATTTTCTATTTCATAGATTTCTTCGCCACCATAACAAAAATTTGTAGATAACATTTTTATTTCTCTATCATTAATTCCGATTGTATTTTTATTTTTAATAATATAATTTTTAGCAATCGCTTCACAATCTAATTTATTTTTTGCCTGTTTAATAACTGGATAAAAATATGCCAATGTAGTAATTACAAATAAAAATATTAATATTGATTTTTTTTCATTTTTAATAAATTCTTTAGATGTTTTTTTGGCTTTTAATATTTTTATTAGTACTTTATCTGGTAATCCTATTTGAACAAATAATAACTCTACCCACCATGGAAGCTCCTTATCTTTCTTTTTCTTTAAGTTTGAGGAAGTATTCATTTTCTTGGCTTCATAGTTTTGGTTTTTCAGTTCTTTAGAATTAGTTGTTTCTTTTTTATTCATATCATCCAATGATTTATTTGGAATGTAGAGGTTTTATTTTGATTTGGAAACTATATCTTTATTTTATAAGTTTTAATTTAATTTATCTATGAATTTGAGTATTGTTAATCTGTATTTAAAAATTTTAAATGGCAAAAAAAAGAAGGAAGTTAAATAAAGATTTTGAGAGAAAAATATATTCATCAAAAAAAAATGTCGAATTAGTACTGGCAAAAATCTATGATATCGATGATGAAGACATACAAAAAGAATATATGAGCGCCTTTAACAAAGTGGTTTACTTATATGATGAATTAAAAGAAGATTACGAACGACAAGGATTTTCTGATAATTCTGAAGAACTTCTCACAAGCTATAAAAATGCATTTAATCTTTTCGAATCAGAATTTGAAATTTAAATTTAATTTAAATTACCGTTTGTAAGGGGTTACAGGTATTTCAATTACCTTTCCTTTTTGGAGATCAGATCTTTTCTCTTGTAAATTTTTAATACATAAAGATACTCTTTTCTCCTTTGCGCAAAATCTTTTTATTTGGTAATCAGTAAGTGATAATGATTTATTACTAAATGAAAAAAAGGCCAATAAAAACATAAGAAAATTTAGTACCAATTTCATTTGTTCTCTCCTATCTATTCCATAATACCCCTTTAATTTAATTACTTTTTATTATAAAGATCTATGATTTCTTTTAATTCATCTTTACTTAACTCTGTTGAAATAAAAACTTCTTGAGCTGTATTCCCCTTTCTTGCGATTGCTTTATATCCGTTTATAGTTTTCACTGACAATCTAATTATCAATTTAGAAGATCTCCCCCTGGCTCTTGAAATAACAGCTGGAGTTATTGTCTTGATATTATTTTCAAGTGCTAATTTTTGAAGTATTGGAATTAGACCTTCTATATTTGTACTATGATTTAGAACTAACCTTCCCAATTTAATTTTATCCTAATTCTATTGGGAAAATTTTGTTTCTGAGAAATAAACTTTAGCTTTAAAATGATTAAAAAATTTTGAAGTTCTGTTATATTTATAAAAACGGTTAAATTCTAATGATCTTTCAAATAGGCTGGGCAGCATTGGCTGCTATTTTTACTTTTTCAATTGCCATGGTTGTTTGGGGAAGAAATGGGGACGGATCCATTGACATATGACTTCATTTTTAACTTATGAAGTCTATTTAAGTAAATTCCTTATCTTAACATCGTTTGTTTTACTCATATTCATAACATTAGCTGTAATTTATATATCCTATGTCTCTTGGAAAGATAAAAAAAGATTAAAAAAATAGCTATTAATTTTTTTGGTTTTTTTTCTTATCCTTGATTCTGAGCTCTTCAATTAATTCTTTTGCTTGTTCCATTTTTGATATGCTGCTTTTGAAAATTCCAATATCTTTTTCTGCTTTATTAGCAGATAAGCTTAACTTCTCAAAAATATCAGAGGTCATCTTATTTTTATCTGATTCATTTTTTTCTTTGAAATCTTGGGAGTTTGAAATTAATATATATATTCCTAAGTTCAAAATCCTTGAAGGGTAAAGTTTAGAATTACTTTTTTCTATTAATAATTTTAAAATATCTTTTGATGTTTTATCATTGAATTCTTTTTGAGACTTTTTAGATATTTCATTAATTTCCTTCGCCTCAAAATTTGTAGAGCTGCATAAAGATTCAAAAAGTAGATCCAAGTGTTTTTCAGGTTGATATCCTTTCATTAATTCTTTGAATGTTTCGGTGAGACCGACACAAAACAGATAATCTTGCGTAAATTCATTTTGATGGTTTAAAAGATTAAGTTCGACAAGCATTTCATCAACTATTCTTTTATATAAACCTGAAATGACGTAAGGAAATTTTTCATGAAATAACTTTTTGCTATCTGAAACAGTCAATTTTTCTTTCAATTTTTTATATGTAAACCTTAATAAGGTTAGCGTATGTTGACTCAATATCGTTAATATCTAATAAACAGATAAATATTATTATGATCCCTTTAGTTTTAGAAGAATCTGGCGGTAGTGAAAGAGTCTTTGATATTTATTCGAGACTATTAAGAGAGAGAATAATCTTTTTGGGAGAACAAGTTACTAGTGAAACTGCTAATAGAATCGTTGCTCAATTATTGTTCCTCGAGGCAGAGGATCCAGATAAGGACATTTATATGTACATAAATTCACCTGGCGGATCCGTATATGACGGATTGGGTATCTTTGACACAATGCAACATGTAAAGCCTGACATTCATACAGTTTGTGTTGGCTTAGCAGCTAGTATGGGTGCATTCTTGCTTGCAGCAGGTACTAAAGGAAAAAGAAGCAGCCTTAGACATTCAAGAATAATGATTCATCAACCACTTGGAGGTGCCAGAGGGCAAGCCAGTGATATAAGAATTCAAGCAGATGAAATTTTGTTCTTAAAAGAACGACTTAATACTGAATTATCAGAAAGAACTGGAAAGGATTATGACACTATTAAAGAGGATACTGATAGAGATTTTTATATGTCCCCAAAAGAAGCTGTTGAGTACGGTTTAATTGATCTTGTGTTAGATAAGAAACCAATAAAAGTTTAGCTTAATAATTGAGGTGTTCTCTCTTTCTCAGGAATTTCTGTAAATTTGGAAAGAATACTTACAAATTCATCACCATCTAATGTTTCTTTTTCGATTAATAGGTCAACTATCTTATCCATAGCTTCTCTATTTTTACTTACTATATCGTAGGTTTCTTTATAACATTCCTTGACCATTACTCTTACACTTTCATCTATTTGTTTAGAGATTGAATCAGAAACTTCACTTCTAGTCATTAAATCTCTACCAACAAAAACTTCTTGATTACCACTTTCTAAAGCTATCGGACCTAAATTACTCATTCCAAATCGGGTAACCATTTGGCGGGCCATCGAAGCAACTTGTTGGAAATCACCTCCAGCTCCTGTTGTAATCTCACCTTCTCCAAAAACTACATCTTCAGCAGCTCTTCCTCCTAAAGCACCCATTATCCTCGCCTTTAATTGCGCCCTGCTAACAAGGGTTTGTTCATCATCTGGGGTAAACCAAGTTAATCCTTTAGCTTGACCTCTTGGAATGACGGTCACTTTTTGAACAGGATCATGGGCTTTAACAAGTGAACCTATGAGAGCATGGCCAACTTCATGATAAGCAATTAATCTCTTGCTTCTACCATCTGTTAGAGGAGAACCTTCCATTCCTGCGACAATCCTATCTACAGAATCATCAATTTCAGAGATACTTATAGAATCTTTTCTCCTTCTAGCGGTTAATATAGCAGCCTCATTTAATAAATTTGCTAAATCTGCTCCAGTAAACCCTGGTGTTCTTCTCGCAATGCTTTCGAGCGTTAAATCCTCTTGAAGTTTCTTATTCCTTGCATGAACTTCCAATATTGATAATCTGCCCTTGATATCAGGTGCATCTACAGTTACCTGTCTATCAAATCTACCTGGTCTCATTAGCGCTGAGTCGAGAACATCGGGCCTGTTTGTGGCTGCAATTATTATTATGCCGCTATTACCTTCGAAACCATCCATTTCAGTAAGTAATTGATTGAGAGTTTGTTCTCTCTCATCATTACCTCCACCAATACCTGCACCTCTTTGCCTTCCGACTGCATCGATTTCATCAATAAAAATTAAACAGGGACTATTATCTTTAGCTCTTTTGAAAAGGTCTCTAACTCTACTAGCGCCAACACCAACAAACATTTCAACAAATTCAGAACCTGATAATGAGAAGAATGGTACACCAGCTTCACCTGCAATTGCTTTTGCTAAGAGGGTTTTACCAGTACCAGGAGGTCCTACCAATAGAACCCCTTTAGGAATTCTTGCTCCTACAGAAGTAAATTTTTCTGGTTTTTTAAGAAAAGTGACAACTTCTTGCAAATCCTGTTTCGCTTCATTAACGCCTGCAACATCATCGAAAACAACTCCTGTTTCAGCTTCCATTGCAAATCTTGCTTTAGTTTTTCCAAACTGCATTGCTTGGCCAGGACCTCCAGGCATACCATTTGACCTCCTCGCTAACAAAATTAAACCTCCAATTAAGATAGCCGGGAAGAGTAAATTTCCTAAAATTCCTAATGCAGGAGGAGCAGTTTTTATTGGGTGAACATCAAAACTAATTCCTTCATTTTTTAAAATATTTATGAGTTCGGGTGTTAAGCCGGGAAGATCTACACGCAACCTTTGAACTTTATTGTCTAAATCCGAATCTATTGTCTCTATAACAGCATTTCTGCCTCCCTCAAAAATATCAACAGATGTAACCCTTCCAGAATTAATGTAATCTAAAAATCTGCCGTAACTAACTCTTGCTACCGCTGAATTTCTTGGTGCAACAGTAGTACCATTAGATTTAAGTGAATCAACGTTGCTTGAAGATAAAAATTGGTAGGAAAGCGCTATTACTAAAAGTATAGGTAAAGCCCATAAAATTAATGTTTTAAATTTTTGATTCATTAATTTGTAAAAAGTCAATTCTAAGATTCTAGAATGAATCAGTGCATTTCGTTGATATTTTCTCTAACTTTATGCTTATACTACTGTTTAATGTATCTAATTTATAAATGAAATTTGAGATCAACGATAAGGTTAAGTTGATTGCGCCAGTCTCTTACTTGAAGACTTCAGATAATATGCCGATGTTAAGACCACCTGATCTGGTGGCAATTGATGAAATTGGGGAAATCCTTTCGATTAAATCTCCAGATACTGTTGAAGTAAAGTTTAGGAGAGGTTCGTTTTTAATCGATATTGATAAGATTGAGAAAAACTAATCTAAAAGTTTTTCTTCCACATATTAGAAATTTCTAAACATATATTTTTATTTCCAGAAATACTCAGAAAAGGTTTTGAAAAATACTTATTTGTTAATTTAAAAATATCTAACGAAGAAATTTCCTCTATTTTTGAATTTAAATCGTTCTCAGAAATTGGTGAAATACCATAACTAACTAACTGTATCTTTCTCTGTAAAATTTCATCTATTGCTTGATTTCCTAATAAAAAAGAACCTTTTAGTTTTTCTTTCGCTAATAATATTTCAGCATCAGTCAACGGATTTAAAAGTAAATTTTTCCATAGTTTTAATAATAGTTCAAAAGCAAAAAGTGCTTGATCATTAGATACGGATAAATAAATTAAAAATGGGGCATTTCCACTCCTTATAGGATAATAAACACCTAAATCATAAGTGATACCATGTTTTTCTCTAAAAAGTTTAAATAAAGCAGCGCTCATACCATAAGATAAATATGACTCCAAAACCTTAAGAGGAAAATATTCACTACTTCTTCGCGAGCAAGTTTGGTCACCCATCATTAATATTGTTTGATTTGAATCATTATTAATGTAATCGAATCTATTCGTAGTATTTAAATTATGATTTAAAGGATCTGATTTTTCTTTTAAAATTTCTTTTTCAAGTTTCCCAAAATTTTCTCCATTTATTTCGGGATTATTTGAAATTAAATACTTTTCCCTATTTTTAAAATTTTTAAACTCAAGCAAAACATCTTCATAGGTAATCTTTGAGACATCATTAACATTGCCTATTGTGTTAAAAGCATAAGGATGATTTGAGTAAACAATTTTTCTCCATTTTTCAAAACAGATATTGAATTGATTCTCTTTATCTTTTTTAATGTGATCAATAGAGGATTTTTTTACCTTTTTAAATTCAGTTTCCGAGAGGATTGGCTTATTAATTATTAAATCTAATAAAGGAAATAATTTGTTGAAATGTTCATTTAGGGATTTAATACTTATTGAAATACCATCTTCAAATATTTCTTGATTTAATTCTGCTCCATAGGACTCAATATATTCAGAGAGAGTGAAATTGTTAAAACCTTCACATCCTCTGGTAAGTAATGAACAAAGGATCTTGTTTATCCCTTTTTTACCAGTACTATCCATATCACTCCCCCCTTTAATCCAAATTGAAGCAGTTGAAAAATTTCTTTTTTTATTATTTAAAAAATATCTTTTTAACATTTACTAGGGGATGCAACTAATGTAAATTTTTCTCCACGGATATATTCTGTAATCTCTTTGAAGTTATCCAAGTTATTCCAATATCTTAAATGATTCTCTAAATTATTTATTGAAGATTTTCTCCCCCAAAGAAGTTCATTTCCAAAGAATGAAGAGATTTGTGTAGATGTCTCTAAATTAAAGATATAATTACTTTTAACAATATTGATTGCTTTTTTTATTTCATCTAAAGCCAAGACTTTACAATTCGAGATCTCATCTATTGTTTTATTAATTTGCTTCTCTACTAAATCAAGATCTTTGGATTCACAACTTGCTTCCATTATAAATAATCCTCCTAATTCTCCGGCATTTACATCTACATATACCGATTCAACAAGATTACTATCTTCTTTTAAGATTTTAACTAATCTGCTGTTTCTTCCAACAGATAGTATGGATGCTAATATCTCAAGTCCAATAATATTTTTTTGATCATTTAGGTTTGGGATAAACCAAGCCATAAATATTCTTGAAAACTCTAAATTATCAAACTTAACTGACTCTCTACCATTTCTAATTTTTAAAGAAGGTTTATTTTTTAGATTTATTAAATTTGGACTTTCTTTTATTCCAGATAGATCACTTTTTTCAAATATTTTATAAATTTCTTCGGAGAGATTCCCCGCAATTGCAATACAAATTTTTTCGGCAGTGTAATGTTTGCTATGAAATTTCACAAGGTCATTTATCTCTAAGTTTTGAATACTATGTTCAGTTCCCAGAATGGAATTGGCATAATCCGGACTTAACCAAACCCTTTTCAAGAAATAATTAAATAGTCTCTCTTCAGGCTGATCATTTTGTTGTTTTATTTCATCAATAACTACCCCTTTTTCTTTTATAAATTCATTAGGATTAAAATCAGGAGCAACTACAATATTTGTCAAAAGAGCAAGTGATTCTTTAAAGTTATCTGGTGGAACTAAGACATGGTAATGTACATCATCATAACCAGTTGAAGCGTTACTTACTCCGCCAAGTGATTCAATTTTATGGTCAAACTCACCTGGCATTATTTTGTTAGATCCTTTAAAAATCATATGTTCTAGAAAATGAGCAGTGCCATTTTTATCAACATCCTCAAATGAAGAACCTGCTTTGCACCAAATATCAATGCTTATAAGCGGCAATTCTTTATTGTCCACAAACACACATCTAGTTTTGCTTGAATGGGTGTAGTAGTTTACATCTCCTACTTTCATTTCGGTTCTCTTTTTAAATTCTATTTTGGTACTTTTTAGCCTTGTTGTCTGAATCTTTAACTAAAACAAAATTAACTGACCCTCTTATTTTGGATTTGTTACAAAATATTAGAGAGCATAGATCCATGCTTGAGGATCTTAAGAGTATAAAAATTGATCCAAAACTGACTAACATAATTTCTAAAGAAATAGGCAGAGAACTTTATATTGAAAATGAATTTCATAAAGCAAAAGGTTTTAGAAAGTTACATATTGAAGTAGCGGAATTTTCAAAGAATCTTAGAATACTACATTGCGTTTTTTTCCCTGATCCAAAGTTTGATATCCCAATTTTTGGGATGGATTTGGTAAAAATAAATGATATTGTTTCCGCTGCCATTGTTGATTTATCCCCTGCATCACAAAACCAAGGTTTGAAATACGAAAAATTACTTTCTGAAGTTGATAAAAGTTCTTTTACCTCTTTGAGAGAGATTCCTAAATGGGGGGGGATTTTTTCTAATAATGTATTTTTTGCTTCCTTAAAAGGTGAAACTGAAAAAAATGATTTTTGTAGAGTTGTGGATCAATACCTCACTATTTTGATCAAATTAAGTAAGAGAGCTAAACCGGAAGTTAATGAGGAAATTATTCAAGAGAGAATAGATTTTCAAAAAAATTATTGTGTGCAACAAATGAAAAATGAGAAGACTAGCATGGTTCTTTTAAAATATTTTGATGAAAAATGGGTCAATAACTACATAAAAACAGTGCTCTTCGATTTTTAATGAAATTAAAAATATTAAAAAATTTATTTATTTATTTTTTATTATTTACACCAATATCTCTTGGTGTTATTTCCTGTTCTGGAAATAATAAATCTAGTTCAAAATTTAAAGAGGAAATAACTCCAGATTTCATACCTCCTATTACAGCTGTTGCCGCTCTTGGTCAACTTTCTCCTTCGGGAGAGATTAGACAATTGGCAGCTCCAATAAGTCAGTTTGGCTCTTCCCCACGAATTGTCGAAATTTTAGTAAATGAAGGAGATTTCGTAAAAAAAGGTGATATCCTCGCAATCTTTGAAAATGGAGAAAAATTAATAGCTGATCTTGAAAGAAACGAAAATCTAATTGATACTATTAACGAAGAAATAATCCTAAAGAAAGATCAAATTCAAAGGTATGAGTTAGCTTTGAACAAAGATGTATATTCTTTTGTAGAGTTTTCACAGAGAAAAGATGAATTATTAAAATTGCAAAAACAGAAAATTAATCTTATTGGAGATCAAAAAAACATCAAGATAGATCTATTTAATTCAAAACTAAGGAGTCCAATCAATGGTTTTATCCTTGGAATAAACACGAGAGTTGGTGAAAGGCCTCAAAATGAAGGGATTTTGGATATTGGTTCTAGTCAAAAAATGGAAGCTTTGATAGAGGTTTATGAATCTGACATCGATAGGGTCTTTATCTCTCAGAATGTTGAATTGAGCAGTGAGAACGGAGGTTTCCAAAAAAATCTTAAGGGAAAGGTGATTAGGATTAGTCCTCAGGTAAAACAAAGAAAAGTTCTATCGACTGATCCAACAGGGGATGCTGATTCACGAATTATCGAGGTACTAGTAAAACTAGATCAAGATTCTATAGATATTGTTCAAAACTATGCAGGAATGAAAGTGATTGCAAAATTTATTCCCTAATGAGTTTTTCTTTTTTAAAATTTAGAAAAATACCATTAGCTTGGTTGTTATTAACTAGGCAACCATTAAGGTTAGCAGTTGCCATAGCTGGAATCAGTTTTGCAGGGATTTTGATGTTCATGCAATTAGGATTTAGAGATGGTTTATTTGATACGAGCGTAACTATTCATAAACTTCTAGATGCCGATCTTGTTTTGATAAGTCCCAGATCAAAAAGTTCTATAAGCATGAGTGGATTCCCAAAAAGAAGATTAATTCAATCTCTCGCTGTAGAGGATGTTGAAAAAACTACTCCCGTTAATCTAAATTATTTACTTTGGAGAAATCCCGAAAATCTTAAAACTAGATCAATACTTGCATTAGGTTTTAATCCCTCCGATTCACTTCTTTTAGATGAGGGATTTTCAAAGAAAGCTTATAAATTGAGAAATCCATCAAGAGTTCTTTTTGACAAACTATCTAGACCTGAATTTGGACCGATTGAAGAATGGTTCTTATCTGAAAAAAAAGTTGAGACTGAGGTTGCTGGTAAAAGAGTAATTGTTGAGGGCCTTGTGGAGTTAGGACCATCTTTTGGCGCAGATGGTAATTTGATAACTAGTCGAGAAACCTTCTTAAGACTTTTTCCTGCTAATCCTCCCGGCAGTATTGAAATTGGTTTGGTAAAGCTAAAAAAAGGATCTGATCCTGAATTGATTTCAAAGATATTAAATAATTCACTCCCAAATGATGTTAGGGTTCTTACAAAAAATCAATTTATAGAATTTGAGAAGAATTATTGGAAAAATAGTACTGCAATAGGTTTTATTTTTAGTTTGGGAGCATTGATGGGTTTCGTTGTAGGGTGTGTGGTTGTTTATCAAATTCTTTATAGTGACGTTACAGATCACCTCCCAGAGTACGCCACCTTATTGGCAATGGGGTATAGACTTAAGTCCCTTTTCTTTGTTGTAGCTAGAGAGGGGTTTTTGTTGGCATTATTTGGTTATTTACCTGCTTATTTCTCTGGTCAAATACTTTACTCAGTTATAAGAAGTTCTACTAAACTCCCAATAATAATGGACGCAGACAAAACTATTTTAATTTTCTTATTAGTTTTAGTTATGTGTATGGGGTCCGCCGCTGTTGCAATGCGTAAATTAGTTGACGCTGATCCTGCCGAAATTTTTTAACAATTGAAGATAAATGGTTAAAGCTAATAAATCAAAAAATAATGTTAAAAACCTTAAAACAGTCTCAATAAATAATTTGAGTCATTTTTATGGAAAAAATGAGAATAAAAAACAAGTTCTTAATGACGTTAATTTAAAAATTGATAAAGGAGAGTTGGTTCTTTTGAAAGGACCTTCTGGATGTGGTAAGACGACTCTTTTAACATTAATTGGTGCCTTGAGAACCTGTCAAAGTGGAGATTTAACTGTATTAAATAATCAGTTAAATGGAGCATCAAGGAAAACTCGTCAGATTCTTAGAAGAAGTATTGGAATGATTTTTCAAGGTCACAATCTTCTGAGATGTTTAACAGCAGAACAAAATGTCCAGATGGGCGCAGATTTAATAAAAGGTTTAACATATTTGCAAAGACGTGAAATAGCACGGAATTGGTTGTCAGCAGTAGGATTAGAAGAACATAATAAAAAGTTGCCAAATGACTTATCTGGTGGGCAGAAACAGAGAGTAGCAATTGCTCGAGCTTTATCTGCTAATCCAAAACTTTTATTAGCTGATGAGCCCACTTCTGCTTTAGATAGTGTCACAGGAAGAGAAATAGTAACCCTTTTAAGGAAACTAGCAAAGGAGCAAAATTGTTCTGTACTTATGGTGACGCATGATCCAAGAATTTCTGATATGGCTGATAGGATATTAAATATGGAAGATGGTAAAATATATAGTGCTCATAGTGAGCTAATATAATTAAAAGTTAAAAATTTTATGTCTAAGAGAAGGAATCTAAAAAAAGAAAAGCAGGAACGTAATAGAGCCTATGCTAGAAAATTCAAAAAAAGGAAATTAAGAACTGATGGAAGACCAGATGGTGGAAACGTTACAGGTACAGCAAATAATGGCGGTGCAGCTGATTAGGGTATATCTTTTATTTTTATCTTTTGGAGTTTAATATTATGCATATTTAAGACATAATCATGAATGTAAGTATTGTTATACCGACTTACAATAGATTACCTATACTAGAAAAATGTCTATTTGCGCTTGAGAATCAAAAATTAAATACAAATATAAGTAATTATGAAGTAATAGTAGTTGATGATGGATCAACTGATGGGACAACCTCATGGATAAATAAAAACAAAGCTAATCTCCCACACGTTATTCTATTTCAGCAAGAACATGGTGGGCCTGCACTTGGAAGAAATCTTGGAGTAATTAAATCAAAATATGAAATTATTATATTCATTGATAGTGATCTTATTGTTTTAGATAATTTTATAAATTGCCACGTAGAAAAATTACTTGCCTCTTGGAGAAGAAATGATAAAAAATGTTTTACCTATGGCTCGGTAGTCAATACATCTAATTTTCTAAATCCTCAGAGTGAAAATCATAAAATAATGGACACTTCTTTTGCATACTTTGCTACTGGGAACGTAGCGATATCAAAAGAATTGATTTTAAGTGTGGGATTATTTGATACTTCTTTTAGTCTTTACGGTTGGGAGGATTTAGAACTTGGGGAAAGATTAAAAAAAATTGGGACAAAATTAATTAAATGCCCAAATGCAGTAGGTTTTCATTGGCATCCGCCATTTAATTGCGAACAAATAGATTCATTAATAACTCAAGAAAAAGAGAGAGCAAAAATGGCTTTAGTGTTTTATAAGAAACACCCAAATTTAAGGGTTAGATTTATGATTCAATTAACTCCTCTCCATAATTTACTTTGGCAAATTCTTTGCATGGGAGGACTAATCAGTGTTGATAGAATCCTTCCTTTATTAAGATTCCTAGTAAATATAAGAAGAAATAGACTTGCACTTGAGATTCTTAGGATCCCTCTAAATATGATATACATTAAAGAGTTAACCAAATCAAAATAAAAAACTTTTAGAAATACACATCACTTGCTAGAATATTTGAAATAAATTTCACACATCTGGCAGTTTCGGGTGAATTATTAATATTAATTCCCCGTCAGATGGAGGCTAACCCGAAACCCTTTTTAAATTATGGCTGTTGTATCACTATCAGAAATGATGGAAGCTGGTGCTCATTTTGGGCATCAAACTAGACGTTGGAATCCCAAGATGTCTAAGTATATATATTGCGCGAGAAATGGAGTTCATATTATTGATCTCGTAAAAACAGCATTGTGTATGAACAATGCATATAAATGGACGCGTAACGCTGCAAAAAGCGGTAAACGTTTTCTATTTGTCGGTACAAAAAAACAAGCATCAGATGTAGTAGCTCAGGAAGCTACACGCTGTGGAGCTGCATATGTAAATCAAAGATGGCTTGGAGGGATGTTGACTAATTGGACAACAATGAAAGCTAGGATTGAAAGATTAAAGGATCTAGAAAGAATGGAAAGTAGTGGTTCAATAGCAATGAGGCCTAAAAAAGAAGCTTCAGTATTAAGAAGAGAACTTGAAAGATTACAAAAATACTTAGGTGGACTTAAGGGTATGAGAAGATTGCCGGATGTAGTTGTATTGGTTGATCAGAGAAGAGAATCTAATGCAGTATTAGAAGCTAGAAAATTGGATATCTCATTAGTATCAATGCTGGATACAAATTGCGATCCAGATTTGTGTGAAGTTCCAATTCCTTGTAACGATGATGCCGTTAGATCTGTGCAACTTATTTTAGGAAGACTTGCAGATGCCATAAATGAGGGTAGAAAGGGATCTAATGCCGAAAGAAAAAATTAAATTCTAATTTAAAACTTACTATTCACAATTTTTTTACTTCAAATGGGAAACATTACAGCAAAACTTGTAAAAGATCTTAGAGACAAAACTGGCGCAGGAATGATGGACTGCAAAAAAGCACTTAACGAAACTGAAGGAAATCTAGATAAAGCTTTGGAATGGTTAAGAAAGAAAGGCATAGCAAGTGCTGAAAAGAAATCGGGAAGAGTAGCGGCCGAAGGGTCAATTGGTAGTTATATACATACTGGATCAAGAGTCGGAGTTTTACTAGAGTTAAATTGTGAAACTGATTTCGTTGCTAGAGGTGATATATTCCAAGCACTCTTGAAGGATGTCTCAATGCAAGTAGCAGCATGCCCAAATGTTGAGTATGTTTCAATTGATGAAATACCAGAAGATGTTGTGGAAAAAGAAAAGCAGATTGAAATGGGTAGGGATGATTTGTCAGGAAAACCAGAGCAAATTAAAGAAAAAATTGTTGCAGGGAGGATAGCAAAAAGACTTAATGAGCTTGTTTTGCTTTCACAACCCTACATTAAAGATAGTTCTCTAACTGTTGAGGATCTCGTTAAACAAGCAGCTGCAAAAATTGGGGAAAATATTAAAGTAAGACGCTTTACAAGATATACATTGGGTGAAGGCATCGAAAAAAATCAGATGAACTTTGCTGATGAGGTTGCATCAATGCAAACAAACTAGTCACTTGAATGATTTGAATAATTTCAATAATTACATAGATATAGAAAAAATTGACTCTCAATTAGAGAGAGCATACATACAAAAAAGAATATTAACTAGAAATATACATAGGGAATATGAACTTTATCTTAATCTTGTAAGAGATCTACTTTTCATCTCTGTAGAAAAAGGTCTTAATCAAATATATAGTTATCCAACAATTAATGATAATTTCTTGAAAGAAAATGGATACTATAGTCTTTTTGAAAAAAAAATAAGTAAATTAATATTTACGAATTTGCCCTTTTTAACAGTAGAACAATTAAAGATAAGTGAAATTGAAAAAAATATAAATAATGAAATTAATTTTACTACTTTTGATAGTTCAACAAAAATAAAGGATGATCTAAAAGAAAAATTTCAATATGAAGATGTTTTTCAATTAAAAGAACCCACTCAGTTAAATATTAGTAAAGACTTTTCAAATACTTCTGAATATTATCAAGCTCATAATTATGAGAAATTCGTATCGCTTGATTTAGATCATAACGACCATAATAATTATTTATCTAAAAACAATATTTTTGAAAATTTAGGATTTGAAAAACAATTTATTTCCTCCCTACTCGAATTAATAGGAGAAGAAAAGGTTGAAAAACCAAGACTTCCAGAAAAAGAAAATATCAAACAAATGGATAATTTACCAAAAAATCAGATTCTCAATAATTTTGATTTAATAGACAAGTCATTGGAAAATTTACTATTGAATCTTTCATATGATATTAACCAAGAATTATTCAAGGCAAATCTAATAAATAAGATGATATCTAAAGATTCCTTTAATTACTTAGTAGGCAAAAATCTTATGATTAAACATCCATATCCTTTTGTTATTAATTTAGAATTAAACTTAAATCGGTCATCATTAAACGGCAATAATTTTCCAAGCATTATTTTCTTCAATATATCTATTGTTGAATTGGAGTTTAAAAATTTAAATCTATCTATTCAAAGGAACAAAATAAATGAGCTCAAAAATCAATTTCAGCGTTTGATTAAAAAAGAGAAATATTGGAGGCAAAAAGAAATAACTTTGAATAAAATACGTTGAAAAAATAACTCTTTTTTCAAATGTGACTAATAGCGAGAATAATAATAAATTAATTAAAGATTGGATAAGACCTCTTCAAAAATCTCTTACTATTGAAACTGAAAACAAATTTATTAATACTTTAGGAAGAGAAAAATATTTTAATGATTATTTGCATGAATCATTAAAAAAACTAGATAATCTAAATCTCTCAGACGAATATTTAAATATATTTTATGAATTTTCAAAAAAATATAATGAATATAATAAATTAGATGAAAATCAAAGAAAAAGGTTAATTATAGATACAAGAAAAAATCTTTATAAACTAGGTAAAACACTAGAAATAGAAGGTTCTAATAATATTTCTAATAATCTTTTTCTCAATAAAGCCGATTCAGGTTTGTACTTTGATTCAGATATTTCATTAATAAAAAATGTAGGAAAAGTATATAAAAATAAGCTTAATGAATTAGGAATATTTCATATAAAAGATCTAATTAATTATTTCCCACGAACATATCTAGACTATACGAATAGAGTCAAGATAATAAATTTAAAACCAGATAATTTATACACGTGCATCGCAAACGTTAAAAGATTTTATATTCATAAGAGTAAAAAAAATAGTAATTTATCAATAATGAATATCCTAGTTTCTGATGAAACGTCTTCAATAAAGGTTACAAAATTTTTTTTAGGAAGAAGATTTAGATCTTACTCGTTTTTCACATCTCAAAAATCTTTGTATGCCGCTGGTACCAAATTAGCAATTTCAGGTAAGGTTAAATTGACAGAGTATGGCAAAACTTTTGTAGATCCTCAGATTGAAATTCTTAAGGGTAACAATGATAATTTTAATTTCTCAGGCAAAATATTACCCTTGTATTCATTAGGTGAAGCATTATCAAATATGAGTTTTATAAAACTTATGAAAAAGGTACTAATTTATGCAAAGCAATATCCAGAGATTTTAAATAAAAAGCAAATTGATTCATTATCTTTATTGTCAAAAGGAGAGTCGTTGATTAATATTCATTTTCCACCAACTCAACAGGCACTTATTGAGTCAAAAAAACGTTTGGTTTTTGATGAATTATTCCTACTTCAAATAAAGTTCCTACTTAGAAAAAGAAAGATGAATAAAAATATAACTTCCCAACAAATACCTCAAAAGAAATCATTATTAAAAGAATTTTTAAATACTTTTCCTTTTGAATTAACAAAATCTCAAGAAAATGTTTTAAATGAAATTAAGAAAGATTTATCTAATCCCGTACCAATGTCTAGATTGCTTCAGGGAGATGTGGGAAGCGGTAAAACCATAATTGCAATAGCGTCTCTTTTACTTGTCATTGAAAAAAACCTGCAAGGTGCATTTATGGTCCCAACTGAGGTATTGGCAGAACAGCATTATAAAAATTTATTGAAATATTTGAACCCCCTTTTAGTTTCTGTTGAACTACTTACTGGAAATACTCCTCAAAAAAAGAGAAAAGAAATTTTCTCTAATTTAAAAAATGGTTTAGTTGATATCCTCGTAGGTACTCATGCATTATTTGAAGATAAAGTCATCTTTAATGCATTAGGGATGGTCGTGATTGATGAACAACATAGATTTGGAGTTACTCAAAGAAATAGATTATTAAATAAAGGTGAAAATACTAACTTGTTATCAATGACAGCAACACCAATTCCAAGAACTCTTGCGCTTTCTATTTATGGTGATTTAGATGTGAGTCAAATTACAGAACTCCCCCCTGGGAGAGTTCCTATAACAACAAAAATAATTTCAGAAGATGATTTAACTAACTTATTCAAGATTGTTGAAGATGAGATCAAGAAGGGAAAGCAAGCTTATGTGATTTTGCCAATTATAGAAGATTCAGAAAAAATGAATTTAAGTTCCGCAAAGAAAACATTCAAATATTTATCAGAAGAGGTCTTTTTTAATAAAAAAGTTGGATTATTACATGGCAAATTAAGTTCACAAGAAAAGAATGAAGTAATTAATTCTTTTTTAAAGAATGAAATTAATATATTGGTTTCAACCACAGTAATTGAGGTTGGCATTGATGTACCTAATGCCACAATTATGATTATTTATAATTCGGATAGATTTGGATTGTCCCAGCTACATCAATTAAGGGGGAGAGTTGGGAGAGGATCAACAAAATCTTTTTGTTATCTGGTAACCCCCGATAAAAATGGATTAGAAAATAAACGACTTTGTGTTTTGCAAAAATCTAATGATGGCTTTTATATTGCTGAAAAAGACTTGGAGCTTAGAGGACCAGGCCAGATTTTAGGATATAGACAATCCGGATTGCCTGATTTTGTACTGGACAATTTACCTAACAATAAATTTCTTATTGATAAAGCTCGTGAAGAGGCTATTAAGATTGTTAGTGATGATCCTGATTTAAAAGAAAATATTGTTTTAAGGAATATACTTATTGATAATTCTGATAATAAATTCATTCATGATTTCTTAAATTGAAAACTATCATTGTAATTTTTGATATTTATGCCACTATAAATCAATTGCAAATTTCAATTGAAAATTTGGAATAAAATACCAATTAAAGATAATGGAGATAAATTAATAGCTATACCTAGCTGCCTAAAGTTTTTAGATCCCCACCCTTACTTTAATTTAGGAGCACCTTACAAAGATAAAACTTCTATTTGGAAATTAAGGGAGGAGGTCATAAATAGATTAGTAAAAGTAAATGATTATTTGATATCAAAGAGTAGTTTTAACCTTTTAATTTATGACAGTTGGCGACCTTTAGAAGTCCAAGAATTTATGTTTAAAAGAGCATTTTTATTAGAGTGTGAAAAATCCGATATTGATATTTCTTTTGAAAATATAAAATCTTATCCATCCATTTTAAAAAAAGTTGAAAAATTTTGGGCATACCCATCTTATGACACTAGGTGTCCTCCCCCTCATTCAACTGGGGGCGCATTGGATGTTTGTTTATCAGATAAAGAGGGAAATCTTATTGAAATGGGAAGCATGGTTGATCAAATGGATGAGACCTCAAATCCTTATTTTTATGCAAGTATAAAAAATGAAGAAGCATTTATTTGGAATAGTAGAAGAAATTTATTAAGGGAAATTATGGCTAAATACGGATTTGCTCAACATCCTA
This sequence comes from uncultured Prochlorococcus sp., assembly GCF_902522795.1. Lineage (GTDB taxonomy): Bacteria > Cyanobacteriota > Cyanobacteriia > PCC-6307 > Cyanobiaceae > Prochlorococcus_A. The sequence goes on from NZ_CABYWZ010000001.1 coordinate 72,167, forward strand.
ATGAATGGTGGCATTTTAGTTATGGTGATCAATTATGGGCTTGGAGAAATAAAAAAACAAATGCCCTTTATGGAAAAATTTAAATTCTATTGATTTTTATTTAGTAAATTCAATATATAATTTTCATCTTGAGTATTTATAAAATCTCCGAAATCTAAATCTAAATTACTCTTCCAATTATCAAATAATGGTTGAAGAGTTTTTTCTAAATCGTTAAGTTCCATTCTTTGTAAAAATGGTTTAGCAAGCCTTTGTAGATTTTTACTTCCCCCCAACCATAATTGGTATTTATTTTGCCCACTTCCAACAAGTGCTAATTCGGCCATATAAGGTCTAGTACATCCATTCGGACAACCTGTCATTCTGAATAATATTGTCTTTTGAATTTTTAGATCTAATAGTAAATTTTCAATTCTTTTTAATACATCAGGTAATATTCTTTCGGCTTCAGTCATTGCAAGACCACAAAGTGGTAAAGCAGGACAAGCTAAAGCGTGTCTTTGTATTTCATTAATGTTTTCTAAATTTTCGTATCCAATTTTTGATAGAGATTTTTGAAGTTCACCTTTGTTTTTGTTGGCGATATTGCAAAGTAAAATATCTTGATTAGGTGTGAGTCTTAAATCTAAATTATATTTTTTAACAAGACTTGTGATGGTATTCTTCTTCTCTCCAGATAATCTTCCTGATAATAGTGGTAAACCTACGAAATAGGAGGTTTTATTTTGTTTATGCCAACCTAGGTAATCTATAAGAACCTTATCAGGTTCTTTTCTGATTTTTTTAATTTCTTTTTTGAAATACTTATCAGAAAGTATCTTTTTAAACCATTTAATACCTTTTCTATGAAGAAGATATTTCATTCTCGAATTTTTTCTTGATTTTCTATCACCATAATCTCTTTGAATAGCCACAATGCTTTGTATTAATTCATAAACATCAGGTTCTTCAACATATCCAAGTGGATCTGCAATTCTGGCAAACGTCTCTTCATTATTATGTGTGCGACCCATACCACCTCCAACATAGAAGTTGCACCCTTCTAAGCTTCCATCTTTAGAGGTAAAAGCAACTATCCCTATGTCATTGGTAAGAAGATCAACAGAATTGTCCCCTGGGACTGTAACAGCACATTTGAATTTTCTCGGTAAATAAGTTGAACCATAGAGAGGTTCATCTTTTATCCCACTAAAAACATTATCTTTGAATTGGAGCTTCCTAATTGCTTCAATATCTTTGTCAGGCTTTATGGTGTACTCTAAATCTCCATCAGCCCAAAGCTCTAAAAAAGTGCCTTGGCCAGCAACTGGGGTTAGAAGATCTGCAACTTTTTTTGCCAATGTTCTTGCAATAATATAGTCTGGCGAATCAAATGGAGCGGCAGGGGCCATAACATTTCTATTTATGTCTCCACATGCAGCTAATGTGGAGCCCATTGAATTTACTATTGTTTGAATTACTTCCTTTAGGTTCTCCTTTCTAATTCCATGCATTTGAAAGGCTTGTCTTGTAGTGGCCCTAAGTGTTCCATTACCTAGTTTCTCAGATAATTCATCTAATGCTAAAAATAATTTCCCAGGGACTTCACCTCCCGGATTTCTTAACCTAAGCATCATTTGCCAATCTTTACTTTTGCCAGGCCTTCTGTTTTCCCTGTTATCTTGTTGATAACTACCATGAAATTTTAATAACTGTACTGCATCATTGGTAAAATGATCGCTCTCATTGACTAATTCCGTAGCAAGTGGTTCTTTAAGAAATTGGCTACTTTTTTTAAAATTTTCAAATTTAGAAACTTCTAGTCCATTTGCCAAACAAACAGTTTCTTCCATGGCAGAATCTTTTTTCTTTTTTACTTTCTCAACCTTGATCAAAGGACCAAAAAATATCTCTTTTTATACATTAGCGAAAAGCTTATTTAACTGGTAGTAAATTATAGTAAGTGAAGTCATATTTTTTTCTTGTCTAAATATTTACTTGAGATAGGAACAGAAGAGTTGCCCGCAAAATTTTCTCATTCTGTTCTAGAGCAATTTAAATCTCTTATTGAATTTGAATTGGATAAAAAGTTAATCAAATTCGAACATATAGTTGTTACCTCCACACCAAGGAGGATAGTTCTAATTCTCGAGGGTTTAGTTGATCATTCAGAGGATAAGATAATAGAAAGAAAAGGGCCTAAAGCAAATGCAGCTTATTTAAATGGTTGTCCTACGAATGCTGCTTTAGGATTTGCTAATAGCTTAGATATAGATGTATGTGAGCTAGAAATAAAAAATACAGAAAAGGGTGATTTTGTATTTGGAAAGAAAATTGAGAAAGGACTATCAACAAAAATTTCTTTGTCTTCGATTATCCCAAAATTAGTCAAGAGTCTTCAAGGCCCTCGATTTATGAAATGGGGGGCTGGGAACATAAAATTTTCAAGACCTATTAGGTGGATTGCCTCTATTTATAATGATGAAATTCTTGATTTTGATTTTGATGAATGTGATCCAAAGATCAAAATAAGTAATAAAACAAAAAGTCATAGGCTAATCAATGAAGTTTTAGAAATTCAGAATCCTGATGAATTTTTTGAATTATTGAAACGAAATAGAGTAATAGCTATTCGAAAAGAAAGAAAAGAAAAAATTGAAAGTTTAATAAATCAGGCATCTAAATCTTTAAATCTGAAACCTGACCTTTCTGAGGAATTACTAAATGAACTAACTGATTTAGTTGAATGGCCAGACTTAATTATTGGTAAATTTAGTGATGAATTTCTTGATCTTCCGGTTGAAGTTCTCTCAACAGTAATGAAAAGTCATCAGAGATACGTTCCTCTTTTATTGAAAAACAAAAGTTTTTCTAAACTAGATTTAAGCTCTGAAAAAAATATCAGTACAACTTTCTTCGTAATTTCAAATGGCCTTGAAGAATCAAATAATAATATTGCTAAAGGTAATGAGAAAGTATTAAGGGCAAGGTTTTCAGATGCAAAGTTTTTCGTAGAAAGTGACAAAAAAGTTGCTGCAATCGAAAGAAATGAAAAACTTAAATCTGTTTCCTATTTGAAAGGACTTGGAAATATATTTCAGAGGGTAGAGAGAATAGAGGAAATTACTAGAAAAATTCTTAAATTTTTAAATGATAAGTCTTTAGAAGAAAAAGAAATAATAGATGCTGCTAAATACTGTAAAAACGACTTATGTAGCGAAATTGTTTTCGAATTCCCTGAGCTGCAAGGAATAATGGGTGGTAAATATCTTAAATATGAGGGATTTAGTGAAGATGTTTGCTTGGCTGTCGCTGAGCATTATTTACCTTCTTTTTATAAAGATGCTTTACCCTCCACAAAATATGGTGCAATAGTTTCCATAGCAGATAAGGTCGAAACTTTAATAAGTATATTTATTTCTGGTAAACGTCCCAGTGGATCATCTGATCCTTATGCCTTAAGAAGAAATTTGAATGGAGTGATTAAAATAATTTGGGATTATGAACTTGATTTTCATTTAGATGAATTATTTAACGAACTTATTGATTTTTGGGAAATCGCATTTCCGAATTTAAACTTCTCAAGAGAAATAGTATTTAATGATTTAAATGAATTTTTAGTTCAAAGAATTGTTAGTCATCTAGAAGAAATATCACTAAGTAAAGAATTAATAAAGGCCGTTTGCTCTTCTGATGAATTATCTAAAAAAAGAGTATTAAATATTGTTGATCTTAAAAATAGGATTAAATCTATTATGAATTTTAACGAAAAGGAAAATTTTGTTGAAATCCAGAAGGTAATTACTAGGGTAAGCAAATTAGCTAAAAATAGTGATCTTTCAACAGACGTTCTCTCAACAAGAGATTATGTAAACACAAAACTTTTTGAAAAAGATTGTGAATTGAAAGTTTTTGAATTTATTGGAGAATTAGAAAAACTTTTTTCGGAAGGTTATTGCAACTATTTAGAACTACTAAATTTATTTGAGATTAATGTAAACACTATCGAAGATTTATTTGATAATGAAAACGGAGTACTAATAATGTCAGAGGATTTAAAAATAAGAAATAATAGACTCAATTTGTTGAGCTTAATTAGAAATTATTCTCTAAAAATAGCCGATTTTACACTTTTGAACTCTTAACTTTAATGCCTCCCTTTATTGAATAATTTTCTAGCATTTTTTCTACTTCTTTATTTTCCCTAACAGCACTATCAACGGGTTTATATTTTAGAGGTGCTAGGGCTTTCCCTCTTAAAATCGAACCAAGTGTAAGCATTGTAATTTTAAGTTGCTGTAATGGTTTCATGGCGACAACTCTTTTGTATAAGTAACTATCAAAAGTAAGTCTTTGGACATCCATGTCATCACACATCTCAACAAAGGCTTCTCTTGCAGAATCATTTCTGTAGAAAATATTTTGAAGGATTTCTAGCACTTTATAAGTTGTGCCATATTTTTTATCCCATTTTTTAAGATAGTTTTTTAAATCTTTTTCTGATGGAATTACTTGACCGTTTTTTGATGCTTCAACAATTTCTTCAGCACACATTCTTCCGCTTTTTGCAGCAAAATAAATGCCCTCTCCAGAACTTTTTGTAACATACCCAGCTGCATCACCAACCAATGCCATTCTCCCAACTACTCTTCTTGGCCTTGGATGCTCAGGAATAGGGTGAGCTTCCACCTTTATTACTTCACCATTAACAAGTCTTTTCTTTGCCCTATTCCTTACACCCTCTTGTAGTCCTTTAATTAATGACTGATTCTTTTGCATGGTTCCAGTGCCTACAGCAACATGATCATATTTAGGAAATACCCACCCATAAAAATCAGGAGAAACATCAGTTCCGACATACATTTCTGCAAGATCTTCATAGTAACTCATTTCTTCTTTAGGCAATTTAATTCTTTCCTGAAATGCTATTGCAACTTTGTAATCTCCTGCATCCATTGCTTTTGCGACTCTGCTATTGGCTCCATCAGCTCCGATCAAAAGGTCAACAGTAAGCTCTTTGAGTTCCCCTTTTTTATCTCCGTTCGCAAAATCTGAATAGGAGAGTTTATATGGTCCTTGATTATTATTACCAGTATCTATTGAAGTAACTAATCCATTTATTAGCGTGGCTCCTAGATCTGATGCTCTATTACGCATAAAAGCATCCATAACTTCCCTTCTACACATCCCAATAAACTCATTATCGCTTTTCCCATAAACTCTATCTAGGCTTATATCTACCTCTCTATTTGATGGAGATATCATTCGCATATGCCTTACCTTTCTATCAATAATTGACTCAGGTAAATCAAATTCTTCTACCATGCAAAGAGGAATAGCCCCTCCGCATGGTTTTGCATTATCTAATTTCCTCTCGAATAGCCAAGTTTTAATCCCAGCTTTAGCAAGTATTTCTGCAGCACATGAACCACTTGGACCTCCTCCAATAACAGCTACCCTCAACATATGAAAAAAAAATTATACTGTATATAAAAACTACATCTTTTTTGCTTATAAAAGTGCATTTCTTAAAATAATAGTTAATATCGAAATATGTTTTTCAAATACACCACATAAATATTGGAACAAAATAAAAATATAAATCAATTTGATATACCTCTAGCGAAAAGAATCCAACTAAATAATTCCAACTCAATATTTTTAAAAAAATTATTAATATTTTCTCCATTTCTACTCCTCCTTTTTTCTTTCTTTGCATTGCGATTAATTAGAAATATAGAAATTGGATCTCTTAGTATTCTCAATTTTGAGACTCCGAGAAATCACGACCATCGAATTTTGGGCCATTTACCATATGCCGAAATTCCTAAGGAAAAACTAGTTTTAATTGAACCCAATATTGAAGTTCACATTGATATGCGTGATTCTCTTTTAAAAATGAGAGAAGAAGCAAAAAAGGATGCGATATATTTGGTTTTCTTAAGTGGTTATAGATCAATAAATTTGCAAAACGAAATTTTCTATTCTTTAAAATCTATCAGAAATCAAGAAGCGGCAGAAAGAGCTAGAGTTTCAGCACCTCCAGGATATTCTGAACATAGTACTGGTTTTGCCATTGATATTGGTGATGCTACTCAAAGAGAAACAGACTTTGAGACCGAATTTGAAAATACTGATGCTTTTAAATGGTTAATAAAAAATGCAGCTAAGTTTCACTTTAAATTGTCTTTCAACAAAAATAATAAATATATAGATTACGAACCCTGGCATTGGAGATACGAGGGCTCAATTGAAGCTTTAAAAGTTTTTGAAACTGCAAACAAATGACCTCAGATCTAGATGATCAATTAAATTATTGAATATGATTATTTTTTTCAAAGTCTCAAAGAGAAAATTGTCATAAAAAGCATTCTTTGAGTTAGCCTTAATAAAGTCAATCTTTTATTTATATAAATTTTATAAATGTCACCTTCGATAAAAGAAATTAGGAATGTTGCAATTATTGCCCATGTTGATCATGGGAAAACAACTCTTGTTGATGCATTGTTATCTCAATCAGGAATATTCAGAGATAATGAAGTTATTCCTACATGTGTAATGGATTCAAACGATCTTGAAAGAGAAAGAGGAATTACAATACTCTCAAAAAATACTGCAGTTAATTATAAAGATACCAGAATTAATATTATAGATACACCAGGGCATGCAGATTTTGGAGGAGAAGTCGAGAGGGTTTTGGGAATGGTTGATGGTTGTTTGCTTATTGTTGATGCAAACGAAGGACCTATGCCTCAAACAAGATTTGTTTTAAAGAAAGCACTAGAAAAGGGACTTAGGCCTATAGTTTTTGTAAATAAAATTGATAGACCAAGAGTAGTACCAGAAATTGCGATTGATAAGGTTCTCGATTTGTTTTTAGAATTGGGAGCTGATGATGATCAATGTGATTTCCCTTATCTCTTTGGGAGCGGTCTATCTGGTTTCGCAAAAGAAGAGATGGAATCCAATAGTGACAATATGATGCCTCTTTTTGAATCAATTATTAGACATGTTCCACCTCCTGTAGGTGATGCAAATAAACCTCTTCAGCTACAAATAACTACTTTGGACTATTCTGATTTTCTAGGCAGAATTGTAATTGGTAAGATTCATAATGGAACTATAAAAAATGGTCAACAAGCCAGTTTAATTAAAGAAAATGGAAAAACTATTAAAGGTAAGGTTAGTAAACTCCTTGGGTTCGAAGGATTACAAAGGATTGATATAAACGAAGCATTCGCCGGAGATATCGTTGCTGTTTCTGGTTTCGATGATGTCAATATTGGCGAGACCATAGCATGTCCCGATTCTCCCCATCCACTTCCATTAATAAAAGTTGATGAACCTACCTTAAATATGACTTTTGTTGTTAACGATTCTCCATTTGCGGGTAAAGAAGGGAAATTTGTTACTAGTAGACAATTAAAAAATAGATTAGAAAGGGAACTTTTAACAAATGTTGCCCTAAGGGTCGAAGAAACTGAGTCTCCTGATAGGTTTTCAGTTTCAGGAAGAGGAGAATTACATTTAGGAATTTTGATTGAAACCATGAGAAGAGAAGGGTTCGAGTTTCAAATCTCACAACCTCAAGTAATTTTTAGAGAAATTGATAATGTTGAATGTGAGCCAATAGAGACTTTAGTACTCGATGTGCCTGAAGTATCTGTTGGGTCTTGTATTGAGAAACTTGGATCGCGTAAGGCTGAGATGAAAAATATGCAGACAAGTTCAGATGGGAGAACCCAATTAGAATTTCTTGTACCATCAAGAGGACTAATTGGATTTCGCGGTGAATTTGTTCGGATAACAAGAGGTGAAGGTATCATGAGTCACTCATTTTATGAATATAAACCTAAAACAGGAGATTTTGAAACTAGGAGAAATGGAGTCCTAATAGCTTTTGAGGAAGGTGTAGCCACATTTTATGCATTAAAGAATGCTGAAGATAGGGGAGTCTATTTTATTAAACCAGGCATTAAAGTTTATAAGGGAATGATAATTGGAGAAAATAATAGGCCACAAGATCTTGAGTTGAATATATGTAAAACTAAGCAGTTGACTAATATGAGATCTGCAGGGGCGGAAGAACTTGATACTTTGCAATCACCTGTTGATATTACCCTTGAAAGAGCACTCGAATATATTGGTCCAGATGAAATGCTTGAAGTAACACCGGATTCAATAAGAATGAGAAAAATAAATAAAAAGAAAAAAAATTAATATCTAGTTTCATGAACGAAGAAAGTACAAAAAGTCTTAAAGACTCCCTTGTTACTGCTTTAAATCTTTTTAATAATTGTGAGTGGTATGAGGCTCATGATGCTTTTGAAGAAATATGGAATTCCGTTGATGGTGACGAAAGACAAGTTATCCAGGGAATACTACAAGTATCTGTTTCTCAGTTTCACTTAAGTAATGGTAATTTAAATGGAGCTACTATTTTGCTTGGAGAAGGTTTAGGTAGAATTAAAAATAGAACCAAGATTAATCTTGGAATTGATCTTGATTCATTCTGCCGATGTTTGGAAGATTTATTGAAGAAATTGCAAGATAAAGAGCTATTAAATGAAAACGATAAACCTTTTTTGAAACCCCTTTGTTGAATATGATTATATTCAATTAAATTATTATTTTCTATTTCTTTTTTTTCAAGAAAATAAAAAAACTAATCAATCTCAAGGAAAATGAACCTAAAAATTCATAATGTATCTCATTCAATTAAAGGAAGATTAATCGTAAATGATGTTTCCATAACTGTAAATCCAGGGGAAGTTGTAGGTTTGATGGGACCTAATGGTGCTGGGAAAACTACCACTTTTAACCTTGCAGTTGGAAATATAAAACCTGATAAAGGTGAAATCTTAATGAATGGTAAAAAAATAACCAATCTTTCGCTCCCAATTAGATCTAGACTTGGCTTGGGTTACTTAACTCAGGAAGCGAGTATATTTAGAGACCTCACAGTTAAGGATAATCTAGATTTGGCATTGCAGAAATCATCTTATGGAAGAGTGGCAATTAGAAATAGAAGAGAACAATTAATTAATGAATTTAATTTGAATAATTTTGTAGACAATTATGGTTATCAACTTTCAGGAGGGGAGAGGAGGAGATGTGAAATAGCCAGAGCACTCACTGTAGGTAGAAAAGGACCTAAATATTTGTTATTAGACGAACCGTTTGCTGGGATTGATCCTCTAGCGGTGAACGATTTAAAAAAACTAATTCTTAAGTTAAGTAGTGAAGGGGTAGGGATTCTTATTACAGACCATAATGTAAGGGAAACCCTTCTAATTACAGACAAATCTTATGTATTAAGTGAAGGAAAAATTTTAGCTAACGGATCATCAAAAGAATTATCTGATAATCCAATAGTCAAGAAGTTTTATTTAGGAGAAAATTTCAAACTTTGAAATCTTTATCAAAAATAAATTAAAACTTAATTATTAAAGATTCACTCATATAGAAATGATTTAAATTATTATTTGTTTGTCATAGAATATTAAAACCAGGTAAATTTCTTGGATGATACTAGATAATCTTTTTAAAAATTTAATATATGATCCAGTTTCAGTTTTAGGTCTTATAGTTTTTTATATTTTATTAGTTAACTTACCAATATCTTTAGGTGCAGTTTTCAAAAAAAAGTCTTCTTTTACTGTAAGACTCATGACAATTTTAGTGAATTTATTAATATCATTACAATTACTTTTTAGGTGGTCAATTTCTGGACACTTTCCTATTAGCAATTTATATGAATCTCTTTATTTCCTTGCTTGGGGGATCACAATGGGACAACTATTGATTGAAAAAGAATACCAATCTCCAATAATTCCCTCAATTGCCATACCTATTGAGTTACTGACTGTTGCCTTTGCTTGTTTTGTGTTGCCTGACGATTTGAAATTATCATCAAACTTGGTCCCAGCTTTAAGATCTAGTTGGTTAGTAATGCATGTTAGTGTCGTAATGCTTAGTTATGCGGCATTAATAATAGGTTCTTTACTTTCAGTATCTGTTTTGTTCATTAACAAAAGTAAGCCTCTTCAAATTAGAAGCAGTTCTACAGGTATTGGAGGGTTTAAGATTTCTAATAACTATTCTTTAAATGATTTAGTTGAACCTATTGAATTTTCTCATTCAGAAGAATTAGATACATTAAGTTATCGCTCTATATTAATTGGTTTTGTTCTTTTGACTCTCGGTTTGATTTCTGGTGCGGTCTGGGCTAATGAGGCTTGGGGAACATGGTGGAGTTGGGATCCAAAAGAAACATGGGCATTTGTCTCATGGTTGTTTTACGCCGCTTATCTGCATATGAGAATAAGCAAGGGTTGGCAAGGACGCAGGCCAGCATTATTAGCATCTACAGGTTTCTTAGTGGTTTTAGTATGTTATTTAGGAGTGAATTTCTTGGGAATAGGGTTACATAGTTATGGTTGGATATTTGGATGATTTGTTAATCAATCAAAATATTTATTGAGGTTCTGAAAGAACATTCCCCTTTTGTGCTTCTTGTGCAACTCTTCTCAAGTCATCACATCCCTCTTTTAATGTTGGGTAAGCAAACATTCCACTACCTGCAATAAAACAATTTGCACCGGCATCGGCACATTGTGAAATAGTCCAATTTGCTTTTATCCCCCCATCAACTTCAATGTCGACATTTAAATTTTTTTCGATAATAAAGTTTCTTATTTCTCTAATTTTATTAAGCATTGTTGGTATGTAAGCTTGTCCTCCAAAGCCTGGATTAACTGTCATAACCAGAACATGATCAACCATATCCATAATATTTTTTATCATTTCAAAAGGAGTATGAGGGTTTAATGCAACAGAAGGAGATCCTCCTAAATCTCTAATTTTTCCGAGAACTCTATGCAAATGAATATTTGCTTCGGCATGAGCTATTACTACTCCTGGTTCACCATTTGCCCCTTTTGTAGCGTTTACATAAGATTCAAGCATGGTTTCACAGTTGTACTGGCTAACCATTAATTGAGTTTCAAAAGGTACATTGCAATATTTCCTGCATGCAGCAATCATTTCAGGACCAAATGTAAGATTTGGAACGAAATTTCCATCCATCACATCAAATTGAATTCTATCTACTCCAGCCTCCTCGAGCTCTTTCACACATGCCCCCATATTTGCCCAATCTGCGGGTAAAACTGAAGGAATTATTTGAATTGGTCTATTAGCACCAGTTAAATTTGCTTGATTTGACTCAGTCATTTAATTTTTAAAATATTTAATAAAGATACTATATTTAGTTGTTTATTCCTAATTTCAAGTCACGGCCTGATAAAGTAACAGCTGTAAAGAGTTAAAAAAAGCTTACTAGCATAATAATTCTCATAAAAAATGTCATTTTTGTGAGATCATACTCAAAACCTTTTAGAAAATCCCCAAAATTTAATTGTGAATCAAACTTTAATTCAAGAAATTCTCGAAGTTGTCGAGCAAGCTGCTATTGCCTCAGCAAAACTAACAGGACTTGGTCAAAAAGATGAAGCTGATGCTGCAGCTGTCGAAGCAATGAGATTGCGAATGGGCAAAATTGAAATGAAAGGGAAAATTGTAATAGGAGAAGGTGAAAGAGATGAAGCACCTATGCTTTATATCGGTGAACCGGTTGGTAGTGGAAGTGGTCCAGGGGTCGACTTTGCAGTAGATCCTTGTGAAGGAACTAATCTTTGTGCGAATAATCAAAGAGGATCTATGGCTGTTTTAGCGGCCTCTGATACGGGTGGTCTTTTTAATGCTCCTGATTTTTACATGAACAAATTAGCAGCGCCTCCTGCTGCTAAAGGTAAAGTAGATATTAGAAATTCAGCTACTGAAAACTTGAAGATACTAAGTGATTGCTTGGGTCTTTCTATTGATGAGCTTACTGTTGTTGTAATGGATAGAACAAGGCATAAAGATTTGATTAAAGAGATTCGAGGTTGTGGTGCAAAAGTACAACCGATTTCTGATGGTGATGTTCAAGCTGCGATTGCATGTGGTTTTGCAGGAACTGGAACACATTGCTTGATGGGGATAGGTGCGGCTCCTGAGGGTGTTATTTCAGCTGCAGCAATGAGAGCTCTAGGAGGACACTTTCAAGGACAACTAGTTTATGATCCAGCAATCGCGCAAACTTCTGAATGGGCTGACTACACAAAAGAAGGAAATATACAACGTCTCAATGAAATGGGCATAACCGATATAGATAAAATCTATGAAGCTAATGAATTGGCATCGGGAGAAAATGTTGTTTTCGCTGGAAGTGGTATAACTGATGGATTACTATTTGACGGAGTAAAATTTGAAAGGGATTGTGTTAGAACAAGCAGTCTAGTTATTAGTACACTAGATAGTACTGCAAGGTTCACAAATACTGTCCATATAAAAGATGGTGCTAAGAGTATCAGCCTTTAAAAATTCATTGTTGATATTATGCATATTGTTGTCGTCGGACTGAGTCATCGCACGGCACCTGTTGAAGTGCGTGAGAAGTTAAGTATTCCTGATCAATCCATAACAGAATCATTGAAAGCATTAAAAACTTTCTCTGATGTATTAGAGGTTTCAATCTTAAGTACTTGTAATAGGCTTGAAATATATGCACTAGTAAAGGATAAAAATACTGGAATTTCATCAATAAAAGAATTTTTATCAAAATATTCTGGAATTATTTTTGAAGATCTGAATCCACATCTTTTTTGCTTTAGACAAGAAGAAGCAGTTTTGCACTTGATGAAAGTTGCGGCAGGACTCGATAGCCTCGTTTTAGGTGAAGGACAAATCCTTTCGCAGGTAAAAAAAATGATGAGATTAGGTCAAGAGAATCAATCTACTGGACCAATTCTTAATAGATTATTAACTCAGTCAGTTAGTACAGGTAAAAAAGTAAGATCTGAAACAAATTTAGGAACCGGAGCCGTATCAATTAGTTCAGCAGCGGTAGAACTTGCCCAATTAAAAATTGGACAAGAAAAGGGTTTTGATACTCTTGTAAGTTTGGAATCAGAGAACGTTCTTGTTGTTGGCGCCGGACGAATGAGTAGACTTTTAATAACTCATTTAAAATCAAAAGGTTGTCATAAACTTATCCTTTTAAATAGAAATATTGATAGAGCATTAAATCTTGCTCAAGACTTCCCTGATTTAGAGATTGTTTGTAGAGGGTTAAACGAATTAGAAGAAAACATATCACTATCTTCCATTGTTTTCACCAGTACTGCTTCTGAAGAGCCAATTATTGATCTCGCAAAAATTGAAAAATTAAATTTGAGTAATAGACTTAAATTTATTGATATTGGTGTACCGAGAAATATATCTAATGATGTTAAACAACATGAATTTGTAAAATCATTTGATGTTGATGACTTACAAGAGGTCGTTTCAAGAAATCAAGAATTTAGACAGAAAATAGCAAAGGAAGCGGAATCTTTAGTAGAAGAAGAAAGGATCATTTTCTTAGAATGGTGGGCAAGTTTAGAGGCCGTTCCAGTAATTAATAAACTTAGATCAGATTTGGAGTTAATTAGAAAAGAGGAATTGCAAAAAGCACTTAGCAGGATGGGACCAGATTTTTCGGCTCGAGAAAGAAAAGTTGTTGAAGCTCTGACTAAAGGTATTATTAACAAAATACTTCACACGCCTGTTACCAAGTTGAGAAGTCCTCAATCAAGAGAAGAAAGGCAAGTTTCTTTGAAAATCGTTGAAAAATTATTTTCTTTGGTAGAAGAGGATAAAAATAACTAATTTTTCACTATTTATATTAAGTTTTTCCAGTAATTTATCGAAATACCTTTGTAAACTGACCATTTGTATTTCTAAATATGCCCATAATCAGTTACTTTAAATAATTGTATATCTACCTCCATTAGATTGAATGAAGCGTGTGTTGGCCATAATCCTCGGAGGAGGAAAAGGTTCTAGACTTTACCCTCTAACAAAAATGAGGGCTAAACCTGCTGTGCCGTTGGCGGGTAAGTATCGTTTGATAGATATTCCGATTAGTAATTGTATAAATTCAGGCATTGAAAAAATGTACGTATTGACCCAGTTCAATAGTGCATCTCTTAATAGACATATAGGAAGAACCTATAATTTAAATGGTCCTTTCGGCCAAGGTTTTGTGGAGGTATTAGCCGCGCAACAGACTCCTGATAGTCCGAAGTGGTTTGAAGGGACTGCTGATGCTGTAAGAAAATACCAATGGTTATTTCAAGAATGGGATGTTGATGAATATTTAATATTGTCAGGTGATCAACTGTACAGAATGGACTACAGTTTATTTGTTCAACATCATAGAGATAATGGTGCTGATTTAACTGTTGCAGCTTTGCCTGTTGATGAAGCTCAAGCAGAAGGTTTTGGCCTTATGAGAACTGATGATATAGGAAATATAAAAGAATTCAGTGAAAAGCCCACTGGGGAGAAGTTGAAGGCAATGGCAGTAGATACTTCAAAATTTGGATTAAGTAAGGATTCAGCTGCCGAAAAACCTTATTTAGCCTCTATGGGTATTTACGTTTTTAGCAGAAATACTCTTTTTGATCTTCTAAATAAATTTCCAAGTTACACTGATTTTGGTAAGGACATAATTCCTGAAGCCCTCAATAGGGGTGATACTCTTAAAAGTTATGTATTTGACGATTATTGGGAAGATATCGGTACCATTGGGGCATTCTTTGAGTCAAACCTTGCACTGACTGAGCAACCAAAACCTCCATTTAGTTTTTATGATGAAAAATTTCCAATTTATACAAGACCTAGATTCCTCCCGCCTTCTAAACTTGTAGATGCTCAAATTACTGATTCAATAGTTTGTGAGGGTACAATCTTGAAGTCATGCAGTATTTTACATTGTGTTTTAGGTGTAAGAAGCAGGATTGAGAGTGATTCGGTTCTTGAGGACACTCTTGTTATGGGTGCTGATTTCTTTGAATCGCCTGAAGAGAGGATTGAATTAAGAAAAGGAGGCGGAACGCCTCTTGGAGTCGGTGAAGGAACTACTGTAAAAAGAGCAATTCTTGATAAGAATACAAGAATTGGTAACAATGTTGTGATCATTAATAAAGATCGGGTAGAAGAAGCAGATAAGCCAGAATTAGGTTTCTATATAAGAAATGGAATTGTTGTAGTAGTTAAAAATGCAACTATTGCGAACGGAACTGTCATATAAATTTTTTCGATCATTTTTCGCTGACATAAGTATTTTTTTTGAGCAATTTTGTTGAGTTGCAGGCACACTATATTTATTGAGTTTTTTAATTTTTTATGTCCAAGGCACATTTTGGTTTAATAGGTCTTGGTGTTATGGGCGAAAACTTAGTTCTTAACGCAGAGAGAAATGGATTTTCTAGTATAGTTTTTAATAGGACTTACTCAAAAACTGAAGAATTTTTACAAGGTCGTGGCCTTGGGAAGAATATAGAAGGAGCTGAAACTCTTCAAGAATTTGTTAATAAGCTAGAGAGGCCTAGAAGAATTTTAATGATGGTAAAAGCTGGGCCCGCAACAGATACTGTTATAGACAATATTTCTGGATATCTTGAGGAAGGAGATTTATTAATAGATGGTGGTAATTCTCAATTTAAAGATACAGAAAGAAGGGTAAATACTCTTGAAAGTAAAAGTTTTGGATACATTGGAATGGGAGTTTCAGGTGGTGCCAAAGGAGCTCTCGAAGGGCCAAGTATGATGCCTGGCGGTACTAAGGCTTCATATGATGCGATAGAAAGTTTATTAACTAAGATGGCTGCCAAAGTAGAAGACGGACCCTGCGTTGCATATGTTGGGCCAGGAGGCTCAGGTCATTTTGTTAAAACTGTTCATAACGGAATTGAATATGGAATAGAGCAAATACTCGCAGAAGCTTATGACCTTATGAAGAGAGTCAAAGGTATGAATGGACAACAGATGTCAGAGGTATTTGGGATTTGGAATAATACTGATGAATTAGCCTCTTATCTTGTTGAGATAACAGAGATTTGTCTAAGTACAAAAGATGAGATAACTGGAGATGATGTTGTTGAGAAAATATTAGATAAAGCTGGCCAGAAAGGAACTGGATTATGGACTGTTGTAAGTGCTTTAGAACTTGGGGTATCAGTCCCAACTATTTATGCATCTTTAAATGCAAGAGTAATGAGTTCTTTAAAAGATCAACGTAGTGAGATTGAAAAAACTATTCCTTCCAAAGAGATAGAGGATTTTAATTTGGGAAATATATCGGATGGAATGAAACCTTTATTTGATGCTGTAGTCCTTGCCACAATTGCAAGCTATGCACAAGGTATGGATATTTTAAGAGAAGCATCTTTAGTATATAACTATGGTTTGAATATGCCCTCAATTGCTCAAATATGGAAAGGTGGTTGCATAATCAGATCAAAATTATTAAGTAAAATTCAAGATGCTTATAACAAAGACCCTAATTTAAAAAATTTAATTTTTGATGATTGGTTTAATAATGAAATTGCGACAAGATTAGATAACTTAGCTAATGTAGTTTCTCTATCCACAAAAGCTGGTATACCAGTTCCATGCCTATCAAGTACTTTAGATTATTTGAATAGTTATAGAACCAATAGACTTCCTCAGAATCTTGTTCAGGCAATGAGGGATTGTTTTGGCTCTCATACATATGAAAGAATTGATAGAGAAGGTAGTTTTCATACTGAATGGATGAAATGATTGAAAAAGTTAAAAATGGATATGCCTTACATATATACAAAGACAAGTTAGAACTATCAACAGCTGTATTTAAGTTTATTGAAAGTAAAATTATTCATACTCTAAAAAAGAAAGATAGATTCAAATTTTGTGTAAGTGGAGGTTCAACTCCTAAATCTGTGTATAAGCTTTTATCAAAAAGTGATCTTAGATGGGATAAGGTAGATGTCTTTTTAGGAGATGAAAGATGTGTTGATCCAAATTCAGAATTAAGTAACTCGTTAATGTTGAAAAATTCATTGTTAACTAATTTTGGATCTAAATCTTTTTTTTATGAAATTTTCAATGATTTAAAGGCTGATGATGAAGCTATAAGAAATCAATTTATTTCTAAATTATTTGAAAAATGCGGATCAAAACCTCCAACCTTTGATTTAACATTATTAGGTCTTGGAGATGATGGTCATACAGCTTCACTATTCCCATATCAAAAAAATAATAATGTAGATGATTTTGTAATTTTTAATGAAGGTAAAGGATTAAAAAGAATTTCATTAACTCCAAAGGTCCTTTCAGCCACTTCTAAGATAGTTTTTTTGGTTAGTGGACCTTCTAAAAGAATTGCTCTTGAGAGGTTATTAGATGAAAAAGAGCCGCCCGATAGAACACCATCAAAATTAATAAAATCTATTAATCAAATTTCTATATTTTGTGATCAGGAATCTGCAAAAGAATTAGAAATTTAGTTAAAGTCTATTAATAATTTCAATTTTTTTAATGAGTAAGAAAAAATTTTTATTCCAGAAAAGTGAGTTCGATGGTTGGAAAACATTAAATGATACTGTTATGGGCGGATCAAGTTCAGCTTTTTGTGAGATTTCAAATTCTGGTTTGTTATTAAAGGGTAATATTGTCGAGAAAGCAGGAGGATTTGTTAGTTGTAGATCTTCTATTTATAAACCCTCTTTAAATGCATCTGAATATTCGTCCTTTGAATTAAATATTGATGGACAAGGAAGAACTTTTAAATTTGCTGTTGCTTGTGAAGATGATCTCCTTGGACTAACCGAATTTATTCCAGGTGGTCTCAGGTGGATTAAATCATTCCCAACAAAAAAATTCGGAACAACAAATGTTCAAATTCCTTTTAGTGATTTAAAACCTTCTGTAAGAGCTAATAAAGTACGTTTTCCTTTTAAATTCAAGCCATCTAAAATTAAAAGATTGCAACTACTACACTCTAAGTTCGGTGATGATGGATTACTTAATAATGAGTTTAAACAGGGTTCTATAAAAGTTTTAATTAAATCAATAAGTGTTATTTGAAAATCCACCTGAAAATATAGAGAGCTTAATCGCTAAGTCAGCAGATTTAACAAATAAACCTTTTATTCATTCTGTCGTAAAAATAAATGGTGAATACGAATTCGAAGAAGAAGATATTGATTTAACAGTTAATATCTTATGTCGAGATAAAGAAGGTAAAAGATTAGAAATTTATGATCTTGAATTAGAACTTTTTAAATCAAATAAAGAGTTGGTTTTAGTAATCTCTAAGCTTAATTTTCCTAATGAGCCAATATTGTGGTGTGGAGTTAAAACATTATGGATGGATAGTAATAATGGGAAAAAATGCAACTCACCAAAATACAGCGCTAGATTAGAAAATTTAGCAAGTAGGATTAAAAGTTTTATTGATTAATAAAATAAATTTTGAGCTGATTTATAAATCAGTAACAGCCCCTAAACTTGATGTGCTTACGATTTTCGAATATTTTGAAAGAATTCCTCTTTTGTATTTTTGTATAGGTTTTACCCAATCTTTTTTTCTTTTTTCTAATTCTTCGTCTGATAAATCAACTTCAATTAGTTGTTTTACAGCATCTACTGTAATTAAATCACCTTGTTGTATTAGAGCAATATTTCCTCCGACAGCAGCCTCTGGAGCTATATGACCCACAACAAGACCATAGGTACCACCGCTAAATCTGCCATCGGTAATTAAAGCTACCTTCTCTCCTAGCCCTTGACCAACAATTGCAGATGTTGGAGCTAACATTTCTCTCATGCCTGGACCTCCTACAGGGCCTTCGTTTCTAATAACAACAACATCACCAGCTTTGATATCGTTATTTAATATCGATTTTAAACAATCCTCTTCACTTTCAAAAATTTTTGCTGGACCTTTTAATACAGGGTTTTTTACTCCGCTAATTTTGGCTACAGAACCTTCGCTCGCTAAGTTGCCTTTTAATATCGCTAAATGCCCTTTTTTATAAAGAGGTTCATTAATATCTCTTATGACATTTTGATTTGTTGGAGGCTTATCTGGAATATTCTGTAAGTATTCTGAGATAGTTTTGCCTTCAATGTTTTTGCAATCGCCATGAATTAATCCTGCATTTAAAAGTATTTTCATTACTTGTGGAATCCCACCTGCCTTATGAAGATCTACAGTCACATATTTACCACTCGGTTTAAGGTCACAAATAACGGGTACTTTTTGTCTGATTCTCTCAAAATCATTAATATTGATATCTATTCCTGCAGTATTTGCAATAGCTAAGATGTGTAATACCGCATTGGTTGATCCGCCAATTGCCATAATTACTGATATTGCATTTTCAAATGCTTTCTTAGTCATTAGGTCTAGAGGCCTTATATCTTTTTCTATTGCAGAGACTAATATTTCAGCACTTTTATCTGCACTAAGTTCTTTTTCAAGATCTTCAGCAGCCATAGTGGAACTGTGAGGAAGACTTAACCCTAATACTTCAATAACCGCAGACATTGTATTAGCTGTAAACATCCCTCCACAGCTACCAGCACCAGGAATACAATTTTTCTCAACTTGGATTAGCCTTTCTTCATTAATTTTGCCTGATGTTAATTGTCCAACAGCCTCAAATGCACTAACAACAGTAAGATCTTCTCCATACAATTTCCCAGGCTTTATTGTCCCTCCATAAATGAAAATTGAGGGAATATTCATTCTTGCAATTGCAATCATGGCACCCGGCATATTTTTGTCACATCCACCTATTGCAAGTACTCCATCCATACTCTGAGCATTGCATGCTGTTTCGATTGAATCAGCAATAACTTCTCTTGAAACTAGGGAATATTTCATGCCCTCTGTTCCCATAGAAATGCCATCACTTACTGTTATGGTTCCAAACATCTGAGGCATACCACCTGATCTTTTTATTGACTCTTCAGCTTTTAGAGCTAACTTATTTAACCCCATATTGCATGGTGTTATGGTGCTGTATCCATTTGCAACTCCAATAATAGGTTTATCAAAATCTTCATCATTAAATCCAACAGCTCTTAACATCGATCTGTTAGGGGATCTTTGGACACCTTGGGTTATTGCAGATGATCTGAGTTTATTCATATTATTTGAGAACCTTTTTTATTCTATTGCCCCAACTCTTCAAGTTGCTTCCTCACATCAGCAATTGCAGAATTAAGTTGCTCAACTTTCTTCTCCAGATTCTCTCCCTCAACTTCATTTATATTTTCATTTGAATCAATCGCTTCAGAGCCGTCTTGAATTCTTGAAGAATACATCATTGCTTTTTGTTTTTTTTCTTCCTTTCTTTTGTCTGCTTCAGATATTAACCACCACGCTAAACCTGCTGCTCCAATAAAAGCACCGCTTATTAATGATAAAAGGTTATTTGAAGACGAATCTCTGTATTCAGACATTGGTAAAATATTTGCTCCTATATTCTATATTAGTTCTTATCTTGAAATATAGTACTCAAACGCAATAGAGGATTTCCAATACCCGGTAATAATAGTTTTGCTTTTTCGTCTTCCTCATCTATGCAAGAGGTGTAAATTACCTGGTTAGGGAATAATTTCGCAATTTCATTTAACCCTTTATTTGAGCAAATAGCAGTTATCAACAAAATCCTATTGGAATCAACTCCTAATTCCTTTAATTTAATTAAAGTTTCTAATGTTACCGATTTTGTAGTTATATGTTCCGAATAAAAAATAACTCCTTCATTTGATTCAATAGTTTTAGGAAGTTCTCCTAATGAAAGAGTTGCATTAGGAATTACCTCTTTAGATCCGTACCATAGAGATAAGCCTTCGGGCAACATTGCGAGCACTTTTATTGGATAATTATTATTAATAAAGAATCCATCTGCGTCCCCATTATCAGTCTTTACTATTTCTTTTTTATATGGCAGCCAATTACGTAATGCTTCATATGTAAGCCATTTTCCTAATTGTTCATATCCTGTTGAGTACAAAATATTTGGAGTATTTTTTTCTCGCAATATTGAAAGCCAATGTTTTATTAATGGATGAGGAGGAACAATAACCTTTAGTGACATTGCCATATATTTTCCTTTAAGATACTCTTACAAACTTTAAATACTTAAGTTCTAAAATACAGTTTTATTATGATTAAATCAATTGTTTTCCCTTCACTAAAAAATGCATTAATTGCATTACTGCTTGTTGGATTTATATTTTTTAATTCTGTAAATTCTGCATGGGCTAAAAGACCTCCTGAGATTAGAAACCAACAAGACCTTAATTTAGAGCCAGATATGCATGGTCAAGATTTAAGCGGTAACGAATACGTTAAGTTTGATTTGAATGGGTTTAATTTCAGTGAAAGTAATTTAGAAGGTGCGGTTTTCAATAATAGTAAATTGCAAAACTCAAAGTTTAATGGAGCCAATTTAAGAGATGCACTAGCTTATGCTACAGACTTTACAGATGCAGATCTTTCGGATGTTAATTTTACTAATGCTTTGTTAATGGAGAGTAATTTTGAGGGAGCAAAAATAGATGGTGCAGATTTTACTGATGCTGTTCTTAGTCGAACACAACAAAAACAATTATGTGCGATTGCTAATGGCACAAATAGTTCTACTGGAGAAAGTACAGAATATAGCCTGGGATGTTAATCATTAAGGATGAAAAAAAAAATACCAGTAATAGTTGTTTCCGGTTTTCTTGGCTCAGGTAAAACAACTCTTCTTAGATATTTGTTAATGGAGAGTAATAAAAAATTCGGTTTAATAATCAATGAATTTGGTGATGTTGGAATTGATGGTGATTTAATTAAAAGTTGCGATAGATGTGATGAAACTGAAGAAGAATGTGTAATCGAATTAAATAATGGCTGTTTATGTTGTACTGTTCAAGATGATTTTGTTCCATCAATAAAAGCTCTCCTAGAATTTAATCCTCCTATCGAATCAATAATTATCGAAACAAGTGGCTTGGCACTACCAATTCCCTTAATTCAAGCACTTAACTGGCCTGAGGTTAAGTCTTCCATCTTCCTTGATACTGTTGTTGGTATCGTTAATGGAGAATCAATGCTTAATGGTTCACCAATTAATGATTTAAATAAAATAACAAAACAATATAATGAAACAGATAAAATTGATCACAACGCCACTATAGATGAACTTTTTGAGGAGCAACTGGAAGTTTCTGATATCGTTTTAGTCTCTAGATCAGATATTTTAAATGATGATCAGTTTGACGTTGTAAAAAATAAAATTCAAGGAAGTCTAAATTCATCTACACCAGTCCTTAAATCCAAGAATGGCAAAATTGATTTAAATTATCTATTTGACTTTAATTTTAAAAAAGAGACTTATAAAGAATTTTTAACGGAAGAACATGACCATAATCATGTTGAGCTTGTATCAGATTCATTAAAATTAAATTATTTCCTTGAAAAAAATGACTTTGAAAAGGAGATGTCAAAAATCTTGGATGAATTAAACATTCTTCGAATTAAAGGGCGTCTTTGGATACCAAACAAATCATTGCCTTTACAAATACAAATTGTTGGAAAGAAAATCAATACTTGGTTTGAAGAAGCTCCAAACAATTGTTGGAGACCAAATGATAATGCTGGGCTTGAATTAGTAATAATTTCCTTTGATGAAAAATCTATAAAAACTTTCAATAGAAAAATTAAAGAGAAATTTAAGATTTTAAGTGACCCAAAAATAGCAATTTGACTTTATAGTTACTCTCGCGATACTTATTACAGTAGACAGCCCAAGATGGAAATTCCAAAAATTGCCTTAAAAAAAATAATCTCTGACGAAGTTACTTCAATTGATAAAATAAAATGTTCAAAATGTGGAGGGGCAGGAAATTTTAAAATACATGAAAATTCAAGAAGAACTTGCTTAGTTTGTTTTGGTAGAGGCTACATAAATATTTAATAACTCAGAAAACCTTAAGGTAAAAAAATATTTGTTTATTAATCAATAGTACTTTTTATTAAAATTTAAACTAATCTTCTATTAGGAATTAATTTTTAATTGGACCAATTTGCTGTAAAAGTTTTTGTAAGACTAAGACCCTCAGTTTTAGATCCAGCAGGGGAAGCTACTAAATCTGCTTCTATAAAACTTGGAGCTGAGGGAATAAAATCATTACGTATAGGGAAAATGATTGAAGTGAAAATAGAAGGTAATGGTGAAAACGAAGTAAAAGAAAAAATTGATTTATTGTGTGATAGGTTATTCGCAAATACTGTTATTGAAGATTATGAGTATTCACTAGAAAAATTATAAGATGGACAATTTTACTGTAGGAGTTGTTGTCTTCCCTGGTTCTAATTGTGATCGTGATGTTTCATGGGCATTAGAAGGTTGTCTAGACATAAGAACAAAATACTTGTGGCACGAGTCTTCAGATTTAAGTGATGTAGATGCAATAGTTTTACCTGGAGGATTTAGCTATGGTGATTATTTAAGATGCGGAGCAATTGCGAGATTCTCTCCATTAATAAATGCCTTGGATGAGTTTGTTAAAAGCGGAAAAAGAGTTTTAGGAATTTGTAATGGGTTTCAAATTTTGACAGAATCAGGGTTTTTGCCTGGTGCTCTTGTTGCAAATAAAAATCTCAATTTTATCTGTGATGATGTTGAACTGGATATTGTTTCTTCAAAAGGAGGTTGGTTTAACAATGGAGATGAAAAACAAACTATTAAGTTGCCAATAGCGCATGGGGAAGGAAGATATCATTGTGATTCTGATACTTTAAAAAAACTTGTAGATAATGAATTGATTGCTTTGAGATATAAAAATAATCCTAATGGGTCCTCATTCGATATCGCAGGCATAACTAATGAAAAGGGAAATGTTCTAGGTTTAATGCCCCATCCAGAGCGAGCATGTGACGAGACAATTGGTGGGAATGATGGTCTCTTTACATTAAAATCATTAATATTGAAATAAAAAAGACCCCGAATTTTGGAGGTCTTTTTTTATTTAATTTTGGAAGAAATTAAACAGTAGCTTTTACTTTTGGATCTAAATCACCTTTTGCGTATAGATCAGCAAAATAATTTGTGCTGTTTTGTTTGATCTTACTTGCTTGACCTTCGCACCAGAACTGCTTGTATCTATCAAGACAAACTTGCTTCATATATTTTCTAGCAGGTTTGTTGAAATGTCTTGGGTCAAAGTTTGCCTTATCAGCAAATGCTGCCTCTCTAACCGCGGCAGTGAAAGCAAGTCTGTTATCGGTATCAATGTTGACTTTTCTAACTCCATTTCTTATTCCCTCTTGAATCTCTTCAACAGGAACACCATATGTTTGAGGAATTTCACCACCATATTTGTTAATGATATCCAACCATTCTTGAGGAACTGAACTGGATCCATGCATTACAAGATGGGTATTTGGAAGTGCTTTATGAATTTCAGCAATTCTGCTTATTGCAAGAACTTCTCCTGTAGGTTTTCTTGTGAATTTATAAGCACCATGACTTGTACCTATAGCAATTGCTAATGCATCAACTTTTGTTTTGGCAACAAAATCTGCAGCTTCTTCAGGATCAGTCAAAAGCATATCTGTAGAAAGTTCACCTTCAAATCCATGTCCATCTTCTGCTTCACCTTTCCCTGTTTCTAATGAACCTAAGCAACCTAATTCTCCTTCAACACTAACCCCAACTGAATGAGCAAAATCTACTACTTTTTTAGTAACCGCAACATTATATTCGTAACTAGCGGGTGTTTTTGCATCTGCCTCTAGAGAACCATCCATCATTACTGATGTGAAACCATTTATTGCTGCTGAATAACATGTTGATGGCTCATTACCATGGTCTTGGTGCATTACAACTGGAATATTAGGATATGTTTCTGTAGCAGCAAGGATTAGATGACGTAAGAAAATTTCTCCTGCATAATTTCTTGCCCCTCTTGAAGCTTGTAGGATTACAGGACTATCTGTTTCATATGCTGCTTCCATAATTGCTTGAACTTGCTCAAGGTTATTAACATTGAAAGCTGGAATACCGTAATTATTCTCAGCAGCGTGATCTAAAAGTAGTCTTAGTGGAACGAGGGCCATAATTAAAATAAGTTAAATGCTATATAAAGCATATGTTTCCGAGATTTTAGTATAAATAGGTATCAAATGTCACGTCATTAGATATACAAAATACTAAATTAAAGAAACTAATTTTATGACCCAGGGTATATTTTTAGGATTTTTTAGTTAATAAGTGTAGCCTGCCACAAACAATTGCTCATCAGATGAAGGTTGAGATCCTGCTACATAGGCACCTTTTGAAGCTTCAGAGTTTGCCTGGGCTCTTGCTATTAATGCTTTTTGCCCCCCTTGAACGTCGCTTCCTTTCCAGGCCTTTAAGCATGAGTGCTGTAATGCTCTTCCATAGGAGAATGAAACATTCCATAAAGCTTTCCTGTAAAGAGTGTTCATATTATTTAAATAGACAGAAGCAGCTTCTTCGCTTAACCCTCCTGATAAGAAAACTATTCCAGGAACAGATGCAGGAACGCACCTTTACATAGTTCTTATTGTCATTTCAGCAACTTTCATAGGATCAGCCTTTGTTGGACAATCCGCTCCATTAACAGTCATAGAGGGTTTTAATAGAGTTCCCTCTAGAAAAACTCCATTTGCTTGACAGGCAATATAAACCTGTTTTATTACCTCTTCTTGGACTTCAGCAGTTTTTTCAATAGTATGGTCACCGTCCATTAAGATTTCAGGTTCAATAATTGGTACCAAACCAGATTCTTGAACTGACCTCGCATACCTTGCTAATCCCCAGGTATTCTCTTGAATTGATAGTTTTGAAGGACAACCATCATTTGTAATTTGCAGAACCGCTCTCCACTTTGCAAATCTTGCACCTTGTTCATAATATTTTGCTGCTCTTTCGACTAATCCATCTAGGCCAGAGCAAAAAGTTTCTACATCTCCTCCTCCAGGAAGTGGATTTAGACCTTTATCGACCTTTATACCTGGAATAATACCTAAATCATTTAGTTTCTTAACCATTGACTCACCATCTTGGTGATTCTGATAAAGAGTTTCTTCGAAGAGGATTGCACCACTTATATACTTCCCAAGACCTTCTGTAGTAAAAAGCATTTCTCTATATGCCTTCCTATTGTCTTCAGTATTCTCAACTCCAATTCCAGCGAGTCTTTTGCCAACTGTTTTAGTGGATTCATCTACCGCTAATATCCCTTTCCCTTTAGAAGCTAGTAATTGAGCATTCTCTTTAAGCTCATTTTTATAATAATTTAAAGCCATTCTTTAATAATTCAATTCAATTGATTTTTCCAGAATATGAAAAAAAATAAAATCAATTCAATACTTTATCGCGTGATAATTGCTACTTGTAGATGTATAGCATTAAATTTTGACTCTTAATCCGATTTTTGAAGATTCCTTTATGGCTTCGCAAACTTTATGACTCGCAAGTCCCTCACATAAACCTGGAATGATAGGTGTTTGATTAAAAATACTCTCAGCCCATAAATTTTGAATTCTTAAAACTGGAGCTATTCTTCCATCAGTCCATGTTTTTTCAAAATTAAATCTTGAATCTGCAGTTAGATTTTGTATTTTATTTTCATTGTTTGAATATTTCAAATTAAAACCATGGACATAATCTTTTTGGTTCTCGCTTTTAAGAATTAGTGAACCTTCGCTTCCGTATATTTCTAGACTAAAACCTCTACCATTTTTGGAAATCGATGATAGAGATACCTGACATGGAATAAGATTGGAGTTATGGTTTGAAATTTCTATATTAGCCAGACAAACGTCCTCGCTAGTAACATCATTAAAATCAGATGAATAAGCTAAAGGTCTTTTTTTAATTGATGTTGCTAACTTGCCAGATACATTTATTGATTCTCCAAAAAACCAATTCAACATGTCAAATGCATGAGTACCTAAGGCGCCAATAACTCCTCCACCTTTTTCTTCCAAAGAATACCAATTCCAAGCTCTTTTAGGGTCGGATCGGCTACCCATCAACCAATCTAATTTGACTAAATATATTTCTCCTAAAATATTTTCATCAATAAGTTTTTTTGTCTGAAGAAAAAGGGGTACGGCTCTATATTCGAAATCAACACATACGCTTAAGTTATTAATCAAAGATATCCTCTGAAGCACTTCTATTTCAGAGGAAGATATTGAAACAGGTTTTTCTAATAGCAAATTTTTATTATTCTCAAGAGCTTGTTTTGCTAATTTAAATCTTGATTCAGGAGGAGTAGCAATAATAATCCCATCAATTTCTTGGGATTTAACTAAGTCTTCCCAATCATGAAAAAACTCTAATCCAGTTTCTTGTTCTAGAATAGATTTTTGCTTTTTGTCATAATGATAAATAGCAACAGGTGTTAAATAATTCGACTCTTTTAATGCTTCTAAATGTACTTTTTTACCAAACCCTAGTCCAGCGATTGCTATTTTTAATTTTTTATTTTTAGAATTCATTCTTATCCATTTATAAATTCTGAACAGCTTTTTTCAATAACTACATCTATTAGTTCATCATTATTGGAAGTTTGCCATTTTGAATTGAATTGAGGTATTCCATTTATGGAAGTATCTTTAAACTTTTTTTCATCGCAATTAATTCTCATTACATAAAGTGATAATTCTCCATCATCATCAGAATTAGTTGGATTTTTGAAGAACTTTGTTAAGACATTTATTTCACCATTTGGAAACAGCTTAATACTGCCTTTATCAAGCCATTCTTTTCCTTCATTATTCTCTTTTAGTAGTACCCAGTCAACATTTCCTATCCCATAAGAATATGGCGCAAAATTTAAAATAATAAATAAAAGGCTTAGAGAAAAATAAAAGAAATTTGAAATAATTCTCATTTTATATATTTGCTTTTGCAAGTTCTTTTACACCATGAATTTTTAAAATTTTAGTCAGAGTATCCTTGAGATCTTTCCTTTTCACTATTACATCAACAAAACCATGCTCAAGCAGATATTCAGCTGTTTGAAAATTATCGGGTAATTTTTCTCTTAATGTTTGTTCTATAACCCTTCTTCCAGCAAATCCAATAAGAGCTTTAGGTTCCGCCAAAATTAAATCACCTAACATTGCAAAGCTTGCGGTTACCCCCCCAGTGGTTGGATGAGTTAATAAGGGCATATAAAGAAGATTTTTCTCTTTATGTTTTTTTAGTGCTCCAGATATTTTTGCCATTTGCATGAGACTTAACATGCCTTCTTGCATTCTTGCTCCTCCTGATGCGCAAACAATAAGAATTGGAAAATTTTCTAAAGTTGCTCTCTCAATTATCCTTGTAATTTTTTCACCAACTACTGAACCCATGGATCCTCCCATAAATCTAAAATCCATAACAGCTAGTGCTAAAGGCATTGAATTTACAGAACAGATACCTGTTACGACTCCATCTCTTAAACCTGTGCCTGCTTGACTTTCTTTAATTCGATCAGCATAAGATCTTCTATCTTTAAAACCTAAAGGATCTGTAGGGCTTAGTGAACTATCAAACTCTTTGAATGAATTTTTGTCAGCAATTATATTTATCCTTTCATCGCTATTAATCCTATTGTGGTGTCCACAATTATTACAAACATTGAAATTAGAAATTAGGTCTTTTCTATAGGCTACTTGCGAACATTCTGAACATTTAACCCACAAACCATCTCCCTCATCAGTATCTTGCGAAACTTTCCCAACAAATTGATCTTTACGCCTCGCGGCAAACCAGTCGATTAATGACACAACGTTTCCTGTTTTTTCTATTTAAATCTAAATAAGGTACTTTTATCAAGAAAGATATATAAAAATTTGAGATCCTCTAGATTAAAAACTCCGCAAAATAAAAAAATATAATGTTTTGAGTTGATAATCGAAAGTAAATTATTATTTATTTTTTTCCTCAATCATTTTATGAATTATTGGAGTGAGAATTAGTTCCATTGCAAAACCCATTTTCCCTCCATTTACAACGATACTTGTTGGACTTGACATAAATGAATCGTTAATCATTCCAAGCAAGTATTGAAAATCAATCCCCCATTTCTCTCTTGCCCCTTTTCTGAAATGTATAATCACAAAGCTCTCATCAGGAGTTGGGATATTCCTGCATATGAAAGGATTAGATGTGTCAATTGTGGGAATTCTTTGAAAATTAATATCGGTTTTGCTGAATTGTGGGCAAATGTGATTTATATAATCAGGCATTCTTCTCAATATAGTATCCACAATGGTTTCTGCTGAGTAACCTCTTTCTGCGTTATCTCTATGTATTTTTTGAATCCACTCTAAATTTGTTATCGGAACAACACCAACAAGTAAATCAGCAAAAGATGCCACATTGTATCCATCACCTTCTACCCCGCCATGCAAACCTTCATAAAAAAGTACGTCTGTTCCCTCAGGAATATCTTCCCATGGAGTAAATTGGCCGGGTTCTAAGGATGTCCCAAGTCTTGTATTATGTTCTTCTGCTTCTTCAAGACTATGTAAATAATATCTTTTCTTTCCTCCTCCAGTTTCACCATAGATTTTAAAAAGTTCTTCTAGCTTGTCAAAAAGATTAGCCTCTGGACCAAAATGAGAGAAATTTTCACCTTTTGAAAGAGCGTCTGCCATAGCTTTTTTCATAGGCATCCTTTCAAATCTGTGGTAACTATCACCTTCTACAACTGCGGGAACAATATCTTCTCTGGCAAAAATATGCTCAAAGGCTCTTTTTACTGTACTTGTTCCTGCTCCTGAAGATCCTGTTACAGCGACAACTGGATGACGTTTTGACATTTTTAAAAAACAATATCTAATGATTCTGACAGGTCATATGCCAACTTTATGTTTTACTTAAAAATATTTTTTTATTTATTAATTTTTTTTTAAATTTCATCAATTATTTTATCTCCTATTTCACTGCAAGATAAAACTTCAGAAGACCCATCAGCTAAATCTGCTGTTCTAAATCCTTTTGATAAAACTTTATCAATGGCAGTTTCTAAATTTTCTGCAGCCTCTTCTTGATTTAATCCAATTTTTAACATCATGGAAGCAGATAAAAGCATTGCTATAGGATTCGCTATGTTTTTACCAGCTATATCAGGAGCCGAACCATGAACCGGTTCAAAAACTCCTGGACCATTATTGTTTAGAGAAGCAGATGGAAGCATACCAATAGAACCAGTTAACATTGCAGCTAAATCGCTTAAAATATCACCAAATAAATTACTAGTTAAAATAACATCAAATTGACTAGGATCTCTGACCAATTGCATTGCTGCATTGTCAACGTACATATTGCTTAGAGATATTTTTTTATCTTTTGAGATTATATTTAGAACTGTATCTCTCCACAATTGACTAACCTCAAGAACGTTTGATTTATCAACAGAACATATTTTTTTATTTCTTTGGTTAGCAATTTTTATTGCTATTTCGGTTATTCTCTCTATTTCGGCCGAATCATAAATCATTGTATTGAAAGCTTTTGGGATTTTTGTATTTGTTATATGTCCTCTTGGTTTTCCAAAATAAATACCTCCTATTAATTCTCTTACAACAATAAGATCTACATTCTCAACGATTTCTTTTTTTAATGTGCTTGCATCTAAGAGAGATTTTCTTATTTTGACAGGCCTGATATTTGCGAAAAGGTTTAGGGCAGATCTTAACTTTAATAAACCACTTTCTGGCCTTAATTCTCTTGCAAGAGAGTCATATTTAATATCTCCAACACATGCTAAAAGTACGGCATCACTTTTTTTGCATTGATCTAGTGTCTCATCAGGAGCAGGAGTCCCATATTTTTCATAAGCTATCCCTCCAAATAATTTCTCAATAATCTCAATATCGAAATTATGATTTGTTGAAAGCTTTTTTAAAACTTTTTTTGAAACTTCTGAAATCTCTGGCCCAATTCCGTCTCCTGACAATAAAACAATCTTATATTTCTTCATTTAAATTTTTGTTTAATAGAACAATAAATTATTGCTTGTCTAATTGTCTAAGTTTTTTTGCCAATTCTGGTAATTTTTTAAAAATACTTGAACTCCTTAGCCATGATTTATTTTCAATTGCGGGGAAACCACTAATTACCATGCCATCTTCTATGTCACAATGGATTCCGCATTTTGAACTTGCTATGACATTATTACCAACTTTTACTCTATTATTTACCCCTACTTGCCCTGCCAAAATAACACCATCTCCAATTTTTGCTCCTCCAGCAATACCAACTTGTGCTGCAAATGCACAATTCTTTCCAATTTTAACCCCATGACCTATTTGTATTAAATTATCCAACTTTGTTCCCTCATCAATAAAAGTAAATCCAACTGCGGGTCTATCAATACAACAATTCGTTCCAATTTCTACAAAACTCATTATTTTTACACCACCTTTTTGAGGCATCTTTACCCATTTGCCATTTTTAGGAATAAAACCAAATCCCTCTGACCCAATAACAGAATTTGAATTAATTACACAATTATCTTTTAGAGTGGTATTCTCGTGAATAACACAATTTGGGTGAATTATATTATTATTTCCTATTCGAACATTGCCTAAAATTGATGATCCGGGAAGAATATGATTATTGTCACCAATTACAGTATTTTCTCCAATATAGACATTAGGTCCAATATGGCAATCTGCTCCAATTATTGCTGTTTTATCTATAACCGCTGAAGCGTGAATGCCTGGTTTGAAATTGATAGTTTTATATAAACAATCCAATACTTCTGCAAATGCTATTCTTGGATTTTTAACGATTATGTTTGATATATTGAGTTTCTTTAGGGAACTAACGATTTCATCGTTTTTAGTAGTTATTATTGCTGATGCTAAAGTTTGATCTAATTTTTCTTTAAGGATATTATTTTCTTCTAAAAAAGATATTTGATTTTTAACTGCAGCATCTAATGAGGCAGCATCATCTATATTTAAATCTTCGAAAATATTGGCACTAATAAAATTTGAATTTCCTTTTTTTATTAGATCAACTAAATCACTTAAAAGCATTTTTCAGTTTTAATTTTTTCTAAGAGAGAGCAAGAACATCTCTGTGTACGACAATTATCGAAGAATTGTTATTTTCTTTATTATTTAAGATACTTCTTAAATTGTCGCTACTTATTGATACTAAACCTTTTGCAACTTCTTTATCATTTGTATTTACGATTTTAACTGCCTGATTAATCGTAAAATTTCCTTCTACATTCTTTACTCCAACCGCTAAAAGTGAGGCACCTTTTTTTTTAATTGCAAAAGAAGCACCATCATCTAAAGTAATTTTCCCTACTGTTTGAATTGCATGTGAAAGCCAACTTTTTTTGTTCCCTATAGGTTTTTCTACTGGATAAAATAAAGTTCCAATTTTATTATCATGAAAAATTTCAATTAAGTTTTTTTTATTAGTTCCATCAACTAGTTGAACTTCAACTCCTCCTTTTGTGGCTATTTCTGCAGAAATTAATTTTGTAGAAATTCCTCCTGTTCCCCATTCATTATTAGAGTTTTGAATATTTTTATCTTTAATTTCTTTTAATTCACTATTATGAACTTCTTTAATAGGTTGCGCATCTTTATTATTACGTGGATCTTTTGAGTATAGATTTTCAATATCGGTTAATAAAATAAGCTTGTTAGCATTTATTGCTAACGCAACTAAAGCAGAGAGGGTATCATTATCTCCATATTTAAGCTCTTCATTTGCTACGGTATCATTTTCATTAACTATTGGAATAACATTCAAATCGATTAATTTTTTTAAAGTTTTAGAAGCGTTATTAAAGGATTCTCGTGAATTGAAATCAGCTTTAGTTATTAAAATTTGAGCAATATTATGACCTAATTTATTAAATACTTTATCGTATAAGGACATTAAATTAACTTGACCTACTGCAGCAGTAGCTTGAAGAGTACTTAAATCATTTGGTCTCGTTTTAATATTTAATTTTTGGCAACCTAATCCAACGGCTCCACTAGTTACTAAAATTAATTTGTTTCCTTTTGAAAGAAAATTTGTAAAGGATCTAGAAAGGGTTTCAATAACTTCTTCTGTAGATGCTTCCTGTGTTCCTCTTAAAATACTAGTACCAATTTTTATAACCCAAGTTTTCATTTTATAAAATGAGAAATTAATTTTTCTATTGTCAAAGTTAAATTAAATTTAATAGGCAAGCCATCTCTATTTAATCGCTTAACTAATATTGTTTTTATATCACATCTATTCCCAACAATAATATCTGTAAAAATTCTGTCGCCAATAATGGCTATATTTTTTGGCTCTCTGCCAATTTCTCTGATAGCAGACAAAGTTACTTTTTTTCTTGGTTTTGATGCATTGTATTTATACCGTAAATTTAATTCTTTCGCTATTTTTGCGATTCTTTTTTTTGATGGATTATTACTTATTAGATATAAGGAAAAAAGTTTATTAGATTCTATGATCCAATTTTTTACAGCTTTTGGGATCATATTTGATTTTCTATTAACTAGAGTCCCATCCACATCTAGCAATAAAGAATTAATTCCTTTTTTTTGCAACTCAGATTGAGAAATATTATATATTGGTAAGTTTGAATCCCAATTGGCTTTTAGGATAGATCTCATTTATTTTAAGAACTACTTTTTTCAAGCTCAGTTTCAATCAAAGGTTGAATTTTATCGAACTCATCATCTTCAACTAATAAGACACCTTTATCTTTTAATTTACCCACAATAAAAAAAGGATCTAGTGGAATATATAAGCCATATTCTTGGTCAAAAAGATTAAAGTTAACGAGCAATTCATAACTCTCACTATCATCATCGACGTAATCTTCTTCTAATTCATCGTATATTGGTTCTTCAAGTTCTCCTGATACTGTTAATGTAACTGCTGATCTGATAAGTCTTAAATCATGTTCTTGAAGAACTGCTTCAGCATTTTTTAGTATTTGTTCATTTTTATCTATTTTCTCAATTAATTCAGGTTCATCTTTTTCATTTATCTTAAAAAGACTTACTGGAGTATCAACTGGCGTTAATAAAGCATATTCTTGACCTTCAACACTTACTAATTGTTCAAGATAACAAAAAAGCTCGTTTCCATTTGAGTCATTTAATAAGAGAGTTTGTGCATCATAATTATCATTTGAATTGGCTTCTTTCATTTAAAAATTATCTATTCTTTTTAATACTAATATTTTATCTGACGTTTACCAGCTATTTCTTCTAATTCAGGACCCTCTTCGATCCATTGTTCAAGTATTATTTTTGCTGAAAAACTATCAATCAAACCGGATTTATCTTTTTTTATTCCAAATCTATCTGAAGATTCCCATGTTGAACTGTGTTCGTTGACGTAAGAAAATGGAAGTTTTAATTCATTTGAAAGTAATTTACTGTAATTTTTACAGTCAATAGCTTGAGTGGTCATTCGACCTGCCTCATCTAGTGGAATACCCACAATAAACCCAGTAAAATTAAATTCATTTATATAATTTCTAATGATTTGAATCTCTTGCTTATTTTTAAACCGTTTTACTGCCGGAAGTATATTTGATGTTATGCAGAGGGGATCGCAATAAGCTAATCCTATCCTTTTGGTACCTATATCTAAACTCAAAATTGACTTAGGTTTGGGTTTGCAAAATTTCACTTTGTTTTTAATAGAAAAGGAGATGGATATGGATTCCCTTGTGGACTTAATTTTTCAAAGATAGATTCCAAAGATTGATTTAATATATTTACTTGTTTGGCTTCATTCTTAACTATTGTGTTCCTGATAAGAATTATTTCTTGATTTTTTTCTTTGAAATTACATTCTTCGAGAAAAAGATTTAATTGAGAATTTTCTTTATAGGTTTTTAAATATGAAACAGGTGATTTTTCAAAAAATCTTTTTATAAATTCTTTTAAAATAGAATTGAATCTCTCATCCCAATATCTACTTATAGTTAAAGTATAAATTTCTTCATTTTGATAATTAATATCTTTTAAAATTGTACATAAAACTGAATTTTCATATATTAAAACATCACTCTTAGAGTTGTTTCTTTTAAGAATATCGTTTTGATCAAAATCTAAAATATTTCTTATTAAAGGAGATTGATTTGATCTTATGAAATTAACTATTTTTAATATATTTTGTTTATTAATGTTTTTGTATTCATTAATTAATTCATAGGAATTGGTATTTTGATTTATTGATTTATTTAGATCACAACCATCCCAAAGGATTATCTCTCCTAACGGTTGAAAGCCTAATTCTCTTGAGGTTGATATTAGGTCAACATTATTTATATCAGCGTTAATTATCCAACTTGAAGTTTTGATGTCTTTTATTGAGATAGATTTTTTTATCAATCCTAAAGTTAATTGTTTATCTGTTAAAGAACACTTGTTGTTAATCAACTTGGGCTTAGATATTTTTAAGCAAGTCTCTTTTTTGTTTAAAGGAAAAATATTCAAATAACCAATAATTTCGTTTCCATATATAGCAATTATGCATTTATTTTTATTTTTTTTAAGATTATTTAAAAAAATTTTTAAGTCATCAAAGGTATTTATAATTGCCATTTTTAAAAACCAATTATTCAATTTCTTATTTTTAATATCTATTAAAAGGTTAATGTGCCTTATATGGAGTTCTTCAAAAGTTACTTCCATTCCTTTTTTAGATTGAAAAGAATAAGAGGTATCTTTTTTCATTTACTTTTTTTCTCTTATTAATACTATAGGGGTTTTTTCATCTCCATTGCCAGCTGGATTAGATATTAAGTTCCTTTTGAGTATTTTATTTACTTTTTTATTTGAACTAGCTAAGACTTTCACACTTCCAAGATCATTAACATCGACAACAGCAACATCTATATTTAGATAGTTCGAGACCTCCTTACAAAATAAATCCGCATTGAGAGGACCCATAACTATACTCTTGTCGTAAGGAGTAACTGTACCGCTTATATCATCAATGAGGGATGATTCTGAACCAGTTAACCTATAAAACATCCCATTAATACCAACTAATTTGAAGAGAAATCCAACAAATAGTGCAAAGGTTATTCTTGTGACTCCGATTCTATTTATTAATAATTGAATGCCGCAAGCTGTTGCGAGACTGCTTGTAGGGTGAAAAAAATAACATAAAGCTTTCGAAAATAAACTATATTCTAAATTTTGAGGGGAAATATATCTATTTTGCATAATCGCTAGCGGACTCTCACCGATTGTTAAAATATCATTGTCTTTTACAATTCCTTTGCAGTATTCAATCACAGTATTTACTGGATCATCAAAGCAACCAAGTAAATCAGTTTTAATAGCAAAAGCCTTATATTTATTATTTATTGGAATTTCAAAAACTTCTTTCGGCCTTTGTTTTTGACCATCTAAATTAATTAACAAACAGTCCTTATTATTTGAAATACCAAAATGTCCATAGTTCTCCCAAAATATTTTTAACCATAGATATTTTATTTTTTTTCTAAAATTGTTATTGCTAAATTTATATATGATTCTCACAAATAATTCTGAATTTGACTTGATAATTGTTGTTGGCCAGTAATTATTTAAGTTCTTAATTTTATTATTTTCATATATATAAATATCTTCTTGATAATTAAAATTTTGGCAATATTCATTGCCTTTATTTTTAAAAAAGTCTAATTCAAAATTTATATTAGATACCATCGTCTCTTTGGTTTTACTTTTATTAGTTATTTTTAAATCAATAATTAATTCGTTTAAACCATCCTTTTTTTTGATTTTATAATTTAAAGGAACTAGATTTAACTTTGATTTGGGTGAGTTTTTTATTAATAAATCTGAAAGAATTAAAAAAAATAAAAGAACTAAGAGGATATTTATTAATATCATTTTTTAATTAATTTTTGTTTTTATCTCTTTTTTCAGAAATGATACTGTTGTATTCATTAAAACTTTCTACAGAAAATGTCGTATCTTCTATATCAATTCCCTTTAGTTCTCCTATAACTTTGTTTAATTCATCTATATTAATAATTCCATTTTTATCATATTTAACTTCTCCATCACTATTTAAAATAATGGTTTGTGGAATTAATCCGTTCCAATAATAATTAGGTTCATTTCTAAGATCAGACTTTTCTTTGTTCTGTAATTCATCAGTAGTTAGAGCAATGATATCAATATTATTTCTCCATATCAAATCTAAACCAGATATTATAGGAGCCATCGCTTTACTATCTGAACTATCGTCAAGATAAAAAAATAAAACTGCGACTCTTTTATTTTTTAATGATTCCTGAAGAGTTGTCTGGGGAGGAACTATAGCCCCATTTCCTGCGTATATAGGAAAGATGTTGCCATCGTAACTATCAGAATCTCTAGAGGCATCTGCTTTATATGGACTTAAGAAAATTAATGCTATTAGGATCCATTGAATTATTTTCATTAAAGTTTAAAAACTTACTTTGAACTTGATCTTCCTAATCCTTGAAGGATTCCTTTCCCCACTAAACCGATAGCTTTGCCAACGACCTTTGTAAGGAAAGTTACGAAAAGATTACCGATATACTTTACAGCAACTTCTAACTGCGGTGCTACAGCATCTCTTATCTCAACTAACAATGTAACTTGTTTTTGTAGCCATTCTAGATTCTCTAATTCTTTCTCTCTATTTTCATTTTTAAAGTAACGGGTAAATTTTTTATCGATAATATCAATATATTCTCTTTTACTCTCATACAAGTAGATAGGCATATAAATATAGTCATGCCAACGATTGTAGTTATTAATATTATTTCTAAATCTTTCAAAATTTCTTGTCGATTGTAATTCGGGATTTATAAGTACAGTTCTTAATTCAGGCCAAGAAGAACAAATATTAAAGATTTCAGAAGCTAATAAATTACAGTTCCTTATTGTCCAATTTGAAATTATATTTTCAAGGATCAAAAACGATTCTGTTTCATATAGAGGGAGTAATTTCCCATCATAGTCAAGAGCTTCATTTTTAATAATTGGCTCAATGAACATTATTGATTCATGTGATTCTCTATCTATCTCTTCGCAACTTACCTCACTATAAATAAAATCATTTATTGAAATAGACTCACCTCCTTTTTTTAATCGAAAATAGCTGTCTGTAATATTTGAAATTGTATTAACTTTAAGTTCTTTTATAAGAGAATTTAAATCATCTTTAAAATCTTTCTCCTTATAGTTTTCCTTAATATTTTTTACTAAATTATCTAACTCATCTAACATTTTACAAATTAGTCGTGAAATAAATTCTTTCTTTATCCCAGAAAGAATTATTGATGAATTATTAAATTCAATCTGTAAGTTAGTTGAGCTATACCTTTCTTTTAGTCTACCTAAAATCAAATTCCATATTTCTGTATTGTTCTTATCTTTAATGAATACAGTGTTCTTATTTTCAAGATTAATTTTATTTTCAGTGTAAACAGCCTCTGTATAAAGTTCTAGAGAATTACCCCATAAGAAAATTAGAAAAGATTTTGCAGTAATAAGTTCTCTTAATCTTCCTTTTAAAATGAATTTATAAATTTCGGGCGTTGAATCAGAGTTGAGATATTTGAATATATAATTAATTTCAGAATCTATTTGTTTAAGACCTGAAGTTAGAAGTTTTTGACTAAAAGAGAGAGGCTTATTTTGGTTTAATTGAACTCGGGAATTATTTTCAATATCAAATACCCTTCCTCCATTTAAAATGGTATCAATAGATTCAAGAACTTTTTCTGCACTGGGATTTAAAAGAAAACCTTCAGCATTTAATGATGGAGGGGTATTTGCTTCATAAACAAGTTCGCCAGAGAGAATTATAAGAAACTTTGACTCATCATATCTTTCTCTTAATTTTAATAATTCTAACCTTATAAGATCTTCTGATTGAAAATTAAGAACATTCCATATAACCAAATCTGGAGTTTTATCACCTTTCCCATTATTAAAATTAATATCTAAATTTTGGTCTAGTGATGTTAATTTAAGCGATAAAGATTCAGCTATTAAGCTTGGAGCAATAATCAATATCGATTTTTTTGAAATTAATTCCAAGACTAGATTTCTTATCTCTTATACAAAATTAACTAACAATTACTGCAAATACCAGCCTTAAATCAATTTTTATACTCTTTTAAGCGTAGTAATTTCTGTTTAAATCAAAGTCATTTAATCTCTCTGATGACAATACATTATTCGCTTCATTTATCGTGAATTTATTTTCATATAGAGCTTTACCTACAATTACTCCAAAGAGTCCAGAATTTTCAAATTTTAATAGCGATAATAAATCAGAAATTGAACCAACTCCTCCTGAGGCTATTACTGGAATATCTGTAATTTCAAGTAAGCTATTAATGAATTCTTCATTTGTTCCCTCTAACGTCCCATCTGTATTTATATCTGTAACAATAAAACTAGCGATCTTGAATGAAGAAAACTCCTTTACTAAATCTTTGGCTAAAATATTAGATTGCTCAAGCCACCCCCTCGTACTAACTTTTCCATCTTTTGCATCTATCCCAACAATTATCCTTCCAGGAAATTTATTTGATAAATCTTTAACTAATTCTTTATTCTCTATTGCAGAAGTTCCCATGATAACTTTCTCAATACCATAAGAAAATAATTGTTCTATCCTTTCTTGAGACCTTATCCCCCCACCGATTTGAATTGGGATGTTAACTGTATTTGCAATCTTTTTTATTGAGTTATCGTTTGCTGGGGTTCCAGTTTTTGCAGCATCCAAATCAACTATATGTATATATTTTGCTCCTTCGCTTTCCCAAAATTTAGCCTGCTCGTGTGGCTCTTTTGTGAAGTCTTTTCTTTTATTAAAGTCGCCCTTAAAAAGCCTTACACACTTACCATTCATTAAATCAATTGCTGGTATTAGTTCCATAGAATCATCCTTTTCATTAATTACTTATTTAGTAGTACTATTCAATATGTAATTCTATTTAAGATTACTACTTAAGTTAAATATTTTTTGAATATGAAAATTCTTGTAATGGGTGGCACTAGATTTGTTGGCAAGTCTTTGGTAGGAAAGTTATTAAGTCAAAATCACGATATTGATATTTTTACGAGAGGTAATAAAGCAAATCCTGAAAAAACAAATTTAATTAAGGGTGATAGGAATAAATTAGAAAGTATAGTTAAGTTAAAAAATAAGAAGTATGATGTTGTTTATGACATTTCTGGAAGAGAATTAGAACAAACTAAACTCCTTATAGGAAATTTAGATAACTCTTTCGAGAGATATATATATGTCAGCTCTGCAGGTGTTTATAAAGATAATTGTGAACTACCCTTATCCGAAGTTGATCCAATTGATCAAAATAGTAGGCACAAAGGAAAGTTTGAGACAGAAAATTGGTTGATAAACCAAAAAATTCCTTTTACAAGTTTTAGACCTACTTATATTTATGGACCAGGAAATTATAATAAAATTGAAAATTGGTTTTTTGAAAGGTTATTTACTAAAAAATCTATACCAATCCCAGGTGATGGGTCTTTAATTACCCAGCTAGGCCATGTTTCGGATTTAACTGATGTAATGATTAGGTGCATGAATTTTGAAAAGTCTAAAAATAATATTTACAACTGTTCAGGTGAAAAAGGAGTAACAATAAAGGGTTTAATTTATTTCTGTGCGAATGTTC
The DNA here is from genome assembly GCF_902522795.1 of uncultured Prochlorococcus sp. GTDB lineage: Bacteria > Cyanobacteriota > Cyanobacteriia > PCC-6307 > Cyanobiaceae > Prochlorococcus_A. The sequence goes on from NZ_CABYWZ010000001.1 coordinate 112,775, forward strand.
TTGGATTAAACCAAAATGAAATTTCTTTAAGAACATTTGATTATCAAAAATTAGATCCTAAATCTAGAAAGGGATTTCCAATTAGATTAAACCATTATCAGACTGATATCTCTAAGATAAAACGTGATTTAAAGTGGGTGCCAACTTTTGATTTACTTAATGGTTTAAAGGATAGTTTTGTGAAAGATTTTAATAATAAAAAGAGTGAGGAATTTGATGAAAATTCAGATCGTATCCTTTTCAATTCTTAAATAGCCTAATAAAGTTACAAAAGTTAGGGAGAATCCTAACCAATAAAAAATTAAAGCTAAATTATTCAATAGACTTATTTTTAGTGGTGTAAAGAAGGTAATTACTGAAATAAAAAAGAAAAATGTTTTAAATTTACCCAAAATAGATGCTGGCAAACCGTCTTTTGTCGAGTTTCTTAGGCTAGAGATAATTAATTCTCTAAATAAAATTAATGACAAAGACCAGAAGGGTATAAAATTATTTTTACAAAGGAAGGTTAAAGGAATTAAATAGAATACTTTATCGCTTAAGGGGTCAAGGATTGCACCTAATCTGGTTTTAAGATTAAATTTCCTTGCAATTAACCCGTCAAAATAATCAGTTAAACCTCCAATAATAATCAATATAAAGACATAAAGAGGCCTGTTAATTTCTAAAAAAAGAATTAATGGTAATACAAGGAAAAGGCGAGATATCGATAATAAGTTGGGAATATTCAATGCCAAATTTTTGATATTTTTTCTTAATAACAAATTATTTTTTGTGTATAAAAATATATTACACTCTCAACAAGCTTAAATTTTTAGTAAATTTTAAATGGTTTTTAATGCTAGATTCTAAAATTTAATTTAATCTGAATCCTAAATATTATAAACGCAACTTCTTTTATGATTGATGATGTTTTATATTACAAAATTAATCCTTATATCTAATGCAGCCTCATAGCCTAAAGCTATCTCCAGAATCTGATTTGATAAATTCAATTAAAGAATATTCTTTATCGAATAATTTATACGGGTATGTTTCTGGAGTGGTTGGTAATCTTAGAACAGTTTGTATTCAATGCCCAGGAAATCAAGAGATAAATAAATTTGAGGGAAATCTAGAGATAGTTTCTTTAAATGGACATTTTAATAAAGGAGATGTTCATTTACATTTGAGTTTTGCAGATGAGGGTTGTAATGTCTTTGGCGGGCATCTTGAGGAGGGATGTATTGTAAAAAAAGGTACTGATATACTATTACTTTCTTTTGAACAAAAAATTATTAATATCTCAAGTAATGATTTATTAAAAAATAAATCACGCGTAAAAGCATATATTATAAAAGATTGTCCTTGGTCTAAAAGAGCAATTAGGTTGCTTAATTCTTTATCTATCCCTCATGAAGTTACTTTAATAGACAATGATGAGATCTTTCATAAAATAATGGATCAAAGTAGCCATAATACTTTCCCTCAAATATTTTTGGATAATAAATTTTTTGGAGGATATGATGAACTTTCAGAACAAGCGAAATTGGATAACTTAATTTCATTTAAGTAATCTGAATTTTTTAACTATCACGATTAGTAAGCTTTTCAGCAACTAATTCGTCCTCTAACTGCTTTATTAGTCTTGATACAAGACTTTGAAATTCTGGTTGACAACCTTTAAATGCAGCTTTATGTCTTATTGGCTCATTTCTAGTTCTTAAATCAGTAAGCATTAATTGTAATGCGTCAATTTTGGGATTTATTTTCATAGTTTTAATTTATATATTTACATCTTTTAAATCATTTGCATAGCTTTTTTAAAAGATATCTTTTTATTGTTATTCGAACTTGTAACTTCTATTAATTTATTTATAGATTCCTTGTTTTTTAAAGAATCTATACAACATTGCGCAACTAATCTTCTTGGGATTGATCCATTAATTTGAGTATCCTCTTTTGAATAATTTATATTTTCTGATTTAATATCTTCATTTTCTTTTAATCCTCCAGGTCTAATAATAGTCCATTCGAAATTTGAATTTCGTAGAAAGTTTTCACCTAATTTCTTCCAAATAAGAATTAAACCAAATAAGTTTAATGGGTGAAATAATTTACCAGTACAAAGGGAACTAACTAAAATAACTCTTTTAATACCAACTCTTTTGCAACTCTCTAATTGCCTGTATACACCTAATGCATCAACTTTTGCAGGACCAGTTAAATCTAATGATGCTCTTGCTCCAGTCGCAATTACCAAAGCATCAATATCTTTTAAAGCTTTATCAAGTTCTTTTTTATTGTCTAGAGAAACCCTAATTGTTTCTAAACTCTCTAGTCCTTCTGTGACTTTTGAGTTCTTTCTAATGATTTGCTTTACTTTATATCCTTTCTTAACTGCTTCTTCGGATATTCTATAACCTGTTTTCCCCGATGCACCAGTAATTGCTATTTTCATAATTAAAAAACTAATTAAAACATTATATAAATTTCTTAAGGCTTTTTACATATAAATTTCTTTTTTCTTTTGGGATAAAGAGTGCGGCACAAATAACATTTTGTTCCATCACAGCCTCTTGCGGTGCAGTATTCTCTGCCATAAAAGATTATTTGCAAATGTAAGGTATTCCAATCATTAACAGGAAATATTTTTTTCAGATCCTTTTCTGTTTGAACTACGCTTTTTCCATTTGATAGACCCCATCTTTGTGACAACCTGTGTATGTGAGTATCGACAGGGAATGAGGGAATTTTAAAAACTTGAGACATTACAACTGATGCTGTTTTATGACCTACCCCCGGAAGAGATTCAAGCTTCTCAAAAGAATCTGGGACTGTCCCATTATGCTTCTCAATCAATAGTTTAGATAAGTTATAGATATTCTTTGATTTTTGATTAGATAGACCTAAAAATTTTATGTATTCGTAAATGCCATTAATACCAAGCTTTATCATATTTTCTGGATTATCTGCAACTTTAAATAAGCTTTTTGTTAATTCATTAACTTTCTTATCTGTTGATTGAGCACTTAAAACTACGGCGACTAGAAGAGTATATGCATTTGTATGATCAAGGGGTATTGGAGGTGATGGATATAGCTTTTTGAGTTCCTTACGTATTATTTCTGCTCTTTCAGACTTTCTCATTAAATTTGAAAATTAAATGGTGTATAAAATTATACAAGGGATATTTTAGGTGAATATTTTCTGCTAACTTAATATATTTGAATAAGAAAAACTTAGTGAAAAATGATGCGTTAATAATTGATGATTTGCATCATAAATATGATAAGCGAGAAAGTTCAAATTGGATATTAAACGATGTTAACCTGAAAATTGAAAATGGCCAATTGTTAGGCTTACTTGGTCCTTCTGGTTGCGGAAAAACTACTCTTTTAAGATTAATCGCGGGGTTCGAATATCCCTCTAAAGGGAGGATTTCTTTAAATGATAAGGAAATTTCAAGTAGAAAAAAATTTCTTAGTCCTGAGAAAAGAAATATTGGTATGGTTTTTCAAGACTATGCACTTTTCCCTCACTTAACTGTTTTGGAAAATGTAATTTTTGGTTTGAAAAACAAAAAAGACAAATCTAGAGTTGATTATTTATTAAATGTTGTTGGTCTTGATAGTTTTGTTGGAAGGTACCCACATGAACTGTCTGGAGGCCAAAAACAAAGACTCGCAATTGCGAGAGCTCTTGCTCCAGGTACAAATTTTATTTTATTAGATGAACCTTTTTGTAGTCTTGATATGCATGTCAAACTAAAATTGCGAGGTGAACTCCCTAATATCCTAAAAGGTTGTAATGCAAGCGGATTGATGGTTACTCATGATCCGGAAGAAGCGATGTCAATTTGCGATAAGGTCGCCGTTATGAATGAGGGGAAAATACATCAAATTGATACGCCAATTAACCTTCTAAATAATCCCAAGACCATATTTGTTAGTAGTTTTATTTTGGGTAATAATATTATTAATCTCAAAAAAATTGGTAATTCATATATTTCTTGTTTAGGTGAAATAAATTGTTCAGAGTATTTGAAAAAAACAGGTATCAAAAGTATGTCAATATCGCCTAAATTTATTTCAATGAAAAGATCAGAATCTGGTGATGCGATTGTTATATCTAAAGAATTTCTTGGAGAATTTCTTATATATAAAGTATCTATTAATGGAAACATATTAAGGGTTAGAACTGATATTAATAATCTCCTTAATAATGGCGATAAATGTTCTCTTTCTATTAATAAAAATAGTTATTATTTTTTATATCCTGGAGCATATAAGGAATATATATAGATTTTTTTTATAGGCAATTACACTTGCCCCCCTTCCAATTAGAGCATTTTTTCTTTTTACATTTCTTTTTTTTACTGTTATATATTTTATTAGTTAATAGCAGTTCAGAAAATCTGTACTGTAAATTCATTTATAGTATTGAGATTGATTTTCATTATCATATTATTTAATTTAATTTAAAGGATTAATTAATTACTAATTTATACAAAATGTTGTATTATTTAATTAGTTTCTTATATGGCAATGAAAGAAAATAATCTAAAGCTAAAGAAATTAATTAATTTTGGTCCATCTGGAAGAGCTGTCGCTCAACCAATTGAGAAAAGTTTATTGGATAATATTTTTGAACATTTAACGATGGAACGATATGCCAATGTTCAATATTTTTCTATATACCTCTGGTTTCAAGAACGTGATTTAAATGGATTTGCTTCTCATTTTCTAAGTGAATCACAAGGTGAAATGGAACATGCTCAGAAATTTGCAGATTACTTAATCGCAAGAGGAGAAAGCGTAAAATTAGATGAAATTCCTGCGCCAGTTCAAGCATGGGATTCAATAGAGGATCTAATTTCTTATTCTTTCAACATGGAGGCTGATTTAACCTCATCTTTACAACAGCTTTATTCTATTTCAGAAAGAATTTCAGATACAAGAACTAATGTATTTTTAGATCCAATCATTGAGGCTCAAACTAAATCAGAAGATGAATTCGCCAACATTCTTGGTAAAGTAAAGTTTGCTTCTAATCAACCTTCTGCAATCTTATTGATAGATAGTGATTTAAAGAAAAAATAGATTACTTTCAAATTTATTTTCATTCAATGTTCTTTTCGTTAATTCAACAAGTAAATTAGAAAAGTTAATATTATCTGCATTGTTTTTATTTAGGAGCTCAGCTATTTTATAAATCTCATTAACTCTTTTAAAAAGATTTTTGTTTTCAGAAAATAACCTTCCCTTCAGTGATTTATTTTCTGTAGATTTGTAGGATTGCTTGATATTTCTGAGTCTATGCGATAAAACATCAACTTCCAATAACAAGTTGTTAGTAAGTGATTGTGATTCCTTCATATTTTTATAGCGGCGATGTTTCAATAAAAGAAGGAGCAACACTAACTGTTTGGGTTCCAATCGGAGCAATTAATAATTCAGATGATCTTAATTTAGAAATTAATCTTGTTGATGTTACTCGTGTAGACCCGATTAATTCACCAATCCTTTCATGAGTTAACCTAAAAGGTAACTCACACCATTGACCACATCTTCTACCTAGACGATTTACTAGTATTGAAAATAAAGCTTGTAATCGCTGTTCTGCATTTCCTAAGTGTCTAATCCTCAGGAGTTGCAAAGTCCATTCATTTACTGCATCGAAACCAATATTTTCATCAATATTTACATTGCTGTGAAAAGATAAATCTGTAAGTGCTTCAACACAGACACCTTCGCTACATAAAAGGTCGGTTCTTAATTGATCTCTTGATTGTAAAAATGCGAGGGTCATTCCTTCAGTTTCCTCACATGGACAATAAACTCTTGCAATTCCACTTTCAACTTCTAGGCATGTTCCTTTTGGTCTTGATGAAGGATCTATTAATACGGATTGTCCAGTTATTATCCTTACTGATTTTGAGGGAGATTCTCCATAACTATGGAAATTCATTTATTTATATATGATAATGAGAATTATTATCAATTATGTACTAAAAAATTACTTATTGCAATAGATTCTCATTATCATAACATTTCTGAAGTTTTTCTTTACATAGTATTTAGGAATATAATTTAGGTAGAATTGCTAAATATTTTTTTAATGAGCGTAAATAGAGTTTGCTTTAATTGTGGAAGTTCTTCATTCGTCTCAGACCGATCTTTAGGAGGTAAGATTGTATGTTCTAAATGTGGATCTTCTTCATTTAAAAATAAATCCTCTTCATTTTTAAAAAGTAAAAAGTTAGTATTTCTTGCTATAGCGATAGCTATTTTTATAATTGTTATTTAGATAATCTGTTTATATTCCAAAGTCCATTATTATTAGTTAAATCCACTTGAATACCAAATAATTTATTAAAATTTTCACTATTCATAACCTTATTTTGATCCCCATCAGCGATTATTTTGCCATCTTTTAGCATTATGACCCGGTCATAAATTTTGGTAATCGTTGAAATATCATGAGTGACGCATAAAATTTTCGTATTTAATTTTGATAATTCATTAACCTTATCAATTACAAAAAACTTTGATTTATAATCTAAATTTGCAATTGGTTCATCTAGGATTAAGATTTTCGGTTTTTTGATTAATGCCCTTGCAATGAGAGAAATTTGTTTTTCTCCATCTGATAAATAGGAAAAATTCTTTTTAGATAAACTAAAAATATTCATTTTTTTCATAATTTTTTCTACCTTATAAGAATCTCTTTCAGATTTATTTTGTACGTAACAATATTTTCCATATAGTCCACTTAAAATTAAATCAAAAACTTGTAAATTTGGATTTATTCTATTTTTTATATCATTATTTACAGTACTTATTTTATTTCTTAGTTCCCATAAATTTATAAGTTCTTTGTCAAATATCTTCAGTTTCGATTCATTAGCTACTACTGGGTATATGTTTCTATTAATTATTTCAATTAAGGATGATTTCCCTGAACCATTTGGTCCAATTAATATTACATTTTCTGAATAAGATATCTTTAAATTTAAATCTTTAATTACTCTAAAGCCATTTTTAAAACAATTTATATTTTTTGCGTCAAACCAAAATTTATTAAACACTAAAACTTATTACTCCAAAATATAATCAATTGAATCGAGCTTAAAATAAATATAAAGAGATAAAGCCAATTCAACCATGATGGTCTATCTACTTTCTTCATAAATTATATTATTAACATAAAAAATATAAGCGGAGCAGCAAATCTTACAAATGTTTTTCTAATAATATCTATATTATTTGCAATTTCTAGCTTCTTTACCTCAGGAGGGTATTTCAATATCACTTTGTCATATACATCAAGATTTTGTTTTTTGTTAATATTTTTCCATGGTGCATCTTTATCTTCAGACTTCTTGTACCACTTCCAAAAATAATTTATTATCCTATCTTCTCCCAATAACTTTATTTCATCCTTATTTATAAATCCCATGTCGTGATTATATGTTTGTGTTTTTAAAATCATATAATCCTCATCGAATATCTTATAAAAAATCTTTCTTTGAGTCTCTTTAAATAGTAAGAGGTTATTAAGGAGTTTATTTTGTAGAAATTTCCTGTAGTGTCTTACTATCACTCTTGCTTTATTGATTCCTAGAGGAATATGATCTAAAACTTGTAAATACCTTGATGTGGAAGGATCACCTTTGTAAATTAATATCCTTCCTGGAGGAATATATTTTATCCGGATAAATTCTTTTGTAGGGTTATTCTTGTAATAATAAATACTTTCAATATATTTAGGATTAATATTAATTTTCTGGTTAAAACTAACTAGTACGTTTTTATTCACATCTTTATCAGGGATTGTATCGCCATGAACCCAAAAAATATGAAGGATATCCAGGTGATTTTCAATAATCCTTGACCAATCACATTTGAAGTCAACTAATACCTCCTCAAAGACATAATCCTTATGCGAAAAACCATTTTCATATAATTCGTAGTTACTTACAGGTGTATCTTCACTTATATTATTTAAATCAGTATCTGATTTTTTAGAAAAATGTACAAAAATATATCCATCTTTTTCTGAAGTTTTGTATTGAGATAAATGTATTCTTTTGGCGTAGTTATCATAGTTATTATCAACTATATGGCGACAAGTTATTCTGTCAAGATTTTGGCAGCTACCCCCAGATGAAAACTTAGCTCCATGATATGGGCAGGTTATTACTCCATCTGATAATGTCCCTCCAAAAAAGGAGGCTCCTCTATGTGGACAAATATTTTTAATGCACCTTACGTTCTTATTTTCATCTCTATAAAGAACAAGAGGCTCATCATATAGCGAAAAATAATATAGCTTATTTTTTTTTAGTTCTTTAGAGGGACAAATTGCATACCAACCAAATAAACCTATATTTAATTCTTTTTGATTTTCTCTAATATCAAACGAGTCAATTTTTACTACCGTTCCTTTTTTTAATGGCTTAAGGACGGTATTAAAGTCTTTTGATTTAAAAAAATTAATTTGTCTGTTTTCCATAAATTAATTTCTTTTTTTAAATGACTGTTTATCTTTCGGAACTATAACCCAAGTAAATAATCAATTTCTTATAAAAAGAAAATTCTCTATTATTTGTAGCAATAATTATGTAGTTATTGAAAAATATTGGTCTTCTGACGCACCTATGTATCTTTATTTCATGTTTTTTGTATCTTTTGTGATTCTTTTAAATTTTTTATGTAATCAATGGCATCATCAATATTTTTGTGGAAATTGCATTGACCCAAATAACAACCTATGAATCTCAAGAATTTTCTCTTGCCACCAGTAATTTCATATCTATGAATTGTTCCGCCATCTATTGGGGCATAAATAAGTTCAGGTAGAGCCATATTAATTTTGTATTTAATACTTAATTAAACAATAATTCATGTTTAAATACATTTCCATAGCTCAATCCATATATTTAATAATTAATTTACTTATTATTGGATAATTATTTATTGTATACCCAAGTATTATTTGTTATCTATTAATTATTGATATGGATTTTTTATTATGCCAAAAGCATTTAGGCGTTTTTTAAAAAAACTACCAAAAAAAATTCAAACTATAAAATACTCATTTAGAGAGTTTTTATCTTCCAAAATATGAAATTGCTATTGTGGTTAATAAATTTTTAATTTCTATATTTTTAATAAAACATAGTAGGTAGAGTTAAATTCTAAACTATATTAAATTTGCAACTTATGAAATATTATGATCAAAAGAGTTTTTACGATATTCATTTTAACTTTACTTCTTCTAATTAATAGTCCAGTTTTCTCATTAGATACTTCTTCTAAAACTCTTGACAAGTATACTAAAAAGATTTCTAACAAGTTCACTAGAACTTACTGCAATACTACCAAATTCGGTATTTCTTATGAAGGAGCTTTGGCTTTTGCTATTGGTGAGACTAATAAGGAATTTAAAAATAATAAACTCAATAAGTTGATAGATATTGGTGTTCTAAAAAATTCAATAGTTAATGATTTAGAAAATAATTGCCAGGGTTTTGATTTTGCTATTAGAAATTTAGACAATTTAAAATTTAACTAGAAAAATGTGAATTTTTAAAGTCTTATTTTTTACCTATCCAATCATTGGGCTTCTCCATCATCCATTCAAAAACCCCTTTAGCATCAAGGTTTTTAGATGCATAAACAAATAAAATTGGAAATATTAAAATTACTGAGCCAATAACTGTTAACTCTATTTTACCAATCCCCATCTCAGTTGCTGTTAAGGCAAAATAATTAATCATTATCTTTATTGAATTAAAATTTATTTCTATATAATTTACAAAAAATCTTAATTTTTTCTAGTGAAATATTTGTATAAAGTACCTATTTTAATGATTCAGACTTTTTAATAATTTAAATAATATATTTTTGTTAGATGGTTATGAATCATGAAATTATTATTTTCACACCTATTTTTGCAGTATTGATTGGATTTATATTTTTTACAATTTTAAAAAAAAGAAAGAGATCAGCTAAAAGTATTTATAAATTAATAGATGATTTAGAAAAAAAATACATATATTAATCTTTTTTGTAGGAATAAAGATTAATCAAATTCTATACCAACTTCTTCTTTTAAATCTCTGTCCAAATCTGGAAGATGAGGTTCAACCCAATGATCTTTGTTATCAATACCAGCTGCATTTACATAATTCATGATGTGCTGATCCACTTGCTTGTAAAGATCATGCAAATTTAAATCCATACGAATATCATGTGCAATTTCAGAAACTTGCTTTTCTGTTAGACAATGATCTGGATGAAGTAAATCACAACATGGAATTCTCTTCTCAATCAATTCATTTAGATTGATTTTTATTTCGTAATCTTGATGGACAGTCATTAGATTTTGTATCTATTAATTTATTTTAATTATGTTTAAGGTTTTGTATATCTTTAGTCAAGAAATAAAGTTCTTTAATATCAATGTTGTAATTTTAAATAAATAGATCTTCCAAATCTTTATATAAATCATCATTATCTTTTTGGTTCTCTATAAAGTCATGGTGATCTAGTGAAAGTTCTTTTTTAGAGGTATAGAAAAGATATCCAAGGGCTCCTAAGAGTAAGGTTGTTGGTAAAATCATTAGCATTTAATTGACTTATAATGAATATAGTGCAACACTTATTACAGTCAAGTGCTGAACTTTATTTAATTTTTAGATGCCTACCAAGAAAAAAAGAGTTGGTTTTATTCCTAGAGAAAATGTTATGAGAATAATTGAAAAGTTGAGCATAGAGAACAATTTAAGTAATTCAAAAATAATAAGTATTTTGGTGGAAGAAGCACTTTCTGTAAGAGGCATATTTAATAAAAGAATTGGGAAAGAAAATCAATCATATCAAGTGAATTACGATAATTTACAAAACTTATCCGATAATTCTGGTAACTTCATAGATAATGTTAAACACTCGATTGATACTCAATTAATCAATCATTTTATTCCTAGTAAATCAACACATTTAAATGAGGCAAATCAGGATGCTTTTGACTTACAAACTTATAAACAGTTTTTATCATTCCTTAAATTCCAGGAAATGATTGATAAATATAACACTTAATATGGTGTTGCTAAGTGATGCACTGTGCGTTATATTAAATTTGTATTTATATGGGATTTGCATATTAAAATTATTTTCACCATTTCAAAAATATAAATTTAATTAATCTATAAAATATTTATTCCTATGAAGTCACCTCTCCCAGTTTTATCTGTAAATCTTCTCCCTCCAGACAAGTTATATTGTAATTTTAGTTATTGGAGTTCATTGTTCTCTCAGGATATGCAAATTTTATGGGATAGTGCGCATGGAGTACCTTTAGAAAAACTACCAAAAGGAGTTTCAGATATTATTTTCCCATATTTATTGCTTGCACTCTCAGACTATAAGACTTCGCAAATAAATAACATGAATGGAATAGGATTAGATAATCTATTAAGCCTTTGGTTTGATAAGTACTTATTAAACAAAAATGGTTACTTTGAATTAATAAAAAAATAAAATTTATAATTTGCTATTAATATCAAATTTTATACCTATAAATATTTATTGAGTTTAAAAATTTTTTAAGTGATTCTTTCCGAATTGGCACATCAATAGTCTTGCTATAAATATAGTAAATTATTTAATAATGAATTCTTTAAATTTCTTTTTAGCAAATATGTGTATTGACGTTTTGATGATGCTAATCAGGAGAGTTTTAAAATTAAGAAAAGCAATATAAATGAAATTTAATTCAAAAACCCTAAGCTTGATATTAAATCTGTTATTTTGCTTGTTTATATTTATTATTTAATTTTTTATTTTTAATTAATAATTTTCAAAAAATTTAAAAATTAATATTCAAATTTGGTTGACTTTTATTGTTAATGCGATGATAATGACAAAAATTAATTTTAATTGTGAGTCTTCTTTCAAATACTTTTGATGATTTTGTTGATGATCTACTTTTATCAGATTCTAATTTGTTGAAAGGGGAACTTGATTTTTTGCTTATGCAACATTTATTTAATTCTATAGATTTAAATCTTATAAATAAAACTGAAATTGAAGATAACGAGTCATTAGCCGCTTAATTTTATGAAATTTTTTTATGAAAAGTTTTGGGTTCCAGTTTTTGGTTATATCCTATCTAAATTTGTTTTTTTAATAGAAGGTGAAAAGCAGGATTTAAAAAAAAATAAATAAATTACTTTTTTTATAAAGTATTTTTTAATACATAATTTAAGTCAATATATTTTGATAACAACAAAAGACATACTTTAAATCTTTGAACATATGCATGGTTAATATATAAACTTATTGCTTTTTAGCAAATAAAATGAACAAAATTAATTTGTTAAAGCCATATACAGTGCACTACCGTGATCTTCAAAATATAAGATTTGAAAATTGTTTTTATGCTTTTGATGCTTACGAGGCTAGAACACTTGCAATGGAATTTAATAAGTATATAAATGAGCATCCAAACAGTATAGACTTAATAAGATGCGAAAAATGAATAAAAATTTATTAATTAAAAATAATAAAATATTTAAACACTTAAGAATTTATCAATAACTGCTTGACTCAATTCACTAGTATTTCCGCTAGCAACAATACCTCCACGTTGCATCGCATAATATCTATTGGCTTGTCTTACAAAATGCAAGTGTTGTTCAACTAATAAAACACCAATTCCAGTATCACTAATTATCTGATTAATTGCATTTTCAATGTCTAAAACTATATTCGGCTGAATGCCTTCCGTTGGTTCGTCAAGTAATAAAAGTTGAGGTTTGCCAAGCAATGCTCTTGCAATAGCAAGTTGCTGTTGTTGTCCTCCACTAAGATCTCCACCTTTCCTTTGTATAAAATCTTTTAAGATTGGGAAGAGATCATAAATAAATGGATCTATTTTTTTGTTCTTGGATAATCCACCCGGCAGAGACTCCATTCCTAACATAAGATTTTCTTCTACTGATAGATATGGAATGATTTCTCTCCCTTGAGGTACGTATGCCATTCCTTTCCTAGCCCTCTGATGAGGAGCTTTTCTATTGATATTTTCGCCAATCAAATAAATATCACCTTTTCTTTGTTTTAACAGACCAATAAGGGATTTCAACAAAGTTGTTTTGCCAACTCCATTCCTTCCAATCAAACAAACCATTTCTCCTGATTGAACATTTAAATCTACATCTCTGAGAATATGACTTTCGCCGTAATAAGTATTTAGTGATTTAATTTCAAGTAAATTTTCCATAACTAATCCTCAGGCCTTCCTAGATAAACGTCAATAACTTTTTGGTCCTTTTGTATAGTTTCCATTGACCCCTCGCATAATAATGTGCCTTGATTTAATACTGAAACATTACTATCTAATCTTCTTATAAACTCCATATCGTGATCTATTACAACTAAGGTATTTTCTCCTGATAATGATTTTAATAAATCAGCCGTAAGATCAGTTTCTTCATCTGTTAAACCAGCAACAGGTTCATCTACTAACATTAAATCTGGCTTCTGTCCTACTAACATGGCTATCTCGAGCCATTGTTTTTGGCCATGTGATAGAGAACCAGCTTTTGAATCGATATTTTTTGTTAAATTAACAATTTTCATAAGCCGTTCAATCTCATTAAGCTGTTCATCCTTAATACTTTTATTTATAAGGTTTAAGGGGCTTTTAGGAGTTGTTACTGATATTTCAAGATTTTCTTTAACTGTTAGATTTTCAAAAATTCTTGGACTTTGGAACTTTCTTCCAACTCCAAGTCTGGCAATTTTATGCTCTTTTCTACCTACTAAAGATTTACCTTTAAAAATCACTTCACCTTTTGTTGGCTTAACCTTTCCAGTTATTACATCAAGAAATGTTGTTTTGCCTGCGCCATTTGGTCCTATAACAGCTCTTAATTCTCCTTTTTTTAAATTCAAATTAAGTTTGTTAAGAGCTAAAAAACCCTCGAAGCTAACAGTAATATCTATTAAATTTAGTAGATCTTTATTATTCATTATTTTTTCTCCTTATTAATTTCTAAGCTTGGATAGGTTTCAATCTTCCTTTTTAAACCAAATCTTTGGAGAAGATTCCTAGGACCATCTCCTTGAATCCATCCTAAAACTCCCTCAGGCAAAGCTGTTACAACTAAAATAAATAACCCACCTTGAATGAACATCCAGCTAGCAGGTAAAGCTTCACTCACAAGACTTTTTGCATAGTTGATGAAAACTGCTCCAAGTATCGCTCCCAATAAAGTTCCTCTGCCTCCAACTGCAACCCAAATAACCATTTCTATAGAAAAGGGAACAGTCATAAATTGAGGTGATACTATTCCAGACTGAACAGTATATAAAGCTCCCGAAATTCCTGCGAGACCTCCAGCAATAGAGAATATTATCGTCTTGAATATTACTGGATTGTATCCTGTAAACCTTACTCTTGGTTCATCATCACGTATTCCTATAAGAATATTCCCGAATCTACCTTTAACTACCCACTTTGCAAAAAACCATGCAGCTATTACTAATATGGCGGTTACCCAAAAGAAAATTCTTTGCATAGACTCAGAACCCACCATCTGACCAAATAGTTGTGTAACATCTGTTTTTAATCCATTTGTTCCGTTAATAAGTTTTTGTTGCCCATTAAAGAAATTAAAGAATACAAGAAGAGAAGCTTGAGTAAGGATAGAAAAATAAACCCCTTTGATTCTATTCCTGAAAACAAGAAATCCAATAAGACCTGCAATAAATGCGGGAATAATCCAGATAGCTAAAAAGGTGAAAACTGGCGATCTAAAAGGTTCCCAGAAAAAAGGTAATTTTTCAACACCATATAAAGCAAAAAATTCAGGAATACTATTTGGAAATTCGGAGGAGCTGGTTATTTGCAAATACATTGCTGCACAATATCCACCTAGTGCAAAAAATATACCTTGTCCAAGACTTAGTAAACCTGTATATCCCCAGATAAGATCAACACCAAGTGCAACTATGGACAAGGATAAGTATCTACCAAGAAGGTTTAGTCTAAATACAGGGAGTAAGGTTGGTGCTGCAATAATTAAGGCTATTAATATTATCCAAAACGATAATACTATTTTTTTATCAAATCTAACTTTACTTAAAGACATTAGTTTTCAACCATCCTTCCTTTTTGAGGAAATAAACCTGTAGGTTTAAATTGTAAAAATATAACAATTAGTGCAAATATCATTACTCTTGCCATACTTGTGGTCGCAAAAAAGTTGATTGTGTTTGATAAAGGTAAAGGCATATCTGGCCATATCGATAAGAGTCTTCCAGCTCCAATTAAATCAGTCATTATTCCTATTCCAAATGAAGCAAGTACTGTTCCTAATAAATTTCCTACTCCTCCCAGTACTACAACCATAAAACAACCAACTATATAGTTTCCGCCAACATTTGGTCCTACAGAACCTAAAAGAGATACTGCTACTCCTGCAACTCCTGCTAAGCCTGATCCAATTCCAAAAGTAATTATATCTACTTTTTCAGTAGATATACCAAGGCAATCACTCATTTGTCGGTTCTGAGTAACTGCTCTTATACGCATCCCCCAAGCACTTTGATTAAGAAATAATGTTATCGCTATTACGGAGATTAGAGTAATGACAATTATCATTAATCTTGTTTTAGGAAATGCAGTACCAAAAATTTCTACTTGACCTCTCATCCATGAGGGTGCCGTTACATCAACATTTCGAGCGCTTGCTCTACTAAGTTTGCTTATAGAGGATGAGATTACACTACCTGTCAGGACGCCAGTTAAAGCAGCTAATATCCATGAACTAAATTTAAAATATTTAAAATTTATTGATTCTTTTATTCTGGAAGGGAATGTTGTTGGTAAGAATAAACCAATTAATAGACTTATAACCAAACCGGTTCCATAAGCTAAAGGAACACTTCTGACAAATTGCTGAAGAATTAAGCTCACGCCCCAAGTTGCAAGAAGTGTTTCTAGTGGACTTCCATAAAGCTTTCTTATTATAGTTTTTTCCAAGAGAATGCCTACTACTCCACTAACAATAAAAGCAAGAAAAATTGAAACTATTATGTACGAATTGTAGAAAGGTTTTAATATAGGTAATTTAAAAATTAATTGTGTTACATATGTTGTGTAAGCTCCTAGCATCATAAGTTCTCCATGGGCAAGATTTATTACACCCATAAGACCAAAAACAATTGCTAGACCTAAGGCCGCAACAAGAAGTACAGAT
>NZ_CABYWZ010000002.1 GCF_902522795.1 uncultured Prochlorococcus sp.
CAAAGCCACAACTAATCCGTAAATTGTTAATGACTCCATGAAAGCGAAAGATAAAAGAAGAGTTCCTCTGATTTTACCTTCAGCTTCTGGTTGACGGGCAATACCCTCAACAGCACCTTGAGCTGCGTTACCTTGTCCAAGACCTGGGCCAATAGCACCTAGACCAACTGCTAAACCAGCAGCTACAACTGATGCAGCGGAAGTAATCGAATCCATAATTTTGAAATAAAAAGCTTAATACTTGTGATAATCTTTGTTGTCATACACGCTTGGACATCCTTTCTTTTAAGAATGGGTCTGATATATTCAGACCTACGCGATTAGATATTTTGCCAGATTACAGACTCTTTGTAAAAGCGTCTGAATGTATTAGAAGACAGCTAATGATGTTCTTCAACAGCTTCTCCAATGTAATAGGCTGCCAAAGTTGCGAAAATCAATGCCTGAATTGCACTAGTAAACAGTCCTAGGAACATAACAGGTATTGGGAGAATTAGCGGGACTAAAAAAACTAGAACACCAACAACAAGTTCATCAGCCAAAATATTTCCAAATAGCCTGAAAGAGAGTGACAAAGGTTTCGTAAAATCCTCTAGAATTTTGAAAGGAAGCATAATCGGAGTTGGGTGAACATAGTATTCGAAGTATCTCCAACCCTTATTGCTTAAACCTGCATAGAAATAAGAAAGTGAAACCAATAAAGCCAAGGCTATAGTTGTATTTATATCAGCAGTAGGTGCTCCTAATTCTCCACTTGGTAACTTAATCAATCTCCAAGGAATTAAAGCTCCTCCCCAATTACTAACAAAGACAAATAAAAATAAAGTACCTATAAATGGCATCCAATCTCTATAAACTTTTTCACCTATTTGAGTTCTAGCAAGATCTCTTATGTAATCCCAAAGGAACTCAAGCAAATTTTGAAGGCCTTTAGGATCATTTTCCATCTTTTTAGTTCCTAAAGAAATAAAAACTAATAACGCTCCTAATAAAATCCAAGATGTTAAAAATACCTGCCCATGTAGTCTGATATTTCCAATTTGCCAATAAAGATGTTGACCAACTTCTAATGCTGCAAAATTTGTTAGCAAGGAATTAAAAAACATTTGTTTTGAATAAAAAATTTACTTAAGAACGTGAAAAATAAAGAATGAGTGAAGGTTTATAAATGAAAAAACCTATTATTGCAGGAAAAATATCCAAAGATCCTAGCTTGCTCGCAAAAATAAAGAGGCAAACTGGAACTAATAGTTGCAATTTTGATACACCTGATGATTCTTTACCAAGTTTCCCTATACTTTTTGCAAGCAAACGTAGGTAAATAATACCGGCTATTGCGCCTATAAAAATACTGAAACCAAAAGTAAATCCTAGAAAAATTCCAGTTATTGAGGCTAATAAAATAGAAACAATAAAAGTAATTCCAAAAATTGTTAATTGCAATTTTGTGTACTCATCATTTTGAGAAAGCAAATTATCGATTTGATTGGCAATGCCAGATTTACTTTCATTGATGATGGAATTATTCAGGGATCGAGGAAATTGAACATTCTCATTAGATGGATGCTCAAGTTTTTTTCTATTTGAGTCCACTGATGTGAACATAGTTTAGAAACCTCTCTGAATGGTTTGAAGTAAGTATATAAACTCACGGAATCTATCACGGAGAGGTACCTTTTAGCTAGTTTTTTTTTATAAAAAATTAATTCTTAAGATTTATGATGAATCTGTAGTCCTTTTTTTACTTTATTCTTCAAAAATAAAATTTATGAAAAGTCATCTTATTTATTGCTTTTACACTTTAAAACGTTAATAAAAGACTTGGCAAAATATCAATTAGACGTCTCAATAGTACATATACATCTAAAAAATTGGAGATAAGTCAAGAAAAAATAAAATACAAAAGAATTTCTAAAAGAAAAAAAACCTTTAGTTCTAATTACAAAAAAAATCTAAGCAATTTAACAGAGTCTGTATTTCCCTTACCTTGGACGATATGGCCTTATGAGGCAAAAATCCTCGTTGTTCTCATTGGGATTTGGTCAATATTAGGAATATGCATTCTTGGTTCATCAAGTTGGTGGGTGGCTAGTAGGGAAATGGGAAATTGGGCTTATTTCTTAAAAAAACAAATTATTTGGACAATTCCAGGAATTAGTCTATTTTATTTTGTTCTGAATACAAACATTAAAAATCTTTTGAAGTTTTCAAGAATTATTTTTTTTATTTTATTTTTTCTAATATTGCTTACCAATATTGCTGGAATTACAGTTAACGGATCTTCAAGATGGCTAGTAATAGGAAATTTACGTCTACAACCATCTGAATTAATTAAGCCTTTTCTAATTCTAGAAGCTTCTAACCTTTTCGCTCATTGGAATTTGATTAAGAATGATAAAAAATTAATTTCAATATTCTCTTTTGGATTATTAATTTTATTAATACTAAAGCAGCCTAATTTAAGTACTGCATCATTAACTGGAATTCTTTTTTGGGTAATGGGTTTATGTGGAGGCGTAAAACTAAGTTCTCTCTGCTCATTTGCCTCATTAGGATTTATTACTGGATGTATTAGTATCCTCAATAACGAATATCAAAAACTTAGAGTTACTTCATTTATTAATCCTTGGAAAGATCAACAGGAAAGTGGATTTCAATTGGTTCAAAGTTTATTAGCTATAGGTTCAGGTGGTCTATTCGGTCAAGGTTTTGGCTTGTCCATACAAAAATTACAGTACCTACCTTTTATGTATACAGACTTTATTTTTGCCATTTTTGCTGAAGAATTTGGTTTGTTAGGGTGTACTTTTTTCCTAGGTTTTCTAGCAGTTTTCTCTTATATAAATGTAAGAATTGCTCTAAAGTGCAGGAACAACTATACACAATTAGTTTCTATTGGATGTGGTGTATTGTTGATAGGTCAATCAATAATGCATATTGCTGTAGCAACAGGCTCTATGCCTACTACTGGCTTACCATTACCTTTCATTAGTTATGGTGGGAATTCATTAATAGCTTCATTTTTTATTGCAGGGATGTTACTGAGATGTTCATTAGAATCTACAGGCTTCATAGGTATGATTAGTACACGAAAGACTCTTAATTAGTTAGAATTTATAAGATTTAAGTTAAGCTATCGAATCATTTAATTTAGTTATTTCAGAATTATCTCAAAAGGGTAACCTGCTTATGCAGAATGGCCTTAATAATCATGGACCATTTACTATATTTTTGGTTTTCAGCGCAGGGCTTTTAACAAGTCTTGGCCCATGCTCATTATCATTACTACCAATCACTATTGCTTATATAGGAGGAACAGAGAATAATAAATTTAAACTTATTAGTTTTTCAGGAGGAGTCGTTTTTTCACTCGTTACTCTTGGTGCTGCCAGTGGATTCTTGGGTAAGATATATGGGCAAATCCCATCTTTTTACACTTCGATCGTTGCCTTGATAGCAATAATAATGGGTTTAAATTTACTAGGTATTCTAAAATTTCAGTTCCCAAATGGACCTGATGTAAAAATATTTGAAGATAAAATACCAAGATTTATAGCACCTTTTGCCATAGGAACTACTTTTGGACTAGCTTCTTCACCTTGCATTACTCCAGTTTTAGCAACTCTTCTGGCTTGGGTATCGCAAGCTAAAAATCCAACAATATCTATTATTTTTTTATTTTTCTTTGGAATAGGCCAAGTAACCCCATTAATCGTTGCAGGAGCTACTACAGAAAACTTAAAAAAATTTTTAGCGCTTAGAAGATTTAGTCAAATAATTCCCACTTTAAGTGGGATATTTTTAGTTTCCCTAGGGTTATTAAATTTATTATCAAATTGGATTTAAATGATTATTTTTAAGAATCTAATATTAAAAATATCAAGTTTAAGATTCGCCATATCACTGATAATCTTCATAGCTATTACAAGCGGCATAGGTACTTTTATACCTCAAGGTAGTAGTAATAAATTTTATATTGATAATTTCGCTAGAACTCCCATTTTTGGATTTTTAGATGGAGAAAAAGTCTTAAAACTTCAATTGGATCATATATATACAAGCTTTTGGTTTTTATTTACATTAATTCTTCTTTGCATTTCTCTGGCAGCTTGTAGTTTCAGGAGGCAAATTCCTTCATTAAAAGCTTCATTAAAATGGATTGAATATAAGAGCGAAAAAAAATTTAGCAAACTGCAACTAACTATAAGTCATCCAATCAATCAAGATGGAGAACATATATCAAAAGTAGATTTATTACTTAAAAAAAAAGGATGGAAAACATACAAATTTAATAGTCATATTTCCGCAAGAAAGGGGTTAATTGGAAAAATCGGTCCTTTAGTTGTACATATCGGATTAATAGTCTTACTTATAGGTTCAGCATATGGAAGTTTTACAAGTCAATCAAAAGAACAATATTTACTGCCTGGAGAAACTTTAGATCTTGTTAATGAGAGCACAAACTCAAAAGCCAATATAAAATTAGTCGATTTTTCTATAGAACGTGAAAGTGATGGTGTGCCCAAACAGTTTATTTCAAAATTAAATTTTTCTTCTGACGATCTAAATTTAAATGAAATAAAAACAACCACAGTTAATCACCCAATCAGGTTTAAAGGAGTAACTATTTATCAAGCAGATTGGGCAATATCAAATGTTGTTTTAGAAATAGATAATATCCTTTATCAATTACAATTAAAGGAGATTCCAGAAATCGGTAATCAAGTTTGGGGAGTTTTAGTTGAATTAGGATCGGAGACTAAAAAAAATTTCCTTTTAACAATAGATAATGAAAATGGTCCACTTAAAATTTCGAATGTAGAAAATTTTTCCGGGAATAATCTCTATATCAATGACGATCCTTTAGAAGTTAACTCTTCAAAAGTATCTCTGAAAAAAATAATCCCCAGCAGTGGATTAATAATTAAAAATGATCCGTCCATACCATTTATTTACTTTTCTTTTATCTTAATAATTTTTGGAACAATAATAAGTCTTATACCAACAAACCAATTATGGATTCTGGTAAATAAAGAATCACAAAAGATATCTATTGGAGGCCTCAGTAATAAAAATCTAGTTGGTTTTAAAAAAGAATTTTTTAAATTATCAGACGAAATAAAAAATTTTTAATTTCTTTTATGCCCACTAAAAATATCTAACTGCATAGAAACATTCCCTCTTGGGTTAAATGCAGCGTTTAAATGTATCCAATGAGGTGAACCTTCATTAACTAAATCATCCATAATTCTATTTACAACTTCCTCATGTGATATTTTTATATCCCTAAAATTATTAATATAAAGCTTTAAAGACTTCAACTCATAGACTTTCAAATTAGGTTGATAAATAATATTTAGCTTTGCAAAATCTGGATAACCAGAAAAGGGGCACTTACATGTAAATTCAGGTAACTGAATAGAAATTTCATAAATTCTTTTCTTATTTGGATTATCGAAACAAATTATTTTTGATTCTTCAATAATTCTTTCACCATATAGCGGTCTTTGAGTCGAATCTTCTAATTTAGCTGTACTCATTTTTAGTAGAACTTTTTTACTAAACCTATATAAAAACTATATATAAAGATAAAAATTCGCAAAAGTATCAACAAATCTAAGTATTACAATTGACTAAGTCAAAAGATGTTAAATCTGATTTTTGTATCAATAGTAACATTCATAATGTCCGCCAAAAGGTTTTATGTGTATAGTTCAAGGAAAATTAATGGACATTTGTTTGATAACTATCGATAACAACTTAAATAAATCCCTTCAACCAAAAACTGCAATTGGAATGTTATGGCTTCAAACACACTTTGAGAATGATCAGTGGGAAGCGTTGTCAAATAGTACAGTAATAATTTCTGAAGAAAATTCCCAACTATTAATTGAAGACGCCAAGAATGCAGGCCTTAATGTTGAATGTTTTTCTGATATTTCAATGTTGGATATTTTCCCAAAAAACAATTAAAATAGTAATGTTCAATCTTTAATCATGAAGAAAATTGAAGCAATCATACGTCCATTTAAGCTTGAGGATGTAAAAATTGCATTAGTAAATTCCGGTATTGTTGGAATGACAGTTAGTGAAGTTAGAGGTTTTGGAAGGCAAAAAGGACAAGTTGAAAGATATAGAGGTTCCGAATTTACTGTTGAATTCCTTCAAAAACTCAAAGTAGAAGTTGTCGTAGAAGATGAAAAGGTTAATTCAGTCATAGATGCGATTGCTGAAGCAGCAAAAACTGGAGAGATAGGTGACGGAAAAATATTCATCACATCAATTGATTCAGTTGTAAGAATTAGAACTGGCGACAAAGACGAAGAAGCTCTTTAATTCAAAGAGTTTCTTTTACTAAATTTTGTATATATTCACTATTAATACTTTTATTTGATTGACTTCCTAAGGTCATCCAAGCTAGATATTCATGATTCCCTGCAGGACCTACCAGCGGAGAAGCTATCAAATTCTTTATATTCCATTGGCAATTCTTAGCAGCATAGATAACAGACTCTATAGCCTCAGTATGGAATTTAGGATTGCGAACAACACCTCCTTTACTGACTTTATCTTTACCTACCTCAAATTGGGGTTTAATTAAAAATATTCCCTCAATACAATCACCTTCTAATAAATTACCAATAGATTTAAAAACTAACTTTAATGAAATAAAAGACAAATCAGCAACAACAAAATTTGGTAATTTATTACTTCTAGATAAAAGATCATTAGGTTTTAAATTTCGAATATTAGTTCGTTCAAAAAGTATAACTTTTGGGTTATTTCTAATCTTCCATGCAGTTTGTCCATAACCAACATCTATCCCATAAACTAACTTTGCGCCTTGTTGCAATAAGCAATCAGTAAATCCCCCAGTAGAGATTCCTGCGTCAATACATATTTTGTCTTTTACTTTAATTTCAAGTTTTTTAAATGCCTCCAATAATTTTTCGCCGCCCCTTGATACAAACATAGGCGCGGAATCAATAAAAAACTCAGATCCAATTAATACTTGTTGTCCAGGTTTATCCAATACTTTCCCATTGCTATCTCTAACTTTGCCTGCAAGAATTAAACCTTGGGCTTTTTGACGAGTTTCACATAAACCTTTATTTAGAAGATAAAGATCTAATCTACTTTTTTTAATCATATATTAATCAATAAAAAAAGACTGAATAATGAACTTCTATAAGATTAAGATCCAAATTCTTTAATACCTTTCAATTTTAAATAAGAACTAAAAAATTACCCACGATTAACGAAGGCATATATTCAAACATTTTTATATTTAAGCTTTCTTTGATTAGCTATAAAAATGTTACACAGGAAAATAATAATCAGTCAAATATCTTCAATGACAAGTACATCTTTAAAGGTATAGGGCAATAATTCGATTTTGTTATAAAGTTTAAATTGATAATAAATAAAAATTGTGATCGAGCGTTACACATTACCCGAAATGGGGAAAATCTGGACTGAAAGCGCAAAATTCCAGAGTTGGCTTAAAGTTGAAATAGCTGCATGTGAAGCAAATTTTTCCCTCGGAAAAATCCCTGAGAATGCCATGAAAGAGATACGTTCAAATGCAAAGTTTGATGAATCTAGAATTACAGAAATTGAGAAAGAAGTTAAACATGATGTCATAGCATTTCTTACAAGCGTTAATGAATTTGTAGGCGATTCAGGAAGATACATACATGTTGGCATGACCAGTAGTGATGTACTTGATACTGGCTTATCTCTTCAGTTAGTAGATTCTTGCGAATTGTTATTAGAAGAAATTGAGAACCTAGAAAATGAGGTTAGATTATTAGCAAGGAAGCATAAAAATACATTAATGATTGGCAGATCTCATGCAATTCATGGGGAGCCAATTTCCTTCGGTTTTAAACTTGCTGGATGGTTAGCAGAAATAATAAGGAACAAAAAAAGATTGTTAACTCTGAAAGATTCTGTAGCAATTGGACAAATAAGTGGTGCAATGGGAACTTACGCTAATACGAATCCTAAAGTAGAGCAAATAACTTGTGATTTACTCGGCTTAAAATCTGATACAGCAAGTACGCAGGTTATATCGAGAGACAGACATGCAGAATATGTGCAAACTATTGCACTAGTTGGCGCTTCTTTAGATAGATTTGCAACTGAAATAAGAAATTTACAAAGAACTGATGTTTTAGAAGTTGAGGAGGGCTTTACAAAAGGGCAAAAAGGAAGTTCTGCCATGCCTCATAAAAGAAATCCTATTCGAAGTGAAAGAGTAAGTGGTTTAGCAAGAATTTTGAGGAGTTATGTCTTAACAGCACTTGAAAATGTTCCACTTTGGCACGAAAGAGATATAAGCCATAGTTCAAATGAACGTATCATGCTACCAGACGTATCAATCTGCCTGCATTTTATGCTCAGGGAAATGCAAGATATAGTAAGCAATTTAGAAGTTTATCCAAAAAATATGCTCAAAAATTTAAATATATATGGTGGTGTAATCTTTAGTCAGAAGGTTTTACTTTTGCTTGTAGAGAAGGGCTTGTCTAGAGAAAAAGCTTATAGCTTAGTACAAAAAAATGCGCATCAGGCCTGGAATACTCAGAATGGGAATTTCAAACAAAATATAGAGAGAGATAATGAAATTATGGATTTTATTGATCAAAGTGACTTAGAAGAATGTTTTAATCCTTCAATTCATCTTAATAATTTAAGTGTAATATGGGAGAAGTTAGGTATCTAGGATTACTGAAAACCTTATCTAAGTTAAACCAGTGTTTTCAGAGGAATAATGACCAAAAACTTTAGGATTGAAAAAGATAGTATGGGAACAATAGAAGTTCCCATTGAAGCTTTGTGGGGTGCTCAAACACAAAGATCGATAGTAAATTTTTCTATTGGAGAAGAATTAATTCCAATTGAGTTAATTTATTCACTGACCCTTATAAAAAAAGCTGCTTCAATTGCGAATTTCAATTTAGGTTTAATAGATAAAAGGAAAAAAGATTTGATTGTAGAGGCCTGTACGGAAATACTTGATGGGCTTCACGATTCACAATTTCCCTTAAAGGTTTGGCAAACAGGTAGTGGCACGCAAACAAATATGAATGTTAATGAGGTAATTTCAAATATTGCAGCTTTAAAAACTAATTCAGAGCTTGGTAGTCATCAACCAATTCATCCGAATGATGATGTAAATAAATCTCAGTCAACTAATGACACTTTTCCTGCTGCTATTCAAATATCTGTTGTTAATGAAATAATCAAAAATTTAGTTCCAACGATCAGAGAACTTACTAAGGTCCTTGACAAAAAAAGTGAAGAATGGAAAGACCTTATAAAGATAGGAAGAACCCATTTTCAAGATGCAGTTCCCCTTACTTTTGGGCAAGAAATATCAGGATGGTCAGAGCAACTTAAAGATGCTGAGAATGCAATGATTATCAGTCTGAATGAATTGTATTTCTTGCCTCTTGGAGGAACTGCGGTTGGCACAGGGATTAATTGTCCAAAAGGATTTTGTGAAGAGTCTATAAAATCAATTTCCGATGATACTAATCTAATGTTCTATAAATCAAAAAATAATTTTTCTATCATGGCCTCGCATGATCGTCTTGCTCAAGTAATGAGTCAGATAAAAATATTAGCAGGTGCATTATTTAAAATTTCAAATGATATAAAAATTCTATCTTCTGGTCCAAGATCAGGAATATATGAACTAATTATTCCTCAAAATGAACCTGGAAGTTCTATTATGCCGGGTAAAGTGAATCCAACTCAATGCGAAGCCTTATCAATGGTTTGTACTCAGATAATGGGTCTTGAATATGCAGTCTCAATAGCAAATTCTAGCGGCACTTTACAGATGAATGAATATAAGCCTCTTATTGGATTTAATATTCTCACAAGTTTAAAATTACTTAAAAATGTAATAGAAAACTTTAGAATAAAATTAGTTGATGGGATAGAACCTAATCAAAAGAGAATGAAGTTAAATTTAGAAAATTCACTAATGTTGATTACAGCCATAGTGCCAAAAGTTGGTTATGAAAAAGCAGCTGAAATTGCAAACCTTGCCTTCAAAGAATCATTAAATTTAAGAGAGGCAACAATTAAATTAGGTTATTTAAACGAAGATGAATTTGATGAAGCAATGAATTTCAATTCAATGATTTGATTAAAAAAATTTAAAAATTATTGTCAATTCTTTTTGTTGCAGGATTAATATCTTCAGAGACTTTTATAAGATCATTAGATTCAGAAACTGGAAAACGATTAATAGCTTTTAATGCTAGCTTAGCTTTGCTTTTTAATTTATTACTAACACCAATACAGTATTGCACTTGAGAAAGGACATCAATTGATCTTCTAATAATCCTCACTACATCACCTTCGTCTAATGAAGTATTAAAAATCAAATCTTTCCATTTTTTTCCTCTTGCCCATTCAGAAATAATTCCAGTCAACTCTGTTTCTAAATAGATCGGAATTTCAATATGTAACTTATTTTGTTGAAAAGAGACTAATTTTCTTAAACCATCTAATTCATTAAAAACATCTATTACCTTTAAAGAAGGCTTGAAATTACACCAAAGATTAGGCCTCCTTACATCAACACATATAGCTTGAATAATTGCAGCTAACTCAGAAGGATCTAAATCGTCTAAATAACCACTAACTAAAACAAGACCAATCCATAATTCATTTTCACTTCTTATTGCACCAACTGTTTGTCCAACTTCTGTCAATTCCAAATCATTTAAACAACCAAAATGATTCAAAATTTTAATCAAATCAGTAAAAGTTCTCCAGTTATGGTTTTCTTTATCCTCAAGAAGTTTTTTTCTAATTTTTATTTCTTGTTCAACATCAATAATTCTTTTTCTATATTTCTTTAATTTCTTGGAGTCTCCAAATCTGTGTGCAGGATGATCAGTAACTGTTTCTTCTAAATTATTAATTTGTTGCTTTTGTGCCAAAACTTCCGTTGTCAAATCATATTGTGGAGTTTGTAAATCATTTTTTTTAGAAATTTCTAAAATTCGATCCGCATAACACCGCGACATATCATCTCCCCTAAATACCTCTCCAGAAAAATACATCTTTGGCACTTCAAGTCCTAAGACATCAATTGCATCCAAATCATTAAAAATACTTACTATGTATGAGGGTTTTATAAGAATAAATAAATTATCAATTGTCAAACACAATAAACTCTTAATTTTTTGGGATTCATATATTTTCTTACAAATTAATCCCGGAACAATTTTTCTTTTAATTTGGGGAGCTTTGATTGAAATTAAGCTTCCATCTTTAATATATGGAAGGGCATTGGTTATTTCTTCTGATAATTTTTCTGCTGATTGTTTTTCTAAAATTTTCAAAAGTCTTCTCTCTTCTTTAAGACGATTTTTTAACTTTTCGTATGCATCAAAATCTTTCCATGAAACGTTAGATGTAATTTTTTTTAATTCAATTAAATCCTTATCTAAATTTTCAAGAATTATATTCTCACCTGATGATTCACCTAAATATAAAAAACTACCAAAACTTCTTTTAATTAATTCTTTAGACTTCTCTAAAGTATAACTTTGTAAAAGATTAAGTACCATCCCATAGCTTGGAGTGAATTGACTTTCTAAAGCATTTGGTTTGCTTATAGCCAGTGCACTTGCTTCTTTGGCACCTTCGAATCTTGTTTGTAATGTAACAACATATCCCTGTGTATCTTTTCCTCTTCTTCCAGCTCTTCCTGACATTTGCAAAAATTCACTGCTAAATAATAATCTATGACCATCTTCTGTCCTTTTTGATAAAGAAGAAATAACAGTTGTTCTTGCGGGCATATTTATTCCTGCAGCAAGAGTTTCAGTTGCAAAAACAACTTTTATTAAACCTTGCTGAAATAATTCCTCAACCAATTCTTTCCATGCAGGCAATAATCCAGCATGATGAGATGCAATACCGCGTTTTAATGCCTCGCATTGAGATTTATCTTTAATTGCTTCGTGATTATTTTTAAGATAAATATCTAATTTTTGGGATATCATACTTGCTTCTGAATAACTTACTAAAGTTAAATCTTTTATATTCTCAATAGCCCTGTCACATCCTCTTCTACTAAAAATAAAATAAATAGCTGGCAACATATTTCGTTCAGCTAATTTCGAGATCACAAAGCCAATTGAGGGAGACTTTGGTTGCATTATCCTGCCCACTTTTCCTCTTATTTTCTGCCCTTTAGGAGCTCTCCAAATCTTACAGTTTGGATGAATTCCATTACCCTTATTATTTAAAAGTGGATGGAGGCCTTTAACACTACAAAAAATAAAATCAAGTGGGACTGGTCTCTTATCACTATTAATTAGTACTGTGGGCCCATGAACTTTTTCTATCCAATTTTGCAATTGATCTGCATTGGCTATTGTTGCTGATAAAGCTATTATTTGAGTTCTAGTAGGGCAATGGATTATAGTTTCTTCCCAAACTGTACCTCTTTGGGGATCATTCATATAATGACATTCATCAAGAATTACAGATTCTAAATTTTCTAAGGGATCATCAAATTCATCAAAATCGCCATAAAGCATGTTCCTAAAAATCTCAGTCGTCATGACTAAAATTGGGGCTTCTCTATTTATGCTTATATCTCCAGTTAAAAGACCAACTTTATTCTCACCATATTGATTAGCAAAATCTCTAAACTTTTGGTTTGATAGGGCCTTTAAAGGTGTTGTATAAAAAACTCTGCTTTCATGAGATAAGCCTCTATATATAGCAAATTCACCTATCAATGTTTTACCCGAACCTGTTGGTGCTGTTAAAACAAGAGAACTTCCGCTATTAATAGCTCGTATTGCTTCTAATTGGAAATCATCTAGCGGAAAAGGGAAATATTCCTCTAAATTAAGCAATAATTGTGATTGAAGAGAGGATGAGTTAACTTCTTAATATATGATCTATATAGATATTAATAAACAAAAAATACCTTGCAAACTTTAATAGTAAATCTAAATCTTTTTAATTAAATCCAATATATTTTATTTTGACAAAATGAAAAAAGTAAAAATTCCAAAAAATAGAATCCGTAAATTAAAAACATTTTCTTTAGGTAAAAAATCCTTCGAACTTCTAAGTTTAAATTCGCAAAATAAAAAACTTATAGACTTATGCAGTAATGATTATTTTGGATTAAGCAGGGACAAGGATTTAATAAAAGCTGCTTACGAAACAAGCCTATTAGAAGGCATTGGTTCAGGAAGCTCTAGGTTTATTACAGGTTCAAGACCAATACATAAATTATTAGAAACAAAACTTGCCAAGTGGCTTGATCAAGAGAAAGTATTACTTTTCCCAAGCGGATTTCAAGCAAATATAGCCGCTATCCAGGCTTTAGCAAACAGAAATAGTATCGTAATAGCAGATAAATTGATCCATAACTCTTTATTGGTTGGAGTCAAAGCTGCTCAAGCAAAACTAGTTCGATTCTCACACAATAATTTAAAAGATTTAGAAGATAAAATTATTAAATCTAACCCCACAAAAAATTCCATTTTGGTTGTTGTTGAATCTCTTTATAGCATGGAGGGATCAATTGCTCCGCTCAGAGAAATAACAGAAATTTGCAAAAAAAATAGTGTTCAATTATTAGTTGACGAAGCTCATGCAATTGGGATCTTGGGCCCTGAAGGAAGAGGTTTAAGTTTTAATTGTCGTTCAGATATAACTATGATTACTGGAACTTTTGGAAAAGCATTTGGAAGCGGTGGAGCTTTCATAGCTTCCAATTCAGAAATTGGCGAATATCTTATCCAAACAAGTGGTGCATTTAGGTATACAACAGCACTTGCGCCATCTTTGGCTGCTGGGGCACTAGAAGGTTTAAGAAAAATTTTAGAAAATAAAGAATGGGGTAATGATTTGTTATCTTCTGCGAATGTATGGAAAGATGAAATTATTAAAAATTTTAGTTTTCCAGTTCAGGGAGATTCTCACATTTTATCAATTATTGTTGGCCAAGAAGAAAAAGCAATTTATCTACAAAAATATCTCGAAGAAAATGGGTTTTTAGCAATTGCAATAAGACCTCCAACTGTTCCAGTAGGACAATCAAGAATCAGAATAACAATACGAAGAAACTTAGATTTTAATCTGCTAAATAATTTTATTGCAGTATTAAAAGAGTTTAAATGAAACAAATTATTACTCAACATGGGTGGGGACTAAATAAATATTTTTGGGATGATTATAAAGTTGATTTTTTAAAAAATAATTGGCATTGGCAAGATAATGAAAGGGGCTATTTTTCGACAAATAATTATCAAGCAAAATGGATTAAAAGCGAATCTAAAAAAGAAATCAGAATGACTTTATGCCATTCATTTGGTTTTCATTTAATGCCAAAAAAAATTTTAAAAGAAGCAACTCATATTGTTCTTATAAATTCTTTTAATAATTTTCTTCCTTTAAGTAATAAGAGAAACTTTATTTTGAGGTCTCTAAAAAGAATGGAAACAAAAATCATGAAAGATGATCCTAAGGATATGTTGAAAGAATTTATATATAGATCATTTATGCCAAATCATATGAATAATAGTTTTAAAAATATCTTTTATAAAAGTCTAGAGAGTTTAAATAAAACTCTTCTTTTAAGTGATTTAAAAGAACTTTACATCAATAGAGATTTTCCAATATTTTTAAGAAAAGATTGCAAAATTATTTTTATAAAATCAGAAAATGATTTGATTCTTGACAACGAATCAAATAATAACTTTTTAGATTCCTTAAATAAAACACTTGAAAGGAAGCCAATTTTAATTAAATTAGCTCAACAAGGTCATTGCTTGAATAATTTAAATTTATACGAGATCTTACTTAATACACTTAACGATTGAAATGGATAGTAAAAAGTGGAATGAAAAAATACAAAATAATTTCAATGATGCTGCATATCGGTATTTAGAGCATTCAAATATTCAGAAATTTTTTGCAAAAAAGATTGTTCATCTTATCAAAGAATTAAATCCCAAAAAAAAAGGTGAATGGATAGATCTAGGATCAGGACCAGGACTATTAGCAGATGAAATAGAAAAAATTTCTTCCCAAAAAGTATCCAGAATTGATTTCAGCAAGAAAATGCTTCTTGAGAATAAATTATCTAGAAAAAAAATTTTATGGGATTTGAATAATGATTTACCTTCTGAAATAAATAACTGTTCTCTATTAACATCTAACTTTTGCATACATTGGTTAAACAACCCAGAAAAGATAATAAAAAATTGGTTTAGTAAATTAACAACTGGAGGTTTTTTAATCATTTCATATCCAACAAAAGATTGTTTTCCTGAATGGAAAGATACTTGTAAAAAAATTGATATTGAATATAGTGGTCTTAATTTCCTTTGCTCTAAAGAATTATTAAAAGATTTCAAATCAACTGAAATACATTATTCAAAACAGTTTAATTATCTTGAAAATTTTGAAGATGTATATAAACTTTTTAGAAGTATTAAAAATGTAGGAGCACAAGCAACAAACTGTAAACGCAAAACAGTGAGAGAGTTAAAGGAAATTCAAAAGTTTTGGCCAAAGAATTACAATAATACAGTTAACCTTTCATGGCAAATTGAGATTCAAATCATAAAGAAATTATGAGTAGTCACAAAAATTTTTTCAAATTTATAATTTGTGGAACAGATACTGATATTGGGAAAACTTTAATAAGCTCTTTTTTTGTTAAAGGATTAAATTCCTTTTATTGGAAACCTATACAAAGTGGGATTGAATCGCAAACTGATAGTCAAACTGTTGAAAAACTTGCAAAAGTAAGTAAAGAGAAAATAATCAAAGAAGCTTATGTCTTTACAAAACCTCTATCTCCGCATTGGGCTGCTGAAATAGATCAAAAAACTATTAACTTTGACAAGTTGAGATTACCAAAAGTGCAAGGCGCACTAATTATAGAAACTGCAGGTGGATTAATGGTTCCAATAACACGCAATTATTTGCAAATAGATCAAATAAAAGAATGGAATCTTCCGGTAATACTTGTATGTAAGAGCTCTCTTGGCACTCTTAACCATACCCTGCTTAGTATTGAGGCCTTAAAACGAAGAAATATTAAGATTTTAGGTTTAGTAGTAAATGGCGAAAAACACCTAGATAATCCAAAAACTTTAGTTGATTTTAGTGGTATTCCTTTAATTGCTGAATTTCCTTACATCAAAAAAATGGGCTCAAATAATTTAGATATACTATGGAAAGAACTAGACATCAAGAATAAGTTGATCTCACTATTAAACTCAAAAATTAGTTAAATGAAATCTTTGGATTCAAAAACTCCAAATCAAGATTGGCACCCAAATATTTGGCCACCTTTTACACAAATCAATAACAGCAAACCGCAGATAGAAGTAACTCATGGTAAAGATGCACTCCTATTTACTAAAGATCCTGAAAAAGAACTAATAGATGCAATTAGTAGTTGGTGGGTAACTCTTCATGGCCATAGTAACGAATATATTGCGGATGCCATTTTTGATCAATCAAAAAAACTTGAGCAAGTTATATTTGCTGATTTCTTACATCCACAGGCAAAAAAATTAGCGGAAAGACTTAGTGAATTAACAAAACTAGAAAAATTATTCTTTTCAGATAACGGTTCTACTGCAGTGGAAGTCGCCTTAAAAATTGCCTTCCAATCATGGCAAAATAGAGGAGAGACAAGAACTCAAATAGTAGCTTTTGATGGCGCCTATCATGGTGATACATTTGGCGCAATGGCTTTAGGTGAAAGAAATATTTTTAATGAGAATTTCGATAATCTTATGTTCCCAGTTAGAAGAGTCCCATGGCCTTCAACTTGGATGAACGATGAAGAAGTAGAAAATAAAGAAAATAAGGCGATCCAAAAATTAGAAACTCTACTTAAAACTCCCACAGTTGCAGTAATCCTTGAGCCACTTGTTCAAGGAGCAGGAGGGATGAATATGGTTAGACCTCAGTTTATAAAAAAAGTTTCAGAAATTATAAAAAATAATAATTCTTTGTTAATTGCCGATGAAGTATTGACTGGGTTTGGAAGATGTGGAACCCTTTTTGCTTTTCAAAAGGCAAAAATCATTCCAGATTTAATAAGTATTTCAAAAGGTTTAACTGGTGGATTTTTACCGATGGGAATAACTTTATGTAAAGAAAAAATTTTTCAATCCTTTGTTGATGATTCCCCAAGAAAAACTTTTTGGCATGGACATAGTTTTACTGCTAATCCTTTAGGTTGTGCGGCAGCAAACGCTAGCCTTGATTTATTAGAAAAAGAACCACAAAAATACCTTTCATTTGAAGAAAAACATGTATCTCATCTAATTAAATTTAAAAACTTACCTTATATAAAGAAGGTAAGAGTATCTGGTACAATTGCTGCCTTCGATTTAGATATTGGGAACAAAAAAGGTTATTTCAATAATATTGGGAAAGAAATAAAGATTCTTGCAATGGAGCAAGGTTTATTTATTAGGCCCCTAGGGAATGTTATTTACCTCTTGCCGCCTCTCTGTATAACAGATGATCAATTGGGGGAAAGTTACTGGATAATAAGGCAAATCTTAGACAATCTTTAGATAGAAGTTTAAGGTCCCTGCAGTATTGCATTTTCCACATCTTCTCTATTAATGCAGTAGGAAAATAGTCGTTTAGTTTCTTGTCCTTCACTTTCCCATATAACACTTAAATCTTCTTGTTCAAAAATAATAGTTGCATTCCAATTTGAAAGTAACAGATACCATTTAGATGGATTATTAATATCCTTCACAGCACCTAAATCAGTTAGCCACAATTCCAATGATTGCAGTGAATTTTGATTGATAGGTTTTTTAGAGGGATTCACAGACTTTTTTTAAAAATTATTTCATTAGCCAAAGTGGTATTATCTCTAATTCTTTTCCAGTAAAAGATGCAATAAAAATAGAACCAATTAAACTTATGGAAATGATGATAATTAAAAGAAACAACGAAAACAATTCTCCATTCGAAAAAGGTCTTCTATTTCCTATTAAATTTTGATTATTAGAATCGATTACTAAATTATTTAAAACATTAGTATTATTTGTAATCCTAGAGTTTTCTTTTAGTTTGTCATCATATATTTTCCTTAAATTACTATTATTTAAATGTTCATATGCTTCAAGAACTTCTTGAAATTTACTTTTAGCAACGTCTATTTCTAATGAAGTTGTATCGGGATGCAACTCAATAGAAAGTTTACAAAATGCCTTTCTTAATTCATGATTGGATGCATTTTCATTTACACCTAAAATTTTGTAATAGGAAGTTTCCCCTTTCAAAATAATCTTTTATTAATATTGTAATTCTAATAAATTTTTACTCAATAGAATGTATTTAATGGATGGTTAAAATTCATATTTATAACGAAATGAAAAAACAAAACATTCCAGAAGAAATTCTTTCCTTAATAACTGAAGAAGAAATAAATTTATTTCAAGAGTTACAAATTAAAATTAAAGAATTAAATAATAAGACCAATCTCACAAGATTAACTAATGGTGATGATTATTGGGTATCTCAAGTTTTTGACAGCATTTGGCCATTCAAAGCTTTTACTAATATTAATTTTGATAATAAAAAATTTTTAGATATTGGATCAGGCTGTGGCTTCCCAGGTTTAGCTTATGCAATAACTCACCCTAATTCAGAGATATACCTAATTGATTCTTTGAAAAAGAAAACAGATGCAATAAAAATTTTAGTTCAGCAGATCAATTTCAAAAACAATATTCATGTAATCAATGATCGTGTTGAGAATTTAGCCCATCAATCTTCAATGAGAAATAATTTTAATATTGCAACAACTAGAGCGGTTAGTAATCCATCAACAGTTTCAGAATATATACTACCAATGTTAAAAAAAGAAGGGTTTGGAGTTTTATATTGTGGCAAATGGACGAATCAAGAAAGCAAAAATCTAGATAAAACTTTAGAAATATTAGAAGGGAAAGTTAAAGATAAAAAAGAGATATTATTACCAAGAAATAAAGGCACCCGAAATATTATTCTTATTCAACCAAAGAATTTTTGTCCTGAAATTTACCCAAGAAAAGTAGGCAAACCTGAAAAAAATCCATTATGAAATTATTTTCTTGATAATCTTTTAACATTCTTATCTCCAAACTTTTCTTTTAAATTTCTCAATTTTTTTATAACTTTTTTTGGATTTATATGACCTTCTAATACTTTTAATAATTGCCCTTCAGAAACATCTACATCTAGTAAATTCGCGTTGAATCCTGGGAACCAATGGCTTCCATTACCAAGCAATTGATATCTAGCTCTTGCATATCCTTCCATACCCAACCAATCAATTAAATTTGAAAGCCAAAGCAGAACAGGAATATTAATATTTCCTGGAGTATGTTCCCAACTTGGTAAATTTCTATTCCAATTTTGATGCCATTCTAAACCTAAGGAATTAATTGATTCCTGCCTTAATTTGTTAATTATCTTAGGCACATACTTCTCAGATTCTGATAACAACGAGACAGCTTCTAAATGCAGAGCAAAATCTGTCTCTTTTGCAATACCGACACTCAAAGTATGGACATTTTGATTTCTTAAGCAAAAAAGATCATTGAAAACTATAGGATGAAGTGGTTTGCAAAATTCCAACATTTTTCTTGAGGGAGTATGAAGATGTCCCCCTTTATCAGTGGGACTTATTATAAAAACCCCAAGATCATGCTTATTGGCTAAATTAATAACCTTTGTATTTTCCTGATTAATGAAATACCAGTGCAAATTTAGATAATCAAATAAGTTTGTTGATATGGCCTTTTCAATAAGTGAAGATTTTCCATGGGTTGAAAATCCAATAGATCCAATTAAATTTTCTTTTTGAAAATTCCTCAAAATATCAATGCAACCTCCATCTCGAATAGCCTGATGTAAATGTTCAGCAGTATTAATACCATGAATTGATAACAAATCAATTTTTTTAACTTTCAATTTTTCAATGCTAGATAATACATCTCGCTCAAAAACTTCAGGATCACTATTTGGTGGAATCTTTGTTTGGATTATATTTGGGATTTTCTTAGTATTCTTAAAACACATCCCTAATTGCACCTCGGAAGTTCCATAGTACTTGGCGGTTTCTACATGACTAAAGCCATATTGTGTTGCAAGATCTAATATATTTTCTACTTTATTTTGTTCTTCGTATGAAACTTCAGAAAAATCTAATTGATCCCAACTTTTTTGAAATCTCATACCACCTAAAGATAAAACAGGAATCTTCAGATTGGTTCTACCAAATCTACGATATTGCATCTTTTTGATATTAGTGCTTATTCATTCTCGGTGGCTTTCCAAATGTTTGAAACATGTCCCTATCGAGACTATTCTCTAAATCATCTAATTCTTCAAAGTTGACCCAATGAATACAATTAACAGGGCATGTATCTATTGCTTCTTGTATGACATCAAAACTATCTCCATCTTGCCTAATAGCTCGACTTCTACCATGCAATTCATCAACAGTGAAAGTGTTCGAAGCTACGTGAACACAGTACTGACAACCAATACACTTTGCTTCATCAACCCATACGGCTTTTTCGGCTAACTGACCACCTAAAACGGGCTCATAGCCTGTAATCTCAATGTTTTCTTCAGTGTTATGAAATGGATCCGTAAAATCCATATCTTGACATTAGTTTTCCCACTTGGTTAGGACCAATTCAATAGAACCATCATTTTTATTTTTTTGCTCTACGACTTGATATCCATCTTCTTGCGTTTTAGAAATGATTGTTTGGTAAGCATACATTTGTGTAACTTTTGAGATAAATCTTTCTACTGGAATCTCAAATTTCCATAGATCAAGGTCAGTAACTAATTCATACGCATTAGAATTGTTATCCCATTTAAATCCAACTTGGGTATCACTAGGTAACTTCATACTTATATCAACGGCAGTGAATTGCCCTTTGTATCCTTTTACAAACTTTTCTTCTTGATTAATACTATAACCAAAATGATTTAAAGCCTTAATTAATGGCTCTGCTTCTTTGAGCTGGGTTTTAATCGTACTAAAATGTGACATTAGATTCGTTATTTAATTGTGTTAAGTTTTCACTTTGATTAGAGATGAAGGCATCAGATGTTTTATTTTTGACTGTTACTTTACCGAGAGCGTCTTCGAGATTTTTTGTAGCTTCATTACATGAATTACCAATAAATCCCTCAACAGTCTCTTCAACTCTTCCATCTTGATGAATTTTGAATCTCAATGTTTTTTGAGGCATTAAATTCAAGTACTAAGTACTTTTACTTTATATACAATAACGAAAATATTTTGTTTCAGTTGGTACAAGTTAATTAATTTTAATTTTTATATTGAATATCTGATAAATTGATTTTTATGTAATGAACCATTAAAAAAATTAAGATATTTAATTATAAAAACCTTGCATCCCCATTGAATCAAGGGCAGTTTTTGCTTCTTCCATAACAGATGGCTCTTTATCGAAAAGGGCTATTTTAGTACATTCATCAACGAAACTTTCTTGAAGTGTGTTTTTTAATTTTTCATATAACCTACACAATGACCAAATACAATTACTTCGTACACCTGATTCATTATCTATCTTTAAACTAATCAAAAGTTGTTCTGCTGCTAATTGTGCGTTTTCATAAGAAACATTTCCAATTTCAGCCAAAGAACTAGATGACCATAATCTTACTGCAGCCACATCATTCTTCAAGGCATTTATTAATGGTTGTAAAACAATTTGGTCATCATAATTAGCTAAGCTCCATGCAGTTGCTCTTCTAACATAAGCATTATCATCAGTCTTCAAAAGACTGACAAGCTTTTGGACTGCTCTGGGACATGGATTACGTCCTAAAGCATATACTGCACTCATTCTTTCGACAGGACAAGGTTGATCAAGCAATGGTAATAAAAGGGGGAAAGATCTTTGATCTCTATACTCACAAAATATTCTTAAGCCTTGTATTCTCTCTTCTCTGTTACCTTTTAGCATTTTTAAAGCTTCATCACACTCTTGAGTAATATTTAAATCTTTTAAAAAAACATCTTCATCAATTTGCTCCAAAGGATCTGTTTCAATTTCTAAGGCCAATTCTCTTGCTAAAACGTCAGGATCAACAGCGATTTCAGCTAAGCTTTCTTGTTTAGGATCCTTATTTTTTGTCATTTTCAAATTCTAATAGTATTAATTAATTGGAGCAGGAGACATCATATCTCCTGGCAACCAAATTCTTGCACTAACCGCAAAGAACGCAATCCCAAAAAGTAAGACGATAGCGAAAGGTAAAATTTTTGTCTTAATAAAGCCCAAAGATTAAAGATTTAATTTACACAATAATAACCTGTTTGAAAGACTTTTAAAAAAATTTTATTAGAAAATATTATTTATTTTTTGCATTTTGTCTCAGTTGACCACAGGCAGCGTTTTTATCTAGACCTCTGCTTTTTCGCAAGCTAACAGCGATGCCATTGTTAATAAGTCTAGATTGAAATAATTGGAGATTTTTTAAAGAGGTTCGTTTAAATTCAACCTCATCAATTTGGTTGTATTCTATTAAATTTACGTGGCATTGAAACCCTTTTAGCAAATTACTTAATTCAATAGCATGTTCTAATTTATCATTTACCCCACTTAGCATTAAATATTCAAAACTTATCCTCCTACCAGTATTTCTTACGTATTGCTTACAATCTTGAATTATATTTTCGATCTCGTAGTTTTTTGCACTTGGTATTATCGTTTCTCTTATTTTTTGGTTTGAAGCATGTAGGCTAATTGCTAATGTAAATTGACAATTACCTAGAATTTGAAAGGACTTTGATGATAATTTACTTATCATTTTTGGAACAGCCACTGTACTTACAGTTATCTTTCTCTGACTGATCTGAAAATCTTCATTTATTGATCTAATTGAAAAAAGTAAGTCATCAATATTCAACAAGGGCTCGCCCATACCCATGAAAACAATATTAGTCACTTTTCTATTCATTTCATTTTCGATACATAAAATTTGATCTAAAATTTCACTTGCTTTTAAAGATCTCTTCAAACCTTCCTTACCAGTTGCGCAAAATTTGCAGTCCATTGGGCAGCCAACTTGACTGGAGAGACAAGCGGTTAATCTTTTTTCAGTTGGTATGCCAACGCACTCAATACTCTCATTATCGTCTGTAGACAGTAATAATTTTAGAGTACCGTCATTTGCTAAGTTTCTTTTTTGAATACTTAACTCACTTACTTTAAAACCATCTTCCTTTAATTTCTTTCTAAAATCTAAAGGTAATACTTCTATTTGATCTATATTTTTCTTCTGATTTCTATAGTTATATATCCAATTATAGATTTGGCGACCTCTAAAAGGAGCCTGCCCATAATCTAAAGCCACATTTTCTAAATCTTTAACACTACTTCCAAGAAGATTTTTCAAATTAAGAAGTCTTTATTGCAAAACTATTTTTACCATAACAGCAAACCATGTTTTAAAAAGAATTCTGTAAGAATAAGCGCAATAAAACCAATCATGGCCATTCTTCCATTAAGTCTTTCATTATAAAAATGAAATCCGTAACGAGGTAATTTCCTTTTTGGGACAATCTCTGGCTTAATCATTACTTACAAATTAAAAAATCCATTCTAGTAACCAAAAATAATAATAGATAATATTTATTCATCAGAAAGAAGGCCCTCTTCCTGCAATCCCTCCAATGCAGCAGGATCAGGTAATTGATCTTCAGAAAATTGATTTTCAGCATTAGGCCTTGCGAAAGCCGCAAAATTACTCGAAGAAGGATCGATTCCATGTCGATTTCGAGTGGTCTCCAAATCTTCATCACTAGGATCATCAAGTATCGCAGTAGAGCTTACTTCAGCTGATTGTGGCATATCAACTGTATAGTCTGGTCTTAAATTCTGTGCTCTTCTGTAGCCGCCAGATTCTTCCGCAAGGATATCAGGATGAGGGCCAGCTTCTGATGATAATTCCTCCACAAAGCCACTAAAACCAGTCCCTGCAGGTATTAATCTACCGATAATAACATTTTCTTTTAAACCTCTTAACCAATCAGATTTACCTTCAATTGCTGCTTCTGTAAGAACTCTTGTAGTTTCTTGGAAAGATGCTGCTGAAATAAAGCTATCTGTATTTAGCGAGGCTTTAGTTATACCCAACAAAACAGGGGTGAATTCTGCTGGAGCTCCACCTGTAATTGCCATTGCTTGGTTTGTATCTTCCACTTGCCTAAGCTCTATGAGTTCTCCAGGCAAAAGAGTAGTATCCCCAGCATCTTCTATACGGACTTTACTTGTCATCTGTCTAACAATAACTTCAATATGCTTATCATCGATGGCTACACCCTGCGACTTATAAACATTTTGTACCTCACCCACCATACTTCTTTGTAGTTTCGATATAGATTCTCGAGCTGCATCTATTAGAGGTTTTTGATCTTTTAAATCATTGAAAAAGCAATCTAATAGTTCATGGGGATTAATTGGACCATCAGTTAAAGATTCACCACCTGAAACTTGCTGTCCATCACTAACCATGATATTTTTTCCAATTAAAAGTTGATATTCATTAACTAAATCATCTTTTTCGATGACCGATAAAGAAACTGATTCTTCATCATTACCTTTTTTAATCTGAACAATTCCCGATTTTTTACATAGAATCGCAGAATCTCTGGGTCTCCTAGCTTCTAACAACTCTTCAATACGAGGCAATCCTTGGACAATATCTCCAGTTTTCTGCCTCTCAAAAACAAGTAAAGCTAAACCATCTCCCCTAAGCACTAAATCTCCGTCTTTTACATGTAAAACTGAATCAGGAGAAACCATATAAGGCCTGCCAAGTCTTAAGGTTACGAAGCTATTAGAAATTTCTTCTATTTCTCCACATGAAGTTGATTTGACAGAGTTACTAATAAGATCACCATCAACTACACGATCACCAACTTTAACTAATGCTTTATCACTAACTTTAATTTTAATTTTATCTTCTTCTCTTTCAACAATTAACCTTCTTATGGGCTCATCGTCAAGAACATTTGGTAATTGAACCAATCCCTTCTCTTTACAAAGAATTTGAGTAGTAGCAATTACATCTCCTGCTTTTACTAATTGGTTATTATTTACTTGAAGTTCTGTATGTGTTGAGCCATGACTAGAGTCAGATATAGTATCTCTTCTTACAAGAATGGACTCCAATATGACTAGATTTAATCTATTAATTGATGAATCATTCTTGTCTTCAATCGACTCAACGTCAATAGTCATTTGGGGAGTAGCATCAAAACTTTCAATGCTTAAATGTGTTCTAAGTAATTCCACTCCTTCAACTGATTTTATTAATTCACCGTCTTTATAGGTAAGCCTTTGGACAGCTTTTAAGCCTAGATGTGGTCCTTTTTCCTGCTTGACATGTGATAGTTGGGGTAATTCCGCTTGATCAGGAATAGAAAATTCCTCAACAGTTCTTAATAACAATCCTCGACATTTAGGGGTTTCTAATTTTTGAACAAATAAGATCTCTTTATTATCAACACCATCTAAAATCTTTTCGCCTGGATTTACAAGATTCCCTTCTTCTGAAAATCTATTCAAAACTTCTTCATCATTACACTCATGAAAAGTTCCATTTCTTACAGTTATTTCACGGAGAATATCATTTTTTTGCGTAACAGTGACGATTCCTGATGTTTGACTAAAAATATCTTTTACAACTTCTGTTCCAGCTTCAATCCATTTCATATCTTCAATCATTAGAAGAGATATGTCTTTATTGATTTCATGTGTCTCTTGAGGAATCCAAAGCAATGTTCCTCCTTGGCTTACTTCAAAACCATTTTTAGATGATCTTGCTTTTTTGACACTCAATCCCGGTGCATATTTTACTAGACCACCAGTTTTTGTACGGAACCTTTCATCCGTTAAATCTGCTATTACATCTCCATTACTTATTTTATTTCCAGGGGAAATATTTAACCTATAAGAAGTACCATCGCTAGATTCCAAATTATACATTTGACCTGAGTGAGTAGATTCTTCAATTAATTTAAAATTAGTTAAAGACATTGAAGTTGTAACAATCTGAACTTCTCTCGAGTCTCCTATTGATTCTCTTAATCGAACTTGTCCGCCAAACTCACTTGATTGACTTGCCTCTGCCAAAACAGTTCCTTCATCTACTGATTTTCCAGATGAAATAACCGGTCTTGCATTCGGGGGCAGGTTATAAACATCTCCAGCCAAAACCCACAATCTGCCTAATCTTTGAGCTTTTAAGGTAATATTACCCTGTCTATCTGTTACTTCCTTTGGTTGAATAACCTTGTCGTACCTAACTTGACCAGCCAAATCACAAATAACATCTTTAGTT
The DNA here is from genome assembly GCF_902522795.1 of uncultured Prochlorococcus sp. Lineage (GTDB taxonomy): Bacteria > Cyanobacteriota > Cyanobacteriia > PCC-6307 > Cyanobiaceae > Prochlorococcus_A. The sequence goes on from NZ_CABYWZ010000002.1 coordinate 26,425, forward strand.
GCTTTCTCAACACTCTTTTTCACGGCTCCAGCAGTAATCTGAGCAACAGTAATATCAGAATTAATTTCTTCGCCGTCATCTACAAATAAAAGTGATCCACTAGAAACTTCGATTTTTTGAGCTTTGCTAGAGTTATTCCCTTGAGGAACTATTTTAAGTATGAAATCAACTTCCGCTTGTTTAGCTTCTACGCCATGTGGAGTTCTATAACCTCTAACCTTTGCTTTTGAACTAAATTCAACTTTACCAGAAATTTTTGATCTTACTACTCCACTTTCAGCAGTTGATACACCTCCAGTATGAAAAGTTCTCATTGTCAATTGAGTTCCTGGCTCACCAATAGATTGAGCAGCAATAATTCCAACTGCCTCACCTAAATCAACTAAATGATTATGAGCCAAAGCCCATCCGTAACACCTTCTACATACCGATCTGTTAGCTTCACATGTTAATGGTGATCTTATTTGTACTTTATTGATAGATGCTTTCTCAATTTCTGCTGATAATGCTGGATCTATTGCAGTGTTTTGAGGAACAATAAGGTTTTCTTCAGTATCAAAAATGTCACTAGCGGTAAGCCTACCAAGAAGTCTAGTTCCAAATTTACCATCTTCAGCATCAACAACAATTGATCTTTCTGTTCCACAATCTTCTTCCCTAACAATTACATCTTGAGCGACATCAACTAATCTTCGAGTCAAATAACCAGAATCAGCAGTTCTTAAGGCAGTATCCACCAAACCTTTCCTTGCTCCATAAGAGGAAATTACATATTCGGTAACGGTGAGTCCCTCTCTAAAATTTGTTCTTATTGGCAGGTCAATAATTTCTCCTTGTGGATTAGCCATCAACCCTCTCATACCAACAAGTTGTCTTACCTGAGACATATTACCCCTTGCTCCTGAATTAGCCATCATCCAAACGGAATTAAGAGGATCATTTTGATTAAAATTATTTTTGACAGCATCTACCAATCTTTCATTAGTTTCAGTCCAGGTATCTATAACTTTTGTGTGTCTTTCAACTTCTGTAATTTCACCAAGTCTATAGCATTCTTCTGTAGCAGATATTTGTTCTTCAGCCTGCCCTATTAAATCTTGTTTAGCATCAGGAACTTTTAAGTCATCTACTGAAATAGAAACAGCTGCTTGGGTTGCATATTTAAATCCTAGGTCCTTTAAATTATCAGCCATAGCTGCAGTTATTGCAGTTCCATGAGTTTTATAAGCCCAAGAGACTAAATTTTTTAAGGCTTTCTTATCAACTACCTTATTCTTAAATGATGGCGGCGTTTTAGCGAGAGCAGGCATCATAACAGGATTGTTCTTTTTTGAGTTTTTAGTAGTTTTACGTACTCTAGATGTTTTTTTAGATTTAGATGAAGTCATAATTTTAAATAAATAAATAATAGTTTTAAAGATTACGTTTTAGATACAGAATCTATGATGGTATAGTTCATAACTACTCTCCCAACAGTTGTAAGAATAAATCTACTTATTAAATTATTATGGGCGTCAAATCTATCCCTTCTAAAATTCCAGATTTCTAATTTTGAGCCATCGTCTAGATCTTGAGTTTTTTGTGGGTTAAGCTTTTCGTCTTCATCTTCAACTTCTCCATTAAATCTAACCCAAACCCATTCATGTAGGCTGAGTCTTTTATCTTCAAAAGCAAAAATCACATCTTCTAATGAAGCAAAAGTAGTCTTATTATTTCCGAAGTCTGGTTTATGATAATTTGGTTGCAATGCCGTCAGATAATAAGATCCTAGAACCATATCTTGTGATGGAGTAACAATTGGTTCCCCAGTAGCAGGAGAAAGAATATTATTACTGGCCAACATTAGCATGCGTGCTTCAGTTTGTGCCTCTAAAGCTAAAGGAACATGAACTGCCATTTGATCTCCATCAAAGTCGGCATTGAATGCAGGACAAACTAAAGGATGAAGTTGAATTGCTCTACCTCCAACCAATTTTGGCTCAAAAGCTTGTATTCCTAAACGATGCAGCGTGGGGGCTCTATTTAAGAGAATTGGATGGCCTTCAATAACTTCCTGAAGTACCTGCATAACTTCGTCATCAGCTTTTTGTATTAATTTTTTTGCAGCTTTAATATTATTCACAATATTTTGTCGTATTAATCTATGAATTACAAAAGGTTGAAAGAGCTCTATTGCCATTTCTTTTGGTAGGCCACACTGATGCATTTTTAATTTAGGACCAACAACTATTACAGATCTTCCTGAATAGTCAACACGCTTTCCTAGAAGATTCTGTCTAAATCTTCCTTGCTTTCCCTCAATTATGTCACTTAAGGACTTAAGGGCTCTATTATTTGCTCCAACAACAGTCCTTCCTCTCCTTCCATTATCAATAAGGGCATCAACTGCCTCCTGAAGCATTCTCTTTTCATTTCTTACGATAATTTCAGGGGCTAAAATTTCTTGAAGCCTAGCTAGTCTATTATTTCTATTAATAACTCTTCTGTATAAGTCGTTTAAATCTGAAGTTGCAAATCTTCCCCCATCAAGCTGGACCATAGGTCTAAGATCAGGAGGTATAACTGGGATTGCATCTAAAACCATCCATTCTGGTTTTGCATTAGTTGCAATAAAATTATCAATAACTCTTATCCTTTTAATAAGTTTTGCCCTCTTTTGCCCTTTGCTATGAGTGATTTCTTCTCTAAGCTCCTCAGCAGCCTGATTTAAATCAAGATCCTCAAGTAATTGCTTCAGTGCCTCAGCACCAATTCCAACAAAAGGTTCATTTTCAATAGTTGAATCTTCAGCATAAATTTCATCTTCAATTTCTAGCCACTCATCCTCAGTGAGTAGTTGCTTATATTTAAGGTCTTTATGATCACCTGGGTCTAAAACAACGTAACAGTTGAAATAGACTATTTGTTCTACGTCTCTAAGAGGAATATCCAAAAGTATTGCAACATAACTAGGGATTCCCTTCAAATACCAAACATGGGAGACTGGCGCAGCAAGTTTTATATAGCCCATCCTATGTCTTCTGACTCTACTTTCAGTTACTTCAACCCCACATCTCTCACAAACAATGCCGCGATGTCTTACCCTTTTGTACTTTCCACAATGGCATTCCCAATCTTTAGATGGCCCAAAAATCTTTTCACAAAACAATCCATCCATTTCTGGTTTAAGTGTCCTGTAATTAATAGTTTCAGGTTTTGTAACTTCACCAACTACTTGTCCATTGGGCAATGTCCTCTGACCCCAATCCATTATTCTTTTCGGAGAAGCTATTGAAATTTTGACGTAATCAAAGTGATTTTCTGTTCTTAAGTTGCTGTTTGTCATTTTTGGTAAATTTAAATAAAAAAGGGTTTTATTGAGTATTTAATCTTCCTCATATTCAGAGGTTCCGAGTGATTCATAAGTCGGCCTTGATGGAGTATTTCTTCTCGGATTGACATCTTGCATTAAATCTACCTCTTTTCCTTCATCTGTATAAACACCTATATCCAAACCTAGAGATTGTAATTCCCTCATAAGAACTTTAAATGATTCAGGAGTGCCTGGCCTTGGGATCGGTTTCCCTTTTACGATTGCATTAAGCGCTTCGTTTCTTCCTTGCATATCATCAGATTTAACTGTTAACAATTCCTGAAGAGTATAAGCAGCCCCATAAGCTTCAAGAGCCCATACTTCCATTTCTCCAAGCCTTTGTCCACCTTGCTGAGCTTTACCACCTAATGGTTGCTGTGTAACCAAAGAGTAAGGACCAGTAGATCTAGCATGAATTTTATCATCCACCAAATGGACTAATTTGAGGAAGTGAGAGTATCCAACAGCAACTGGCTGATCGAATGGTTCCCCTGTTCTACCATCTTTAAGTAATAATTTTCCAGGATTTTCAGGATTGTATACCCATGCTTTACCTGGCTGTTTTGAAGCTTCTTCTAAAAATGCTTGAACAGTTTGATGTGATTTTTCAGCTCCATACATTTCATCAAATGGAACAACTTTAACCCGGCAATTTAAATTGGAGGCTGCCCAGCCCATCAATAATTCAAAAACTTGACCTACATTCATCCTACTTGGAACTCCTAAAGGATTAAGAACTATATCTACTGGCGTTCCATCTGGTAAATAAGGCATATCTTCCCTTGGTAAAATTCTACTAATAATGCCCTTATTTCCGTGCCTTCCAGCCATTTTGTCGCCAACTTGAATTTTCCTTCTCTGAGCCACATAAACTCTAACAACCATGTTGGCCCCTGGAGGTAATTCATCACCTTGTTCTCTAGTATAAATGCGAACATCCAAAACCCTTCCTTTCTCAGTTTTAGGTACCCTGAGGGAATTGTCTCTAACATCTCGAGCCTTTTCACCGAAAATAGCTCTTAAAAGTTTTTCTTCAGGTGGTTGGTCTGATTCCCCTTTTGGAGTCACTTTCCCAACGAGAATATCACCACTCTCTACAAAAGCACCAATTCTAATAATTCCCATCTCATCGAGATTATTCAAGCTTTCTTCTGAGATATTGGGAATCTCTCTCGTGATTTCTTCAGGTCCTAGCTTTGTTTGTCTTGCTTCAATTTCATATTTTTCAATATGTACTGAAGTATATAAATCATCAGTTACCATCCTCTCGCTCACAAGAATTGCATCTTCATAGTTGTATCCTTCCCATGGCATGTAAGCAATTAAAACATTTTGGCCTAGGGCTATTTCCCCTCCTTCGCATGCAGATCCATCTGCTAAAACTTGTCCAGAAATAACTCTATCTCCAATTTTCACTATAGGTCTTTGGTTTAGGCAAGTATCTTGATTTGATCTTTGATATTTCTGAAGATAGTGAAAATGTTCATTACCATTCTCATCTTTAACAACAATCTCATTAGCGTCTACGTAAGATACAGTTCCATTAACTTTTGTTATGGGAACCATTCCCGAATCCCTAGCAACTTGGGATTCTAAACCTGTACCAACTAAAGGACGTTCTGGCCTGAGCAATGGAACGGCTTGGCGTTGCATATTTGATCCCATGAGAGCTCTATTAGCATCATCATGTTCCAAGAAAGGTATAAGTGAAGTAGCAACTGAAATTACCTGAACAGGAGAAAGTTGAACGTAATCAACTTGATGAGGAGGAACTTTTTCAAAATCCTGTCTATATCTTACCGGTATTAGATTTGCAATTATACTGCCGTCCTTGTCAGTCGCGACATCTCCTGGAGCCACCCTACATTCATCCTCTAAATCAGCAGAAAGATAAACAGGATTACCTTCTTTATTAACTTTACCGTTATTTACTTCCCAAAAAGGTGTTTCTATAAAACCATACTCATTAACTCTTGCATGGGTAGCCAAAGAATTTATAAGTCCTGCATTAGGACCTTCAGGAGTCTCGATAGGACATAATCTTCCATAATGTGAAGGGTGTATATCTCTTACAGCAAAGCCTGCTCTTTCTCGAGTTAAACCTCCTGGACCTAATGCTGAGATTCTTCTCTTGTGCGTTAATTCAGCCAAAGGATTAGTTTGATCCATGAACTGACTTAATTGACTAGAACCAAAAAATTCCTTTATTGCAGCAACCAAAGGTTTGGGATTAACTAGTTGAGCGGGAGTTAGAGAATCTGTTTCTCCTACAGTCATTCTCTCTTTAATAATTCTTTCTAAACGATTAAGTCCAACTCTTACTTGATTTTGAAGAAGTTCTCCTACAGATCTAACCCTTCTATTACCAAGGTGGTCAATATCATCCAAACTAGCACCGCCAACATCCAATTCTAGGTTGATTAAATAATCAATAGCAGAAAGAACATCTTCATGGGTAAGTGTTCTCACTTCGTCAGGGATGGTAAGTCTCAATTTTTTATTTATTTTATATCTCCCAACTCGGCCTAAATCATATCTTTTGGGATCAAAAAACCTACTGTGTAATAGCTGTTGTCCGCCAGAAACGGAGGGTGGTTCACCAGGTCGTAGTTTTTTATATAGCTCAAGTAATGCCTGATCTTCTGAATTTATACCCTCATCATTAGCTGACTCAATTGATTTTTGATAAAACTCTGGATGCCTAATTTTATCAACCACATCATTATCTGAGAGACCCATGGCTCTCATAAGAACGTGAGCATTGATTTTTCTAGTTTTATCAACTCTCACATAAAGTAAATTATTTTTGTCAGTTTCAAATTTTAACCATGCACCTCTATTAGGGATAACGCTAGCGTTGTATGTTCTTCGACCATTTTTATCCAGTTCATCTTTGAAATATACTCCTGGACTGCGAACAATTTGATTAACAATAACTCTTTCTGCACCATTAATGATGAAAGTTCCTCTTTCAGTCATTAATGGTAATTCTCCAATAAATACCTCTTGTTCTTTAATTTCCCCTGTCTCTTTATTAATTAACCTGCAAGTTACATACATTTGAGAAGCAAATGTTGCATCTCTTCTTTTTGCTTCTTCGACATCATGTCTAGGTCTTTTTAACCTATACTCTTCGCCAATAAAATGTAATTCTAACTTACCTGTGTAATCAGAAATTGGAGAAAAATTTTGTAATTCCTCTATTAAACCTTTTTCCAAAAACCATTTAAAACTTGCTCTTTGTACTTCAACTAAATCTGGTAGATAAGTAGCTGTTTTTGCTACCTGTAAAGCGCTACTGCTCATCCAAGAAAACCTGAAATTATGTGAGATTTACTATTTACTTTAAATTTACTCAATAATTAATTGTTTAACTTTTCTTTATTATGAAATCAATTATTTAATCTCGATTTCAACAAAAAATCAACTTAATAAATACTAAAAAATTGAGGCAAAGGTTACAAAACCATTAACTGAGAAAGTTAAAACTAAAAAATAAAGAGAAATTTCCAGTAATTCCATATACTAACATTTTAGATGTCAACTTCACAAGTCAAATTTAAACAAATCTTCAGCATTCTTCGATGACTCTTTAGCAATTGTTATTAAATCCGTAGATCTTAAATCTGCCATAAAATTAGCGACATTTTTGACAAAAGCAGGTTCATTCCTTTTACCCCTATGAGGAACAGGGGCTAAAAAGGGTGAGTCAGTTTCAATTAAGTATCTATCATTAGGGACTTTTTTGGCACACTCATGAATATCACATGCTTTTGGGAAAGTCACTATTCCACTAAAACTAATGTAAAAACCAAGGTCCAGAAATTTTTTCATTTCTTTTGGGGTTCCAGTCCAACAATGAAGTACACCCTTAGGGCATTTACCTTTTTTAGAAAGGTCATTACATATTTCGATCATTTCATATGCAGCATCTCTGCAATGAATAATTACAGGCAATTTAAGTTCATAAGCTAACTCCATTTGTGGAATGAGAGCATCAATTTGCTGAGCTTTATTTTCACACTTAAAAAAATCAAGTCCTAATTCCCCAATAGCTACAACTCTTCTATCTTCTACAGCTGATCTTCTTAAAAGAGACTGGGACCTTTGCTCCCATTGTTTTGCTTCTAAAGGATGCAACCCTACTGAATAATAAATTTCATTAAATGTATTAGATATTTTTCGAAGCTTAGGAATCTCTGTTAAATCACAACAAGCATGAACTAATTTTTTAACACCTGTCATACGCAATCTATTAACAACATCTTCAAGATCTTTCTCAAAATTCTCAAATATCAAATGACAGTGAGAGTCTATGAGTTCGATATCGCTCATAATTGTTAACTGTCTTTTTACTTTGTCGTTAGAGTGGTTTTAACAATATTGTTGATTTTTGATTTTTTATTAGCCCCGTTATTCTTATGTAGAACATTTTTCTTTACTGCTTTATCAATTAAACTAAAAGCTTTATTTAGACTTGTTTTTATTAAATTTTCATTAACTGGACTAGGGTCTTTTTTATATTTTGTACAATTTTCTAAAGTTTTTTTTGTCAAAGTTCTAACTGTAGATTTGTATGATTTATTAATTAAACGATTTCTTTCGGCAACTTGTATTCTCTTTTTTGCTGATTTGTTATTGGCCACAGAGGGTAAATATATAGAGGATTTTATCATAACAAATAAATAGACTACTAATCAATAATATATAATCTAAATTAGGTTAATAAACATAGATTTCAAGCCTTTAAATTTGAAAAATTAAAGATATGAGGATCATAAATAATAAAAAAGAAGCTATTCAAGAATTAAAGAGGATTTCTACTCGGACAAATGTGGAAAACAATAACAACATAAATGACGTTGTTGAAAAAATTCTTCAAGACGTAAAAACTTACGGCGACGTAGCTGTAGAAAAATATACAAAAAAATTTGATGGTTTTAATCCTAACCCTATGCAAGTAGATGCAAATGATTTAAAAAATGCATGGGATGAAATTGATTGTAATTTAAAGCGCTCACTTGAGTTAGCACAAAATAGAATTAAGAAATTTCATGAAAAAGAAATTCCATCATCTTTTACTATAGAAGGTGAACATGGGGACACAGTTCAAAGAAGATGGAGACCAGTAAAGAGGGCTGGTATTTATATTCCTGGAGGTAGAGCAGCTTATCCAAGTACTGTATTAATGAATGCCATACCTGCATCTGTAGCAGGAGTAGATGAAATTATAATGGTATCTCCTGGAAATAATGAAGGTAAAATAAACAAAACTGTTTTAGCTGCAGCTCACTTATCAGGAATCAATAAGGTTTTTAGAGTTGGAGGAGCTCAAGCAATTGGTGCTTTAGCATTTGGGACTAGTAAAATAGATAAAGTTGATGTTATTTCCGGTCCAGGGAATATCTACGTAACTACTGCTAAAAAACTAATTTATGGCTCTACTGGAATTGATTCCTTAGCTGGTCCAAGTGAAATATTAATAATTGCAGATGAAACCGCTCAAAGTACAATCATAGCTTCTGATTTACTAGCACAAGCAGAGCATGATCCTCTAGCTTCTTCAATACTTATAACTACATCAAAAGACCAGGCTATTGAAGTCTCTGAAGAACTTTATAAAAAAATAGAGGATCATCCAAGAAAAGAAATTTGCTTGCAATCAATAAAAAACTGGGGATTAATTGTTATTTGCGAAAATCATGAATCTTGTATTGAACTAAGCAATATTTTTGCTCCAGAGCACCTAGAAATTTTAGCTTTTAATCCTAATAAATTTGTTGAAAATATAGAAAACGCAGGAGCAATATTTATAGGAAAATGGACTCCAGAAGCTGTGGGAGATTACCTTGCTGGTCCAAATCATACGTTGCCAACATCAGGAAATGCAAGATTTAGTGGTTCTTTAGGAGTTGAAACTTTTATGAAAAACACTTCAATAATAGAATTTAGTGAAGAAAGTTTAAAAGTAAACAGTCTGGATATTATTAATCTTGCTAATAGTGAGGGGCTACATAGCCACGCTAATTCAGTATCAATAAGATTTAAAGATTAGCCAACTTTTGCCAGAGAATAAACAACTGGATTATCATTTTCAATTTTACCGACTAATACTTTATCTGTAAGATCAACAAATAATCCATTTTCTAATACGCCTGGAATATTGTTAATACTAATTTCAATTTCTTTTGGATTCTGAATACCATCATTAAACAATACATCAAGAATTAAGTTACCTTGATCAGTAACAACTGGGCCAGCTTTTTTAGTAGCCATTCTTAAAGTAGTACTGCCATTCATTTCTGAAATCACCTCTTGAACTTGCTTCCAAGCATTTGGTAGGACCTCTACAGGTAAAGGAAAAGATTGATTTAAATTTTTTACGAGTTTAGTTTCGTCAACAACAATCATCAATTGATTAGCTTTAGATGCCACTAACTTTTCTCTTACATGGCATGCTCCTCCTCCTTTTATTAGTTGAAATCCAGGATCAACTTCATCTGCTCCATCAATAGCTAGATCGATTTGAGAGACAGAAGCTAAATCGATTAGCGGTATATCGAGTTGAAGAGCTAAGACTTCTGATTGAAAAGAAGTTGCAACACCTCTTATATTTTTCAGTTTTCCAGAACGAATTTCATCAGCTAGGCTTTTTATCATGAGCGCTGCTGTAGATCCAGATCCCAATCCGATAACCATGCCACTCTTTACTTCCTTAATTGCCGCATCAGCAACTATTTGTTTCATTTGAGTTTGTGAATCCAAAATCTTTTTTTAGTTTTATAGATTATTAAATTTCAATCGGTGATTTATGTCAAACCTGGGAGAGGTTCAGGTTTAATATTTATTTGTATCTCTTCATCATTTCTCAAGACATTCAGAAGAAATGCCTTACCTATCTGAGCTTTTTCTACTTCTTCCAGCAAAGCTTTAGGCTCTTTTATAGCGATATTTTCTGCCGCTATTACAAGATCACCTCTCCTTAGTCCAGCTTTTTCAGCTGGACTATTAGGAATGACTGATTGAATTAGAGCTCCGCTTCTTTCAGGCAATTGAACAAGTGAATTGGGGTCCTGATTGTGTTCTTTAGCAATTCTAGGATTCAAAGAAATCAATTGGACACCTAAATATGGATGAATTACTTCCCCATTGTTAAGAAGCTGATCAGAAACACTTTTGGCAAGATTGATAGGTATTGCAAACCCTAGACCTGCTCCAGGGCCACTTCTTACCAGTGTATTTATTCCTATTACCTCACCATTAGAATTAATGAGAGGACCTCCAGAATTTCCTGGATTTATTGCCGCATCTGTTTGAATAAGATCAAGCCTTTTATCTGAAAAACCTAGACTATTAATATCCCTATGTAAGCTACTAACAATACCTAAGGTAACTGTTTTTTCTAGACCATAAGGTGTACCTAAAGCTATGGCCCAATCTCCAACTTCAAGATCTTCAGAATTTCCAAGTGGAGCAAAACTGGAATAAGTGGATTCCTTAATTTTTACTAAAGCTAGGTCAGTTACTACATCAGTCCCCAAAACTTGGCCATCGCAAATAGTTCCATCTGCCAGAGTTACTGAAACATCATCAACCCTTTCTACAACATGAGCATTTGTAAGAACCAAGCCATCCGAATTAATTATTACTCCAGACCCTTGGCCTCTTTCTCTCTCAGGCGTAATTCCTTGCTCTCCTAGTAAATCTCTTAATAAAGGATCAAGTAAAGTTGGATCAAATTGTTGCCTCTCCACCAATCGCTCGGTATCTATTTTTACAACTGCAGGGCCAACATTTTTCACTGCTGATGAAACAAAATTATGGCTTTCATAAGACAAAGCTAAAACTGGAATTTCTTGCGTGAAATTAACTAAACAAAAACCAACAATGATGAATATTTGGATTAAATGCATAAATTTAATCTTTAGAGACTTCATTATATTTAATGATTTTTAGGGTTTTATTAACTAAATCTAATTGAAGAAGTTTGTTATTGTTGTCTTTTTCTTTACATCCATAAAATACACATAATAATTTTTTTAAAAAAAATTATTATGTGTAAGAATTACTTTAATCAATTACATATAGATTTGAATAAAGAAAATCAAGTTAAGTTAAAAAGTCTATTAACAAATGTAGCCATTTTATTGGATTTCGAAATCTGTAATTTAAATATAAAAACTAATCAAAATCCACTAGTTATAGAAATCACTATAAAAAAAACTAATGGTGACGATATTTCACTTGATGATTGCGCCCTATTTAATACCCCAGCATCTGAAGAAATAGAAAATTCAAATCTCTTAAATTGTTCATATGTGTTAGAAATTAGTAGTCAAGGGGTCAGTGATGAATTAACCTCAGAAAGAGACTTCAAAACTTTTAAGGGTTTTCCAGTTAATGTTGAATTAAACCAGAAGAATTCAAAAATACAATTTCTGAGTGGTTTACTTTATGAAAAGTCTAAAGATTATTTAGCCATTAACATAAAAGGTAAGATTAAAAAAATCCCTTTTGACGAAGTATTAAAGATTAGTCTTTGTACATTAAAAGGTTAATTATCCCCCCATTATTCAATTTTCCCATCATAGATGGCATTAGTTATTCTCCCAGGCTTAAACAATCTCATTGAAGATATTAGTGAGGAAAAAAAGTTGCCTCCTAATATCGTTGAAGCTGCCTTACGCGAAGCTTTATTAAAAGGTTACGAAAAATATAGAAAAACATTTTACATTGGAGTTAACGAAGATCCATTCGATGAAGAATACTTTAGCAATTTTGATGTTGGACTAGATCTAGATGAAGAAGGTTATCGAATCTTATCAAGTAAAATAATTGTAGAAGAAGTTGAAAGCGAAGATCATCAAATATCTTTAATAGAAGTAAAACAAGTAGCTGATGATGCTCAAATAGGTGACACGGTTGTTTTAGACGTTACTCCAGAAAAAGAGGATTTTGGGCGAATGGCTGCTTCAACAACAAAGCAAGTTTTAGCCCAAAAATTAAGAGATCAACAAAGAAAAATGATCCAGGAAGAATTTGCAGATTTGGAAGATCCTGTCTTAACTGCAAGAGTTATAAGATTTGAGAGACAATCAGTAATTATGGGAGTTAGTTCAGGTATTGGTAGGCCTGAAGTAGAGGCTGAACTTCCAAAAAGAGATCAATTACCAAACGATAATTATAGAGCCAATGCAACTTTCAAAGTATTCTTGAAAGAAGTTAGCGAAATAGCCAGAAAAGGACCACAACTTTTTGTAAGCAGAGCAAATGCTGGATTAGTTGTTTACTTATTTGAAAATGAAGTCCCGGAGATCCAAGAAGGTACGGTGAAAATTGTTGCAGTTTCAAGAGAAGCGAATCCTCCTTCAAGAGCTGTTGGACCAAGAACGAAAGTAGCTGTTGATAGTGTCGAACAAGAAGTAGATCCTGTAGGTGCTTGTATTGGAGCGAGAGGAGCAAGAATCCAACAAGTAGTAAATGAATTAAGAGGAGAAAAAATTGATGTTATTAAATGGTCATCTGACCCAATACAGTACATTTTAAACTCTTTAAGTCCTGCGAAAGTCGATCTTGTGAGACTTGTTGACCCAGCAGGTCAACACGCGCATGTATTAGTTCCTCCTGATCAATTGAGTCTTGCAATTGGTAGAGAAGGACAAAATGTAAGACTTGCAGCAAGATTAACTGGTTGGAAGATTGATGTTAAAAACTCACATGAATACGATCAGGAAGCTGAGGATGCAGCAGTCTCTGAATTAATCATTCAGAGGGAAAATGAAGAAAATCTACAGCGAGAAGCTGAGCTTAGATTAGAAGCAGAACAAGCTGAGCGTGCTGCGGAAGATGCAAGATTAAGAGAGCTTTATCCCCTTCCTGAAGATGATGAAGATTATGGACAAGAAACATATGAAGAAGAGACCTTCTCAGATAGAGATCAATTAGAGACTATTCAAGATGGTGAAATATCTGCCAAAGAGGAGACAAGACATTGATAAGACAACCCACTGTTATGCGTTTATGCATTTCATGTAGAAAAACATATGACAGAAAAAATCTTATCAAGATTACTAAAGATCATAACCAAGGTATTATGTTTCAGAAGGGAATGGGGCGATCAGCCTACATTTGCAAGTCAAAAAAATGTTACTCAGATTCTAAGATTAAAAAAAAGCTTCAAAAAGCTTTAAAAACATCTTTAGAACCAGAATTTATTGATATTTTTGAAAAAGAAATTACAAGCTACAATAACTATCCCAACAAGGGAATATAATTAAATTAAATCCTCTTTAATTTCCAAAAAGAGTTCACACCAGATTAAATGACTATCAGCGATAAAATTAGAATTTACGAACTTTCCAGAGACTTAAATCTGGATAATAAAGATATATTGGATGCCGCCCAAAAACTTTCAATTATAGTCAAAAGTCATAGCAGTTCAATTAGTGCAGAGGAAGCAAAACAAATAAAAAATCTTATTAATAAAAAAAATTCAGATAAAAAAATACTTTCTATTAAAAAACCTTCAATTAAAAAAGATAATTACAAACAAAACAAAGAAGATAAATCTTCAGTAATCTCCTCTATGAAAGAGAAACCTCTTAAAGATAATTCAAACAAAAAGCCATTGTTGATAAAACCTCATAATAAACCTGAGAGTCTAAAAATAATATCAAATCCACCTAGAAATCTCAATAAACCGTCAATTGCCAACAGTTCACAATCTCAAGCAAATCTTAAAAATCAAAATATAACTAATAAAACCTCACAAAATTTCAATCAAGATAAAAAAACTTTCCTAAATAACACAACCCCACCTACAAAAAGTCCTGCAAAACGCCCTATTCAACTTATTGCTAAGCCTAAAAATATTGAAAATAAAGTTAAATCTAATGAATCTTCGCAGAACATCTCCAGTTCAGGGGAAAAAAGACAAATATCAAACAAACCTGACCAAAATTCGAACAAATCTAAAACAAATAGTATTAATAACAAAAATTCCGCCCCTGAGCTTGTAGGGGCTCCAATAAGGAGAGATGGACTAAATCAGAATAATAATAAACAAAACATTTCTTTTAAACAAACTGCTCCCAATAGACCTGGCGTGCCCAATAGGCCTGGATTAAGAAACAAACCATCGGATCAAGGCAAACCTGGGTCTTTCAATAGAAAAGCAGGTACTCCGAACAGACCTGGCATGAACAATAGGCCTGGATTTAGGAATAAACCACCAGATCAAACCAGACCTGGATCTTTCAATAGACAAGCCAACATAAGTACGACTGGCGCTCCCAACAGACCTGGTATGCCCAATAGACCTGGCTCTAAATTCCATGGACAAAAGTCACATGGAATGAGAAAGCCAGTATCACCTAATGAACTCTTACAACTTCAAAAAACCAACAAATCTGAGAATGACAAAAAAGTTATAAAGAATGATGAAAAACAAAATATTGAGATAACTAAACAGAAGCCGAAAGCTCCAAATAATCGTCTACAGAATACCCCTAGTTCAAAAAAACCACCCCATAGAACATTTTCAAATAATTCAAAAAAACCAGGAAAGTCAGACTGGGACGATAGCGCAAAACTAGAAGCATTAAGAAGCAAAAATCCCCAAAAACAAAGACAGAAAGTTCATATAATCGGCGAGAATGAAGATTCATTAACATCTGAAACTAGTGGATATTCAGGCGAAAAGATTTCAATCTTATCAGCTAGTTTGGCACGTCCAAAGAAAGAAAAGTCTGATGAATCAAAATCTCAGAAAACTATAAAACAATTTAAAAAGAAGAGAAAAGAAACAACTAGGCAAAGGCAGAAAAGAAGAGCTATGGAGTTAAAGGCTGCTAAAGAAGCCAAACAAGTCAGACCTGAAATGATAATAGTACCCGAGGATAATTTAACAGTTCAAGAATTAGCTGATAAATTAAGTCTTGAAAGTTCTGAAATAATCAAATCTCTTTTTTTTAAAGGGATAACTGCAACTGTTACTCAATCACTCGACTTAGCGACTATTGAAACAGTAGCAGAAGAATTTGGTGTGCCTGTTTTGCAAGATGATATCCAAGAAGCTGCTGAGAAAACAGTCGATATGATTGAATCTGAAGATATTCATAATCTAATAACAAGACCACCTGTTATTACGGTGATGGGGCATGTAGATCATGGCAAAACGAGTCTTTTAGATTCCATCAGAGAATCAAGAGTAGCCTCCGGGGAAGCAGGGGGTATTACTCAACACATAGGAGCTTATCAAGTTGAATTTGAACATGAATCAAAAAAGAAAAAATTAACTTTTCTTGATACACCTGGTCATGAAGCCTTTACTGCAATGAGAGCAAGGGGTACAAAGGTTACTGACGTAGCTGTTCTTGTAGTTGCTGCAGATGATGGTTGCAGACCTCAAACACTAGAGGCTATTAGTCATGCAAGAGCTGCAAAAGTACCAATTGTTGTTGCAATAAATAAAATTGACAAAGAAGGGGCATCTCCAGAAAGAGTAAAGCAGGAACTATCAGAAAAAGATTTAATTGCTGAAGATTGGGGAGGAGATACAGTGATGGTTCCAGTAAGTGCTATCAAAAAACAAAACATAGATAAATTGCTTGAAATGATTTTATTAGTTTCAGAAGTAGAAGATTTACAAGCTAACCCTGATAGATTTGCAAAAGGTACTGTGATTGAAGCCCACTTGGACAAAGCCAAAGGGCCTGTGGCTACTTTGTTAGTACAAAATGGGACCTTAAAATCTGGAGATGTTTTAGCAGCGGGTTCAGTTCTCGGAAAAATCAGAGCAATGGTAGATGAACATGGTACTAGAATCAAAGAAGCAGGACCATCATTCCCAGTAGAAGCGTTAGGATTCAGTGAAGTTCCCACAGCGGGAGATGAATTCGAAGTCTATCCTGATGAGAAAACTGCTCGAGCCATTGTCGGAGAAAGGGCGACTGATGCTAGAGCTACAAAATTAGCTCAACAAATGGCTTCTAGAAGAGTTAGCTTATCATCCTTATCAACTCAAGCAAATGATGGAGAACTAAAGGAGTTAAACTTAATTCTCAAAGCTGATGTTCAAGGAAGTGTTGAAGCCATCTTAGGATCACTAGAACAATTACCAAAAAATGAAGTTCAAGTCAGAGTTCTACTTTCAGCTCCTGGAGAAATAACTGAGACAGATATAGATCTCGCTGCTGCATCTGGGTCAGTAATCATAGGTTTTAACACCTCATTGGCGTCTGGTGCAAAGAAAGCAGCTGATGCTAATGACGTTGACATAAGAGAATATGATGTAATCTATAAACTCTTAGAAGATATTCAGTTCGCAATGGAAGGACTACTTGAACCTGATCTTATTGAAGAATCTTTAGGAAAAGCTGAAGTTCGAGCTACTTTCTCAGTTGGTAAAGGAGCTATAGCAGGGTGTTATATACAAACTGGTAAATTACAACGGAATTGTTCCCTTAGAGTTATTCGATCAGATAAAGTAATTTTTGAAGGTAATTTAGATTCACTGAAAAGGTCTAAAGATGATGTTAAAGAAGTAAATACAGGATTTGAATGTGGAGTTGGGTGCGATAAATTCTCTTCTTGGATTGTTGGAGACATAATCGAAGCATTCAAGTTTGTCACCAAAAAAAGGACATTAACTCAATAATAAAATATTTAACTTATCAATCCTTATTCCTATCAAAGAACAATAAAGTTGGGAATAGGATACAAGCACCAAGTTGTATAAAGAGGTTATTTTGCTGTAGTTCAGTTCCATTTGCAATTCTGGAAAGCATTATTAAAAGTCCTAAAAATGCAGAACCGCTAAAAGCTATCCACAATATTCTTCTCAATCCCTTGAAAGGAGCTTGGGATTCCTTTAATAATTTCTTTTTCAATTCAGGATCTATTTTTGACATAAATTCTTGTAATTATAAGATTAAGTTTATATGAAAAATTCAATATTTAATTTTGCCGGTATGGCTCAGCGGTAGAGCAACTGTTTCGTAAACAGTAGGTCATTGGTTCAATTCCAATTATCGGCACTTACAAAGCAAATTAAAATGATTAATAAAATTTTAAAATTTAAATATCTTTTTAAATTATTTGTTTTTATTCCTCTTCTATTTTATTTTGGCAAAAGAAGTTATATTGCGTTTGATGAAGGTTTTTATGCACTACAAGCTAGATGGATATTAGAAAAAGGTAACTGGACAATTCCACTTTGGTGGGATGAATATGTTTTAGACAGAACAATAGGATTACAGTTTTTAATAGCAAAGTCACAAGACTTATTTGGAAGAAATATTTTTTCTGCATATCTACCCACAACAGTCGCTTCAATATTGATGCTATTTACAACTTATAAATTACATGAAGAATTATTTAATAAAAAATATGCAATTATATCTCCACTAATCCTTGCTACTACATATTTATGGTTTGACTACTCACACTTAGCCACTCAAGATATTATTTATTCATGTTTGGTAACGATTGGAGTATTAGCTTTAGTCAAGATAAAAAGTAAAAATAACAAATTCTATATTCTGCTTTTTGGAATTTGGATTGGTTTAGCTTTTATGATCAAAACTTTTTTAGTTTTTGTACCATTATTTTCACTCATACCATATATTTTTTTTAAAAAAAATTTTTTATTCAGTAAATTTTTCTGGTTGGGATTACTAATTGGATTTATTCCTTTTTTATTATGGACGTTTTCTATCAACCCTTATTTAGACAAAAATATTATTTTTTACTTAGTTGAAAAGTTTAACTTTCTATCAAGTAAAAATACTTTTACAAATCCTTTCTATTATTATTTCTGGAATGTACCTGTAACATTTCTGCCATGGAGTTTTTTCGCAATTATTGGTACAAGATTCATTATTTCTGAAAATAAAGAGAATAAATATATACTTGCTTTTTTCCCCATCATTTTAGTAGCAACCCTTAGCATCTTCTCTACAAAAACTCCTTACTATACTCTGCAAATCTCATCTATTTTTTCGTTAAATACTTATGTAGGAATAAAATATTTATTCAATTCAACTAGATATAGTCGATTTTTTATATTTATAACTTCAAAAATAATACCATTATTTATATTTGCCCTAACTTTCGCATATTATTTTTTCTTTAAAGATTCAATTAACTTTAATACTAGGGAAAATACATTTATAATTCTTGGATTATTATCTTTCGGCTTATCTTGGTCATTAATAAAATATAAAAATTCGTTCAAAGAAATATTGATAACTATCATAATTGGGCCTTACTTATTCACTTCATTTATTTTGCAATCAGGTTTATTCACTGATAGATCTAGAGAACTAAGAGAGAAAATGGAATATGTTTCATCCCTTGATTTAGTAAAAAATCAAACGATCATGGTTGATAAAAAAGGAATCAACAACTCTCGATCGCAATCGAAAATCATAAGGATTTCTTTATCAACTCCTAAATTAGGCGGAGGATTAGAAAGTATTAATCAGTTAAAAAAATCTGAATTGGCATGGACAACTGATCTTAAAACAATAAAAAATAATAATTCTTCTTACGAAGTGATATACGAAAATGATGTTTTAAATCCATGGAAATTAATATTAAAAAAATAATGTATATATAATGAGTTATCGTTTTAAATCTTTTAAATAATGAGATCTGTTTATAGTTGGAATTTAACTAATAGTGAACTTCATCAATTATTCAAAGACAATAACGAATTTATTTCTATTAAAGTCCGTGGTAATAGTTGGGAGCCAATCACTAGATGGCTAAGATTAGATTCAAGAATTTTTAGAGAAACTACTAACAAAGCAAGAATAACTTTATGCGATATAGAATCTCTAGCAGAAATTTATAACTACAGATCAATTAGATGGAAAGCAAAAAAACTAACTCCGATTCCCACAAAGATAATTCCACGATCTATTAAAAATATTTTTCGAAAAGTACCTATCATAAAACATCTCGCCTATGAACTCGAAATAGTTTTTTATAAATATAGTGAAAATATTTCTGAACATTTAATATCAATAGTAATTCCTGCAAGAAATGAAGCTGGTAATAAAGAACTTTTAATTAATGCTTTAAATAAATTCAAAAATATACCCAATAAATTAGAAATTATATTTGTTGAAGGTAATAGCAATGATAATACATATGACATTTTGAAAGAATTAAAAGAAAATTTCTCTGATTTTTTCAAGATTTCTCTTTTAAAACAAACTTCTAAAGGTAAGAAAAATGCTGTCGTGGAGGGATTCAATATCTCTTTAGGTGAGACCCTCGCAATAATTGATAGCGATCTTACTGTAGATATTGATGACAGTATTGCGGCAATTATGGAATCAACCAAAAATAAAAATATCCTTATTAATTGCGCCCGCACAACTTTTCCAATGGAAAAAGATGCAATGAGATGGGCAAATTATATAGGAAATAGACTCTTCGCAATTTTTCTATCAATTCTCATAAATAAACCTGTATCAGATTCACTCTGTGGAACAAAAGTTTTTTCAAGAAAATTCTTTAAACTTATGAAAAAAAATGGAAGTTGGGATTCCAAGTCTGACCCATTTGGAGACTTTACAATATTATTTGAAGCTGCGAACAATAACATAAAAATACTAAATTATCCTGTTAGGTATTACGCTAGAAAATCTGGAGCACCAAATATATCTAGATGGCTAGATGGATTAAAACTACTAAAAGTATGCTGGATTTATATGATTTCTGATATCTGAATTAAATAAAATTTTGGCAAGTATTTCCTTAGGATTTTTAATTTCTCCAAATTAGTAATAAAGTAGTTAGATTCTTAAAGGAAATAAATTCATTAAATTTCATGACATGAATTTTAATTTGAAGTTCGAAAAATTAAATAAACAAAATTACCAAAGAAATCACTATGGAAAAATACTAACTGTAAGGTTGCCATGTAATCCAATATTTCCAATAGGACCTATTTATTTAGCAGACCATATTCATAAATGTTCTCCAGGTATAGAGCAGCAATTCATTGATTTAGCAATAATCCCATCTAATAAAGTTTCCAAATATTTAGCTAGAAAAATTGATCAATTTAGACCTCATCTAATCATTTTTTCATGGAGAGATATACAAATTTATGCACCTGTTGATGGTAGAAGTGGGAATCCCCTACAAAACTCTTTTGAAGTCTTCTACTCAAAAAATATCCTTAAAAAAATTAGAGGTTCTTGGGGAGGATTGAAATTAATTGCATCTCATTATGGAGAAATATATAGAAATACTTCTTTAGTCAAGATGGGATTAAAAAGAGCACAAAAATACAATAAAAATGTAAAAGTAATCTTAGGAGGTGGGGCTGTAAGTGTCTTCTATGAACAATTGGGGAATCTACTCCCAAAAGGAACTATTATTTCAGTTGGAGAGGGAGAAAATCTCATAGAAAAAATCATTAGAGGAGATTCAATAGAGGAAGAAAGATGTTACGTTGCTGGACAAAAACCTCGCAACAAATTAATACATGAACAACCTTCAGGAACTGTTAAAACTGCTTGCAACTATAATTATATTAAATCAATATGGCCTGAATTCGATTGGTATATAGAAGGTGGAGATTATTACGTAGGGGTACAAACAAAAAGAGGTTGTCCTCATAATTGTTGTTTCTGTGTTTACACAGTTGTGGAGGGGAAGCAGGTTCGCGTTAATCCTGTTGAGGAAGTGATCAAAGAAATGAAGCAATTATATGATCTTGGAGTAAGGGGATTTTGGTTCACAGATGCACAGTTTATTCCAGCCAAAAAACATATAGAAGATGCAAAGACGCTTTTGCAAGCAATTAAAGACCAAGGCTGGGACGATATTAATTGGGCTGCATATATCAGAGCAGATAATATTGATGCTGAGTTAGCTCAGCTTATGGTTGATACAGGTATGAGCTATTTTGAAATAGGTATCACTTCGGGATCTCAAGAACTTGTTAGAAAAATGAGATTAGCGTATGACCTTGAAACTGTATTAAATAATTGCAGAATGCTAGTCAAATCAGGTTTCAAGAATCATGTTTCAGTCAATTATTCATTTAATGTTTTTGATGAAACGCCCAACACCATAAGACAAACAATTGCTTATCATAGAGAATTAGAAAATATTTTTGGTAAAGGCTTAGTTGATCCAGCTATATTCTTTATAGGTTTGCAACCTCACACTCTTCTTGAGAAGTACGCCTTGGAACATAAAATTTTGAAGCCAAATTATAATCCAATGAGCATGATGCCCTGGACAGCGAGAAAACTTCTTTGGAATCCAGGCTCATTAGGGAAAAAACTTGGTCAGGTTTGCTTAGAAGCTTTTGATAATCAGGAAGACGAATTTGGCAAAACAGTTATCGACATTCTTGAGAGAGAATATGGAAGGTCCTCCTTAAAAGAATCCCTAAAAGTCCGTCCTTTATCAGAAAGGAAATTAGCTCATTCGAAATAATCAATTCGATCTTTATTAATCCTCTTTCTCAATTGAACTAGAGATTCCTTTAGATTTTAATGATTCTGAGTAGAATTCTGCTGGCTCTAAATCACAAACAATTACTAAACCCACACCCGTATTGTGTGCTTCAAGCATTATGGCAATAGCATCTTGTTCGCTTAATTGCGGCACAACTTCTCGCAGTGAAACAGTAACATACTCCATAGAATTAACTGGGTCATTATGAAGTAAAACCTTATATTTTGGAGATTTATTTTTTAATTCAGCAGGTTTCTTTTCGATAACTGCTGAATTATTATTTACGCTTTGTTCTAACTTTATAGATAGCATTAAATTTATTAGAGTTTTAACTATACTAGTAATTATATATTAATTATTCTTTCCATTGCATCAAGGACATTCGATCGTGAGTTAAATGCTGACAAGCGGAAATAACCCTCTCCTGCCAATCCAAATCCGCTCCCAGGCGTTCCAACTACACTAACTTTTTGGAGAAGGAAATCAAAAAAGTCCCAAGATGTCATTTGATCTGGAACTTTAATCCAGATATAAGGCGCATTGTCCCCACCATAAACTTTATATCCTGAATTCTGAAGTTTATTTTTCATGATTTTTGCATTTTCCATATAAAAATCAATTAAACCTCTCACCTGTTTCTTCCCTTCAAGAGAATAAACAGCTTCTGCTCCTTTCTGAACCACATAACTTACTCCATTGAACTTTGTAGATTGTCGCCTATTCCAAAGAGGCCACAACTCTATTTCCTCATTTGTTGAGCTGAAACCTTTGAGATTTTTAGGTATTACTGTAAAAGCACATCTAACTCCAGTGAATCCTGCATTCTTTGAAAAAGATCTAAATTCAATAGCGCAATCCTTTGCTCCCTCAATCTCATATATTGAATGTGGAATATCATTATCTTGAATAAATGCTTCATAAGCTGCATCAAAAAGTATTAGGGATTTGTTTTGAAGAGCATAGTCAACCCACTTTTTCAATTCTGCTTTATTGATAGTTGCTCCAGTTGGATTATTAGGAAAACAAAGATATAAAATATCAACTTTTTTTTCAGGTATTTCTGGCAGAAAGTTATTCCCTTCGTTTATTGCTAGATATGTCAATCCTTGATAAGTACCATTTTCAAGAGAATCACCAGTTCTGCCTGTCATAACGTTACTATCTACATAAACTGGATAAACAGGATCTGTTACAGCAATTGAATTATCTTTCCCAAGAATATCTAAAATATTGCTACTATCGCATTTTGAACCATCAGAAACAAAGATTTCTTCAGGTGAAATTTGACAGCCTCTCGAAATAAAATCATGCTCAGATATTTTTTCTCTCAGCCAAGAATAACCTTGTTCTGGTCCATAACCTCTGAAACCATCTGTTGTTCCCATCTCATCTAAAGCTTTACCCATAGCCTCTATGCATGCTTTAGGTAATGGTTCTGTAACATCTCCTATGCCAAGCTTAATGATTTCGGCACTCTTATTTGATTGAGAATATATTTTTACCCTTTTAGCAATTTCTGGGAATAAATAGCCTGCTTTGAGTTTTAAATAATTTTCGTTTACTTGAACCACTTTAGATAAAAATTTCACCAATATTAGAATAATGTATTAACGTGCTTTAGTGGTGATTAGATGTTAAAATTATATTAGTTATGGTTAATTTAAGAGATAATCATAGCTGTGAAATCAATTTCAACTAGTTTGAAAATCGTTAAAGCTTCATAAATAGCAGAATCTAATCACTATTTAACTTTATTAATTTTAAAAAGTAAATAACAATAGCTATAAACTGCTTTATTAAAAATAAATATCTAATTCTTTAATTTAGATAATTTTCAAAATCCAAATCATTCAGAATCAATTATATGTCTCAGCAAATTATCATCGCTGAGCAGGCTCGAATTGCAGCACTACTCACAGACGATCGAGTTGATGAACTAATCGTCGCACAAGGTCAATATCAAATTGGCGATATTTTTTTAGGAACAGTTGAAAATGTTCTCCCTGGAATTGATGCCGCTTTCATAAATATTGGTGAAAGTGATAAAAATGGATTTATCCATGTTTCAGATTTAGGTCCACTAAGACTCAAAAAAGGGACATTCGGAATAACTGAATTATTAGAACCAAAACAAAAAGTTCTAGTACAGGTAATAAAGGAACCTACAGGATCTAAGGGACCTAGACTAACAGGAAGTATTTCAATCCCGGGAAAATACTTGATATTACAGCCGTATGGCCAAGGAGTAAATATTTCAAGAAAAATAAATACAGAAACAGAACGAAGCCGTTTGAAAGCTCTTGGGGTTTTAATAAAACCACCTAGCACAGGCTTGTTATTTAGAACAGAGGCTGAAAAGATAAAAGAAGAACTTCTAATTGAAGATTTAGAACATTTAATTCAACAATGGGAAAATGTACTAAAAGTTTCTGAAGCTTCTAATCCGCCAAATTTAGTAAAAAGAGATGATGATTTCTCTCTTAAGATCTTAAGAGATCATGTTAAAGAATCAACTAAAAACATAATTATCGATAGTAAATTATCAGTTTCAAGGGCAAAAGATTTTTTAATAAATTATGAATCTAATATAGATATTGAATTTCACGATAATAGTTTAAATCAACATATTTTCGAGAAATACGAAATTAAGAAAACAATTCAAAAAGCCCTTCAGCCAAGAGTAGAACTTCCTTCGGGGGGTTATATAATTATTGAACCTACTGAAGCTTTAACAGTTATTGATGTAAACTCAGGATCATTTACAAGATCAGCCAACTCAAGACAAACAGTTTTGTGGACGAATTGCGAAGCAGCCGTTGAAATCTCAAGACAAATGAAATTAAGAAATATTGGTGGAGTAATTGTAGTAGATTTTATTGATATGGAATCTAGAAGAGATCAATTTCAGTTACTTGAGCATTTTACCTCAGCGATAAAAGATGATTCTGCTAGGCCTCAAATAGCTCAGCTTACTGAATTAGGTTTAGTGGAGTTAACCAGAAAAAGGCAAGGTCAAAACATATATGAATTATTTGGTAAAAAATGTTCCACCTGCGATGGTACAGGACATCTAGAAAATATACTAAATGATGAACTTTCTAACTTGGAAATCATAAATGTTGAAAATAAATCTAATCAATCAAACAATATAAAATCTTTAGATATAGATACTTCTCAATCAACTGATAAGCAGGAAAAAATAATTAACGAGGACTTACTTAACTCCAAAGAGCAAAGTAAGGAGAATTCTTTTAATAAAAAGGAAAATGATAATGAAAATCTGAGCCAATCAAATTCAAAGGAAAAAAATATAATAACAGTTGACCTTACTAATGAAGAAAAACTTGTTTTCAGTCAATTAGGTATTAATCCACTTATAAAGTTAGGTAAAGAATATCTCACCAGTAATAATTTTGCGCGTTTAAAAGAAAGTAATAAGGAATCTGAGAAACCCTTAGATAGTAAAAAATCAAAAGCAAAACAAATTAAAAAAATCTCAAAATCGGGAGAAGAAAATATTCAAATTAAAATTGAAGCAAATACAAATTCTAAACAAAAATCAATAAATAAAACTAATGAAAATAATGAAATTATATTTAATGATAAAAAAGATGAAATTGAACTTACAGATGAGCTGAACAATGCAAGGAAAAAAAGAAGAAGATCTTCAGCAAGCATTGAATAAATTATCCGAAGTTGGAATAGATGAAGTTGGAAGGGGAGCAATTTTTGGTCCAGTTTTTTCAGCAGTTGTAGTATTAACTGAAAAAAATAAATTTATCTTAAAACAATATGGAGTAACAGATAGTAAAAAACTATCTTCCAAAAAAAGGAAATTACTTTTACCAAAAATTTTATTACTCTCTTCAGATTATGGAATTGGGCAATCTTCGTCTAGCGAAATAGATAAGTTAGGTATCAGAGTTGCAACAGAGCTTTCAATGATAAGAGCCTTAAAAAAATTAAAAGATAAGCCATCTGAATTAATAATTGATGGCCCCTTATTATTAAGGCCATGGAATGGAATTCAGAAAAACATAGTATCCGGAGACTCAAAGTTTATTTCAATTGCTTCAGCAAGCATAGTTGCCAAAGTTTCTCGGGACAATCTAATGGAGAGGTTAGAAAAAAAATACTCAGGATACTTTTTATTTAAAAATAAAGGTTATGGTACCAGAGAACATATTTCATTAATCAAAAAATATGGAATAACTAAACTGCATAGGAAAAGTTTTTTAAAAAAATCAAATCTTTTTTAATTCACACCAATTTAAAAAATCTTTTACGAGTTGTTGTTGAACCCTTGATTTTATACCTAAGAGAATCCCATTTAATACTGAATGACCAGTAGATTCTAAAATTTTCTTTGGTATTAGCTTCAGTAGAGGGGGTTGGCTTACAGATACCCCAAGAAGTGCCTCACCTTCTAACCCAATATTAGTTGCTTCCAAATTCGCTTTCAAAATAAGATTAAAATCATCTATCATTCCTAAACCATCCAAAGTACTTTCAAGGGCACTCATTTTTAAAATTCCATCTTTATTTTCTACCGCAATTGAGACAACTGGGTTAATATCCAATTGAAAAACCTTAAAACTTGTTACTGTATACTTATATCTACCTAATCCTTCTTGTACTAATTTTTTGGAGTCAAGCATTGCTCCAACAACTCTTTCTTCTTCCAAAAGATATTCAGAAAGATATTCCCTATTACGTGTTACAGAAAGCTTTAGTTTCTGTCTAGCGTCAAAAGACAAAAGCATTTTCTACATTCCTCCAATGCTTATTTGATCTCTTTTTTTTTTACGATTAATCATGAGCAAACAAGTTGCATATTTAGGTCCAAAAGGAACATACGCAGAAAAAGCAGCTCATATATTATCTAAGCTTGCCAATTTTCAGACACCTATATTTGTACCATGTAATGGGTTACATTCGGTCATTAAATCAATAGCTTACAACAATTGTGATGCTGCTGTAGTACCGATAGAAAATTCCGTAGAAGGGGGAGTTACAGCCACTTTAGACGCTCTTTGGAAATTTCCTGAAATTTATATAAATAAAGCAATTGTTTTACCTATAAAACATGCATTAATTAGTGATGGAGAACTTGCAAACATTTCAGAAGTATTATCTCATCCTCAAGCATTAGCACAATGTTCAGAATGGTTATCTGAAAATCTTCCAAATGCAATTCCTCTCCCCACAAATTCAACATCAGAAGCTGTCAATATGGTTAAGGGTAGTAAATTCAGAGCTGCTATCGGTTCAAAATCATTAATTCAAATAGAAGGACTTAAAGAATTAGCCTTTCCTATTAATGATGTTCCAGGTAATTGCACAAGATTCGTCTTATTGAGCAAGGAATCAAATTCAAATCTCGCTAATATTGCCAGTTTTGCTTTCTCATTAATATCAAATAAACCTGGTGCATTGCTTAAAGCTATTAATAATATTGCAGATTTTGGATTTAATATGAGTAAAATTGAATCTAGACCATCAAAAAGAGAATTAGGCGAATATATAATTTATATTGATTTAGAAATAAATAATCAAAAAAACATTAAAAATATTCCTGCATTAAAAAATAAGCTAAAGCCTCTTTGCAAGAATTTTGTAGATTTTGGAAATTATTTTTCTGAAAATGTTGAATTAGATTAATTTATCCTCTACATTTATAAACTCCAAATTCCATTAAACCTTTTCTAAATGCCCAATTCATGAGAAGTATTGTTGGAATCTCTCTAATCGACTTCACTAGCGCAAATGGTCCAAGAGACAAAATTGCGAAGGGCCTTCGAATGCCTTCAATAATAGAGTCGTACCATGAAGGATTTGTATAAGAATTCCAGTTTTCAGATATAACTGTTCCAGAACTATTTTTGTTAGATCTAAGAATGTTACCGAATTCGTTAATGCTAATAAATTGAGGATGCACCCACTGTTCAAGTAATTGTTTAAGAACTAATTTCTCAAAAAATGATGGGGGGTATGTCTTGAGGTCTCTTGAGTTCCAATCAGCCAATGCCAAATACCCACCAGGTCTTAGAGTTCTCAGCATTTCATCTGCGAACCTAGTTTTATCATTCATGTGTGCACCAGCTTCAACACTCCAGACCGCATCAAATGATCCGTCTTCAAATTTCAAATCCAAAGCATCCATAACTTGGAAGTTGCAATTTAGCCAATTAGGAGTAAGTTCTCTTGCTCTTTTAACTTGAGAGGGACTAATTGTAATGCCAGTAACATTAAACCCATAATATTCTGCAAGAATCCTAGAACTTCCCCCTATACCACAACCTACATCGAGTATTCTTGATCCCTTTGGCAATTTATCTAAACCACTCCACTTGATTAGTTCATGAACAAACTGAACTTTAGCCTTCCTAAAATCAATATCCCCCCCCCCTGAGGGATAAAAACCCAAATGTATATGTTCTCCCCACAATCTCTCGAGTAATTTATCTTGGGTCCAAGCATCATATGCTGAAGCCACTGTACCGGACGAAATATATTTCCTAGCATTAATTCTCCAGATTATACATAGGAAGAGAAAGAATAAAACTAATAAAAAAAAAGGGAATAACAATTCAAACATTTAATTTTCTTTTATATCAGGAAAACTTTCTTTCAATGCAGTTCTTGCCGCAAGTTGTTTTCTTGTATGATCAAGCATTTCATATTCTCTTTGCAAACGGGTAAAAGTATTTCTTTCCTCCAGTAGTCTTTGCTGTTCCTCCGCAACAGGGCCGCCCAAATGGGCTCCTATCCAAAATGATAAATCCATTGGGTTATCAGGTAATTTATCAGGTAGATTTTTCTTAGTATTAGTCAATTTACTTGTTAAATTAATAACATCACTGAGAGCTTCTTTTACTGAGTCTTTTAGAGAATCTAATTTTTGAAATTCATCAATATTATCATCACTAATCCAACTAACCATCGCGGAACAAAATGGTGTTGAACGCATAATTTCTAAGACTTGAAATCTTTGTTGTCCGAGAGTGATAATATTACTTCTCCCATCTTCTGCAGTTTGATGTTTTATAATTTGCGCACAACATCCAACATTAGCCATCGTTTTAGTATTTGAATCCCACTTAACAATTCCAAACATAGAATCTGCTTCAAGTACAGATTGGAGCATAATCCTATATCTTGATTCAAATATATGTAAAGGCAATACTTCTTGAGGAAAAAGGACTACATCTGATAAAGGAAATAATGGTAATTCCCTTACTGAGAGTTCTCCCATTTAAACCTCATTTCTTTTTTTTATATTAGTCAATTTAGTGAGATTTCGGGATTTATTAAAGTTTAACTTCTATATCTACACCACTAGGAAGATCTAGTTTCATTAAAGCATCAATAGTTTTTGCAGAAGGACTATAGATATCTATGATTCTTCGATGTGTTCTTGTTTCAAAATGCTCTCTAGAATCTTTATCAACATGTGGTGATCTCAGGACACAATAAATCTTCCTTTTTGTAGGCAAAGGAATTGGACCTATTGCTGAAGCAGAAGTAGTATCTGCAGTTTGGATTATTTTGTCACAAGATAAATCAAGCATTCTTCTATCAAATGCTTTCAATCTTATTCTTATTTTTTGTTGTGCAATTGATGCAGTCATAGTTTCAAATAACTTCTAATGAAGGGTCATTGGTAAAAATGACCCCAGCCCAAATACCTATACTAGATGATTGAGGTTAATTTTTTAAAATTCAAATATATTATTTGAGTATTTTAGAAACAACTCCAGCACCGATAGTACGTCCACCTTCACGGATTGCGAATCGCATACCTTGTTCAATAGCTACTGGACAAATTAATTCACCAGTCATCTTAATTCTGTCTCCAGGCATAACCATTTCAACATTAGAGCCATCATCAGAGGTAAATGCGGTTATTTGACCAGTTACATCAGTTGTTCTGATGTAGAACTGAGGTCTATATCCTGCGAAGAAAGGAGTATGTCTTCCGCCCTCTTCTTTTTTGAGAACATAAACTTCTCCTTCAAACTGAGTATGAGGGGTAATAGATCCTTTCTTAACAAGTACCATTCCTCTCTCAATATCTTCTTTCTGGACACCACGTAAAAGTAAACCAACATTATCGCCAGCCATACCTTCATCAAGAAGTTTTCGGAACATTTCAACTCCAGTAACAGTTGTAAGTCTTGTATCTCTTATTCCAACTATTTCAACTTCTTCTCCAACCTTTACTTTACCTCTCTCAATTCTTCCGGTAGCAACAGTTCCTCTACCAGTAATTGAGAAAACGTCTTCAACTGCCATCAAGAATGGTTTATCAACTTCTCTTTCTGGTTCAGGAATATTAGCATCAACTGCTTTCATTAATTCTTCGATCTTTGATTCCCAAGTAGAATCACCTTCGAGAGCTTTTAAACCAGAAACTTGAACAATAGGAATATCATCTCCGGGGAAGTCATAACTATCTAATAGTTCTCTGATTTCCATTTCAACGAGTTCAATAATCTCTTCATCATCGACCATATCGCACTTATTTAGAGCAACTACAAGGGCAGGAACTCCAACCTGTTTAGCTAAAAGAATATGCTCTTTTGTTTGAGCCATAGGACCATCTGTAGCTGCGCAAACTAGAATAGCTCCGTCCATCTGTGCGGCCCCTGTGATCATGTTTTTGACATAATCAGCATGTCCTGGGCAATCCACATGAGCATAATGTCTGCCTTCAGTTTCATATTCAACGTGAGCTGTATTAATGGTTATGCCACGCTCTCTTTCTTCAGGAGCACCATCAATGTCTCCATAGTCTTGAGCTTGAGCTTGACCTTTTTTGGCTAATACATTTGTAATAGCAGCAGTTAGTGTTGTTTTTCCATGATCAACATGGCCAATAGTACCTATGTTGACATGTGGTTTGTTCCTTTCGAACTTCTCGCGAGCCATTTTAAATTAAAGAATCGAGGGTTTAAGAGTGTTTTAGTTTAGAGATCAGGAGTTGCCCTGATTCTTGGAAATGATAGCTTCGGCAACATTACGAGGAACTTCCTCATAATTTGCGAACTCCATTGAAAATATACCCCGACCTTGAGTCATTGATCGGAGTTGAGTGGCATAACCGAACATTTCGGCTAAGGGCACTTTGGCCTGTACCTTAGACAATCCATCATCAACAGATTGTCCTTCTACTTGACCTCTTCTAGAAGAGAGATCACCAATTACAGATCCAAGAAAGTCGTCAGGACTTTCGACCTCAACTTTCATCATAGGCTCTAAGAGGACAGGATTGCATTTTTTAACCCCGTCTTTAAAAGCCATGGAACCTGCAATTTTGAAGGCCATTTCAGATGAGTCTACATCGTGGAATGAACCATCGACTAGTGTTACTTTTACATCAATGAGTGGATAACCGGCAAGAACACCAGATTCACAAGTTTCTTTCATTCCATTGGATGCAGGTCCAATATACTCTTTTGGTACAGCTCCGCCAACAATTTTGTTCACAAATTCAAAACCTTTACCAACTTCAGCAGGTTCCATTTCAATAATTACATGACCATATTGACCTTTTCCTCCAGTCTGCCTTGCATATTTACCTTCACCTTTAGAACTAGACCTAATGGTCTCTCTATATGAAACCTGAGGAGCTCCTATATTTGCTTCAACTTTAAATTCTCTTAGCATTCTGTCAACGAGGATCTCTAGGTGCAACTCACCCATACCTGCAATAACAGTCTGATTCGTCTCAGAATCTGTACTTACCCTAAATGTTGGATCCTCTTCAGACAAAGCAGTTAAAGCTTTTGATAATTTTTCCATATCGCCTTTAGTTTTTGGCTCAACGGCCACCGAGATCACTGGTTCAGGGATAAACAATGTCTCCAAAACTATTGGATCATCTGTGTTACATAAAGTATCACCAGTAGTTGTGTTCTTGAGACCTAATACAGCTCCTAAATCCCCAGCCCTCAATTCATCAACTTCCTCTCTTTCATCAGCTTTAAGAATCACTAATCTAGAAATTCTCTCTTTAGCATCCTTAGTAGAATTCATTACATAACTTCCTTTTGAAAGTACACCTGAATACATTCTTACAAAAGTTAATTTTCCATATGGGTCTGACATTACTTTAAAAGCTAATGCACTGAAAGGAGCATTATCATCTGAAGGTCTAAAATCTTCTTTACCACTTGGTAAAACACCTTGAATTGGTTTAACATCAACTGGAGCTGGCAAGTAATCAACTACTGCGTCTAATACGAGTTGAACACCTTTATTCTTAAAAGCTGAACCACAGAGAACAGGAACTAATCCATGTTTTAAGACACCTTCCCTAATACCTTTTTTAAGTTGTTCTTCGGATAATTCTTCTGTTTCAAGAAAAATTTCAATCAACTCTTCATCATTTTCTGCGACGCTTTCCATCAACTTGAATCTCCACTCAGCAGCTTCCTCTTCCATTTCAGATGGAATTGGTGCTTCTTGAATGTCTGTACCTAAGTCATTTTTGTATAGATATGCTTTGTTGGCGACTAAATCAATAATGCCTGTAAGATCACCTTCAGCTCCAATAGGTAGCTGAATTGGTAGTGCATTTGCCTTTAGTCGATCTTTAATTTGTTTATTAACTTTTAAAAAATCTGCACCAGTCCTGTCCATTTTATTTACAAAAACCATTCTTGGGACAGAGTATCTATCTGCTTGACGCCAAACTGTTTCAGATTGAGGCTGAACTCCACCAACTGCACAAAAAACTGCTATTACTCCGTCCAAGACTCTCATTGATCTCTCCACTTCAATGGTAAAGTCAACATGTCCAGGAGTATCAATAATATTAATTCTGTGGTCTTGCCAACTAGTAGATATTGCAGCAGCAGTAATAGTTATTCCTCTTTCTCGTTCTTGAGCCATCCAATCTGTTACTGCAGCACCATCATGTACTTCTCCTATCTTGTGAACAACACCCGAATAAAACAAAATTCTTTCAGTAGTTGTTGTCTTCCCTGCATCAATATGAGCGGCTATACCTATGTTTCTTACTCGTTCTAGGGGAAAGTCGCGTGCCAATTTTTAAGCTCCAAATAAAATAACTTTTGATTAGTGTAGTTCACCCTAAAAGCAAACTTTAATAATAATAAACTACTTAAGTACCTTTTTGATGAAATTAATATCTGTAATGTGCAAAAGCTTTATTAGCTTCAGCCATTTTATGAGTGTCTTCTCTCTTTTTTACTGCACTGCCAGTTTCATTTGCTGCATCCATCAACTCACCAGCGAGTTTTTGGGACATACTTTTTCCATTTCTTGCACGTGAGAATGTAACAAGCCATCTTAA
Organism: uncultured Prochlorococcus sp.; assembly: GCF_902522795.1. Classification (GTDB taxonomy): domain Bacteria; phylum Cyanobacteriota; class Cyanobacteriia; order PCC-6307; family Cyanobiaceae; genus Prochlorococcus_A. The sequence goes on from NZ_CABYWZ010000002.1 coordinate 59,583, forward strand.
TGCCATAGCTGTACCCCTTTCTTGCCGTACTTCCATAGGCACTTGATATGTTGCACCACCAACTCTCCTAGCTCGTACCTCTACAAGAGGAGTAGCATTTTTTACAGCTGTTTCGAACAATTCGACTGCATTCCCACCTGTTCTCTCGCTTATTAAAGAAAAGGCATCAGACAATATTCTTTGAGCTGTAGATTTTTTACCATGTTTCATCAATCGAGAAATCATCATTGAAGCAAGACGACTATTAAATTGAGGATCTGGAAGAACTGGTCTTTTTACTGCTGCATTACGACGTGACATGTTTTTAAAAAGTGTTGTTTACAAATTAATCTTTAGGAGCTTTTGCTCCATATTTAGATCTGGATTGACGTCTATCTTTGACTCCAGCCGTATCTAAAGTTCCTCTTATTATATGATACCTAACTCCAGGTAAATCCTTAACTCTTCCGCCCCTAAGTAGTACTACAGAGTGTTCTTGCAAATTATGACCAATTCCAGGAATATATGCCGTAACTTCGAAACCAGAAGTTAATCTCACCCTTGCGACTTTTCTTAAAGCTGAATTAGGTTTTTTAGGAGTTGATGTATAAACTCTCGTACATACCCCTCTTCTTTCAGGGCAAGCTTTTAGAGCAGGAGATTTTGTTTTCCTAGTCAGACGTTTTCTTTCTGAACCTATTAATTGTGAGATGGTAGGCATCTATTATATTTTGAAAAAATTAAAGATTCCACCATCATAACCTTTAACGAGCACCAACTAAAAGTTTTTAGTGATATTTACTATAAATTTAAGAAATTAAAATTCTTTGGTAAATATTCATTATCTTTAGATTTATTTTCATATTTATTTTTATAATAGAATTACATAAATAACTAAATAAGATTAAATAATCTATGGGAGAGAGTATCAAAAGGATCGTTAGGCCATATCAAGATAGTTATTCCCCAAATGGAATAATTGGTGAGAAAGATGCGTGTGGAGTTGGTTTTATAGCAAATATTGAAGGGGTAGAAAGCAACTGGATCCTAAAACAATCTCTAAAAGGTCTTAACTGCATGGAGCATAGAGGAGGTTGTGGCGGGGATAGTGACTCTGGAGATGGAGCGGGCATTTTATGTTCAATCCCATGGAATTATTTAGAAAAAGAAGTAAATTTTGAAAGTAAAAAAGACTATGATAAAGGTCTAGGTATGCTTTTCATGCCTAATAAAAAAGAGAAAATTGAAGAATGTAAATCTATATGCGAAGAGGAAGCCAAAAAATTAAGAATAAACAAAACATCATGGAGAACAGTACCTGTTAATAATGAAATCTTAGGTCCTTTGGCTAAAGCAAATTCTCCATTTATAAGTCAGTGGATTTTATTCATAGATAAAAAATATAACGATGATACAGAGAGGCTTTTATTTCAATTAAGGAAAAGAATTGAGAAAAAAGTAAGAGAAAGTTTTAAAAACCATGTTGGAGATTGTGAATTTTATTTTGCCTCACTAAGTTCGAAAACAGTTGTTTACAAAGGAATGGTTCGTTCTGAAATATTATCTGAGTTTTATCAAGACTTAAAAGAAGAGAGTTTTGAAGTCTCATTTTCCGTTTATCATAGAAGATTTAGTACTAACACACTTCCAAAATGGCCACTAGCTCAGCCAATGCGATTCTTAGGCCATAACGGGGAAATTAACACTCTCTTAGGTAATATCAACTGGGCTAAAGCTTCAGAAACACATATAGATGATTTTTGGGGAGAATTATCTAACGAAATTAAACCAATCGTAGATATAAATAAAAGTGATTCATCAAATCTTGATGCAACTCTTGAAATCAATATTCGTTCAGGTCAGCCCATTACTGACTCATTATTAAAGCTTGTTCCTGAAGCATTTAGAGATCAACCAGAACTTGAACAAAAAGAAGACATAAAATCATTTTATGAGTATTCTGCGAGCCTTCAAGAAGCCTGGGATGGTCCTGCTCTACTTGTATTTGCAGATGGACATTTTGTAGGAGCAACACTTGATAGAAATGGTTTAAGACCAGCAAGATATTCAATAACAAATGATGGTTTTGTAATAATGGGTTCCGAAACAGGCGTAGTAGATCTTGAAGAGGAGAGAGTAATTGAAAAAGGTAGATTAGGACCCGGACAAATGTTGGCGGTTGATTTTCATCAAAATAGAATCCTGAGAAATTGGGAGGTAAAATCTGAAGCCGCGCAAAGGCATGATTACAAAAACCTCCTAAGTAATAGAACTATCAAAATTGATAATAGTGAATGGTTTAAAGACTGCAAACTAAAAGACCTTGAGCTATTACAACAACAGACTGCGTACGGTTTCTCAGCAGAAGATAATGATCTTATCTTGGATTCAATGGCTTCATTAGCCAAAGAGCCTACCTATTGCATGGGCGACGATATCCCATTAGCAGTGCTTTCTTCAAAGCCACATATCTTATATGACTATTTCAAGCAAAGATTCGCACAAGTTACAAATCCTCCTATTGATCCTTTAAGAGAAAAACTGGTAATGAGTCTAGAGATGCATCTTGGAGAAAGATGTACAGCATTTGAGATTAAAGATCCTAAACCTTTTGTTCATTTAAAAAGTCCAATTCTCAATGAAGAAGAACTCATTTCCATTAAAAAATCAAAAATTAAATCTCAAACAATTTCAAGTTTGTTTGATATTGAGGAAGGAGTTCAAGGCTTAGAGAACCAATTAAAAGCAATTTGCAAACAGAGTGAGCTCTCTATAAAAGAAGGTTGCTCTTTAATTATTATTTCTGATAAGGGTATTAATCCTACAAAGACTTTTATTCCTCCTTTACTTGCTGTTGGAGCAATTCATCATTACCTTCTAAAAAAAGAAATCAGGCTAAAAGCTTCTCTAATTATTGAAACAGGTCAATGTTGGAGCACACATCACTTGGCTTGCTTGATTGGTTATGGTGCAAGCGCGGTTTGCCCTTGGTTGACCTTCGAAGCAGGTAGACACTGGTTAAAACATCCAAAAACACAAAAACTAATTGATAGCAAAAAAATAAATCCATTATCAATAATTGATGTCCAAGAAAATATTAAAAAAGCGCTAGAAGACGGTCTAAGAAAAATTCTTTCAAAAATAGGCATCTCACTTTTATCTAGTTACCATGGTGCACAAATTTTTGAAGCTGTGGGCCTTGGATCTGACTTAATAAAAATTGCTTTTGATGGTACAACAAGCCGTATTGCTGGCATAACATTAAAAGAATTAACTAATGAAACACTTTCAATACATACGAAAGCCTATCCAGAGATCGATTTAAAGAAATTAGAATTTTTAGGATTTGTACAATTTAGAAATAATGGAGAATACCATTCCAATAACCCAGAGATGTCCAAAGTTTTACATTCAGCGGTAAAACAAGGACCAGGATACGATCATTTTGAAACTTACAAAAAACTTATTAGTAATAGACCGACAACATCTCTAAGAGATTTACTTACAATTAATTCACAAAGAAAAAGTATTCCATTAGAGGAAGTGGAAAGTGTTGAATCAATTTGCAAAAGGTTCTGTACTGGAGGAATGAGTTTAGGCGCTTTATCTAGAGAAGCACATGAAGTTTTAGCAGTTGCAATGAATAGAATTGGTGGAAAAAGTAATAGTGGAGAAGGGGGAGAAGATCCAGCTCGTTTTAATGTTTTAAATGACATCGATGAAAATACTCAATCAGCGACGTTACCATTCATTAAAGGGCTAGAGAATGGAGACACCGCATGCTCAGCTATTAAACAAATAGCATCAGGAAGATTTGGAGTTACACCTGAATATCTAAGAAGTGGTAAACAACTCGAAATTAAAATGGCTCAAGGTGCAAAACCGGGAGAGGGGGGACAATTGCCTGGTCCAAAAGTTGATTCTTACATCGCAAAACTAAGAAATAGTAAACCTGGAGTAGCTTTAATATCTCCTCCCCCTCATCATGATATTTATTCAATTGAAGATTTAGCTCAACTTATCCATGACTTACACCAAGTTCATCCAAAAGCGAAAGTAAGCGTTAAACTTGTCTCTGAAATTGGTATAGGCACTATTGCTGCTGGAGTAAGCAAAGCTAATGCAGATGTAATTCAAATTTCAGGCCATGACGGAGGTACAGGTGCTTCACCCCTGAGTTCTATTAAACATGCAGGTTTACCATGGGAACTAGGTGTTGCTGAGGTTCATAAATCTCTCTTAGAGAATAATTTACGTGAAAGAGTAATTTTGAGAACTGATGGAGGTCTTAAAACAGGCTGGGATGTTGTTATAGCTGCTTTACTAGGTGCTGAAGAATACGGTTTTGGTTCTGTAGCTATGATTGCTGAAGGTTGCATAATGGCTCGAGTTTGTCATACAAACAAGTGTCCTGTTGGAGTTGCCACTCAAAAAGAAGAATTAAGAAAAAGATTTAAAGGTATTCCAGAAAATGTTGTCAATTTTTTCTTGTATATAGCTGAAGAAGTAAGACAGATAATGAGTAGTATCGGTGTTTCTAATATGGAAGAACTGATTGGTAATCAAGAATTTCTTTCTGCAAGAAATATCGATCTTCCAAAAACTTCTAATATTGATCTTTCTTCTTTAGTAAATAAACATTCAACCACTGATAGATCATGGTTAAAACATTCAAAGACTGCCCATAGTAATGGTTATGTATTAGAAGACGAGTTTTTGTCTGATGCTCAATTTATAGATTCAATTAAAAATCACGAAATATTCACTAAAGAAATTGAGATAAAAAATACAGATAGAAGTGTTTGTGCGAAAATATCAGGCGAAATCGCTGAACTTCACGGCAACACTGGCTTTAATGGCGAACTCAACTTAAATTTCAAAGGATATGCAGGACAAAGCTTTGGTGCCTTTTTATTGAAGGGAATGAATGTTCAATTAATCGGAGAAGCTAATGATTATGTTTGTAAAGGAATGAATGGAGGAATACTCACAATAATTCCACCAAAAATAGATAAAACTTCTTCTGAACAGGTAATTTTAGGAAACACATGTCTTTATGGAGCAACAGGTGGGAAATTATTTGCATTAGGAAAATCGGGCGAAAGATTTGCAGTAAGAAATAGTGGTGCTACAGCGGTAACAGAAGGAGCAGGTGATCATTGCTGTGAATACATGACTGGTGGGAAAGTAGTTATTCTAGGTTCCACAGGAAGGAATATTGGTGCGGGTATGACTGGTGGAATAGCTTTTATAATTGATGAGAATAATGATTTGAGTAATAAAGTTAATAAAGAAATAGTTAGCATTCATAAAATAACTACATCAAAGCAGGAAGATATCTTATTGGAAATTATTAGAGAATATCGAGCAAAAACAAATAGTTTAAAAGCAGCCAAAGTAATTGAAAATTGGTTTTATTACAAGAGTACTTTCAAAATAATAGTTCCCCCAAGTGAAGAAGAAATGCTTGGCCTAAAGAAAATGTAAATGCCTTTCTTTGTAAAAACTGAACTTATAAAAAAAGAATACTTAATTAAACATGATTTAAAACAAAAAATAATTAACGAACATATTGATTGGATAAAAAAATTAAAAAAAGAGGGAATTAATATAAAAAGTGGTTTTTTAGTAGATGAGTTACAAAGGCCAGGTGACGGCGGATTACTTATTCTTGAGATGAATAATTATAAAAATGCACTAAAAATAATTAAGAATGATCCAATGATTAAAAATGATCTAGTTGAATGGAAATTAAATGAGTGGGTAGATTCAAATAAATGAAAATTACTATCTCGGGTACTTTTTCATAAGTTTTTGAATTTCTTCAGCATGGTAACTGCTACGAGTTAAAGGTGAACTAACTACTTGCATAAAGTCCAAATCTTTTTCCCCGAAAACTTTATAATAATTAAATTTTGAGGGACTCACAAATCTTTGAACAGGTAAATGATTAGGGCCAGGAGATAAGTATTGGCCAATAGTAACAATATCTACGAAATTACTTTTTAAATCCTTAAGCAGACTTAAGACCTCCTCGTCTTTTTCCCCTAAACCAAGCATGAAGCCTGACTTTGTATAAATTTTGGGAGAATAGTCTCTGGTTCTTTTAAGCAACTCAAGAGTTCTTTCATATTTACCCTGAGGTCTCACTTTTTTATACAGCGAAGACACAGTCTCAATATTGTGGTTTAAAACGTTTGGATTTGAATCAAGAACTTTTTCAAGCGCATTCCAGTTGCCACAAAGATCAGGTATTAGAAGCTCAATAGTAGTTTCAGGAGATGTTTCTCTTATTTGATGAACACATTGAAAAAATTGAGATGCGCCACCATCCTCAAGATCGTCTCTATTAACTGATGTGATTACAACATGCTTAAGCTTCATTCTAAAAACAGCTTCGGCTAAACGATATGGTTCAGTTGGGTCTAAGTCTCTCTTAGATCTATCAAAATCAATATCACAATATGGACATGCCCTAGTGCAACCAGGACCCATTATGAGGAAAGTTGCAGTTCCACTAGCAAAACATTCGCCGATATTTGGACAGCTTGCTTCTTGACATACGGTATTGAGATTTAAATCATTTAATAAATTTGCAGTATTCCCAATTCGCTCAAATTGTGGAGCTTTGACCCTTAACCATTCAGGTTTTGAAATTAAACTATTAGGATTATTAGTCACGTTAAATCTTCTTGACCTGTAATTTTATTTTACTAAAAACAAGATGAATTAACTATTTATAATTTAAAAGACGAAGCTCATTCAAAAGAAGTAAATAAATAAATTAACTCTACTAATCCTTCTGCAATTTAGAAAATCTTAATTAAATTTACTCATTAGACAAAGTTCTTGTGTTTCATTAACTAAAATTGAATCAGATTTCATAACATTATTTTTAATACAGATATCAGAACATACTAATTTTAAATTTGTAGCTAAAAAGTTGACTATGAATTACACTATTTTGTACTAAAAAGTGTTTTTTTATGATTTTTTGATACAGTAAAAAATATATGTAATAAAACATTGACTTTTAAATTCAAAAGAAAACGTATTTTATTATCGGAAAAAAATAAAAACTCTAAAGCAATAGGTTATGCTAGAGCTAGTCATAACGAATATGAATATTTAGAAGAGCAAATAAAAATTTTGAAGGAAGAGGGTTGCAGTTTAGTGTTCTCAGAATTTATAAGTTTAGATGAAGAAATCAAACCCCAACTCAATAAAGCTATAAATTTCTTATCAAAAGGCGATCAATTAATGATAACTCAGCTTGATCGAGCATTTAAAAATAAAAAAGAATGTTTGATAACAATAAATAAACTTATTAATAAGGATATTCAATTGCGAACTTTGACTGGTTTTTTTGCCGCTAATGAAACTTCTAATTCAAATTCTTCAATTTTTAAGATTTTATATGAATTAGATAATTTAGAAGACAAAAGTTTAGGTGAAAGAAAAAAAGAACAACTATTACGCAGAAAATTATCTGGAAATAATTTGGGAGGAAGGCCCAAAATCAGTCCTCTGAAAGAATCTTTAGTAATCAGATTGCGTAATGAAGGATATTCTTATCGATCAATCAGATCACAAACAGGAATTGCGTTGTCAACAATAAGAAGAGTAATTTTGGAAGGAGAACTAACATAAAATGAAGAGGAAAGAAATTGAAAATTTAATTAAAGAAAATTTTAAAGATACAGCATTGCGTATTTATGAATTAGATAATGAAGATAGAAAAAGTTTATTAGCTGAATATAGAGAATGGATTATGAATGATTTAGATTTTGAAGAAGTAATGATGTTGCCTTATGAAGCATATACTGACAAATTAGATTCTAATTTCTTAGAAGATTAAATTTAGTCTTAAATAGTATATTTTTTATTAAATTCATATACTTCTTTTGATATTAATGGTAAGAAAGAAGAATCTTTAAAATATTTTTCACCATCACAAAAAACAACTAATAAAGTGTGTAGAGATTGACTATTAGTCCACCAAGCAGAATCATGTCTAACTTCTGACATTAAACCTGCTTTACTCCAAAGATTAATGCTTTCTGGTAAGCCTGCACCCAAAAAACCATCTATTTGATTAAGAGAATCGTTTTTAAGAACAACTTTATCTAAATTTCTTTTTAAAAAACTTCTTAAATTTAAATCATTTTTTTGATAATTAATATGAATCATAATTTCCTCCAAAACCCTTGCAGCAGAATCAGAACTCATAGCGTTTCTATTTTTATTATTATGTCCATAAAATTCTTTTTCACGACCAAATGGTCCATCATCCCAGGTTTTCTGACAGCAATTTATACCAGCCAATTCTTCCCAATTTAAATCATGTAGCCAATCGTTTATTATACTCCTTTGATATTTCCAATTTTCCCATGATTCGCCCTCAATACAAGGTCCACTTGTTGTTCCAGTAAGTAAATCAATTAAGAAGCTTGTTGCATTATTACTTGAGAAAGATAACATTTTCCTTACAGCCTCAATAATTTCATCCGATAATAATAAACTTCCTTTTTCAATCCAATAATATGTAGCAAGACCATAGACCAACTTGACTATGCTGGCAGGGTAAACCATTTTTTTATTATTTATGCCAGTGCCTAAACCTTTAAATACACTTTTATTTCTACTTTTATAATTAATCCAAGTTATGGAAATATCTTTACTTGAAAAATCTTTATTATAAGAGCATACTCTCCCTAAAATATCATTTAAGGCTAGACCCATCTCTTCACTTAAATAGTAAAAGGACATTGTATGGAAAATTATAAAAATCCTATCTCACTATTTAAACAAACTAATTTTTCAAAAACTATTTGGTGGAAATTAAAAGTTAATATTTCGGGATATCAAAATGAAACAGAAGATAAATTAATTACTGAAATATTTAAAAATAGAATTTTTAGGCTTATTTATCCAAATATTTATCAAAACAACCATAAATTTTCAAGAATACTAGTTCAACTATATGAAGATGGTTACGTCTGTTGGATAAATTTAGATGGATTAATTATTGAAAAATACGAATTCAAAAAAAATAACAGTTTAGACAATGAACACTTCTTTATAAAAGATAAAGTTAACTCAATTTTAAAATGGATCAAAGATCAATCTGAGTTAAATAATAAATATCTTTGGGGAGGTACATTAGGACCCAATTTTGATTGTTCTGGATTAATTCAGACTGCTTTTTTAAAGCATCAAATTTATATACCTCGAGACTCTTTTCAAATAAAAAGTTTTTGTAAACACCTTTTTTATTACAAAGAATCGTATACGGCTCTACGACCTGGCGATCTTTTATTTTTTGGAAATGAAGAAATATGTGATCATATTGGAATCTACAAAGGAGACGGATTCTATTACCATAGCTCTGGAATCGATTTTGGCAGAAATGGAATAGGATTAGATACACTAAAAAAGTCTAATGATAAAATCTCTTTGCATTACAAATCTAAACTTATTTCGGCAGGAAGAGTAGTTAGAAATTATAGATGGGACCGTTCTATACGTTAATTAATAGAGCTCATCTTAAAATTTTAAATTAAATATTACTTATTCTTTTATTTAGAAATTAACCAGCAGTCCAAATATTTTTAATGATTGGCATTATGGTATCTAAGTGTAATGTCCCAACAAGTAACCAAGCAAAAACAGCGCCTCCACATCCTCCTAACCAAAATCCACTTGTAAAATCAGCCCAACCAGCTCTTGTAAATAAGTCCTTTGGCGGATTATTAACAGTCGCATCTGGAGGTTGAACATTAGGTGCTTTACCAGGTGCATTATATAGAACAAAAAGTGCTGTCAAAATATGAACAGCTCCAATAGTAGCGAGAAGTCCAGCTGTTAGAGCAAATTCAGAATTTCTTAATGGGCCAGTCATGGTAAAAGGTCCGTATAGAAGATATCCAAAAGCTGCTCCAGTTTCTAAACCTCTAAAATTAGGAGAAATACCTTCTCTGTAAAAAGGTAAATTATTTATAAAGGCTTTTGTAAAATAACCACTATTAACTGGAGTAGCTAAATTACCAACACAAGGATCAGCAACTGTTTTTACTGCCCATTGTTCTGCTACGCCAATATCATTTGGTTGTACAGAAGTATCTATGTATTTCTCATCAAACTTAATAGAACTTGTTGATTCAGAGAATGATTTTTGAAAGTCGCTCATTTTTTTAATAGTTTAGTGTTTTAAAATTTATTCAGTTGCTGTAATTAATCTTCCAATCAATACGATAAAAACAGCAGGCATTGCTATACCAATTAATGGAACAAAAATTGAGGGTAAAAGACTTGGTAAATCAGATGGCATAGTTCTTTAAACATCTTTAAACACTTTAGTATTTATCAGTGAAATAATGTTAATTTTATTACTGGATGATATAAAAATTATTAACTTTTTACATGTTAAATTTTTTCGCAATTTTACTTATTATTTTTATAGGAATATTACTTCTAGTTTTTAAAAAAAGAAGCTTTAAAAAGTTAATAAATCAAAGCAATTTAAATTCTATTAAATTAAAGAAAAATAAAAAAAGTAATAATAAATTTCTATCTAAAAAAAATAGTTATTTATACAATCACGAAGAAAAAAAGTACTCAGTATTTTATAAAAATTCTCAAAGAAATAAAATGATTAATCTTTTTCATGGTGACACAGAAAATAAATTAAAGGCATTAAAAATTGCGGAAGAATTGGCTGATAAATCAACATTACCAATTTTACGAAAAGGCTTGAGAGATATTTCTCCTGAAGTCGTTGAAATTTCAGCTTTATTAATTAGACAGTTCAAGTAAACAATCAATTTTGCTTAGCACTGTTTATTGATCTAATTCTGTAAATTGGACGACTTTGACTTTCATGATATGTCCTAATTAAAAGTTCGCTCAATAATCCAAAGCTAAATAATTGAACACCAGCAATTCCTAATATTAATGCAAACATAAGCAACGGACGATTTCCAATATCCTCACCCATTATTTTTAAAACTATCAAATAAGAACTTATCGCAAGGCTAAAGAAAATACTTATAATCCCAACAAAACCAAATCCATACATCGGTCTTGTTAAAAATTTAGTCATAAACCAAACAGTTAGTAAATCCATTAAAACTCTAAAAGTTCTATCAATTCCATATTTACTAGATCCATATTGCCTGCTCCTATGATTTACTTTAATTTCTTTGATTCTTGCACCTTCAATATTTGCTAAAACGGGCAAAAACCTATGAAGTTCGCCATATAACTTTATATCTTCTATTATTTCTTTCTTAAACGCTTTTAATGAGCAACCATAGTCATGCAACTTCAAACCTGTTACGTGAGCTATTAACTTATTCGCTATTTTTGATGGTATCTTTCTATTAATTAATTTATCTTTTCTATCAAACCTCCAACCACAAACCAAATCATAACCATTATTAATTTCTGCAATTAATAATGGAATATCATTTGGATCATTTTGTAAATCACCATCCAAAGTAATAACAATATCGCCCTTAGAATTATCAAAGCCAGCTGACATTGCTGCAGTTTGACCATAATTTTTGCGAAGGGAAATTACTGACAATTCTTTAATTTTGAGAGTTAATTGCTTTAATACTTGATGAGTATTATCTTTAGAACCATCATTTACAACAATCAATTCAAAATTAAATTTATGAGATGACATTACATTTATAACTTCATCCAATAAAAGACCAATACTCTCGCTTTCATTGAAAACAGGGACGATAATAGAAATTAATTGTTTTATATCTGACATTTATATTTAATAATAATTACACAATTTTAACTTAATTTAGAACATTAAAATTAAACAAAAAAAATCACCACAAACGTGGTGATTTAAATTATTTAAGGGAAATTTAACCAAACTTACCTGAAGTGGATGCGATAACAAATGCTCCAAATGTAAGTATGTTTCCAATCGTGAAATGTGCTAGTCCAACTAATCTAGCTTGAACAATTGAAAGTGCAACTGGCTTATCTCTCCAGCCAACAAGGTTAGCAATTGGAGTACGCTGATGTGCCCAAACTAATGTTTCAATTAACTCTTGCCAGTAACCACGCCATGATATTAGGAACATGAAACCAGTAGCCCAAACTAAGTGACCGAATAGGAACATCCAAGCCCAAGGAGATAGAGAATTAACTCCAAATGGATTATATCCATTAATAAGTTGAGCAGAATTTAACCAGAGATAATCTCTGAACCAACCCATTAGATAAGTTCCTGATTCATTAAATTGTGCTACATTACCCTGCCAAATTGCTAGGTGCTTCCAATGCCAGTAGAAAGTTACCCATGCTAGTAAATTTAATGCCCAGAACATAGCTAAGTACATAGCGTCCCAAGATGAACTATCACAAGTACCTCCACGTCCAGGTCCATCGCAAGGGAATGCATAACCTAAATCTTTCTTGTCAGGAATTAATTTTGTTCCTCTAGCATCAAGTGCACCTTTGATAAGAATTAATGCAGTTGTATGAAGACCTAAAGCAATAGCATGGTGAACCAAGAAATCTGCAGGACCAATTGGTAAGAAAGCACTTAATGCATCTTGTCTATTAATAAGATCCATCCAGTAATGATTACCTGGCAATGAATTAGCTGCGAGGCTTGCTGAGCTTGTAGGATCAGATAATAAAGCGTTAAACCCGTACATCATCTTACCTTGAGCAGCTTGAACGAATTGAGCAAATACTGGCTCAATTAGAATTTGCTTTTCAGGATTACCAAAAGCAACAACAACATCGTTATGAACATAAATTCCAAGTGTATGGAATCCCAGCAACATTGTTACCCAACTAAGGTGACTTATCAAAGCTTCCTTCGTTCCAAGTACTCTTGCTAATACATTATCTTTGTTTAATTCTGGATCATAATCTCTAACGAAGAAAATAGCACCGTGTGCGAAAGCACCAACCATCAAGAACATTGCTATGTACTGATGATGGCTGTATAAAGCAGATTGTGTAGTGTAGTCCCTTGCAATGAAGGCATAAGAGGGAAGTGCACCCATATGTTGAGCTACAAGAGAAGTCGCTACACCAAGTGATGCTAATGCTAATCCTAGTTGGAAATGTAATGAATTATTTACAGTTTCATATATTCCATCGTGGTTAATACCGAAACTACCCTTATGAGGATCATTAGGGTGTCTTGTATTATGAGCTTCTGTAATTTCTTTGAGGCTATGACCAATACCAAAGGTATTTCTATACATATGACCAGCAATTACAAAAACTGTTCCAATCGCTAAATGATGATGCGCAATATCAGTAAGCCATAATGCTTCACTTTGAGGATGAAGACCACCTAAGAAAGTAAAGATTGCTGTACCTGCTCCCTCGGCTGTGCCAAATACTTGATCTAGAGAATCAGGGTTTTGAGCATATGCTCCCCAGTTTAAAGTAAAGAAAGGGGCTAGTCCTGCAGGGTGTGGAAGGACTGTTAACCAGTTATCCCAACCCACATGCTGTCCTCTTGATTCAGGTATAGCAACATGAACCAAATGACCTGTCCATGCAATACTACTAAAACCAAATAAAACAGCTAAATGATGGTTTAATCTTGACTCTGCATTTTTAAACCAAGCTAGAGAAGGTCTGAATTTTGGCTGTAAGTGTAACCAACCTGCAAATAGAGTCCAACAAGCCAAAATACTCATAAATATTGAAGCTTGGAAGAGTTGCTCGTTAGTTCTCATTCCAATTGTGTACCACCAATGGTAAAGGCCTGAGTAAGCTATGTTTACTGGACCACTAGCTCCAGCTTGTGTCATTGCTTCTGTGATCCCAGATCCAAAATGTGGATCCCAAATAGCATGAGCAATAGGACGAACGTGAGTTGGATCAAGTACAAACTGCTCGAAGTTACCTTGCCAAGCAATATGGAATAAGTTACCAGCTACCCAGAGGGCGATTATTGCTAGATGTCCAAAATGTGTAGAGAAAAGCTTCTGATAAAGCTTTTCTTCGGTCATACCATCATGACTTTCAAAGTCATGAGCAGTAGCTATTCCGTACCATATTCGTCGGGTTGTGGGGTCCTGAGCTAGACCCTGGTTAAATGATGGAAATTTTGTTGCCATTGAATTAAAAAGGTGAAGTTCAGGTTATTAGCCCAGCCCGAAAAGGCGAGCATGGAAGAAGGCCCATGTGGTAGCAATGCCACCTACAAGGAAGTGTGTAACACCTACTGCACGTCCCTGAGTAATAGATAGAGCTCGAGGTTGAATTGTTGGTGCAACCTTTAGTTTATTGTGTGCCCAAACAATTGATTCAAACAATTCTTGCCAATATCCTCTTCCGCTGAAGAGGAACATTAAACTGAACGCCCATATAAAGTGAGCTCCTAAAAACATCAAACCGTACATGCTTATTGATTCGCCATAGCTTGTTAATACTTGAGAAGCTTGAGCCCAGAGGAAATCTCTTAACCAACCATTGATAGTAATTGAACTTTGTGCAAAATTACCACCAGTTAGTCCCCAAACATCACTCTGCATTTTCCAAGAGAAGTGGAAAATAACTATTGATAAACAGTTATACATCCAGAAGAGAGCCAAGAAAACGTGATCCCATGAAGAAACTTGACATGTACCACCTCTTCCAGGACCGTCACAAGGGAATCTAAATCCTAGAGAAGCTTTATCAGGGATTAACCTTGAACTTCTTGCATAAAGTACTCCTTTGAGAAGTATCAAAACAGTTACATGGATTTGGAAAGCATGAATATGATGAATCATTAAATCAGCTGTACCTAATGGAATTGGCGCAATAGCTACCTTTCCACCAACTTCTACTAAACTTCCATTAAAAACTTCGCTTAAAGCTTTGTGAGGTAAAGCTTCTGCAGTTCCTGCTAGAAGAGAAGTTCCAACAGCAGATGCTTGAATACTCTGTACCCATTGAGCAAAGATTGGCTGAAGTTGGATTGCAGAATCACTAAACATATCTTGGGGTCTACCCAAAGCTCTCATAGTATCGTTGTGTATATAGAGTCCAAAACTATGGAATCCTAACCACATACATACCCAGTTCAAGTGACTTATTAAAGCATCTCTTGCCTTAAGAATTCTGTCTAATACATTATCAATATGTTTTGCTGGATCGTAATCTCTAACCATTGCAATTCCAGCATGTGCACCTGCTCCTACTATGAATAATCCACCTATCCACATGTGATGGGTAAATAATCCAAGAACTGTCATGTAGTCAGTAGCTATATAAGGATATGGAGGCATCGCATACATGTGATGTGATACAAGTATGCTTATTGATCCAAGCATCGCTAGGTTTACTGAAAGCTGAGCATGTCTACTTTCTGCCATGAACTCAAAAAGACCTTGATGACCTTTAGGTGCTGGGAATAATATTGGGTCTCCTTGTTGTGAATCTAATATTTCTTTCATACTATGACCAATTCCGTAATTGGTTCTGTACATATGACCACCGATTATTGCTATTACACCAAAAGCTAAATGATGATGTGAAACATCAGTCATCCACAAGCTTCCTGTCACAGGGTTAAGTCCGCCTTTGAAAGTAAGGAAGTCTGAGAAAGCTAACCAATTTAAACTAAAGAAATTGCCTGTACCACTTGCTAATCCTGGAAATATCTGACCAATAATTTGTGGATCGCAGAGTTGATGCGGCATAGGCATATCTGCAATAGTTGCTATTTCTTTTCCATTAATAACTAAAGGAGAGCCTGCATCAATTGCATCTAAGAGAGCTGCAGTAGGAGCTCCGATATGAATACAATGGCCAGCCCATGCTAAAGATCCTAATCCTACTAAACCAGCTATATGGTGGTTAAGCATAGACTCAATATCTTGGAACCACTCCATTTTTGGAGCAGCTTTATGATAATGAAAAATTCCAGCATGCAGCATAAGTGCGGCCATTACTACAGCACCTATTGCCAAAGCCATTAGTTCGCTCTCATTAGTGATTCCCCATGCTCGCCACATGTGGAATATTCCTGAACTGATTTGAATTCCATTGTAGTTAGCACCAAGATCAGCATTCAACATTTCTTGACCAACGATTGCCCAAACTTGCTGAGCTCCGGGTTTGACATGAGTTGGATCAGCTAACCAACCTGAGTAATTAGAAAATCTTGCTCCATGGAAAAATGCAGCACTCATCCAAATAAAGATGACTGCAAGATGTCCAAAATGAGCTGAAAAGATTTTTCTTGTTGCTTCTTCAGCATCGCCTGTATGCACATCGAAATCATGTGCATCAGCATGCAAATTCCAGATCCAAGTTGTAGTTTTTGGACCTTTAGATAATTTACTTGACCAGAAACCTGGCTTATCTAATTTGGCAAAATCAATAGGTCTTGGATCGACCTTAACAGGATCCTCCAAAACTTTTTTGTTTTTTTCTCCACTTTCTGGTGGGCTGATGGTCATCTAGCACCTCGAAAATAATTGACATTAAAGCCGATTGATCGGATCTTGAACCTATTTTTAATCATAATGTTCAAGAAAACGAATCCCTCGGGACTTTAGATATTCGTTTCAAAAATAATAAGGCAAAGATTCTTTCGTTATGCATTAACGTAACAAATGTTCTAATGATTGTTACTATATGAATATTTTGTTAAATTCTGTCTACGACTAAATTATGAGTATTTTTACTCAAAATTTATGAAAATTTCTTAAATTTTTTTTTATATTTCAAAGAAAATTTTTAGAATCCAGCGACAGTATATAATTTCAACGTAACTATCAATAGTTTCTGATTTGAAAGGAATTGCTATAGGTCTATCTAATAATTCAAAAGAAATTTTAAAAAGGCTTAAAAAAACCGAATTTGTCAAAGATATATATATTGCAGGTTCTTCAAAAGATGATGGAGATAAAAATGAGCTTATTCAAGTACAAAAACCTAGAGAAATCTTACTTAAAAAATGGCCGGAGATAGATTTAATTATTTTTATAGGCTCAATTGCTGCATCAATACGCATAATAAATTCTTTTTTAACCTCTAAAGATCAAGATCCAGGAGTAATCGTTATAGATAACAAATGTTCCAAGATAGTTCCTTTAATTGGCTTACATCAGTCAAATACGCAAAATATTGCATATCAAATTGCTAATTTACTTGATGGCGAAATAATAGAAACTAATAATTCCAATGATCAAAGCTTCTTAAATCTTGATGCATTTGGGAATCAATGGGGTTGGAAAAGATCTGGCAACATAAAGGATTGGTCAAAACTAGTAATTAAACAAGCTAAGAACGAAGAAATATTTTGCAAACAATTATCTGGTAATAGCTTATGGAAAAATTCAGAATCAGGGGAGATTGTTAATCTAATTAATGAAAAAGAAATTGAAAAACCAGATTCTACATTTCATGTGAGTATATTCGAAAATCATAAAACAACTTGGCACCCGCCCGTATTATGGATTGGCATTGGATGTGAAAGAAATACAAGCAAAGAATTAATAGCAAATTCTTTCAATAATTTATTGGAGTCGAGAAATTTATCCAAGTATTCAATTGCAGGACTTGCAACGGTTGATATTAAAAAAGATGAGAAAGGAATTTTAGAACTTGCTAAAGAAAAAAACTTGCCTATAAAGTTTTTTAGTAAAGAAGATCTTTCAAAAATAATTGTTCCAAATCCATCAAATGTTGTGCAAAAGGAAATTGGTACCCCTTCCGTAGCAGAAGCCTCTTGCTTACTTGCAGCAGGAGAAGGATCAAAATTATTAGAAGAAAAAAGAATTTTTAAAAATCAATCTGGGGCAGTAACTATCGCTATATCAGAATCAAAAAATCAATATAATCCAACCCAAGGTGAAATCCATATTATTGGAAGTGGGCCTGGTGAAATCTCGTTCCTAACCAATAATTCAAGAAAAGCACTTTCAAGATGTAGTGTTTGGATCGGATACAAAATGTATTTAGATTTAATTAAGTCATTAAAAAGGAGTGACCAAGTTTTAATTGAAAGTAATCTTACTGAAGAAAAAGAGAGATGCAGTAAAGCAATTAAACTAGCTGAGGAAGGAATAAAAGTGGCTTTAATTTCTTCTGGTGAATCTGGATTTTATGGCATGGCAGGTTTACTTTTAGAATTACTCCAAACAATCAAAAAAGAATATAGACCTTACTTTGAAGTACATCCAGGTATAAGTAGTGTTCAATTAGCGGCTGCGATTAGTGGCGCACCACTAATGAATGACTTTTGTTCAGTAAGCTTAAGCGATAAATTAACTCCATGGTCCTTAATAAAAAAAAGAATTGAAGGAGCTCTTGTGGGTGACTTTGTAATAGCTTTATTTAATCCTCAATCCATTGAAAGAAATTGGCAGCTAAAAAGTGTAATAGATATATGTTTACAATCTAGGCATGGTGATACTCCAGTTTTAATAGCTAGACAAGTAGGGAGAGAAAATCAAACCAAAAAATTTTTTACCTTAAACACCATTCCTTTTAAAGAGATTGATATGTTATCAATTATTATTATTGGCAATTCTCAAACAACCTTGGTTGACGAAATATTTCTCACTCCCAGAGGATATTTACAAAATTAATTTTAGATAATCCATAGTTTGTAATTAGAATATTTTTCTTTGCTTTTTCTTTATAAGAATATTAATCTTTTATAATGATGATTTGAGAAAATTAATTGAAAAATATTGGTTTAATTTTGTTTGACATTGATGGGGTAATCCGCAGTGTAGAAAATAGTTATAGACTTTCATTAAAAAAAACGGTTTACAAATTTTCCGGCTGGGAGCCAAGTTATGTAGATATTGATAATGCAAAAAATGAAGGGATTTGGAATAATGACTGGGATTTAAGTTTAGAACTTATAAAAAGATTTATAAAAAAAGAGAACTTAAACCTTGAAATTCCTCCAAGAGAGGAAATAGTAAAATGTTTTGAAGAGTTTTACTTTGGTGGAGATCCAAATAAAGATAGTAAATATTGGTCTGGTTACATAACAAAAGAGGAGTTATTAGTTGATAAAAAGTTTTTTGATTTAATTCAAAGTAATGGAATAATCTGGGGTTTTGTTAGTGGTGCAGAGTCTGCTTCTGCAAAATTTGTTTTAGAAAAAAGACTTGGACTAAAATCACCACCATTAATATCTATGGGAGATGCCCCTGACAAGCCTGATCCTAAAGGTTTTATTAACTTATCAAAAAAGCTTATTGGGGATAAACTTGGCGAATCAAATATTCCCATTGCATATGTAGGAGATACTATTGCAGATATAAATACAGTTATAAACGCTAGAAAGGAAATACCATCTCAGAAATTCATAAGTATCGGAATAGCTCCACCTCATTTACATTTAAATTCTCGATTAAAAGAACGTAATTCTTACGAAACAAATCTTAGAAATGCAGGCGCTGATTTAATTTTGAATTCTATTTATGACCTTAAAGATATTAATCTTGACTTATTTTAAAAAAATATTAATTAAAATTTTCTAAATAAATCACGGAGAGGGAGGGATTCGAACCCTCGACAAAAGTTACCTCCTGTAACTCCTTAGCAGGGAGCCGCTTTCAACCACTCAGCCACCTCTCCAGTTCTTATACATTATCAATTTTTTTGCAAACATTCAAAATTTTTTATTTAATCGAAATGTCTAATCAACTTGAACTCTCGGTAATCTATTTTTAAAAGAACAAAGAATTTCCCACGGTATGGTATTAGATTTTCTTGCCCATTCAAGAGGAGAAATTGTTTTATCTCCATCAGATCCTAGTAATACCATGGTACTCCCAACTTTAATTTCACTTGAACCTGTTATGTCCACCATCATTTGATCCATAGTTATTGATCCAACTTGGGGATAAAGTTTATCATTATGAATAACGTTTATCTTTCCTGAAAGATTTCTTGGTACTCCATCTGCGTATCCAATACTTAATACAGCTAAATTAGTTTTTCTATGACTTACAAATTTACCTCCATAACTTACACCAACTCCTGGATCAATAGTTCTAATAAAAGCTACTTTAGCTTTCAAAAATAAAGCTGGTTTAAGTGATAAATTTTTATCTATTTTGTCTAAAGGACTGTATCCATACATAGAAAGCCCAACACGTACCATGTGAAAATGAAAATCTTTGTTAATGAGCATTCCTGCAGAATTAGCCAAATGAATCTTAATTTCATTATTTCGATCAAAATTAATTTGCTTTAATATTTCATTAAACTTCAGTCTTTGTAGTTGTGTAATACTTTTAGGATCTAATGCGTTAGTTTCATCTGCAGAAGATAAATGACTATATATTCCTTCTATTAAAATGTTCTCAAAAGATTTAATTTTTTCAAATTGCTGAACAAATTTAGTGTATTCAAATCCTAATCTTGACATTCCCGTATCAACTTTGAGATGTAAAAGAAATTTCAATCCAAAGTGCTTACCAATGTTATTACAAATTAAACATTCTCTCATACTACTGATAGTTGGCATAAGATCATTTTTAAAACATATAAGAAGATCCCTTTTCGTATAAAGATTTCCGAGGATAAGTATTGGTTTTTTAACTCCAGAAGAACGAAGCTTAATCCCTTCTTTTAAAGTTGCAACTCCTAATTCCGAAGCTCCACCTTTCATAGCGTAGTCGGATACTACTTTTGCATCATGTCCATATCCATCAGCTTTTACGACTGCCATAAATTGACAATTTTTACTTAATTTTGATCTTAACTGTCTAACGTTTGTTTCTATTGCTTTACCTTTAACTTCAATCCATGCTCTTTGTTTTAGATCTATATCTTTTTCAAAATTTCGAAATTTTTCAAAATTTAATACTTGATTTGTTTGCCTATTTTGCATTAACTTTGCACAAATATATGCGCTTATTGAAATATACAGTTAGCATGACATGTAAATTGTATTTTGGCATGGGCCAGACTCTAGTTTTAAATGCATCTTATGAACCTTTAAACATTACTTCTTGGCGAAGAGCAGTAATTTTGATGATTAAAGGTAAAGCAGAAAGCTTAGAGGAAGATAAAACATATTCAATACATAGCGGGAAAAAGTTGCCGACAGTTATAAGACTTCGTTACTACGTCAAAGTTCCTTTTAGAGAGGTTTCTTTAACAAGAAAAAATATTCTTCTAAGAGATAATAATGCCTGCCAATACTGTAACTATAGGGGTAGTGACCTATCAATAGACCATGTTTTACCAAGAAGCAGAGGTGGAACAGATAATTGGGAAAATGTTACTACAGCATGTCTCAGATGTAATGTACAAAAAGGTAATCGAACCCCTGAAGAGGCGAATATGCCCTTAAAACGTAAGCCTTATCGTCCCTTAAGTAATCTAAATTTTGAAGCTACAAGGCAAATTGACTCTGGCAGGCATAAAGAATGGAGTAAATACGTAATAGGGGTTGCAATCTAATAAAAAAATCTTAATTTACTTCTTTATTAAAATCTTCCATCATTCTTTTTTGTTCTTGCGCTATGCATGCATTAATCACTTCTTCTAATTGACCAGCAAGAATTGGCTCAAGAGAAAAATTGGAACCTAATCTATGATCAGTTGTCCTGTTATCTTTAAAATTATAAGTTCTGATTTTTTCACTTCTATCACCTGTTCCAACCTGGGAAAGCCTTTGTGATCTTTCTTTTGCATTGGCTTCTTTTAATTGAATTTCATACAATTTAGCTCTTAAAATTTCCATTGCTCGTTCGCGATTTTGCAACTGTGATCTCTCTTGAGTACAAAAAACTCTTATTCCTGTAGGCTTGTGGAGAAGATCAATAGCTGTCTCTACCTTATTAACATTTTGCCCCCCAGCACCTCCTGATCTTGCTGTTCCAACCTCTAGATCCGTTGGATCAATTTTAACCTCAACAGGATCAGCCTCAGGCATAACAGCCACTGTAGCAGTAGAGGTATGAACTCTACCTTGAGACTCAGTAGCTGGAACTCTTTGGACTCTATGTACACCAGCCTCAAATTTAAGTTGACTATATACAGAATCTCCCTTTACGGAAATAACTAACTCCTTAAATCCACCCATATCTGACTCGGAAGCACTAACAGGTTTTACAGACCATCCAATTTTCTGGCCATATCTTTCATACATTCTTGCTAAATCACCTGCCCAGATACAAGCCTCGTTACCTCCAGCACCGGCTCTGATTTCTAACATTACACTTCTTTCATCTCTTGGGTCTTTTGGCAATAAGGCGATTGTGGTTTTTTGAATCAGTTCAATCTTAGATTCCTCTAGAATTATTAACTCCTCATTTATCAAAGATTCCATTTCTTTATCATTTCTATTCTCTTTTAGTAGATTTTTTGAATCTTCGATTTCTTTATCAGTATCAAGTAATTTATTAAAATCAATCACCAAAGGTTCCAATTTCGACCTTTCTCTTGCTATTGATTCTAATTTTTTTGGATCATTAGCTATATCAGGATCTGCAAGCTGGACTTCCAAATTTTCAAAACTTTCTGAAGCAGTTTTCAACCTTGCAATTAATGTTGAGTATTCCAATTGAAATTGTGCTTAATTTTTGAAAATTCTATTTTTTAGAATCTTTTTCTTCTTTTTGCTCTTTTGATGTGGCTGAATTAGCTGAACCCATTCCATATTTTTTCATAAACCTATCAACCCTACCTTCTGTATCAAGAATCTTCTGAGTTCCAGTGAAGAAGGGATGATTACCACTCCATACATCAACATGTAATTCAGGCTGCGTTGACCCAGTTGTCATTACAACTTCCCCATTACAGATAACTTTTGCATCTGGATACCATTTTGGGTGTATTTCTGATTTTGGCATGATTTAAATTCGGTTAACGTTTGGAGAATTGAGGAGCTTTTCTTGCTTTTTTTAGACCATATTTTCTTCTTTCCTTAGCTCTAGGATCTCTACTGAGATGACCTTCAGTTTTAAGCGGTTTCCTATTGTCAGGAGATAATTCACAAAGTGCTCTTGCTGCTCCTTGCTTGATGGCATCTGCTTGACCTGTCAATCCACCACCAAATACATTTACAAGAATATCATAAGAATTCTCAAGGCCTAGTGTTTGCAGAGGTGCTTTTATTGAATTTAAGTGCAGAGGGTTAAAGTTTAAATAATCATCTCCAGAACGACCATTAATTTTTATAAGTCCATTTCCTGGAATCAAGCGAACTCTAGCTACTGAAGTTTTTCTTCTTCCAGTTCCCCAATACACAGCTTTGTTTTTTATTTGGCTATTCATTTTGATAAATTAACTATTTAATAATACAGGATTCTGAGCAGCATGAGGATGATCAGCACCTTTATAAACTTTTAGTTTTTTAAATTGCTGTCTTCCTAAAGAATTATGTGGCAGCATACCCTTAACAGCTTGCTCGATGATTCTTTCAGGAATTCTTTCTTGTAGAGAATCAAATTTTTCAATTTTCATTCCTCCTGGTCTTCCAGAATGTCTCCTATACAACTTTTGTGATGATTTTTTACCTGTTACCTCAACTTTTTCTGCATTTACTACAATTACAAAATCTCCAGTATCTAGGTGAGGTGTAAATGTTGGTTTATTCTTACCTCTCAATACAGTCGCAATTTCTGTAGCAAGTCTCCCAAGTGTCTTATCTTTTGCGTCAACTAAAAACCAATTTCTTTCAATGGTTTCTAAAGATGGAGTAATTGTTTTATTCATTTACCAAATTTATACAAATAAATTTAAAGTTAGTCCTAAATTCTACCCTATTGGAGGAATATTAAACAACAGTTTTAAATCATTATGCAAAAAATTAGCTAAATTAAACTTTACTTAAGAAAAACCCTTAATTAAGAAAACAGGGAAAAAATCATTATTATTAATCTTTTTAAAAACATTTTTTTCATAAACAGCATTTACAAAACATAACCCCTTAGCTGGTGCAGATTCTTTAACATCATTTTTCTTTTTGTTTACCCATCTATTTGTAAAAATTTCTGGCGATATTTTTTTTTCTCCAACTAAAACTAGTTGACCAATAATTAAACGCACCATTCCATATAAAAAACCAGTAGCTTTAATATCAACTAAAATCAAATCCTCTACTCTTTTTATATCAATATTTTTTATTTCTGTAATAGAGTTTGTTCTAGTACTACCACTTTTTTGAAAAGCAAAAAAATCATGTTCTCCCTCCATTTTCTTGGATGCTTTTAACATTAAAACTTCATCTAATACTTTTTGATATCTATGCCATGACCAATTATTGATGAACAAATTGGGGAATTTACTGTTATTTATGACATATCGATAATGTCTATACATTGCTGAATAGCATGCGTGCCAACTATCTTTAACCTCAACTGATTCCAAGATCCTAATTGTTGAGGGTAAAATACTATTTAAGACATCAGAATAACTATTTCCTGGAATAACACAATCAACATCAAAGTGTACTACTTGGCCTGATGCATGAACCCCAGCATCAGTCCTTCCTGCTGCAAAAGTCTTTACTTTGTGATTTGTAATCTTTAATAGAGCTCTTTCTAAAAATTCTTGAACAGTAGTTGCATTTTTTTGTTTTTGCCAACCTGAATAATGGGATCCATCATATTGGACTAATAAAGCTACCCTTTTCAAAAGTTAATTTTTAGTAAAAGCCCCTTTGATATCTAACTTAAACAAGCTCGATTATCGCCATCTGAGCGTTATCACCTTTTCTAGATACAGTTCTGACAATACGTGTATAACCACCTTTCCTGTCTGCATATCTTTCCTTTGCTTTTTCAAATAATGAATGAACTAATTTCTTGTCATAAATATATCCAATAGCTCTCCTCCTAGAAGCCAAACTTCCCTCTTTAGCAAGTGATATCATTCTTTCAGCTTCATTTCTTAAAGCTTTTGCCCTAGCTTTTGTTGTCGTTACTCTCCCTTCCCTAATTAATTGAGTAGTTAAACCTCTTAGAAGTGCTTTCCTCTGGTCAGCAGGTTTACTTAGTAATGGAATTCTAAGTTGGTGTCTCATAATCTTAAAAAATGTTAAACAGATGTTCTGCTTTGTGGAATAGAAATACCGATGCGCTCAAGAGCCTCAATAACCTCATCTGCAGATTTAGAGCCAAAGTTTTTAATTTCAAGAAGATCTTCATAGCTGAAGCCCATTAAATCCGAAACTGAGTTAACTTGAGCCCTTTTCAAACAATTATATGCTCTAACGGACAAGTTTAGTTCCTCAAGGGGAATTTGAGCTTCAGGAGATGGTTCAGGTTCTTCAGGAATTTCCTCGACCATTGTAACAGTAGCGAGGGGTTGAAAGAGTTCTATTAACTGATTTGCAGCTTCAGCAATAGCATCATCAGGACTTGTTGAGCCGTCTGTTACTACTTCCATTTTTAATCTTTCCCTTCCCGTTCCCCCTTCTGCTACAGCAGTTTCATCAATCGTAAAATTCACCCTCTTTACTGGCATAAATACAGCATCTATTTGAAGTAAATCAATAGCAGTTGTCTCTTCACTCCTACGGTCGACGGGTCTATATCCAACACCTCTTTCAACATGGATTTCCAATTCTAAGTTATGACCTTCCTGAATAGTCGCGATCGGTTTTTCGCCATCAACAATTTCAACTTGAGAGGAGAATTGTATGTCATTAGCCTTAACTTCAATTGGACCACTTGCTACTAACCTGCCAATTTCGAGCTCTGGATTAGAACTATTAATTGATAGTTGCTTGCAATTCAGAAGAATATCTAAAACGTCCTCTCTAACTCCAGGGATAGTAGCATATTCATGATTAATTCCTGCTATTCTTACTGCGGTAACTGCACTCCCTTCAAGTCCTCCCATAAGGACTCTTCTTAGAGAATTACCCAAAGTTGTAGCTTGTCCCCTTTCTAGAGGGCCAATTAAAAAAGTTCCTGTTTGGGAGCGATCATCTGCTATTTGATGGTCGATTCTTTCAATCTGGTATTGCAACACGGAAAATAATGAGGTTAAGAGTTTTTTTGGGGGGGGGTTGAGAATGGTTAAGACCTAAACGCGTCTCCGTTTAGGTCTTCTACATCCATTATGAGGTAATGGAGTTACATCTCTTATTAGAGTTATTTCTAATCCGGCCACTTGTAAAGCTCTTATGGCCGTTTCCCTACCTGCACCGGGTCCTCTAACTAATACTTCTATTTGTCTCATACCTTGATCAAGTGCTCTTCTAGCTGCAGCTTCAGCAGCTGTTTGAGCAGCAAATGGCGTACCTTTCCGAGCCCCTTTAAATCCACTTGCGCCTGCTGA
Source organism: uncultured Prochlorococcus sp. (assembly GCF_902522795.1). Taxonomy (GTDB): domain Bacteria; phylum Cyanobacteriota; class Cyanobacteriia; order PCC-6307; family Cyanobiaceae; genus Prochlorococcus_A. The sequence continues at coordinate 85,815 of NZ_CABYWZ010000002.1, forward strand.
AGACCAAGAAATGACATGACCAGAAGTGTCAGAAATTGAGACGATAGTATTATTAAATGTACTTTGGATATGTACCACACCATTAGGTACATTACGTTTAGATTTCTTTGAACCTGTTTTTTTTACTGTGGCTGCCATGATGTTTTAATTTAATACTTCAATTTGTAAATAGATTTAATTAATTATTTTTTTCTTCCAGCAACTGTTTTCCTCGAACCACGTCTTGTTCTTGCATTGGTTCTAGTCCTTTGACCTCTTACAGGAAGACTCATTCTATGTCTTCTTCCTCTTACACACCCTATATCTTGTAGACGTTTTAATGCCATTCCCTCTTTTCTTCTCAAATCACCTTCTAAAGTGAATTCTTCTGTGGCACCCCTAAGTGTTTGCACATCAGAATCTGAAAGGTCTTTGACACGAGTATCTGGGTTTACACCCGTATTAGCAAGAATTTGCTTCGATCTCGTTAAACCAATTCCATAGACGTATGTAAGTGCAATTTCAACTCGCTTTTCGCGAGGTATGTCAATTCCTGCAATCCTGGCCACGTGTTTTGAATAAGTAAAAGTTTGAATTTAAGGGTTTAAATTTAACCCTGACGCTGTTTATTGCGAGGTCTTTTCTTGTTAATAACATAGATTTTACCTCTTCGCCTCACGATCTGATCGTCAGGACTAATTTTTTTGACTGAAGATCTGACCTTCATAGGGGGTTAACAAATAAAACGTTAATATTATATTCTACATCATCATCAAGCCATTTTTTGTTTGATATCAGAGGAAATGGTTTTTAAATCTCTATCAGCATCAATATATTCTAACAATGAGAGATCTTTAAAATATTGAATCAATGGTTCTGTAGTTTTCTTATAAATGTCAACTCGTGTTCTAATTGTCTCTTCTGTATCATCTTTTCTACCTCTTAAAAGCAAACGCTTAATTAGTACTTCTTCGGGAATATCTAAATAAAAAACTAATTCCAAAGGTTGGTTTATTTCATTTAAGACTTCATTCAATGAATTTGCTTGAGATAAATTTCTTGGATAACCATCTAGAATCCAACCTTTATTATCCTTGACTAAATTTTGTCTTACTATCTTTAATACGAGTTCATTACTAACAAGTTCCCCTCGATTCATAATATCCTTTACTTGAATACCAAGGGCAGTGTTCATTGCGATTTCATTTCTTAATAATTCACCAGTAGAGAGGTGTAAATAAGAGTTACTTTGACTTAGCAATTCCGCTTGAGTACCTTTCCCTGCCCCAGGAGCTCCTAAAAATAGTATGTGTTTCTTCATTAATTATTAATTAGTCCCTCATACCTTTGTGAAATAACATAAGTTTGAATTTGCTTAGCAGTATCTATAGCAACACCCACAAGAATAAGCAATGAAGTTGCTCCTAAACCTTGAAAGGTCTGAACATTTGTAGCTCTTTCTACTGCAGCTGGGATTATAGCTACTGAACCCAGAAATAATCCTCCCAATAAAGTCAACCTATTTTGTATCCCTGATAAGTAGTTTGCTGTATTAGTTCCAGGTCTAACTCCTGGTATCGCAACTCCTCCTTTCTTTAAATTTGAAGCTACATCAACTGGATTGATAGTAAGAGATGCATAAAAATAGGAGAAACCCAAAATCAAAGAGAAGAATGTAAGAGCATATGGCCATGGATTAGAAGATCCGGGATTTAAACTACTGGCTAACTTTATTAAGACTGGATTACCCGTTACATTTGCAACAGTTATAGGTAAAAAGATTAAAGCAGATGCAAATATGATAGGCATGACTCCTCCTGCATTTAATTTCAAAGGTAAATAACTTTGTCTTGTAGGAAGTAATGTTGAATTTCCTATCTGCCTTTTTGCACTAACAATAGGAATGCGTCTTGCTCCCTCTTGGACAAAAATGATCCCAACAATTGTCAATAAAAATACTCCAAGTAAAACTGCTATACCTAAAACATCTCCTCTGTCGCCAGTTTGAGCTTTTTCAATAGTTGAACTTAGAGCCTTAGGCAAAGTCGAAACAATATTCAAAAAAATTACCAGTGAAGCTCCTTGACCTATCCCTTTCTCCGTAATAATTTCACTAAACCACATTACTAACATTGAGCCAGTAACCAAGGCAATGGAGGTTTGCAAGACAAATGTAGTTTCACTTATCCCCTGAATAGCATATTGTCTGAGAATTAAGGAAAAAATTATACTTTGTAAAAACCCCCATCCTAATGAAACATATCTAGTTATTTGAGCAATTTTTCTTCTTCCCGCTTCTCCTTCATTTTTTTGTAAATCTTCAAGCACAGGTAATGAAGCTGTGAGAAGCTGAATTATAATTGATGCGTTGATAAAAGGAAGTATGCCTAATGCGAATATTCCTAGGGTTGAAATTCCTCCTCCAGTAAAAATATCTAAAAAACCTATTAATTGCCCCCCTTGATCTATAAAACTTTTAAAAGCAACCCTATCAATACCTGGCATAGGGATATAAATACCAAGTCTTACTAAAAGGAGAAGACCTAAAGTAGTTAAAACTCTACTCCTTAGCTCTTTATTTAAAAATAATTGGGAAAGTATTTCAGAAGCGCTAGGATTTCTACTTTTGTTGACAAACATTTTGAAGCTTACCTAAATTTTTAGTAAATTTATTTATTATTTATAAGCTCACAGGATCCACCTGCATCCTCAATTTTTTGTTTTGCAACTTTTGTAAATGCATGAGCTTGTACTTTTAGCTTTACATTAATTTTTCCATTACCAAGGATTTTTAAAGGAAATTTTGGTTTGAAGATTAATCCCTTCTTAACTAGTGAGTCAAGGTTAACTGTATCGTTATCTTTGAAATCATTTAATTTTTCTAAATTAATTATGGAAAAGTTCTTTTGATTAATTATTTCAAAGTGCTTTAATTTTGGAACTCTTCTATACAGAGGCATTTGACCACCTTCAAAACCTGGACGTGTAGGTCTTCCAGAACGGGACTTTTGTCCTCTCATTCCAAAACCACATGATGCACCCTGACCGGCTGCAATTCCTCTACCCTTTCTTAATTTTTTCTTTCTCGAGCCAGAGTTTGATTTAAGTGTATTTAATGTTGAAGTCATAATTTTAAGAATAGAGCTGTTCAAGTGAGATGCCTCTCTCCCTTGAGGCAGATTTGTGTGTTCTTAATTGAGAAAGAGCTACCATAGCAGCTCTTGCATTATTCAAAGGTGTTTTACTACCCAATCTTTTTGCTAAGACATTTTTTATGCCTGCTAATTCTAAAACTGTTCTTATTGAACCACCAGCAATTACACCTGTACCTGGGGCAGCTGGTCTAATTAGTACATTAGCAGCACCATCTCTACCCTTTGATAAAGTCGGTATTGAATTATTTGGGGTTAAGGGAACCCTAACAAGATTCTTTTTACCATCTGAAACTCCCTTTCTAACAGCACCAATAACATCACCTGCTTTACCAACTCCAACTCCAACTTGACCTTTCTCATTACCTACAACAACAATTGCTCTAAAACTCATTTTTTTTCCACCCTTAACAGTCTTAGAAACACGTCGAATTTGAACAACTCTTTCTTGCCAATCAGAATCTCTCTCTAAATTTTTTGAATCACCTCTTCTATTTCTTTTTCGATCATTACGATTATTCTTTTTTTGTTCTACAGGCATAGCTCCAGGAACATTATTGTTCTTGGATTGAATTTCTTGTTTTGTTGGAGTGTCAGTCATAGTAAAAAATTAAAGAGTTAGAATTCTAAGCCAGCTTCACGAGCAGCGTCTGCAAGTGCCTTTACTCTGCCGTGATATAAATTACCTCCACGGTCAAAAATTACTTGCTTAATTCCTTTTTTCATCGCTCTCTTTGCTAATAATTTCCCAACAATGGAAGAAGAATTGCAATCCGCAGATAATTTCTCAGATTTTTCTCTCAGTTCTTTATCAACAGTTGAAGCTGAGCAAATAGTTGCTTGAGCACTATCATCTATGACCTGGGCATAAATATGGTTATTAGAGCGAAAAACAGATAATCTTGGACGAGTTGCATCTCCAATTAAGTATCTCCTTAATCTTCTATGTCTTTTTTGGGTTTGTAATTTCTTGGAAAGTTTGGTCATTTTTTTAATGCGAATTATTTTTTGCCAGATTTACCAGCTTTTCTGAGAATTCTCTCATCATGGTATTTAATTCCTTTACCTTTATATGGCTCTGGAGGTCTAATTGATCTGATTTTTGCTGCTTCATTGCCAACAATCTCCTTATCAATTCCAGATACGGTAACGTTTGTATTACTCTCAACTTTGTATGTTATACCATCAGGGGGGATCATTTCTACAGGATGACTATATCCTGCACTCACAACTAGATTTTTCCCTTTTACTTGTGCTCTTGATCCAACGCCAACAATTTCTAGTTTCTTTGAAAAACCTTGAGTAACCCCTTCAACCATATTTGCAATTAAGGCTCTACATAAACCATGTCTCTGCCTTGAATATATCTTGGTAGTAGTAGGACTTACAACAACAGTATTATCTTTCTTATCAAAACTAACTCCCTCAGGCATGAGCCGTTTTAACTCCCCCTTTGGGCCTTTAACTGTAACTGTTAATCCATCAAAATCAACTGTAACTTTCTCTGGGATGAGCACTGGTGTTTTTCCGATTCTTGACATGATTAATTCTCCTTAATAAACATAACAGAGGACTTCGCCGCCAATGCCTTGCTTTCTAGCATCGCGATCACTCATAACGCCTTTAGAAGTTGAAATTATGGCAACTCCAAGACCTCCAAGAACTTTTGGTAAACCTTTAGTATTTTTATATATTCTCAAACCAGGTTTGCTAACTCTTTGCATGGATCGGATAGTAGGAAATTTGTTTTTACCACTATATTTTAGACCGAGTATTATTTGTGATTTATAACCTTCGCCTTCCTCATTAATATCAGAAATGAATCCCTCTTTTTGAAGCACTTTGGCAATACTTAAGGACATTTTTGAACCTGGGATTGTTGTGGTTGTATGCTTTTTTTGACTCGCATTTCTAATTCGAGTAAGCATATCTGAAATAGGATCGTGATTTGACATAGTTTTAATTTAATTCTTACTAAAAGGCATTCCTAACTCCTGCAAAAGAGCTTTACCTTCTTGATCTGATTTTGCACTAGTGACAATAGTTATATCCATACCTCTTATTGAATCTATTTTATCAAAAGAGATTTCAGGAAAAATCAATTGCTCTTTCACTCCAACGGTATAATTCCCTCTCCCATCGAAACTTTTTGGATTAACTCCTCTGAAGTCTCTTATTCTTGGTAAAGCTAGATTTATAAATCTCTCCAAAAAGGAATACATCCTGTCTCCTCTCAAAGTAACAGTACAACCAATCGGCATGCCTTCACGAATTTTAAAACCCGCGATAGCTTTTTTAGCCCTAGTTACAAGGGCCTTTTGACCTGTAATTGCTGCCATTTCATTTAAAGAAGCTTCAAGAGCTTTCGAATTTGAAGCTGCCTCACCAAGACCTCTGTTAACGTTGACTTTGACAACTTTAGGTACTTGATGAATATTTTTAAGACCAAGGTCCTTTAAAAGTTTTGGTCTTATTGATTCTTTGTAGCGATTTTTTAGAGTCATAATTTTTTGTTAATTCTGGTCTTTGTCAGAATTGATAAATTAGTAAAAGTTGAAATCTGGTTTCTGATGAAAAATTAATCAATTACTTCACCAGTTTTCTTCAATCTTCTTTTCTTAACCCCCTCTTTATCAATAAAGTATTCAATCTTACTTGTAAGATTTTTATCCTTTGAAAAGAACATTACATTTGATGCATGTAAAGATGCTTCTTCTGTAAGTATTCTTCCAGTTTCTCCTTCCTGAGTTGGTTTTACATGTTTAGTCCTAAGGTTAATTCCTTTTACAACTACTCTATTTTCAAGAGGGATAGTTTTTAAAACCTCACCAGTTTTGCCTTTGTCCTTGCCATTAATTACTTTTACCAAATCTCCAGTTTTGATTCTCATTTTTATTCTCTGGAAATTTTTCTTTTGCTTTAATGAATCCAACATTTAAATAACCTCCGGAGCAAGAGAAACAATTTTTGTATAATTTTTATCCCGCAGTTCTCTAGCTACAGGACCAAAGACTCTCGTACCTTTTGGATTCTTATCTTCATTAATCAATACTGCCGCATTGTCATCAAATCTGATTGAATTACCAGTATTTCTTCTTAATGTTGCTTTAGTTCTGACGATAACAGCTTTAACAACTTCAGATTTCTTAACTCCCATGTTAGGAAGAGCATCTTTTACGGTTGCCACGATTACATCTCCGACATGCGCATACCTTCTATTAGAACCTAAAACCCTAATACATTGGAGTTTTTTTGCTCCGCTATTATCGGCAACTGTCAAATAAGTTTCTTGTTGAATCATTTTTGAACCTCCTTAGCCTGACTTGTTTTATTGAGAATCTCTTCTATTGCCCATCTTTTATGAGCACTGAGCGGTCTAGTTTCTCTAATTTTAACTCGATCACCTAAAACACATGTATTTTCTGGATCATGCGCTTTATATCGTGTCGTTCTACTTACAATTTTTTTATAAGTGGGATGTGGATATCTGTTAATAACAGCAACAACAACTGTTTTATCCATTTTGTCGCTGACAACAATACCAATTCTTTCTTTAAGTGCCATAACTAATAATTAATCAGAAGTTGTTTTAGAAGCAGATTGACTCTTACTAAGAGTGAGTAATTGCGCAACTTGTTTCTTGATAATTTTAAATTTATGAGTTTCATTAAGCTGTCTTGTAGCTTGCTTGAATCTCAAATCAAAAAGATCTTTACGTAATTGGTCAATCTTTTCAGTAATTTGTTCAGAATTTAATTTTTTAAATTCCTTTAGTGACTCTGAGTTTTTCATTGTTTAACCTCCTCTTGAGATTTTTTACTATTTTTTGTATTTTCTTGAGAGGAATTTTCTAGATTTTTATCAATGGAGATAAATTTAGTTTTTACAGGAAGTTTGTATTGAGCCAGACGCATAGCTTCCCTTGCAGTTTCCTCAGTGATATCATCACCACCCATTTCAAAAAGTATTCTTCCAGGTTTTACAACTGCGACCCAAAACTCTGGATTACCTTTACCAGAACCCATTCTGGTTTCGGCAGGTCTCATGGTTACAGGTTTATCTGGAAATATTCTTATCCAGATTTGACCACCACGTTTGATATATCTTGTCATAGCTCGTCTACTTGCTTCAATCTGACGGGCAGTTACCCATCCACAGTCTTGAGCTTGAAGAGCAAATTGACCGAATGCAATAGTATTACCTTTTGAAGCTACTCCCCTCATTCTGCCTCTATGTTGTTTACGGAATTTCGTACGTTTTGGACTAAGCATTTTTTTACCTCCTATGAATTCTCATTTGAACGATCCTCAAATTGCTGAGGTCTTCTACTAGCTTTCCTCTTAGGACTAGCACCCACAGGAACGGTTTGTTCTTCTTTAGGAAGAACTTCACCTTTGAAAACCCAAACTTTAATCCCTAGAACACCGTAAGTTGTATTGGCTTCTCGTGTTGCATAGTCAATTTCAGCTCTCAAAGTATGTAAAGGCACTCTTCCTTCTCTAGTCCATTCAGTTCTAGCTATTTCAGCACCATTCAACCTTCCCCCTACTTGAATTTTAAGACCTAAGACCCCAGCCCTTTGAGCCCTTTGTAAGGCCATCCTAATAGTTCTTCTAAAAGCGACTCTTTTTTCGAGTTGTTGCGCAATATATTCAGCTAGTAAAAAAGCATCGGCATCTACGCGTTCAACTTCAACAACGTTTATTCTGACTTGCCTTGTTCTATCGCCTATAGTTTTTTGAATGCCAGATCTTAATTCTTCAATCCCACTTCCTTGTCTTCCAACTATTACTCCAGGTCTTGCTGTTTTTAATTCAAGTTCCAGTTGGTCAGCTTTTCTAGCTATTAAAACATCGCTAATTCCTGCTGCTCCATATTTTTTTTGTATGAAGGTACGAATTTTAAAATCTTCTTGGAGAAGAATTGGATATGTTTTAGAAGTAGCAAACCACTTAGAGCGATGCTCTTGTGTAATTCCTAATCTTAGTCCAGAAGGATGTATTTTTTGTCCCATTAGCTTTGTACCTCCGCATTAGTTTGAGTAGGAGCAGATTCAACAGAAATGCTGATGTGGCAAGTCTGTTTTTTAATTGAAAAAGCTCGACCTTGAGCTCTGGGCCTGTACCTTTTCATTACTGGACCACTATTAGCCCATGCAGAGGAAATAACTAAGGTGGAAGGATCCATTCCAAGGTTATGTTCTGCATTGGCAACCGCAGATCTCAGAACTTTAGTAATAGGGTCTGTAGATCTGTAAGGCATAAATTCCAACATAATCAATGCGTCTCTGTAAGACCTACCCCTTATCTGATCCAAAACTCTTCTGACTTTAGAGGCTGATCCGCGAACATAATTCCCATGAGCAATTGCTGTTTTTGTTGTTTCAGGTGTTTTTGTCATGATTTTGCTCCTTTCTTATCTCTAATATGACCTCGGTAAGTGCGTGTAGGAGCAAATTCACCAAGTTTATGGCCAATCATTTGTTCAGTAATAAATACTGGAATGTGAGTCTTACCATTATGTACGGCGATTGTGTGGCCAATCATTAAAGGTAAAATCGTAGAGGATCTTGACCAGGTTTTGATAACAGACTTGTCATTATCAGTATTTTGTTTTTCTACCTTCTTGAGCAGGCTATCTGCTATAAAAGGTCCTTTTTTTAGTGAACGTCCCATGATTATGTAATAGAAATTGAAATAATGAATGAAGTAATCAAGAGTCTCTTCCTCCTCTACTCCTCTTAGAAACGCGACGGCGTCTTCGAACAACTAATTTATTACTTGGTTTGTTCTTTTTACGTGTCTTTAATCCAAGAGCTGGTTTCCCCCATGGAGTGACTGGTCCTGCTCTACCAATTGGAGCTTTTCCCTCTCCTCCTCCATGTGGATGATCACATGGGTTCATTACACTACCTCTTACTTGAGGCCTTCTTCCAAGCCATCTTCTTCTTCCTGCTTTACCTAAGCTAGTATTTCTTATTTCAGAATTACCAACTTCACCAAGAGTTGCGTAGCATTCTTTTCTTACAAGTCTTACCTCAGTAGATGGGAGTTTTAAAGCAACATAATCTCCCTCTTTTGCCATAACTTGAGCACTTGCTCCTGCGGATCTAACCATCTGAGCACCCCTACCTGCATATAACTCAACACAATGAACACTAGATCCTAATGGCATAACAGAAAGTGGCATTGCATTACCATCTTCAATTGGAACACTTTCTCCAGATATGATATTTTGTCCGACTTTTACTCCTGCTGGAGCGATAATATATCTTTTTTCCCCATCTTCGTAGAATAAAAGTGCCAGCCTTGCATTTCTATGAGGATCGTAGTGGATAGCTGCAACTTTAGCGTTGATGTTTCTTTTATCTCTTCTAAAGTCAACTAATCTATATTGCCTTTTGTGACCACCTCCACGATGACGACAAGTGATAACTCCACGATTATTCCTGCCTTTAACTCTATGTTTTGAAACAATTAGTGATCTTTCGGGTTTTGCACTTGTGATTTCACTAAAGTCAGTAACTACTCTCTGCCTAGTGCCAGGTGTATAAGGTTTAAATTTACGTATTGCCATGATTAAAACTCCTTAAGATTCTTGAAATAGTTGGATTTTGTCTCCTTCAGCAAGACGTACAATTGCCTTCTTGACCTGAGAACGTTTACCGGAAAATTTCCCGACTCTTCTTGTTCTCCTAGGAGGATTCATAGTGTTAACTCCTATGACTTTAACACTGAACAAGGCTTCAATAGCTGCCTTTATTTGTGGTTTAGCCGCTCTATGATCTACTTCAAAAGTATATTGGTTAAGATCTAGTGCATTTGTAGCCTTCTCAGTAATAACTGGCTTTCGTATTACATCGGCTAAACGTGAATCGAATAATTTACTCATGATGCATAAACCTCCTGAATTTTATCTATCGCTGATTGACCTATTACCAATTTATTGGCATTGAGAATATCAAATACATTTAATTGATCTGCGGCGATTAATTTTACTTTCTCAATATTATTAATGGATTTTTTTATGATATCTGAAGGACTATCAAGAATAACCAAAACTTTTTCAGTTTTTTGTATACCTAATCGAGCAAGGCCATGGAGGATATCACTAGTTTTAGGCTGCTTTAAAGTACATCCAAAGTCTTCAACAGCCTTCATATCAGATACTCTAGACATAAGTGCTGTTCTAAGAGCTAATCTACGTTCCTTACGATTCATATCAAGATTGTAAGAACGTGGCTTCGGTCCAAAAATAATTCCGCCACCAGGTCTTAAGGGTGTCCTTATTGATCCTTGTCGAGCTCTTCCTGTACCTTTTTGTTTGTATGGCTTTCTACCGCCGCCGCGCACTTCAGATCTTGTCAAAGTTGATGCTGTCCCTTGTCGTTTATTTGCTAGCTGTCTAAGTACTGCTCTATGGATTAAGTCTTCGGAAGAAGTTTCTTTAGCAACTGCTAAATCAAGAGTAACTTTGCCTGATTTTTTACCATCCCACTTTAGAGTTTCAAGTGTTGTCATGATTTTTCACCTCCTTTTTTGCCTACAACATTATTTGGCTTAATGTTGACAATTGAGCCAGGCTTACCTGGGACAGAACCCTTTACTACAAGCAAATTTTTCTGATCATCAATTTTTAGAACTAACAATCCTTTGGTAGTTATCTGTTTTCCTCCATATCTTCCTGCCATTCTTTTCCCTGGATAAATTCTGCCCGGAGTAGTTCCTGCTCCTGTAGATCCTGGTGCTCTATGATTTTTTGAACCATGACTCATAGGACCTCTGCTAAAACCATGTCTTTTTTGGTAACCTGCAAAACCTCTACCCATAGATTTGCCACTGATATCAACTTTTTGACCAACCTCAAAGTTTTTTACAGTTATTTGTTTTCCGATTTCATAAGATGAAGTTTCTTCAACTCTATATTCTTTCAAATGCTTTAAAAGTTCTTCACCTGATTTCAACAAGTGGCCCCTTTCAGCTTTGCTTATATGCTTCTCTTTGGATAAGCCATAACCTATCTGAACGGCGGTGTAACCATCCAAATCGGTTGTTTTCAATTGAGTGACACGGCACGGACCAGCTTCTATAAGAGTAACTGGTACCGAATTACCTTTATCATCGAAAAGTTGGGACATGCCCAATTTCTTTCCTAAAATTCCGATAGACATAAGACTAAATTAGGCTAGCTCGTAATGATTTTTCAATTAACTAAACCCTTCTGTTAATAAGGTGAAGTTAATAAAAAATAATTAATAAGGCAGAGACTTATCTGAAATAATAGATAGTTTCTCTCGGGATAATCCCACCTGAATTTTTTAACGAAACGCTAAAAAATGTGAAATTTTGCAGAGGCTCGGCTAGCTTGCGAGCTTAAAAATTCACTGAGTTACAATTGTACATCATCAAGTACCATAAAATAAAATAAAATAGAGATAAAGGAAATTTTTATGCCATTACTTCTCACAGGGAAAAAGTTTCATAACGATTTAAAAACTAACAAATGTCTCGCAATCTTTGCTCCTCTTGAAGGTGGTTATGAAACTCGTCTTTTGAGGAGAATGAGGGCCAAAGGCTTTAAAACTTTTATAACTTCAGCAAGAGGGCTTGGAGATCCAGAAGTTTTCTTGCTCAAATTGCATGGCGTTAGGCCACCTCACCTTGGTCATCAAAGTGTAGGAAGAAACGGAGCGCTTGGGGAAGTTCAACGAGTAATCCCACAAGCTTCCGAGTTATTTAATGAAAATGATAAAAATAAATTACTGTGGTTATTAGAAGGTCAAGTATTGTCTCAATCTGAATTAGAGAGCTTAATAGAGATTTGCACTAACGATAATAAACTTACAGTAGTTGTTGAAATGGGGGGTTCAAGAAAACTTGAATGGAAACCATTAAGTAATTATATTTTGGATGAATTTGAAAGTTAAATTGTTTGATTAAAACCAAGAATAAAAAAGATAAATGGATTAAGTTGATTTGTGGTGCCAGTAATGAAGATATTGTTGCCATAGAAGATTTATGTGCAATTTACACTGCTGCTGGTGTCGACTACATAGATGTTGCAGCGGAAGAATCTATAGTTCATGCAGCAAAAAAAGGAATCGATTGGGCAAAAAAAGTCTTTAAAAAATCCCCTGGATTAATGATAAGTATTAGTGATGGTAATGATATTCACTTTCGAAAAGCAAAATTTGATCCACTAAAATGTCCCCCTGGTTGTCCAAGACCATGCGAAAAAGTATGCCCCACCTTTGCAATTGATAATTTCGGAGTTAAAGAGAGTAAATGTTATGGATGTGGAAGATGTTTAAATAGTTGTCCTCTAAATCTAATTAGTGAATATGAATATAATTTGTCAAAAAATGATTTAGCATCAACACTTCAAAAAATAAGGCCTAATGCAGTAGAAATTCATACAGAAATCAATCGCCTAGATTCTTTTACAAAAGTTGTCAGTATCCTTAAAGGTTCTGGAATTAAATTAGACAAGATATCTATCAGTTGTGGATTAAATCAATCTTTCAATAAATCACAAGAGCCCGAAAATCTTTTGAAAGCTCTTTGGCAAAGATATGAAATTCTTAAAAAACTTGATATTCCGCTAATTTGGCAGCTAGATGGTAGGCCAATGTCTGGAGATCTTGCTCCTACAACAAGTAGAGATGCTGTTAAGTTGTTTGAAAAAATCGGTTCAGATCTTCCACCAGGATTAATTCAATTGGCCGGAGGAACAAATGAAAAAACTCATGAATTGTTGAATTCAAACAATCTCCCAGATGGAATAGCATTTGGAAGTGCTGCAAGAAAAATTATGCAGCCCCTTATTGAATTTGCCCATAAAAATAACAAAAAACTCTATGAGTATCCTGAAAGAATGTCTTTAGCGATAAAAAAAGCTCAGAAATTTCTAGAGCCATGGAAATCGAGCACATTCAAATAATATTTTTATTTTTCAAAACTAGCGCCATGTTAATAAAAAATTTGTATTTCTTAGATAGAAAAAAATCTTTTCATGTATTAAAATAAAAATTCAATGGGCCGTCGCCAAGTGGTAAGGCATCGGGTTTTGGTCTCGACATTCCTAGGTTCGAATCCTAGCGGCCCAGTTCTAATATTCAATTGGTGTCCTCTCAAAAAATATTTCTATTTGATTTCGATGGCGTAATAGTTGATGGAATGCAAGAATATTGGCATAGCTCCTTGCTGGCCTGTGAAAGATATTTAAATTCACCCAATATCTCTATTGATCAAAAACTTTATAAAGGAGTACCAAATTCTTTCAAAGAAATTAGGCCTTGGGTTAAATATGGTTGGGAAATGATTCTAATTGTTCACGAAATTATAAAAACAGAAAATCCATTAAAAAATGATAATAAAGATGATTTCATCAATAATTACCATCAAAATTGCCAGAGGATATTAAATGAAAATTCCTGGATAGCCGAAGATATACAAAAAATGTTAGATAAGGCTCGCAAGTACCAAATTGATAAAGATTTTAAATCGTGGGTAAATTTACATAATCCTTTTTTTGAAATTGTAAATTTTATGAAAGAATTAAGCAAAAGAGAAATAAAAACTGGAGTCATAACAACTAAAGGTAAAATATTTGCAGAAAAAATTCTTAAACAATTAAATATTTTTCCAGAATTTATTTTTGGTTATGAATCCGGAACAAAGGTCAAAATAGCTGAAAAGCTTACACAAACTTATGAAATTTTAGGCTTTATAGAAGATAGAAAAAAAACTCTAATCGATATTAAACAAAATTCAGAAACTTCACACATTCCATGCTTCCTAGCTGATTGGGGATATTTGAAAGAATCAGATAGATATAAGTTAAGTAATGAAATCAAATTATTAAAATTAGGAAACCTTGGGGAATTAGTTGCAATTTAAAGATAATCAGCTAGAGTACAGATGTACTATAGTTTGTATTTATGAAGTTTGGTTTAAATAAAAATTTCCAAATTTAGAATAATTACATGAACTTTAACCAATAAATAAAACAATGGGCCTTGAAGAAAAGAAAAAAACTGAATCAAAAGAAAAAGACAAGGCATTAAGTCTTGTCTTAGGTCAAATAGAAAGAAATTTTGGACGAGGATCAATAATGAGACTTGGTGACGCCTCTAGAATGAAAGTAGAAACAATATCTACTGGAGCGCTCACCTTAGATTTAGCATTAGGAGGAGGCTATCCAAAGGGAAGAGTAGTAGAAGTTTACGGACCGGAAAGTTCAGGAAAAACTACATTAACGCTTCACGCGATTGCGGAAGTCCAAAAGAATGGAGGAGTAGCTGCATTTGTAGATGCTGAGCATGCACTAGATCCAGTTTATGCAGCCTCTTTAGGTGTTGATGTTGAAAATTTGTTAGTTTCACAGCCAGATACTGGTGAAATGGCTCTAGAAATAGTTGACCAACTTATAAGATCGAGTGCAGTAGATCTTGTAGTTGTTGACTCAGTCGCAGCACTAACCCCAAGAGCTGAGATAGAAGGAGAGATGGGAGATCACGTAATTGGAAGCCAAGCAAGGCTAATGAGCCAAGCAATGAGGAAAATAACAGGAAATATTGGTAAATCTGGATGTACGGTAATATTCCTGAATCAATTACGCCTAAAAATTGGTGTTACTTACGGCAATCCAGAAACAACTACAGGAGGTAATGCATTAAAATTTTATGCCTCAGTAAGACTTGATATCCGAAGAATTCAAACTCTTAAAAGAGGTACTGAGGAATATGGCATAAGGGCAAAAGTGAAAGTAGCAAAAAACAAAGTTGCGCCACCATTTAGAATTGCAGAGTTTGATATTCTCTTCGGAAAAGGTATTAGTACAACAGGATGCTTATTAGATTTAGCAGAAGAGACTAATATTATAATAAGGAGAGGTGCTTGGTATAGTTATGAAGGAGAAAATATTGGACAAGGAAGAGATAATACAATTATTTGGCTTGATCAAAACTTAGAAATCAGGAATAAAGTAGAATCTATGGTTAAAGAACAATTAACAGAAGGAACTGAAGTCAGTTCTAATTCAATGAAAGCATTAAATAGCAATCCTGCTAATACAATCGCTGTTAATGATATAAAAACAGTAGCTTAGATTTATAAAGAATCAGCTAAAGTCCACCACCCAGCAGCAGGGCCTATAAATCTCACTACAATCCATAAGATCACTAACCCTCCGATTCCAAACCAACTGGCTTTAATACTTAATTTAATTAGGTTATCTCTTTGATTGATTGTAAAGGGAAGCCATTCAAATAATCTTGGAGACTCATCAATTTTAATTTTAGTATTATTTTTTTTTGGAGGTAAACCAAGTGTTTTACGTCTTTTTGCTTCTCCCATATTTCTTTAGTTATTTACAAAATCATAACCTAATCAAAAGGTAGCATATAGTTAATTTGTTTTGAAGGTTGAATGTTTTGCAAAAGTAATCTTCCCCAGTTTCTTTTATTTGCTCTTCCATCTAGTATTATTAACTTACCTGAATTTCTTCTTAAAGGAGAAATAGATCTTTCAAGTTTAAGTCTAGCTTGAGGAAGAAAGAAGTCTCTAAACCAATCTTGAGAAAGCTTCTTTTTATGAGAGACTGTGATTGCATTAATGGGTTCTGACATATTCGGTACCGGAAGTAAAGGAATGATAATTTGTTCTGGAATTTGAATTAAATAAGAATTCATAATCCACCAGTCAAAACTAGAGCAGAGGATTTCATTTTTACCTGAGGGCATTGTCTCTAGCAATACCCTCTTACCGTAAGTAGAAGCTAATTCTGTAGCAAGATTAGTTGTCAAACCAATATCATCAGTCAAAACTAAAGTTAAACCCTTTCTAAAAAGTATTAACTTTTTGCATTTGTCTAATATTGAATTGGTAAAAAGAGGATTATTAGGAAGCAATTGTTTAGAGGGTATATATAATGAAATCTTTTTCTCTTCAAAATTACTTTTAAAATTAAAAACCAAGTCAATACTTAAACTATGCTTTTTAAGATACATTTGGAAAAAATTATCTTTTCTCAATGCTGATAAAAAAACAAATTTATTTTTTGAAAAAAATTCCTTGATTTGAAAAAGTTCATCTATTGGCTGCAAATACAAATTCCAATCTAAATTTGTATCGTTTAACTTAACCCAGCATGCCCAACCTTGAGATAATGCTTTGTTAACGCTTAAAAATTTATCAGAAAAAAAAGAATTTTCATGAAAAAAGTTTGACAAGAAGCTAATTTCTTTTTCATCTAAATTGATATAACTATTTCCTAAGACCTTTCTCAGAAAGAACTTTTTCTTCAACGAATCATATACTTTTATAAATTTTTGATTGATTAATTCAAATTCTTTAAAATTTTTTGTCCAATCCTTTTTAAGTAAAGAAATCCTAAAATGATTTTTTAAATCCTGTTTTATATCCTCAATGCCAGAATAAACTATACGATGATTTCTAAGATTACGAAAATTGGGATCGTTAAGAAATTTTTGGATAGTTATCAAGCGAACATGATGATTTGCAAAAATAAGTTGATTATTTTTCAAAATAAAATTAAAACCTAGATTTTTCAATGAATCAATCTGAAATTGTTTTATAAATTGAATTTTTTCTTTCGATAAAATAAAAGTTGAATCCTCTTCCCTTAAAAATAAAGAAATCAAAATTGGAGGTAACCAATCATAGCTAGAGAAAATTTCTGAATTAATTAGATAGGTAGAATCATTTTCAATACATTTGGAAACTATCCTCCCAAAAGAATATATGTGTTCCCAACTAATACTTTGATCTCTCAAAAAATTTTTCAAATATTGATGACTTAAAATTTCAAGCATTTATAATTAATTTAGTTTCAAATACATACAAAATTTATGAATCTAATATACAAAAAATTGGTATCAATAAAAGAGGGTATTGAATTAATTAATCTATGAAAATTGGAATAGTAGGATTAGGTTTAATTGGCGGTTCTTTAGGATTAAAACTCCAAAGTCTAAATCATACAATTTATGGAATAGCAAATAATGAATTTAATGAAAAAAAAGCTAAGGATAAAAAACTTGCAAATTATGTTAGCTGTGATCTGAGCTTGTTAAAAAAATGTGAACTAATAATTTTGGCATTGCCTATCAAAGAATTGATCAGCCCGTCTAAAAAACTAGTAGCATCAATACCTCAGGAAACAATACTAACTGATGTAGGCTCTGTTAAAGAACCAATTGTAAATAAATGGGAAAATTTACATCCTCTTTTTATTGGATCTCATCCAATGGCAGGAACAGAAGAAAAAGGAGTTGATTCAGGCTTTAAAGGTCTTTTTAAAAATGCAAAATGGATTATTACACCAACACAAAATAGTGATTTAAATGCGGTCAGAACTATTTCCGAGCTCATAAAATCAATGGATTGTGAAATTTGCCAAGCTTCGCCAAAAGAGCATGATGAAGCAGTATCACTAATTTCTCATTTGCCTATATTTTTAGCTTCTGCCCTAATTGAAACTGCACATACAAAAAATAATCAATCTTTATTAGATCTCACGCAAAAGTTGGCTGCCACAGGATTTGCTGACACTTCGAGAGTTGGCGGCGGCAATGAACAACTAGGCTTAGATTTAGCTATTAATAATCAGATTAATGTTTTAAATTCCATAAATAATTTTAAAAATAAGCTGAATATGCTGGAATCTCTTATCAAAGAAAAAAATTGGGAGTTACTTTCTAACAAACTTGCTGAAGCAAAAGAAATCAGACAAAATTTTATAAACTAAAATTTTCTATACCTTTAGAAGCTAAAATTTGTCTTGCAACCATTAATGCAGACTGACTAACACCTGCAGTACCTTCTCCAGGATAAATCGAATCTCCACATAGCCATAAACCTTCAAAAGGTGTCCTACTTGATAATCCAAATAAACCAAAAATATCTGGATTTTGACCAAGCCCACCTACTATTCCATTAGGCCTCTTCGTCCATTTTTCAAATCCTAATGGAGTTGCTAATTCCCTATGTAGCCAATTTTCAGGATCGATATCAAATTGACTTTCCAATTCAAGCGATATTTTTTTCATGAAACAATTTTTCTTCTTTAAGTAAGTTTGTTTATCTAGATCAAACCAATCTTTAGTCTTGGTAAAGATACTTGCAATTAAAGTAACCTCGCCTTTTGGTGCTCTTCCATCACCATCATCACTAATTGATACAAATAAAGAACAAAATTCTTTCGAAACAAATTGATAATGATTTGAGAATGTTTTTTTAATATGTTCTTTTTTTAAGGCAGAATAAAAAACCAAAGCTCCACTTGGATCAGGCAAATTATTAAGTCGACTTTTATAATTTTTTTTTCTTTTTAAAGGATCTTTCAAATGCCTGAGCAAAGATTGTGGAGGCGCGGTATAAATCACATCTTTTGCTTGGTAAATAAAAGATTTATTTTTCGAATTAGCAGATACTTTCCAACTCATATTTTCTTCGTCAAAAGTTATAGAATTAACTTCTTGTCCATAAAGTAAATTAACTCCAGTTTTAATCAATGAACTTTCTAATGATTCGCTTAAAGACTGCATAGATTTTTTAAGATGCCACAGACCATGTGGCTGTTGACACATCTGAAGAACAGTAGATCCATATAATGCTGCAGTATTATAAATATCTTCTTGAGAATAAAGTTTTAGTTGAAGATTTAAGAATTTAATAAAACGCTCATTCTTAGATAATCCACATATCCGCAATAAATCAAAAATAGTAGATTTAAGTAAGATACCTGTTAAAAGGTTTGAAGGTACTAGTGCTTTAAGAAGTTGAGAAAAATCCCAAAAATTACTTATTGGTAAAACAGGATTATTATTAGCAAATATCCAATTACTTTCATGTATGAGAGTACAAAGTCTCCAAAATCTTTGAGTCCCTGGAAACTGCATTTCTCGTTCAGCAATCCATTTTCTTTTTTCATACCAAATAGGTATAGGATCACTACCATCATTTAAATCAACAATGCAAGCAGGGTCTAAAATTGTGGCTTCTGGGGATGGAATATCTAAAAAATCAAAAATCCTAGAATGTATTCCTCCCTTCTCTAAACCAGCAACCTGAGTTGCACCAACATCAAAAATATAATTCTTTCTTTTAAAAGTACCGGCACATCCTCCGGCTTGAGTATGAGCTTCGATTAAAGTCACTGATAAGCCTTGTTTTGATAAAATTGCTGCAGAAGTTAGTCCTGCTATACCGGCGCCTACAACAATAACTTCTGAGTTTCTCATTACCATGCAAAAATTATCACCTATTGAAATTAACGAAATTTGTAAAGAATTAGGTGAAAACTATCCAAAAAGTATTGAACAAGTACATGGTGGCGATATTCATAGTGCCTGGCGAATAGAATTCTCAGACAAAAAGTTATTCCTTAAAAGAAACATTAGAAACAAAAAATTTCTTGAATTTGAAAAATATTGTCTTCAAAATTTGAGAAAATTTATTAATCAACAAAACTTAGTTATTCCTGAAGTAATTTTATACAAAAATATAAAAAATATAGAGATTCTTTTAATTGAATGGATAGATATGCATAACTTTGACCAAAAAAAGCTTGGAAAAGGTTTAGGTGAATTGCACTTAAAATCAGCTGAATCTAATCCCAAAATGTTTGGGTTTCCAGTTGAGGGTTTTATCGGAACAACGAATCAAAAGAAAGGCCTAGAAAAAAATTGGATAGATTGTTTTTTAAACTTAAGGATAATACCTCAATTATTAATTCTTAAATCGACGATTTCAGATGGAGAAATTATAAATAAAGTTATAGAAAAAATTAAATCAGAGTTGCTCAACCATAACCCAACAAATTCTCTAGTTCATGGTGATTTGTGGTCAGGCAATGCAGGAATGAACAAAAGTGGAAAGGGAGTTATATTTGACCCGGCATCTTGGTGGGCAGATAATGAAGTAGATATAGCTATGACAAAACTATTTGGAGGTTTTAGAAAAGAATTTTATGAAGAATACCATAGAATTTTTCCTATAAAAAAAGGATTTGAAAATAGAATTATTATTTATAATTTTTATCACATATTGAATCATGCCAATATGTTTGGAGGAGGTTACTTAAAACAAGTTGAAGATTACGTAAAAGCAATACTCAATATGTAACCTTTAACTAACCTAGATATGTCTTCTTAAGATTTTGTACCTTATCTAAAACAGCTTCACGATTTTCACTGGTACGAAGATTTTGCCAGCTCCATTGACCGACAACAATTACGCCTAGTAGTTCTAGTAAACCAGGGAGAATTGGAAAAAAGTTTATCGTATCAATGACGACTTTAATTATTATTTGAGCTATTACGACAACAGCAATTATGCCTGCCGCCTTGCCGTACTTACCCATTTGAGTCCAATCAACATTACCAAGAGTTTCGTTGACTTTCCCCATAACATCAGAGTACTTCTCTGAAAAACTTTTAGTATCTGAGCTTGTATCGGAGCCGGAGTCTTGGTTTGACTCTGGAGTGTTATCACTCATGATTTCAGTAAACTTAATATATGAACCAGACAGTATCGGAAAAAACGTCTGTTGACTACCTTTTTGTTGTGCAAAATTCCGAACCGAAACATTTTGTATTTTTTTAGAGTCGTTGGTATGTAGGATTTCTTAAGATATTTAAACTTAAAATTGAATTATAAAAAACTTCACATTATCGTCTAGTTCTAACAAAAACATTAATAAATCACAGTAATAAAAAAAATTTAAAAGGCTAAAATTTTTATTTAAATTATTATGTTTTCATAGTCTAGCTCGCAAAAATTAAAGTATCGAAATGTCCAAAGATATCAAATTTAATTTCTTAAATTCTGATGAAGAAGAAAGATATCAGAAACATTTCACCCTCAAAGAGATAGGTTATGAGGGTCAACTAAATCTTAAAAACAGCTCAGTATTATGTATTGGAGCAGGCGGGCTTGGGTCTTCCGTTTTGCTTTATCTAGCTGCAGCAGGAATTGGGAGACTTGGAATAGTTGATAACGATCAAGTTGAAAAATCTAATCTCCAGAGACAAATAATTCATGAAACAAATACTATTGGCAATCGTAAAATTGATTCTGCTAGGGAAAGAATTGAAAAATTCAATCCTAATTGTGAAATATTTACCTTTTCAGAGAGACTTAATCCTAAAAATGCTCTCGAATTAATAAAGGGGTTTGATGTTATTTGTGATTGCTCGGATAACTTTGGCACAAGATATTTAATAAATGATTCATGCCTGATATTAAATAAACCCCTAGTCTTTGGAAGTGTTCAAGGCTTTGAAGGGCAAGTGAGTGTTTTCAATTTATCTAAAAATAGTCCTAATTTAAGAGACTTACTTCCAGAATCACCTTCAAAAAATACTGCCCCTAGTTGTGCAGAATACGGGGTTGTGGGTGTTTCAACAGGTTTAATAGGGATTCTTCAAGTTAATGAAATTATCAAAATCATTTTGAAAAAAGGTGAAATTTTAGATGGGAAGATTTTAATTTTTGATCTATTGAAAATGAATATGAAAAAATTACATCTAAAAAGTGATGAGGTAAATAAACGAATAAAAAATTTGTCTCAGTTTGAGAGTTTTTATAATGGTGATGAATATTGTGAGAAAAACAAAAAAATTAACAGTATTAATGCTAATGACTTTAATAGTTTATATGAAGCAAAACCTGACAAAATTCTTTTAATTGATGTTAGAGAAAATGAAGAATTTTCTATATCCGCAATAGAGGGATCTATCTCAATTCCCTTAAGTCAATTGAACCAAGAATCTGACTTAAAATTTATTCAAAAAGAAAGTTTAAATAAAGAGGTTTTCACTATCTGTAAATCGGGGAAACGCTCTGAAAAAGCTTCAAGAATCTTGTCAAATTTCAAAATTGAGTCAAGATCTATTGAAGGCGGTATTGAAAAGGTAAAAAAAATATTGTGCAATTAATTTTTTAAGAATAATTAGTAATCTACACCTCTTTTCAAATCAACTCCCACATTTGCATAATGCTTATGACAAACCATCTCAGAATAAACATCAGCAAGTTCAAAGTATGAAGGTTCATTTTTGCACCTCCCAGTAATTACAACTTCTGTTTCTGCTGGTTTTTTTAAGAGCGTTTGATGTATTGATTCCATAGGTAACAACTCTAAATCAACAGTTGGATTCAATTCATCTAAGATGATTGTTTTATACAATCCAGATAAAATAGCAGCTTTAGCAATTTCCCATGCTCTTTCAGCCTCAACATAATCGATTGGTTGTTGTTGACCTCTCCATACGATGGCATCTCTGCCTGAACGCAAATGATCTACTAGATGAGGATAACTCTCTCTCAAAGCTTCTATGGCAGCATCTTCGGTATATCCATTTCCACCTTTTAACCACTGTAATATTAAAACTCTATGGCTTTTATCTTGAGATATTCCTTTACCGATAGCTTGAAGAGCCTTGCCGAGCGCACTTGTGGATTTACCCTTTCCTTCTCCTGTATAAATCTCAATTCCACCACTAGAACTACTTTGTTTGGTTAATTCTGATAGGTCTCCGATCGAACGTGGTCTCATTTCTGAATGAAGTTGAGATATTCTTACCAAAGAGGACGGGGCTGCTCTTCCAGTAATAATTATTTCTAATCCATCTGGACGATTTTGAAGAGAATCAACTACTTCATTGATATCAAGCATTCCTAAATCAAGAACGGGATTCAACTCATCCAATACAACTACAGAATAAAGAGAACTAGCAATTGCTCCTTTAGCAATATTCCAACCTCTTTCTGCCTCACCAACATCAAACCTTGTCACTTGGTCAGCAGTAAAGAATTCAGATCTTCCTGTCCTTACATGGTCAATTAAATGTGGAAAGCCTCTTTGTAAAGCCTCTATAGCTGAATCCTCGTCATATGGCCTTTCAGGGCCTTTTAAAAATCTTAGAAGTAAAACTCTTGACTGTCTTTTTTCGCATATTCCTAATCCTATTGTCCTTAGAACTACTCCCAATGCAGCCTGGCTTTTCCCCTTACCTTCTCCATCATAAATATGTAATTGACCTTTTGATCTCTCTTGACTGTCACTTGCCGTGACAATTCCAATTCCTCTATTTCTACTCGTATTCGTCAATTGAACAAAATTAGTAAATTTAATCTAAGATATAGATAATAATATTATTAAAGATTTAATAATAAATTCAACCTAATCATAGGTAATTTGAATTTTAAAGTAATTAGCATGTTCAATCAACTAGAAATTCTCTCTGATGAACAAAGTGAAAAGCTTTTTACAATTAGAAGATACATTAAAAATCTTGATAGTGTTTGCATTGCTTATTCTGGAGGAGTTGACAGTACATTAGTAGCATCATTAGCATTCGAGCAATTAGGTAGCAAAGCAATTGCTATAACTGGTATTTCTCCTGCATTAGCCAATACTCTTCGTGAAGAAGCAAGAAGGCAAGCAAAATGGATTGGAGTAAAGCACTTAGAAATTAATACATCAGAATTAAACCAACCAAGTTACAGTGAAAATCCTAAGGATAGGTGTTTTGCATGCAAAAAAGAGCTCCACAAACATACAACCTACCTCTCTAAAAAACTTAATTACAAGACTGTTTTAGATGGAGTCAATCTAGATGATCTTAAAGATTACAGACCAGGTATACAAGCCTCAAAACAAGCAGGAGTTATCTCTCCCCTTGCAAAATTTAAAATCTCAAAACAAGACATTAGGGATATATCAAGAGCATTGGGTTTTCCTTGGTGGGATAAACCTGCTCAACCTTGCTTATCATCAAGATTTCCTTATGGCCATGAAATAACGAGTGAAAGGCTAAAAATGGTTGAGAAAGCAGAAGAATATCTTAAAGAATATGGATTATCGGAGGTTAGAGTTAGATGCCAAGGCTCAACTGCAAGAATAGAAATTCCCCAAGATGAATTAAAGTATTTTTTTAACAAATATAATATTAGTGAATTAGTTCAATATTTTTCTAATTTAGGATTTAATTGCACAAGTTTAGATCTTGAGGGACTAGTAAGCGGAAAATTAAATAGGTAAATATTGTCAAACAACCGTTCTGATCTGTTTAGAAACTGCTGAGGGAGGATTTCGCTTAATGACTCGCAAAGAATGTTCTTTAGCGATCAAAGATTCAATTAAATATTGACTAGCTAGTTCAGGCATCATATTTTGACCACATGTAAAAATATCGACTGCGGAATAATTAGATTCAGGCCAAGTATGTATTGAAATATGAGATTCTGCCAGTAATGCAATTGCAGTAACCCCCTGAGGCTCAAATTTATTACTTATCAAATTCAAAACTGTTGCATTTGCCAATTTAGCAGCTCTATTTAAAATACAGCGCAAGAAGGATTCGTCATTTAATTTTTCTCGATCGCATCTATAAAGTTCCAACAAAAGGTGTTTACTTTGATGACTTAATTTTTGCTCGTCACTTAACGAACTTAAATTTTGACTTTTATTGTAGATTTCCATTTAAGAAATTTATATGAAATTAAAATTAGCTAAAGATCATGCCTTTTCTAATTATAAGTGAATCATTTGTGAGGAGCCTAATAAAGACTGATTAAATTTATCTAAATGTGTAGCACTTATAAAACATTGGCTATCTTTACCAACAGAATTTAATAACAAATTTTGCCTGGTTAAATCTAATTCCGCCAAGACATCATCCAATATAAGTATTGGAGAAACATTTATTGTTTTAGTTAATAAATCGAGTTCAGCCATCTTTAGAGCCAAGATAAAAGTCCTTTGCTGTCCTGAAGAACCATATTTTCTAACTGAAACATTATTGATTAGAAACTCAACATCATCACGATGAGGGCCAAAATTACATTTACCGGTTAATGCTTCTATTGAACGCTGATTTAAGAGTTGTTCTGCTATTTTTTTACTAATAACTTCTTCTTCTTCTTCTTCTGGACTTATATTTTGTATCCCCGAAAGATAATTTATATCTATTTGCTCTTGAGATTTACTTAAATGGTTATGCCAATATTCAACATAAGGTTTTATTTTTAATAAAGCTCTTCTTCTGCGCCTAAAAATTCTTGTACTTATTATTGACATTTGAATATCAAAGCTTTCCACAATATCTGTGGATTGGGTTTTTAAGAAACTTTCGGAACGCCAAAAATGACTTCTTTGTTTTAAAAGCCTATTAAATCTACTTATCAAGTCTAAATATACTGGTTCAAGCTGAGATACGACTTTATCAATCCATGTTCTTCGAAAACTGGGTTCACTTCTAACAATATCTATATCATTAGAACAAAAACATACACTCCGAATATAATTCTTTATTTCACTCTGTTTTTTTAGGATTGATTCATTGACATAAATTCTTTTAGGTCCTTTTCGGAATAAATTTAACTTTAAATCGTCTTTAAAATTTATCTGTCCTATAACTACAGCCATATTACTGTCATTCTCTATTAAGTCTTTATCGCTTAATGCTCTATTAGATTTTAATTGACTTAAAAATTCAATGGATTCAAGTAAATTTGACTTGCCAATACCATTGCAGCCAAGAACAATTGCTCTTTGCTCTTTTAGATTAATTTCCAAACTTTTATGGTTCCGAAAATTTTTAATTTTTAATTTATTTAAAAAAATTTTTTTTGTGCATTCATTAATTAAATTAGCTAAGTTTAAAATATTTAGATTTTCTTTAAAGAAATTGAAAAATTAAAGGGCATGTAGCTCAGTTGGATAGAGCATCAGATTCCGGTTCTGAGAGTCGGGGGTTCGAATCCCTCCATGCTCGTAAAATGATTTTTAAAGTTTATATCCCATTACTCTTATTCCATTTGGATCTAGTATAAATCCATTTTCCTCTAAACTTATAAAAGAAGATACAGGAGCCTGTACAGATATACTGCATCCAGGCATTTCTCTATTTATTTTCTCAAGAGTTACTTGAAGCAATATTGAATAATAAAGTTGCTGATTGTTCCCAGGCAATGCACTTAAATTCCACAAGTTAGCATTCAATCCCTTGTCAGACGTAACCCGTACAAAGCCATACAATTTATTTTTTAATTCATTCTGTATGGTAAAGAAGAAATTACTTTTCTGAATAGCCTCAGAAAGAGGCTTTATTGGAAATGTCTCACAACCACAATTCGCTAAAAGTTTGTTAACTTCTTTAGCTAATGGGATTTGAGAAGAGTTAACAAAATAACCTTCTGGAAGAACAAGTTTTTTTTTAGAAAAATTTTGCAATTATCAACCTGTATTTCTCATGCCAGCTGCTATCCCATTAATAGTTAAAAGTGCTCCCCTCAATAGTTCACTTCTGCTGTAAGCTCTTCTAGATTCATCTTTATCTATAATGAATTCGCTTATTGGAGGTTGTCTTGTCTGGTCTCTTAATCTTCTTAGAAGTGAAACCTGCAAAAACCCTAACGGAATAATTGTCTTATTTCTCAAGCTTACTGATGATTTCAAGTCTCTATCAGATTCTAAGAGCTTATTTTTACCAGTAATTTCAAGTATTAAAGATTTTGTAAGATTATATTCTTGAGAAATGACATCAAAAATATCATCAAAAGAATCTTTATTTTCTTTACTACCAAGAGTATCAACATAATATCTGGCAACTTCCAGATCCACTTTCGACAATGTCATTTCCACCTTAGATATAAGCATCCTAAAAAATGGCCATCTTTGATGCAGAACTCTTAATAATTCAATTTGTTGAGGATCTGAATTTAATTCAGATGACAATGCCGTACCAACTCCAAACCAACTTGGCAAAAGAAATCTGCTTTGTGTCCAACCAAATACCCATGGAATAGCTCTTAAACTTGACAAATCTTTTGCACCTTTTTTTCTTCTGGCAGGCCTACTAGATATCTGTAATTTACTTATTTCTTCTATTGGAGTGACCTCTTGAAAGAAATTTAACAAATCAGGATTCTCATGCACTAATTTTCTGTAGTGAGACCTTGATGTTTCAGCCAACCTAGACATTAATTGATTCCATTCTGGAGTAGCGTCAAGTCTATTATTTACTAAACTATTTTGAATTACCGCTGTAGTTACAGTCTCAAGATTGTACAAAGCCAGTTCAGGAAGACTATATTTAGAAGCTAAAACTTCACCTTGTTCTGTTATTTTAATTCGCCCTTTTAAAGTGCCGCTTGGTTGAGCCAATATTGCCTGATAGGCTGGCCCTCCTCCTCTCCCTACAGAACCACCTCTTCCATGAAAAAGTCTTAGCAATATATTATTTCTACTTGAAAGATTTTGAAGAGCTATTTGGGCTCTATGAATTTCCCAATTACTTGAAACGAAACCTGAGTCTTTATTGCTATCAGAATATCCAAGCATTAATTCTTGCAAAGGTTTAAAAGATTCTCCTACTTTTGGCAATAATGATCTATAGAAATCTAATTTAAACAACTTATCCATTACTTCTGGTGCTCTTTTAAGGTCTTCCACAGTTTCAAAAAGAGGAACAACTAATAATTTTGACTTTTGTGAATTTTGATCAAGAAGTCCCATTTCTTTTGCCAGTAAGAGAACTTCAAGCAAATCAGATGCACTATGACTCATTGAAATTACATAAGAATGACAAATACGACTTCCAAATTCTTGCTGTAGTCTCTTAACCATTTTAAAAACTGAAAAGGTTTCTTCTGTAGTTTTTGTCCAGTTAACGTCAGATGGAATTAAAGGCCTTTTTGTATTTAATTCGTCTATGAGCCATTTAATTTTCTCTTCCTCAGACATTTGGTTATATTGAACAGATAAATCAAGATAATTTGTAAGCTCTTGTATAGCGTCACTATGCCTTGTACTCTCTTGACGAATATCTAAACTTGCTAAAGAAAATCCAAAAATATGAACCTGAGTAAGTAAGTTGTTTACAGACTCACAAGTTAAATCCGTACTAATCAAGCTATTTTTAATTAGTTCGAGATCATAAGTAAATTCGTTTACTGACTTGTAATATAAATTTTCAACTTTATCTAGATTTTTGTTATCAGTTTCTCCCTCCAAGTCAAATTTCCACCCACTATCAGCTAATAAATTATTTCTTTCTTGTGTTAACCTAAGTTTTTCTAAAATATAACTTAATTTTAATCTGTAGGGTTCTGATCTATACCTTGTAGCTCTAGCTTCATATATTTCAGGGAACTTAACCCTGTCAGTTTCTAGTGACTCTAATAAGGAGGAACTGACTTGACTCCATTGCATTGAAACACTTAATTGATCTCTAAGATTAGACGTTGCAATAATATATCTTTCCAACATCAACTGCCTTTGGTAGCACGCAGTTCTCCATGTTATCTCCGGAGTGACCGATGGATTACCGTCCCTATCAGAGCCTACCCAAGAACCAAAGTTACAAAAAGATTCTGAGGGCAACTGAACATCTGGATAATTTTCGGTAAGTGCTTCAGCGATCCTGCCCCTCAATTGAGGCATCGCATTAAATAAAACTTGCTGAAAATAATGCAAGGCATAATCAACTTCATCTAAAACTGAAGGTTTAAATTGATGCAATTCGTCTGTTCTCCACCAAAGTCTTACTTCCTCTTTTAATTGGGATTTTAGAGAAATTTTTTCTTCTTTTGTTATAAATTGCTCAATCTGTATTTTTTTTAACAAATTTGCTACTCTTGTTTGCTTATGTCTAATCGTATGTCTTACTATCTCCGTAGGATGTGCAGTAAAAACTAAACGAATATCCATTTCCTGCAATAACTCCTCTAATTTTCCTGGTGGTACATTTAATTTTCTCAGCCTGTAAAATAATTCTCTAAAAGTCACTGGAGCATTTTGCCTAGCCAATGCTGGGGCAAAAGGATCAAGATTATCGGGCGATTTTTGAACATCTTTATTGGTAAAGCTTTGGATATATCTATCTTCCTCAACTCTTTGTTCCAAAATATTCACGAGTTGAAAATATAATGAAAAAGCCCTTGCTGCAGCTATGGATTCTGCTAAATCCATAGAATTTACAATATCAACTATTTCATTTTTAAAAGTTTTTGAACTATCACCATCAATTTGTTTTGAATAACTTAATTCTTTAAGTTGTATCAATCTCTCTGCTTGATCATCTGGGCATTCTTCTCTGAGCACAGATTCCCAGAGATCTTCAATTAAAAGACGATTTTTATCAAGTGGATCATTGTTACTTATCAGATCCACATTATTATTTTTTATCTGTCGAAAAGATTCCATATAATCATTATGTCACAAGTGAAAATGTTCAGATCAAAGTGTATTTAAATAATCAAACATTCTAGGACTCCCTCCTGATCATATCTTCAATAGAAATTTTCATTATCTGCTCAATAGAAAGCCCTTTTTCATATTGATTTATCCATTTCATAGATTGATTGCCTTCCTCAAGCACTTTATAGATAGGATCTAAAAGATGTTTCATTCCAAAAGTTTCTGCTTTGGATGATAATTCTGATAATAAGTTTTGAATCCATTCTCTACAAATAACTTTTTTGCCATCTTGCCAGTGAATTAACTCTGAATTCAGACTATCTTTAGCAGCATTAATTTCATTTTGATCACATATTTCTGACAACTCATCCATAGAAAAAGTACTAGCATACATAGGATCTAAGGTATTTATATTCTCAAAAAGATTTAAAATCCTTAGTTCTATCATGGCCGTTATCCCTAAAAGCAGATTAATATCTTGAACAAAATCACAAATTCTTAATTCTAAACGATCAAGAATTAAAGGTCTTTGAGGACCATTTGGTCGGATTGACGACCAAAAATGCCTAATATTTTGCATGTTTTTATTAGATATATTTTCCTCTATCCAGTCGATATAAGAATTATGAGTAACAAAAAAAGGCACCCTACTTGGTGTTTTAGGAAACTGTATCCATCTCTGTGAGTGATTATTCGTAATTTTATTATTTAAAAACGGTGAACTAGCACTTAACGATAGATATAAAGCTGCCTCAGATCTTATAAGTCTTATTGCTGTAAAAAGTTTATCTAAATCATTTATTCCTATGTTTATATGGACACTTGAAGTTGCAATTGATATTCCATAATTATCTTGAATAAATTGATGATAGACGTTGTCAATATCAGATCTTTGAAATTGAATATCGTGTTCAAAACAAAGAGTGGAAGAAGGAATGATTGTTAAATTTTTAGTATTTAGCCACTTCCTCAACTTTTTTCTTGGAGTTATTAATTTTTCATATAAAGAACCGTAGTCTTTTTCAGGTGTTGTTATGTATTCAACGTTTCTGTTATCAGGCTCTTTTACAAAATCAGGAAATTTTTTCTCAATTTCAGCCGAAACACCAATATGTGAATTTATAGAACCTGTGAAAAGTTCCACCTCAAAACCTTTATAAAGATTATCTTTACTCATTTATTTATCCAAACAGGCTAATGCTTTAAGAATCCCCTTTGCTTTATTTATCGTCTCTTGATATTCATTTTCAGGAAAAGAATCAGCAACTATCCCAGCTCCTGCCTGAACCGATACATCATATTTCCCATCTTTTGATGGTTTAACTATCATGGTTCTTATTGTAATGGCTGTATTCAATGCACCATTAATATCAACAGATCCGTATACACCAGCATAAGGTCCCCTAGCATCTTTTTCAAAGTGCTTAATCAGTTGCATAGCTCTTATTTTTGGGGCGCCAGTTACTGTCCCAGCGGGAAATGATGCTTTGAGCAAATCCCATACATCAGCATTGTTTTTTAAGATTCCCTCAACTTGACTGACTATATGCATAACATGTGAATATTTCTCAATAACCATTAAATCCTTAACCTTAACAGTACCAATTTCACAAACTCTACCAAGATCATTTCTTCCAAGATCAATAAGCATTACATGCTCAGCTATCTCTTTTGGATCTTTTAATAATTCCTTTTCTAATTCCAAGTCTTGTTGATTATCAATACCTCTAGGTCTTGTGCCAGCTATTGGTCTTAAGCTTGCAACAATCTGACTATTTTTATTTTTTTCTGCTTTAACCATTACTTCAGGACTTGAACCTATCAGATACCATGAGCCGAAATTAAAAAATGACATGTATGGAGATGGATTAACCATCCTCAAACTTCTATATAAATTAAAGGGTTCATTATTGACTTGAGTTTGGAATCTCTGACTTATAACTATTTGGAAGATATCTCCCTTTCTTATGTATTCTTTTGCAGAGAGAACTGCATCCTCAAAATCTTTTTTCTCCCAATTACTTGCAAGATCTAAATTCAAATTCTCATTTTCATTCCAATCTAAAAACTCATTTTCTTTTAGAGGAATTCTCATTAAATTTCTAGTTTTCTGAATTTTAGAAATTGAGTTTAGATACAAGTCTTCAATTGAGCAATCTTTTGAAGAATTTGTATCTGCATAAACCACTGCAGTAATACATCTTTTTATTTGATCAAAAACAACTAACTGATCAAAAAACATCCATGACCCATAAGGAATATTGTTTTCTGGAATTTCATTTATTGGAACGCTTGGTTCTATTCGATTTATTAATTCATAACCCCAAGAGCCATACAACTGTCCAATTGATGGTAAGTCATCAAGTATGGTTGACTTGTATTCTTTTGTCCAACTTTTTAAAACATCAAAAGGATCACCTTTATGGGTTTCAGTTT
>NZ_CABYWZ010000003.1 GCF_902522795.1 uncultured Prochlorococcus sp.
TACCAAAATGTAATTAAGACCAAAATTATTTTGTAAGAAAGCATATCTGTTTTTATATTCAGAATTTAGTATGTATTTCTAATAATCCCAAAAAAAAGATCCCTCAGAGAGAGATCCTTTATAAAATTAATTTATATCAAGTGTTTCCTTGTTTCCACTGAAATAAATCAATTCCTCCTACACACAATACTAATATCACACCTAAATTCAAAATATGTAATGTCTAATAGACCTCTATCTTAACTGTCACATGGCAAAAAATACAAAAAGTACTCAAACATCAAGGTCGAGTACTTTTAAAGTTATCAGAAAAAAGTGTGTGAGGAGTTTCTGATATGTTTAATCTACTCCGTAGGAAATTTAAAAGGCTACAGTATAAATTACTAATTATTTAAATCTTTCAGAAAAATTTGGCGTTGATGAAAAAAATAATCAAAAACATAAAAAATTCATGAAAAGCATTTACAAAAAAATCATTTTTATTATTTCAGCAATAGCGCTTTTTTCAGTAATAGTAGGTGTTGTCAAATATTCACTTACTTATATTGAAAATAATCCCGAAAAATACTTACCTAGACAAAAGTAGGACAAAAATTAAGTATAAATTCACTTCAAAAAATCTATAAAGTGTCTTAAATATGATCTACATTGACAGCTTGAGTCATGAAAATAAAAAACACCTCAGTTCTTAATCAGAATAAAATTCATTTAAGTCAATTTAAAAATAAGCATAAATATCAAATACTTGAAAATTACTGGAAGAAAAGAAAGAAAGAATGTGAAAAAAATCTTTCAAAATTTTGCTAACCGATAATTATGAATTTTATTTTTTCTTTTTTATTAGCATCTGTAATGTGGGTACAAGTTCCACAATGGGAAGCTGACTGGTCAAAATGTGCTGTAGATGTTCCCGATTCGTCATGTCACTGGTACGTAGCTGCTCCCGATAATACTTTTGGGGAAGGATTTAATTGGGAAAACGCTCCTTGGTTTGATGCTAATGGATTACAGGATGTAGCTAAGATTGAGAAGGAATCTGTAGTAGAAAAACTTCAGAATAACTAAAGTTTCTATTTCATCAATTAACTTTTAAAAGTATTTAAATCTAGTTGCTTAGTGGTTAACTTTTGATTAATTAAATAATTTTTATGCGTTTCAAAGTAAGTCTCAAAAAAAATGGCAAGGAATTTGATGAAGTTGTTATAGCCAATAATAAAAAAGAAGCTATGGAAGTAGCTTTAAAAAACAATCCAGAAGCTCAAGCATTAAACTCTGATTGGACATTTAAGATTTAATTATTTGCGAAGCTTAGGAATCAAAAGAGAAGCGACACAAATAACACTAATTGCAGGTCCAGGCGACAAATTAAAAACTATAGAGAGAATAAAGCCAAGAAGTGAGATACATAATCCAAAAAATGAAGACCTCATCATTGCAATTCTTAAACTCTGAGCCTTATTTAGCCCTAACAGAGTTGGGGTAGAAAGAAGAGCAATAACAAGAATCACTCCCACTGCTGACATTGAACTAACAATTACTAATGCCGTTGTAAAACTTAAAGCAAGATTTAATAAAGAAACGTTTATACCACTCGCGGATGCACCTTCTGGATCCAAACCCACATAAACAACCTTTTCATATCCAAAAGTCATTAAAAGTATAAATACTAAAAAAGCAATTATTGTTCTTAGTAAATCTCCAAAATTTGCTGTCAATAAATCGCCAAATAAAACTGCCTCTAAATCAATCCTTATTCCAAGAAGAGGGATAATAAGGACTCCAAATCCAAGCATTCCAGCAAGAATAGTATTCATAACTGCTTCATAGTTTTCACTTTTTCTATTAGTTAAACTTTCCGCAATCACCGAGCCTAAAAGACCACTGATAACACCACCAATTGAAGGATGAATTCCAAGAGCTAAGGCTAAAGCAAGTCCAGGTAAAACACAATGAGAGATTAAATTAACTTGTAATAATCTCTTATGAGTTATTAATACAGTTCCCATTGCTGGACATAAGATCCCTGAGAAAATAGTTATTATTAATGGGACAAGCCACCAGTTGTTATTAATAAAAGACATTATTCGAATGATTCGGTATGATCAAAAATACGGGACAAAAAAAGATTTAGAAAACAATGGTAACTAAGTCCGACATTACCAAAAGACAAGAACAACTTCTTGAAGAACTTAATAAATGTGAGGATGAACTGAGCGGTCAAGAGTTGCATAGACAATTGATAGAAAGCGGAAAAGCTATGGGATTGACAACTGTTTATAGGAATCTTCAAGTTCTGATAAAGCATGGATTAATACGTTCTAGACATCTCCCAACTGGAGAGGTTCTTTACACTCCTGTAGATAGAGACATTCATCATTTGACCTGTGTTCAATGTGGTGAGACATCAAAAATGGAAGGTTGCCCCGTAAAAGATATTCATACACCCAAAACAAATCCAAAGAAATTCCAATTGTTGTTTCATACCCTCGAATATTTCGGGCTTTGCCAAAACTGTTATCAAGCTCAGAATTAAAAAGGAACATTTTCTAATCACAGAAATTATTTTCCTTTATAGAATTAATGTTTATTGCATCTAATTTATCTTTTATTAGATCAGGACTACCAACTGCCAAAACACTTTTATCAAGAACTATTACTTGATCATAATTATTTAGAGACTCGCCCCAATCATGACTACTTACGAGCAAAGAAAGACCAGCATCTGCAAGTTGACGAACAATTTTTAGAAAATCCTCTTTTGCGGGGGGATCCAATGCCGCACAAGGTTCATCCAGAAGAAATATTTTTGCCGGAGACATAAGAGTTTTTGCTAATAGAGCTCTTTGTTGCTGTCCTCCTGAAAGAGAATCGAGTCTTCTATTAGCCAAATTTGCAATCCCTACTCTTTGCAGTGTAGCCTCTAATTCACAACATTTATTAATCCAAGAATTAGGATATGCTAGAAGAGTTTTGATTTGAAAGGGGTTATTACTTCTTGATTTTGAATACTTAATTTGACCAAGAGATACCAATTTTTCAACTGTAATTGGAAACTTCCAATTCATAGAACTTCTTTGAGGCATAAGTGCCACTAGAGATCTAGATCTATATAAATTTTCACCGTCAATTTTTATTTCGCCTACATCTGGAGTATTTTGTCCTTGCAAAATTCTCAAAAGAGTTGATTTACCTGCCCCGTTTGGACCAACTAACGCTGTTAGAGTTCCAGGCTTAATCTCAACCGATACCTTGTTTAAAACTGGCTTACTTTTTTTGGTGTATGCAAATGTTAAATTTTCAGCGACTAAAGTAGCCATTAATTAATCTTTTAAAAAAGTCACTTTACAAGCTTACCAATAATACAAGTTGCGTATTATTTTCATAACATTTGATACCTTTACTTGTCAGAAACAATGAAAATGATTATCATTTTTGAGTATTAAATTATTTTTCATGTCAATTTTTAAAAGACTTTTAGCAAGTAAAAAAGGTTCGAGTAAGTCAATTATTAAAAATTCTGTAATCGCTGGAACGATTATATTTTCTGGTTTTGGGCAGGATGTTATGGCAAAAGGAAAGTCATATGTAGCAGTAGAACCACTAGTTTGTGATTTAGTTAAATCAATTGCATTACCATCTGACGAAGTTACATGCTTAGTAGATAGAAAACAAGATGTTCATGACTTAAAGATCAATCCAAGGCAAGCTCAATTACTAAATAGCGCAGATAAAGTATTTACTCTTGGTAAAGAAATGACTCCAAGTATGAAAAATTGGGAAAATAAAAAGAATACTGTTGTTATAGGTGTTAGTGCAATAGACGTAGATGATCATTCTGATCATGGAGGACATGACGATCATTCTGAACATTCAGCTAAAGTGGATGATCATTCTGATCATGGAGGTCATGATGATCATTCAGACCATGGAGGACATGATGATCATGCTGAAGGTTCTTTCGAATGGGCAGGAAAATTTCAACTTTCTAAGGGTTCTTACAAATGGTCATTTGAAAAAGTAGATGGCGAATATGCTGATCCTGCAATGAAGATGGTGATTCTCAAATCTAATGACATAGAAGGGGCTGAAGATTTAGCCAAAGAATTATTAGGATCTAAAGACTCAATAAGCAGAAAAAATGATGGTACTTTGATAGCAAGTAATAAAGCTTTTGTTCTTAACTTTGATCAAAGAAAAGAAAGTACTGTTTTTAACGTGGATATCAAAGAAGATGGTCAATATATATTTTTTACTGAACACATGCCTTTTGAGTTTGAAGCAACTCAACACTTTTTTAAAGAAGTTTCAAATAGTGATGTAGAACCAATTGCACAAGTTCCAGACGAAGGAGAGGGGCATCATCATCATGACCATGGAGGTCTTGATCCACATGTATGGCATGATCCGCATAACATCATAAAAATGGGAGATCTTATAAGCAAAAGTTTAAAGAAAGATATTTCAGTTTTTAATAGAGGTGACAGAAAACTAATTAATGAAAGATTCGAAAAAGCTGATTCTCTCTTAGAAGGCTTAGATAGTTGGATTGTCGAACAAGTAAGCTCTATTCCTGAGGAAAACAGAGTAATTGTCTCTAAACACAAAGCATTGGAATACTACGGGGATGCATTTGGTTTTGAAACCATTAGTTTACTTGACTTTCTTGGAGACTCCTCAAGCTTAAGACCAGACAACATAAGTTCTACTTTAAAAATGTTAGATGAAGAGAAAGTTCAGGCAATATTTCCTGAACAAATTCCAGCATCTAAGTTATTAAGGAACTTAAGTAGACAAAGTTCAGTTCCTTTAGCTTCTAATCAAATATTCGTTGATGGATTGATGATGGATGGTAATACTGTTTCAGTAGCTGTACACAACACTTGTACAATTGTTGATTCATTAGGTGGAAGCTGCGATAAAGAATCTGGCTCCAATCTTGAGTCTGAATGGTACAAACTTTCAGATTAAATTTTTCTAATAAAAACGGTTTTCATTTCTAATTATCACTATTATTAAACTATTGTTTATTTAGTAAAAATCAGTAAATGAGCATCCAAGATAAAGTTCCCGTTACTATTCTCACTGGATTTTTAGGTTCAGGTAAGACTACTTTGCTTAATAGAATATTGAGTGAAGAGCACGGAAAAAGAATAGCAGTAATTGAAAATGAATACGGTGAAGTGGGTATAGATCAAGGGCTCGTAATTAATGCCGATGAAGAAGTGTTTGAGATGTCAAACGGGTGCATTTGTTGTACTGTTCGCGGTGATTTAATAAGAGTCCTTGGCAACCTTATGAAAAGAAGAGATAAGTTTGACTATGTTTTAGTAGAAACGACAGGATTAGCAGATCCAGGTCCAGTTGCTCAGACTTTTTTCATGGATGAAGAGATTAGTTCTGAATTTACTCTTGATGGAATTGTGACTTTAGTTGATGCTGCACATATCGATCAGCAACTAGGCAGGAGTGATGAAAGTTCAGAACAAGTGGCATTTGCAGATGTTCTTGTCCTTAACAAAACTGATTTAGTCTCTGATGATGCACTAAATACTCTTGAATCGAGGTTGAGAGATATGAACCGAATGACTCGAATTATTCGAGCCGAGAATGCCAAAGTACCAATTGAAACAGTCTTAAATCTAAGTGCATTTGATCTTGATCAGATCCTTAAACGCAGGCCAACATTCCTTGAACCAGAATATCCTTTTGAATGGACAGGTGTTTACGATCTTGATGCAGGTAAATATGAATTAACGCTAGAAGAAGGACCAGATCCAGAAATGTCCCTAGTAGCTCTCGTTAACCAAGGTGAGAGTGAGGAGGAACTTAAAGATGGGGCTGAATCCTCCGTAAGACTTTATGCAGAAAAAGCTAACACTTTAGAACCTGGAAATACTATCCCATATGGAGAACATATAAATCTCAAATTAGATGATAAAGGGAATAAATCCTTCATCCTGAACATAGAAAAACCAACCAAAATAGCTTTGTTTACACAGCACACTGCTGAAGAATTCAATATGAAAGTCATTAAAAGTGACGAAAATAAAGAGATTCCATTTAATACTGAAAGGTTCTGGCAAGCAGAGCATGAACATGATGATGAAGTTGGCTCAATTGCTATAGAGCGTTTTGGAGATGTTGACCCAGAAAAATTAAATACTTGGATGGGAAGGCTTCTTTCAGAAAAAGGGGTGGATATATTCAGAACTAAAGGTTTCATAAGTTACTCAGGTAATCCAAGGCGAATAGTTTTCCAAGGAGTACACATGTTATTTACTGCACAACCTGATAAAGAATGGGGTAACGAACCTCGTAGAAATCAACTTGTTTTTATCGGTAGAAATTTAAATGAAAAAGAGATGCAAGAAGGCTTTGATAAATGCCTGATATAGAACCATTTAGCCCAAGAGGCATGTTCCACGAGGGATGGACAGCTGAAGTTAGCGATTATGCCATAGCATGTGGCTGGGCTCTTAAAGGGAAACAATTTATTGTTGGCGATGTAGCAGGTGGTATTTTTGCATTCGAAGGAGATACTGGAAAAATTATTTGGAAAAAAGAAAATACTCACTCTGGTGGTCTACTAGCAATGGCAATTCATCCAGAGGGTGAAATTTTTGCAACATCAGGTCAGGATGGAAACGTTCAAATTTGTAATTGCCACGAAGGTAAAATAATTAAAACACTTAATCTTGGTAAGGGTTGGGCAGAACACCTCAAGTGGTCTAATGACGGTTTATTTCTAGCGATAGCTTCCTCAAAAAAAGTATATGTTTTTAATGAGATTGGAGAAGAGAAATGGATCTCAGAAGACCATCCAAGCACAGTAAGTGCAATAACATGGTCAAATAAAAATGAGCTCGCAACTGCATGCTACGGCAGAGTGACATTCTTTGACATTGTTAATAATAAAACAAATCAAAAACTGGAGTGGCAAGGATCATTGGTCTCTATGGAATTAAGCCCTGATGGAGATATAGTCGCCTGTGGGAGTCAAGACAATTCAGTACATTTTTGGAGAAGATCAACAGGAATGGATGCTGAAATGACTGGATACCCAGGAAAACCAAGTCACCTTTCTTTTGATGACAGCGGAAAATTATTAGCGACTAGCGGCAGTGAAAGAATTACAGTATGGAGCTTTATAGGCAATGGTCCAGAAGGGACTATGCCAGGAGAGCTATGTCACCATACAGAACCTATTTCGAGCTTAGCCTTTTCAAATAAAGGTATGCTTGTAGCCTCAGGATCTAGGGATGGTTCTGTTGTTGCAAGTTTCCTAAAAAATGATGGCAATGGAGACCCAGTTGGGGCTGCATTCGCCGGAGATTTGGTAGGGGCAATTTCATGGAGACCTGATGATTGTGCACTTGCAGCAGTTAATGCAAAAGGTGTTGTAAATGTATGGAAATTTAAAGTTCGTACTAACCTTTTTTCAAAGGGATTTAAGTAAAAAATAGAAATTTATTAATTACCAATAGTTAGCTTTTAAATGTCTTTCCATACAAATGACCTCACAGTCGTTATCTATCCCTTTTGGGTGAATATCGCAATATGAGAGACATTGAAAATATTCGTCTATGGGATTTAATTTATCAGTTTTACTAACTTCTTTCGAATGATTCATAAAAGATTTCCTCAATTATTTAAAATTAAGATAGACGAATTAAATATCAAAAGAAATAAGCAAAACTTACTAAAAATATCTCAAAAAAATTAGCGTGATTGATTACTACTCTCGGACATTTTTAATTAAAAAGCAATGCGTATAAAAACGGATTGTCTTTATAGAAATATTTTCGTAATTTTATATTGTTGAGTTCTAGGAGGTCTTTCAAAATGATCGATAGCCTGCCTGAAATTTCGTAATAAAACGAACTAATTTAATTAACTGCTCCAATTATTTTTTATTAATGTCTAAGCTTCCTTCTTCTGCATCGTTTAGGTGCCCTTTAAGAAAAAAGCTTAATTCTAGAGTTTTTGCCCCAGTTAAAGACAATTAGTTAATTTTGGTGAGCATTAGCTTAAAAGAAGTTAGCAACAAGGATCCATGATTTAGGTGCGTTAATAACTTCAGTAAAAAATATAAGTAAGAGATAAAAGAGGGCTTAAATTAGCCCTCTTTTTTTAATAATGATGACTTTCTTCTAGTTTTATAGATAATGATTAAAACAATAAAATTTAAAAATGGTTCGATATTATTGCCCATATTGTAATCCTAAATATCAACTTCAAAAAAAATCCTTAAAAGGTAATTTGATTTGTGGATTATGCGGAGAGGATCTCGTAAAAAAACCATTTATTAGGTTAAACCAGATAATCGCTTTAGTTGCTGCTTTATCATTACTTCTACCGTTGATTTATACTTTTATTTTTTTAATTAAAAATCAAATAAATCCTCCTAATAAAAATTATCAAGCAAATGGTAATTTAATGATATTTATCAAAGAACAAACTTCATAAAACAATTAAAAAATCTCAAGAGGTCAACCTCTACAAAGTGATTTATTTAAACAAGAATTTTTACTTTCAATATTTATTTGATCATTAATATTTTTTAATTTGTTTTTATTACTTATTACTTTTACTTTTTGCCCACAATGTTCTTTGCAACCACCATTAAATAAATTATGTGCATATAAACGGGAACTATTCGTAAGTAATAAAATAAAAATTATTTTATAAATCTGATTAAAATAAGAATTCATTTTTTATTATGATTTTCCTAGAATTAGTAAATAAATAATATCAGTTAATTCCAAGGAGTGTTTATAAGTCCCCAGATATCGAAGAAGAAAAATAAAACTGCAATAACAACAAGATCCCATGCTCTTTCCCTAAAAGCCCAAGGCGCAATAAAAACTTCCCCAAGTCCGTGAAGTGCCGCCCCTACTGGTAGATGATCAAGAACCAGCAAACTATGAGAGAGGATAAAAAGAAAGCTTGCGAAATATCTAAAAAAAACAAATTGCCAATTACTAGAACCCATTTTTAGATTTTTAAGAAATATACTTCAATGATCAAAATAATGATATAGATCTAGTCAAGAGATATTATTTTTGGTAGCCATAAATACGAATAAAGATATAAAGCTAAAGTAAAAGTTACTAAACGATGAAATATATGTTTTCAAGTTATCAGCCTAAAAATAGTTTTGATGAATACTTTAAGGACAATGTTAACTCTGCTAGAGCAATATTGATTCCACTTCTTTCATCTTTAGATAATATGGGCCTTGAAGAATTAAACAGGAATCACTCTGCCGCAAAAAAATTATTACTAAGACATGGTGCAACTTTTAGATTAAACGATACTGGTTTAAAAGGTACTGAGAGAATATTACCTTTTGATCCACTTCCTAGAATAATTAGTAAAGATGATTGGGTAACGTTAGAAAAAGGCCTAAAACAAAGGCTTGAGGCAATAGATTTATTCCTAGATGATATTTATAATTCTCAAAAAATAATAAATGATGGAATAATTCCAAGAGAATTAATAGAGAGTTCAGAAGGTTGGAGACCTCAGATGATAGGTTTCAAACCTCCACTAAATAAATGGTGTCAAATTTCGGGGCTCGATTTAATAAGGGATAGAAGAGGAGATTGGCATGTTTTAGAAGATAATTTAAGGTGCCCTTCTGGGGTTGCTTATTTTTTAGAAAATAGATTAGTTATGAAAAATATTTTTCCTAATCTTTTCTCAGGAAGAATAGTAAAACCAATTGATGAATATCCATCATATCTTTTAAAAACCCTTCAAGAACTTGCAGTTTGGACTGACACTCCCAAGATAGTACTACTAACTCCAGGAATTTTTAATAGTGCTTATTTTGAACATAGTTATTTAGCCCAAGAAATGGGCATTCAATTAGTTCAGGGTCATGACTTAGTTTGTAATGATGATTATGTATATTTAAAAACTACCTCAGGATTAAAAAGAGTAGATGTCATTTACAGACGAATTGATGATGATTTCTTAGATCCTCTTAATTTCAGAAAAGATTCTTGCCTTGGTGTTAGCGGATTACTTAATGTTTTTAAGGCAGGTCATGTTGCTTTAGCAAATGCTCCTGGGACTGGAATAGCAGATGACAAAATGATTTATTCATTTGTTCCAAAAATGATTAAATATTATCTTGATGAAGAAATTATTATTAAAAATGTAGAAACGTATATTTGTCATTATCAAAAGGATAGAGAATATGTTCTAGAAAATTTATCAAAACTTGTTGTTAAGTCTGTCGCAGAAGCTGGAGGGTATGGAATGTTAATTGGCCCTCACTCAACAACGAGTGAGATAGAAGAATTCGCTAATAAAATTAAAAATAATCCTAGAAATTTCATAGCACAACCAACATTAGAATTATCTACTGTGCCATCGTTATGTGAAGGAGAACTATATCCATGTCATGTTGATTTAAGACCATATATCTTAAGAGGAAAAGATTCATGGGTTAGCCCAGGTGGGCTTACGCGGGTAGCATTAAAAAAAGGATCATTAGTCGTTAATTCTTCTCAAGGCGGAGGATGCAAAGATACATGGGTTGTAGGTGAATAATATGCTTTTAAGTCGTGTAGCAGAATCTCTTTATTGGATCAATCGTTATTTAGAACGTGCAGAAAACATATCTCGTTTCGTGGAAGTAAGTGAAGCAATGTCATTAGATTGTCCGCCAGGAAGAGCAGAGCCTTGGCTCCCCTTAATTGATGCTTCAAGTGATAGAGAATCTTTTGATAAAAGATTCCCAGAGAAAAAACCTGATGACGTTATTAATTTTTTAATAAGAGATCGTTTAAACCCAAACAGTATAATTTCTTGCATTCAAATGGCAAGAGAAAATGCACGACAAATCAGAGATGTCATGACCACCGAAATGTGGGAACAGATAAATATTTTATATTGGAATATGCAAGAAGGAGAAGCAATATGGAATAAACCAAGACAAGAACAATTAAGTGAGATAAGGAGGGAATGTCAGCTTTTTTATGGAATTACAGATGCGACTCTAAGCAAAGATCTCGCCTGGAGATTTAGCATTCTTGGAAGATTGATCGAAAGAGCTGACAAAACATCAAGAATTTTAGATGTTAAATACTATTTACTTCTACCCAGCTTAGATGAGCTTGGAGGAGTTCTTGATGAGCTGCAATGGATTGCACTTTTACGTTCAGCTGGAGCTTATCAAATGTTTAGGAAAGCAGTGCAAAATTCTATAAAGCCTAATTCAGTTGCGAGATTTCTTTTACTTGATCCAATTTTTCCGAGATCAGTAAGATACTGTCTTGATGGGATAAGTAATACACTTAAAACGATAGATCCCTCACCATCTACTGAAAATCCTTCAGAATTAGAATGCATGAGAGGTTTGCTTCAAGCAAAGTGGAGTTATATCAGAATTGAAGATATAATCAATGATGGTTTACATGAGGCAATCGATTCATTGCAAATGGATTTAAATAAATTAAATGATCTCATTCAAGAAAAATATTTTATTAATTAATAAGTTTATTAATGAGAATTAAATACATTCACAAACTTGAATATAAATACGAAGACCCTGTTCAATTAGGCGAGCATAGATTATGTATAAAGCCAAGGTCAAATGGATTCCAAAAGCTAAAGAATTTTGAATTAAAAATAACCCCAGAACCAGAAATTATTTATCCATTACTTGCTGCCAGCGGAGAAGAGATTAATAGAATCAGATTCAATGGATTAACAGATAATTTAATTATTGAATCAATAAGTGAAGTTGAAACTATTCAACATCCAAACATTATTGATGGAGTTAAAAATAGAGATTTAACATTACCTTTTTGTAGAAGTATTATTAACAGAGATTTGCAGGGAGCATTAGAGGGATGGATGCCTAATGGACAACACGACCCTTCTGCTGTAGAACTTGCCCAAGAAGCCTTAGCAGGAAGCATTAATAACGCATTATCAT
Organism: uncultured Prochlorococcus sp.; assembly: GCF_902522795.1. Classification (GTDB taxonomy): domain Bacteria; phylum Cyanobacteriota; class Cyanobacteriia; order PCC-6307; family Cyanobiaceae; genus Prochlorococcus_A. The sequence goes on from NZ_CABYWZ010000003.1 coordinate 11,951, forward strand.
TTACCTACCAGTTAATAGAGATTATTCAAGATCGGGTTAAATATACCAAAAGACATACAGGTCCAGCTTGGCCGGCTAGCAGAACACTTAGAGAACGTATAGGTTCATGCAGAGATTTAGCAATGCTGATGGTTGAAGCTTGCAGGTCTATAGGTATCCCAAGTAGGTTTGTAAGTGGTTATCATTTTGAAGATCCGTTACCCTCTGAGTTGGATTTACACGCTTGGGCCGAATTATATATTCCAGGTGCTGGTTGGAGAGGTTTTGATCCAAGCGGGAAAGGATTAATAGATGATAGATATTTAACATTGGTATCATCTTCAAAATCTAATTTAACCTCTGTAATTACAGGAAACTTTATAGGAAAAAATAATCTAGAAAATACTTTATCCTGGGAAATTAAACCTCTTGAGATTCAATAAAGACTAAATTATTAATCTTTTAAATGACGAAAAATATAAATAATAATACGTTTCTTTTTTAGTGTTAATTGATACGTTCTTAGATGAATATATCTGTTTTCATTTGTTTAATCTTTAAAGAAAATTGAACTCAAGTTTAGAAATTCCAGTTATCAAATCAAATAAATCAAAAATGTTTGAATTGATAAGTTATGAAAAATTTCGCGATACAAAAGATGTAAGATTTTTTGATATTAGTGTTAATGAATCAAATTATAGAGATCTAGTTATTCACAGTGGTCCTGCAGTTAGTCCTCCAAATGATGAAGATTTTAATAATTGGCAATTTTACATACATCACAATCAAGAAGATAATCTATTAGCTATCTCTGGGGGTAGAACATTTTTTCTTGTAAATTTTGGCTGGGATTATCCTTTTTATAAAGTTAGATTAGAATCTTGCGGATATATTTTAAGGATACCTAGAGGAACTTTTCATAGATCGGTATCTGACGAAAACGGTTCCATAGTTCTAAATCAAGCCATTAGAGATAAACGCGGTACAGTTGAATCTGAATTCAAAGTTACCAATAGCAAAGATAATAAAAAACTTCTAGATTGTATAACTAATTTAGAGCCTAGATTTAAAATTTATAGTGTTAAATAATCTTAAAAAGGGATTCTAAATTTATTCATCGATTTAAAAAATTATCTAATTGTTATAAAATAATAATATTCGAATTCTCTAGTATGAAATTTTTCAGATTTTTAAAATATCTTTTATGCATAACTTTTTCTTTCTTAGTTTTATCCTCTCCAGTTTTTGCTGGGGCAAATGTAGCTGTTAAGGGAGAGGGAGATGAAGTTCCAAGTTATGTAAGATCTAATATTACAGGATTTGATTTCCATGGAGAGGACCTCCATTTGTCATCTATAGCTGGAGCAGTGGCAAGAGATGCAGATTTTAGTGACGTTGATTTACATGGGACAACCTTAACCCTATCTGATTTAAAAGGTTCTAATTTAAATGGAATTGACCTGACCGATACTCTTTCTGATCGAGTTAATTTCCAAAAAACAGATCTTAGAAATGCTGTTTTAATAAATATGATCGCATCAGGTAGCAGTTTTGCAGGAGCTCAAATAGAAGGAGCAGATTTTTCTTACGCTATTCTTGACAGCGAAGATCAAAGAAATCTTTGTGAAATTGCTGATGGCATTAATCCAACAACAGGCGTTTCAACCAGAGAAAGTCTTGAGTGTAGTTAGAACAAAAACTATAAATAAATTTTTTATAAATAAACTTTCTTACCATTATTAAATTTATAAATATTTTGTTCATCATCTTGAAATATCATTTCACCATTTAATTTGGATTTCTTAAATTTTGAAAGCCTTGCTCTGTGAATATTAGATTTCCTATTAATATTTTCTTCATTATCATAACTCCCAATATAGATATTTATATTAGGGTTTGAAAAGATTTTTTCTTCTTCTCTTAAAAAAATTCTTTCAATATTTGTTTGCGTGCTTTGAAGTTTATTTTTAAATTTATTTAATTTTAAGTTCTTTGGTTTTTTATATTTAATTTTTTTGTAAACCAAAAAAATAACTCCTAAAATTAGAAAAACTAAAAATATATTCATTACTTAATTTTTATTTTTATATCTACGCCTAAGTTACTTTTAGTAGTTAATATTTCTTTTTTTAAGATTCCATAGGTGAAAATTTTAGATAAAGTTTTTAAAGATTTAAAAACTAAAAAAACAGTAAATAAAAAGAAAACAATAATGTTTTCTACAAGTAGATTTTTATTTTTATTATCTAGATTACTCATATAGTCTTAATTCAATTATTTTTCATCACTATTTGCATATGGGCCGAAAAATTCACTGGCGTCTCTTCCCATTACTTTAGCAAGATTTAAACTTTTATCTATATCCCATTTAGATGCCATTCCATAAAGAATCCCAGCAGCAAAAGAATCGCCACATCCATAAGAATCAACCTTTAATTTTTTGTTTTTAAGAGCCTTATATCTTCCTCCTGGGAATATTATGCCTCCCTTTTCTCCCTCAGTTTTAATAGTATATTTGGGTTTTAACGATAATTCAGAAAAAGAAAAATCTTCTCCGGGATCAAGATTACTGCCTATTAATACATCTAAAAGAACATTTGAATTATTAATTGTATTTAATCCTACCCTTGGTGTTGTACAAAGTATTGAGGCTGATCTAGCCATTTTAAAAATCTCTGAATCAGATGCAGTAATAAAAATTCCGTCCATTTTTTTTAAAATGTTCCATTCTAAATTGTCTTTATGAGTTGGAGCTAACCTTTCTCCAATAACTGTTATTGCTCTTTCACCTTGAGAGTCAATTAAACTAAATCCTCTTCTAGTTGGTTTATCACGCCAAGCTACATGCAACTTAATTCCCATATTTGAGAGAATCTTGAAACACTTATCTCCATAATTATCATTACCTAATGACGTAAAAAAATGAATTTGGTTTAAAGTCAAATCAGAAAGTATTTTCGCGATAATAGATCCGCCACCAGCTGGATACTCAAGAGACTTTTCAGAATGAGAAATGACTCCAGGTTTTGGTAATTGATCAACCTTTAAAAAATTTATCCACTCAACATGACCAACAACGGCAAAATTTAAATTTCCTTTTTCAAATTTATAGTCTTCAACTGTATTATTCTTTTCAACAACCATAAGCTTTTAAATACTATTATTAAAAGAAATATTTTAGACAAGTGAATTCATTTAACATTTTAAAAGATAATAAACAGATACTATCTTTTCTTTACCTTTTTCTATCAATTTTGGGAGCTATCCTGCCAATGTTGGCAAATTTCGAATTTGCTAGGGAATATGGAAACAGCTTTGATATAAATAACTTCATTTCTTTAGCGAATGCAAACCCTGCAGCTCAGTCAATTTCTAGAGACTTATTAGTAGGTGCAAGCGCTATTTTTATATGGATAGTAAATGAATCAAAAAAACTAAATATGAAGAATATGTGGGTTGTATATATTGGGACTTTTCTTATAGCCTTCGCATTCTCTGCTCCTTTTTTCTTATTTCTAAGAGAGAGAAGAATTATTGAATTAGAAAAGATTAATTAAAATAATCTCTTAAATAGAATTGTAAATACAATAAAGCAGCAACAAGAAATTGAAAGCCAGATTATTGAAGCATAACCAAATAGATCTAATATACGTCCTGAAATTAATGGTCCAAAAAAATAACCCATAGCGAAACATTGTGATAGTAAAGCAAGTGCAAAACCTTTTTTATTTGAAGGAGCTATTCTGAAAACTACATCTGTTGATGTCGGAAGAAATGAAGCAGTCCCTAAACTTACTAAAATCAATGCAAAAGAAATTAAATAAAAAGCTGAGATATTCAAATAACTAGAAATAAATAATAAAAATGAAGCTAAAGAGAAATTTACTAAACTAAATTTCAAGCCAAATAATCTTCCTTTCTTAGATATCCAAGAACCAACAGGCCATTGTAAAAACAACAATAAAATTAACTGAATAGAAATTATAAGACTAATTATTTCTTTGCTTAATGCATTACGAGATACTCCACCTTTAACAAGATCCAGAGGTAAAGTTACTTGAATCAAAGCTAAAGAGGTAGTTATCAATAAAATAGATAAAATTATTATTGTTGAATTCTTATTCCATTGCAATTTTCTCTGATTAATTGGATTTACCAATTTTTTTTGGAAATTTTCTAAGTTTTTTTTAATAGAAGAACTATTTCTAGATATTAAATATGTGATAGCTAACATGCAAAATATATCATTAATATAAATTGATTTAGAATACAAAAAATTAGTCATATACCCCCCTAAGAATACCCCTAGAAATATTCCTAAAGCCTCCGAACTTCTAACAAGAGAATATGCTTTGCGAGTTTCGATAGGATGGCAAAAATAAGGAATACCAAACTCGACAGCAGGCCAATATATTCCTGCAGCAGCCCCAACAAATGATTGTCCAATTATGTATAAAAAGGTATCTCTTGAAAAAATTAGGCACAAGCTAGCGGTAATACTTAGTATTGAAGAAGTAACTATTGGTAATTGTATTTTCCCTGTTTCATTAAGATAATTACCTGTAAAGAGTCTTGTTAAGGTTCCAATTATTGCTGAAATGGTAAACCCCAAGCCAATATCTGTTGCCGATAATCCTATGTTATTAAAAATAAGTGATGTTAAATAAATAACACCTCCTGCTCCAAATGCAGCGTAAAATCTTATCTTGGTTATTAACCTCAAATGATATGGAAATTGAATCCACCAATTTTTGCTAATTTGTAAACTATTTGGACTAATCACAAGTGAAATACATTTTTATAATTTTTTTTAGTTTTTATGGTTTATTTTTTAATCATGGTTTAAAGGCTGCTGAAAAGATAAATATTATATTTGAAGAGATGGAAATCCCTCTTACTATAGAACAATTAACAAAATTAGAAAAATACAAAGATGATTCAACAGAATTAATAGATTGGTTAAAAACAAATGGATTAATAAGAGTTTTTGAATTATCAAAATTTTTAGAATTTCCAGTTTTCAAGGAAGAGGGATTAAATAGAGAAATATTAAGAAGTTGGATAGGGCGTAAAATTCTTACAGAATTAAGTAAAAGCATTAAAGTTCCAAATGACAATAATGGAACAGAAATTTATAACACTATAGAAAATTTATTAGATCAAAAAAATGAAGTTTCAACTTTAGAAATCATAAAGGCATTACCATCAGAAGAAATTTCACTTGATATTGATAACTTAATTTTAATAATTTCATCTTGGAAAAATGAATTATCAATGCAACAAGAACTTTTATCCAAATTAAATAGACTTGAAAGAACGAACCAAAATTTCTTAAAAAATACAGAAAAAAAATCAACTCAAGATCTTACAAAAATTTATAAAAAAATTTATGCTCCCCACCGTGTGAAACCTTTTGAAATTGAAATATGGAAAAGCAATAAAACAAATGAAGATAAAGAACTGATAATTTTCATGCCAGGACTTGGAGGCGAAATTAATAATTTCAAATGGATAGGCAACGAATTGACTAAAAGAGGTTGGCCAATATTATTTATAGATCATAGAGGAACTAATTTAGAGTCATTTATAGAAGTACTTGAAGGGAAGGAAACAATCCCGGGAAGTGTAGACTTTTTCTTATATAGAATTAAAGATTTAGATGCTGTAATAAAAGCACATAAAAATGGAGAATTTGGTTTACCTAATGATTCTTATATCTTAATGGGACATTCACTTGGTGCCTTAATACCACTTTTATATGAAGGGAATAAACCTACAGATCAACTAGAGAGCAAATGTGATTCGGCGTTAAAAGACTTTGCGGTAACAAATTTATCTAAATTACTTCAATGTCAGTTGAGCGAAATACCATTACCTAAGAAAAATAACTCTAATAAGGCCATTGCGATTATTGGTTTTAATTCATTTGGCAGTTTAGTATGGCCAAAAGAAAATAGTACAGGAATAAAAACACCAACTCTTCTAATAGGCGGAACGTATGACCTTATTACACCATTAATGAATGAACAATTTAGAGTTTTTTCTGCTTTAAATAATCCATCTAATAGATTTCTAATTATTGAAGGAGCAAGTCATTTCTCTCCAATAAGAGTTAATAAAAGCTATGAAGAAAATAATGACCTCTTCAAAATAAGTGAAACTTTTATTGGTTCAGAGCCAATATTAGTACAAAATTTATCTACGAAATTTATAGTTGAATTTTTAAAAAATATTAAAGACCAAAAGATCCCTAGAGTAATTAAAAATCAAAGAGATTTAGGACTTGATTTCCATCTTTTAGATCTTGAAACAATAAAAGAACTTTCCCAAAATTAGTATTCTATTCGTGGATCTAAGTATGCGATTAAAATATCCACGAAGAGATTTAAAGAAACTATGAGCATAGAGGTAAAAATTACAATTCCTTGAACCAAGGGATAGTCTCTTTGAGAAATAGCTTCATGTAATCTTAAAGCTATACCTGGCCATGAAAAAGTTACCTCGAACAATAAAGCACCTCCTGCTAATGAGGCCATAGTCAAGCCAGAAATAGTGACAATTGGCAATAGGGCATTAGGTAATGCATGGTTTAAAAATATTTTTTTCCTTGATATTCCTCTACATATAGCAGCATTTACATAATCACTTTTTAATGTCTTATCCAAATTTACTCTTAATGAGCGGCTAAATATACCACTTAATAAAAAGCCAAGGGTAATCGAAGGAAGTGCGAGATGATAAAGGGTATCTTTCAAAGCAATAAAATTATTTGAAAGAATACTATCTAAAACTAGAAAACCTGTAATTTGAGGTTTTTGCTGAAATATTGGAAATCTACCCCCAATTGGGGAAATATTAAAAAATACAGAGAATAATAATTGCGCCAACATTGCACCCCAAAAAGGAGGGATAGCATATGTAGAAATTCCTAATATCCTCGCAATATAATCAGTTTTTTTACCACTATTTCTCAAGCCAATTAATCCCACTGGGAATCCTATTAGTAGTGCACTTAATATTGAAAAGAAACCAAGCTCAAGACTTGCAGGCAATGATTTAAGAATAATATTTAGGACTGGCTCTTGGGAACTAAGAGATTCACCAAAATTTAAATGCAGTATATTTTTAATATATGAAAAATATTGATTTATTAAAGGTTCATTTAGCCCCAATTTATTTCTTAGAAATTCCCTTGATACATCATCGGCACCAGATCCAAGTATGGCATCGACAGGATCGCCGGGTGCAACTCTCAATAAAATAAAAACTAATGAAGAAATTATCCATATCATTATCGGTATTAATGATATTTTTAGTAGGGAATAATTTAGTATTACATTGAAATTTCTACTCATCAATCAACTTAAGATCACTTAATGAAATTATTCCTGCACCATTAAATATAGGTTTTGATATTTTATTTTGAGACCAAGCTTTTTGAGAGGATATCCAAATAGGAATATAAGGAATTGAATTTGCTGCTATTTTTTCAATTTCAACAAGTTTTTCTAATCTTTTATTTCCACTTATTTTTTCACTCTCAATAAATAAACTTTCCACTTTACTAGATCCCCAAAAACTACCGCTATAAACTGATTCTCCTTTTTTGCATATGCCATCAACTATATCATTACAACTTAAAAGTGGGGTGAGATAAGCTTCTGGATCTGAATAAGCCCCAGTCCAATCGAGAATAACTGCTGTATAAATTCCTAAACTTAAATTCTTATAAACCGTTGTAGATTCAACCCCATTGAGTTCAATATCTATACAATCTTTCAAAGAATTTTTTATTTCCTCCTGCCATGTCAGGGCGATAAGCTTGTCAGCGGGCACATTTGATCTATAAGTAAGAGGTATTTTCAGAATATTGCCATTACAAAAATTTTCTTTTTTCAATAACCTTCTCGCTTCTAAATAATCATATTTTGGCCACAGTTCTAGATTATCTTTTTTTAATATCGGCGGAATAATCGATCTAGATGGCTTCCTTAATCCGTAACTAATCTTCTCACTAATTAATTTTCTATTAAGACTTTTTGCCAACGCCATTCTTAAATTAATATTACTTAATGGATAAGAACTAGTTTTAAGGCTTATAAAACTTAATTCAGTGAAAGGACTATTACCTTCATTAAAAAGTTTATTTTTGCTTAAATCATTTAAACTTTTTCTTTGACTATCATCAATAGAATTTGATAAGAGCACGTCAATTTGTTTACTTTTTAAAGCCCCAAAAAGAGAGGAAGAATTTGAATATCCCACAAAATTAATACCCTTATTTAAGGGCTTTTCACCCCAATAATTCAAATATGGATCAATTGATTGAACTTCATTAGAAAAACTGGTCAGTACATACTGGCCAGTACCAACGAATTTGTCATTTAGAAACTTATCAGAATATTCTTTGTAAAATGTGGGAGATATTGGAGTTAAATTTACTGATGTAAGTAAACCATTTAAAGAACTTGATGGTTTATTCAAATTTATTATGACTGAATATTCACTCGGCGTTTCTATTGATTTAATCTTATTTCCTAAAATATAATTCATCGTTCCAATTCTTTTGAATCTATCAAAAGAAAACTTAATAGCATTTGAGTTAAATGAAGTTCCATCGTGAAAAAAAACATTTTTTCTTAAATTGATAATTATTTGGAGTCTATCCTTCGAAATAATTGGCATCCCGGAGGCCAATTCAGGTATTAATTCTCCGTTAGAATTTAATTCATATAATGTGTCTCCCAGAGAACTGATTAATTGAATCGCTTTAAGCGTATTAGCTCTAGCAGGATCTAAAGATTCAATTTTTCCAGAACTTGCTACTATGATTTTTTTAGATATTCTCTTTGAGCCACAAGAAGTCTGTAAAAAAGAAATTAAAATAATAAATATTGATAAAACAACTTTTTTTTTCATAATTTCTAAAGTACTTAATTATTCTGAAGATTTATTTGAGCAAAACATTTGTAAGGTTATTTGACTTATTTCTAAAGAAAATGTTTTTCTAGAATTACAGGCAAAAGGCCACTCTCTAACCCAACAAATTTCTTTACCTATATTTATACCAATTACTTGAAAAGTCTTATTGCTATTTTTAATTTTTACACAAGCACCTTTGTAAAGGTTTTCATAACAAATTAAATTATTTTTTTCATTTTTATTATCTACTAATTTTGAACGAATCATTAAGGTGCTCAAACCAAAGACTTACTTTCTTTGGTTTAACAAGCTATAAAGAAATTTGCAAACTATTTTTTTAAATACAACTTAATTGACTTGCAATAATTTTTACTTCATTTAGCGAATTTATTTCATCTTTCGATTTCTCAAAATCTCCATTATTCACCTCATGAGTAATAACGACAATTTCAGCTTTGTCATCACTTGCATCTAGTTGAACAATCGATTCTATGGATACATTATTCTTACCAAAAATATCTCCAATCTTTCCTATTACACCTGGACTATCAAGACAAATAATTCTAAGGTAATTTTTTTTATTTATTTGTGAAGATCCAATGATATGACAGTTTCTCCAGAAATCGAAAGACAACAATGGATCGATTGAATTATTATTTTTTACTGAGGCGGCATGCAGATTTAATATATCTGATACTACTGATGCAGCAGTTGGGCCACTTCCTGCACCTGGACCATACAACATTATCTCTCCAAGAGGATCAGCCTCAATTAATAAAGCATTGTTAACTCCCTTTACTGTTGCTAATGGATGTGATTTTGGAATCAATGAAGGGCCTACCCAAATATTCAAAGCAAGTGAATCATTACTATTAATTTGTCCTCTTTCGGAGAGAGCTAAAAGTTTTATTTCAAACCCTAATTTATTAGCATATTCGATATCCTTGAGATTAATCTTACTAATACCCTCTGAATGTATCTTTTCTCTTGCGATTTTCCCTCCAAATGCAAGTTCACTAAGAATTGAAATCTTATCAGCAGCATCATGGCCCTCAACATCTGCAGTTGGATCAAATTCTGCATACCCAAGGCTTTGTGCCAATTTTAAGGTCTCCTTATAATCAGCTTTTTCATTTGTCATCTTTGAAAGAATAAAATTTGTTGTGCCATTTATTATCCCTACCATTTTTTTTATGCTATTACTTTTTAATGATCTTTTTAAGGGTTCAATTATAGGAATCCCTCCGCAAACTGCTGCTTCTGACAATATGTAAACTCCTTCTTTAGAAGCAGTTTTATATATTTCTTCTCCATATCTTGCAATAACAGCCTTGTTAGCTGTAACAACAGATTTTCCTAATTTTAATGAATGCAGGATAATATCTTTTGCCAAATCAACCCCGCCCATTACTTCAACAATTACATCTATGGATGGGTCATTAATTAATTCAAATGGATCATTAGTTAATAATTTATTATCTAGCTCAATATCCCTTTTTTTTTGCAAATCTTTTACTGCTATTTTTGCAATTTCTATTTCTTTTAGAATTGGGTGTGAATCATTTTCAGAACTTAATATTCTATAAATACCTGAACCTACAGTTCCAAAACCTACGATGCCAATTTTGCATTTTCTCATTTTTTACTTCTTTTACTTTGAATTTAATTTTATATTATTAGACCTACAAAAATTCATTTGCTTGAGACTGCATTTTCAACAATATGTTTAAAAAACCATTTGACCGAGAAGGAGTTAAACTTGATTTCAAACCAGTATCTTCAATAAATTTCTTATCTATTTTAATAACCTCATTTGGCGTTAATTCATTCAACCCAGTAATTAAAAATGCTAATAAACCCTTGGTTATTAGGGCATCAGAATATCCTTCCCAAAATAATTTACCTCCTTTAATATTTGCCTTAACAAAAACTTCTGAAACGCATCCTTTAACTTTATTTTCTTCAACAAGGATTTCATTATCTGGTTCTTTCAATTTTTTCCCTAACCATAAAATGTATTCATATTTTCTTTTCGGATCTTCTGACTTCTTCAACTTTTCTACTAATCTTGATAAATTATTGTTTTTTTCCTGATTTTCCATTTTTAAAACTATAAATTAATCTCTTTATCAGTTTTCTATTATACAAATATTTCTTTTTCTGTGATAAACCCTGATAAAGGAATATCCCACTCAGCTCTGGTTAATGGAATCCTACTTACACAATTGGAAGTTAATACTCCAATGCATGGAACATTTCTCCAATTATTATCTGTTCTTAGTTTATCAAAATAACCTCCTCCATAACCTAATCTTGTTAAATTTTTATCTACAGAAAGACATGGGACAAGAATCATACTTATCTGGTTATAACTTAACGAACAAGAATTATTTGGACTGAGTATACCCTCAGAATCTTTTGTGAGAGGTTCTTCATCCCATGGATAAAATAACAATTCATTTTTATCTTTACATCTGGGCAAAGCTAAAGAAAATTTTTCCCTAAGACTTCTAATATCTACTTCATTTCTTAGAGGCCAATATATTGCTATGTAACCAATATTTTTATATTCCTTAATAAATGAATCTATATATAATTTTACATTCTTTTCTGCATTTTCTCTTTGATTTAGAGAAATCTCATCTCTAAGTTTTATAAAGGTATGCCTCTCTAATTTCTTTTTTTCAGAAATAGTCATATTGAATCTTCAGTTGATGCCATCTTCATTTAGTTTTGTTAGAGCTATGGCCAAGGCATCTGCTGAATCATCAGGTTTTGGAGGTTTTTTAAGTTTTAAGCTATACATAACAGCATCAAGAACTTCTTTCTTAGATGCTTTTCCAGAGCCAGCAATTGTTAATTTAATCTGAGCAGGAGAATATTCACTAACATGAATTTTTTTTGAGGCCAATACCATCATAATTACTCCTCTAGCCTGCACAACACTAATGGTAGTGCTTGATCTGTAAAAGAAAAATTTTTCAACCGCCGCTGATGTTGGATTCCAATGATTTATTAATTCATTAAGATCTTTGAATATCTCATAAAGTCTATCTTCTTCTTTTTTATCTTTACCTGTCTCAATGACACCACAATCTAATAATATCTTTTTTTCATTTTCTATTTCAATAATTCCATAACCAACTCTTGCTAATCCAGGGTCAATCCCAATTATTCTCACTTTAATTAAGCTTCTGCAGACAATTGAAATTTTGAAAGATTATCTTTTTCATCTAAATCAAATACTTTACAAAAAGCTTGAATGACTCTTTCACCTGAATCAACTTGTTCTAAGGGATCTTTTCTTAGTCTGTGTCTTAAAGAGCAAGAAATAACCCTTGCTATGTCATCTTCTTGCACTTCAGTTCTGCCCTCAAAGGCTGCGATTGCCCTTGCCGATCGATTTGTAACAATATCTCCACGTAAACCATCAACATCTAGTTCTCCGCAGATTGCAGAAATATTCAATCTTAGGTCATCGTCCATTTGAACAGAATTTAATATTTCTTGAGCTTTAATAACCTTTTGTTGAAGTTCATCCTGTTGTTTCTCAACGCTTAATGAAAACTCATCAGGATTATCGTCAAAAGAAGTTCTTTGATCTACAACCTGAACTCTTAATTCAGCATCTCTAACTGTCTTAACCTCAACACTCATTCCAAACCTATCTAATAGTTGAGGCCTCAATTCACCTTCTTCTGGGTTACCTGAACCAATAAGCACAAATCTAGCAGGATGTCGAACTGATACTCCCTCTCTTTCTACTGTATTCCATCCTGATGCAGCCGAATCTAAAAGTACATCGACTAAATGATCATCAAGTAAATTCACTTCATCAACATATAATAAACCCCTATTAGCTTTTGCTAATAACCCTGGTTCAAATGCCTTAACACCCTCACTCAAAGCCTTCTCAATATCAATGGTTCCACAAAGTCTGTCTTCAGTAGCTCCTAAAGGCAAGTCAACCATAGGTACTTGTTTTTGGACACCCTCTAGATTTTCTCCTTGAGAAATTTTTTCCAAAACTTCTTTACTTTGTAAATCAGGATCGACTAGAGAACTATTATATGGATCGTCTTTAACAACATCGATTGCAGGCAACAAATCAGCTAAGGCTCTGATTGTAGTAGACTTTCCAGTCCCTCTATCGCCCATTATCATCACTCCTCCAATTCTTGGATCAATAACATTTAACAAGAGAGCCAATTTCATTTCTTCTTGACCAATTACAGCTGTAAAGGGAAAAACTCTTCTTTTCTTTGTTGTAGACACAGTTTTAGTTTTCTTAAATATTCAAATAATCAATAGATGCTACTTCAGAAAATGTTTTTAGTAAATATACCTTTCAAATTAAAACTACAAAGAAATATAATCTAACGTAATTAATTATGTTCCTTGTTTCTTTTTGAATTGTTCAAAAACCAGTTTATTTGATGGACAATTCCTCTTAAAACATTTATTTCGTGCATTGATGTATTTGCCCTCAAGATATAATTCTTAAATTTACTGATTTTTGCCTTAGAAGTATGTTTTAAGAGATATCCAACTCGCAAAAGCATTTCCTCGATTTCCACAAATGTATCATGTACTTCGTTTGATGATGCTAAGTTAAAAACTTTTAATTTATTATTCAAATCCTTTTTAGAAGATTTATTCAATTCATACAAAACTATTGAAACAGCGTGAGAAAGATTTAACGAAGGATTAATCTGAGAAGTTGGGATATTAAAAGTTTTATTTGCCAGAAGCAATTCACTATTAGTTAAACCTCTATCTTCTCTTCCAAATATAATTGCTAAATTATTTATCTTTTTAAAGGATAAAGTCCAATCAAATATATCTTCAGAAGATACTAAAATTGAATCTTTATTTACATCAATCCTTCCGCAAGATGCTAAAACTAAATCACAATCAAAAATCGCTTTTTGAAGATCATCAAAAATCTTACAATGTTCAAGAAATTTTTGACCTTTAAGGGCCATTTTTTTTGCTTCTAAAGAAAATATATCACATTTAGGAGAGACAATTCTTAATTCATCAACTTTGAAATTACTACATAATCTAGCAACGCTACCTACATTTAAAGGGCCATTTGGTTCAACAAGTATAACCATTAAATTAGAAAAATTTTTTTCCAAAGTCATTCAAGGCTATGAAGATATTTTAATAAATTAGACATATTTACAGGATCAATTTCAAAACTTGGCATAGGAGGAGTTAGGCCTCCAGTAACTTGTTTGATTATCTCTTTATCATTCAAACGTTGAGTTATTGAATGTAAGTCTGGGCCCACTAATCCTCTTGCTGTAATTCCATGACATCCAACACAATTTATCTTAAAAAGAGCATCTCCTTCCTCAGCAGAGCCATTAAGCTCGAGAGTTTCAATAATATATTTGTTATTTTCATGATGTTTTATGAAAAATATTGAAAAACAAATAAATAAAACTCCAAATAAAATAAAAACAATTTTTAAGAATTCACTTTTAAAGTCTCTTTCTGCTGCAGTTGATGAAGATGTTGACACAAAAAATAGTCTCTATGTAACAATTGTGGATAAGAAATTCAAAAAAGTCAAAAAAATGATCGAGCCTCTTCTATGTGGAATTGTTTTAGGTTTAGTTCCAATAACTCTTCTTGGATTATTTGTAAGTGCATGGAATCAATACAGAAGAGGTTCAGGGATGCTGGACATTGATTAAAAATGTTAATCTTGACTGCCCATAATTTCTTACATCTATAGTTTCCCACAAAGTACTTTTTTTAATAAATAGGTTTGGAGAATGTTCACAAATAACTGTTGAATCTTTCTTTAAAAAATTACAATTGAATAGTTGATTTAAAACTAATTCATGGAAATCAACATGATATGGAGGATCTATATAAACAAAATCAAATTTTAATTTGTTTAAATCCATATTTCTAGATGATAAGTTTCTTTCATAATTTGGTTTTGTCCATTTCAAAACGTCTTTACAAATAACTTCGATATCATTTCTCCTATTCTCTATATTCTCCAAAGAGTGTAGATTTTCTAAGCAAATTTTTGAGTTGATTTTGTTTTTTTCAATTGCAAGTATTTTGCTTGCCCCGTGATTATAGGCTTCACAAGATATGGCCCCTGTTCCACTAAATAAATCTAACCAGTTACTATTTTCAACTCTATTGTTTAATATATTGAATATAGCTTCTCTCACTCTCAAAGTTGTAGGTCTTGTATAATTATTATTTGGACTTTGGAGTTTTTTTCCACCTATTAATCTTAAGTGTGTCTTCATCAGTAATTATCAATTATTGAATATTACTAAGCCATCTTCTCAAAAGTTTTTCACCGGTTTTTCCAGATTTTTCCGGATGAAATTGACAGGCCAATAAATTATCATTCTCAATCATTGCAGTTAATTTTTCAGAGCCATAATCAACCTGAGCTGTAATAATATCTAATTCAGCTGGGATTGCATGATAGGAATGTACAAAATAGACCCAATTATTTAATTCTTCAATCCCAAATAAAGTATTTTTTTTTGTAGGTAAAAGTTGACACCAACCCATGTGCGGGATTCTTTGGTTAACAATATTGGGTATTTTTTGTATTTTTCCTTTTAAAATTCCCAGCCCTTGAACTTTTCCTTCATCACTAGATTCAAAAAGGAGTTGAAGACCTAAACATATCCCAAAAAAGGACTTCCCGCTTTTAATCCAATTTTTCAAATCAGTAATTAAATCAGTATTTATGAGATTATTCATTGCTGGATCAAATGATCCAACTCCAGGAAGTATTATCGCCTTACAAAGCTTAGAATCATTAAAGTTTTTAATTAATATAATTTCTTCTCCAAGACTTTCAAGTGATTTGGTTACAGAATGAATATTACCCATTCCATAGTCTATTAGTCCTATTTTATGCAAAGCTTTTAAATTTATAAATGCTTAGTTAAAGTGCTCGAAAGGGTTGCTTTTGGCACAGCACCAACAACGGTATCAACCTTTTGACCTCCTTTAAAGATCATTAATGTGGGAATGCTTCTAATTCCGTATTGACTCGCAACATTTGGATTCTCATCTGTGTTTAATTTAAAAACTTTAATTTTCCCTTCAAAGTCTTTTGAGATTTCTTCTACAACTGGAGCGACCATCCTACATGGACCGCACCATGGTGCCCAAAAATCAACCAATACTGGTAGATCACTTTGCAGTACATCCTTGTCAAATGAAGAATCAGTTACGGCTGGAGCTGATGACATAATTTAAGTATTCCTTTTGAAAATTTAGCAAGCAATTCTTTTAAGTGATGATTTCATTACAGATAAAATGATATAAGTAACAAAATATCTAAAAAAGCCCGATTAATCGGGCGATTTAGTGTGTGAGGAGTATGGGGTTTCCCCCATTATTTCATAATAACTCCTAATCAGAAAATTTTTCAATTTAATACTTAATTCACTAAGGTTTTATAATTTTGCTCTAAATGAACTACTTACCCATCCCAAGCTGCTGAGCCTTTTGATAAACCTTACCCTCTGTAAGAAGCGATGGTGCGATAACTATTTCAACTTTTTGCATTTCTTTAATATTTTTTGCCCCAAGAGTACTCATTGAGGTTCTAATTGCTCCTAATAAATTATGTGTCCCATCGTCAAGCAAGGCAGGGCCTTTAATTATCCTTTCTAAGGATCCTGTAGAACCAACCTCAATTCTTGTGCCCCTTGGCAATACTGGACTTGGAGTAGCCATACCCCAGTGAAATCCTTTACCTGGAGCGTTTGAGGATTTAGCTATTGGAGATCCAATCATTACAGCATCTGATCCACATGCTAAACACTTACAGATATCTCCGCCCGTCACAATTCCTCCATCACCAATAATAGGAATATAACGACCAGTTTCTTTAAAGTAATCATTTCTTGCCGCACTACAATCAGCAATTGCAGTTGCTTGAGGGATTCCAATTCCCAATACTCCTCTTGATGTACATGCCGCTCCAGGTCCTATCCCAACCATTAATCCTGCAACTCCAGCATCCATGAGAAGTTTTGCAACTTCATAAGTAACACAATTTCCAGCTACAACTGGAACGTTCATAGATTGGCAGAGATCTTTGATATTTAAAGTTTCCTTACCTTCCATACCAAGATGTTCAGTTGAAACAACTGTTCCTTGAAGAAAAAATAAATCTATTTTGGAATTATTTAGTGTTTCTTTAAATTTAATAGCAGCTTGAGGAGTCCCACTAAAAGCAGCGATACCTCCTCCTTCTTTGACCTCATTTATTCTTTGTAAAATCAATCCCTCCTTGACGGGTTCATTGTATATCTTCTGCATTAACGGAACAAAATCATTTTTCCCGACTGATGCTATTTGGTTCAATATTTCATCAGGATTTTCATATCTTGTTTGTATACCCTCCATATTAATAACTCCTAGGGAACCTAATTTTGTGAGTTCTACAGCCGTATTGACATCGACAACACTGTCCATGGCACTAGCTACGATCGGAACTTCTCTTTTGATATCACCTATTGACCAAGAAGGATCAGTTAAATCGTAATCAAGTGTTCTGTTACCTGGGACTAAAGCTATTTCATCAATGCCATAAGCCCTTTTGACTTTTTTATTTAAACCAAGTTCAATATTCACGGAATTTTTCTCTTCATTTTGATTAAATTAACAACTAAAGGGGTAATAAGCCAAGGTTTATTCAAAAACAACAGGTTTTATTTTGATTTGTGTGTAAATGTGAGTATTTGGGAATTAAATAAATATTTTTTTTTATTCATTATGACAATCAGCGATTATTATTAAAAAAAGGATTTTTATATGTCTGATATTTTAGATTCTGATAACTCAGGATTAAGTGAAAATAACGACCGAATTATTCAGACTGACCTAAGAAATGAGATGTCTCGCTCATACCTTGAGTATGCAATGAGCGTAATTGTTGGTCGTGCTCTTCCAGATGCAAGAGATGGATTAAAACCTGTTCATAGAAGAATACTTTATGCAATGTATGAACTTGGTTTAACTAGCAGTAGACCATACAGAAAATGTGCAAGAGTTGTTGGAGAAGTACTAGGTAAATACCACCCTCATGGCGATACTGCTGTTTATGATGCTTTGGTTAGGATGGCTCAGGATTTCTCTATGAGGATGCCACTCATAGATGGCCATGGAAACTTTGGTTCTGTTGATAACGATCCTCCAGCAGCAATGAGATATACAGAATCTCGTTTACAGTCTCTTACAGATGAAAGTTTATTAGAAGACATTGAATCTGAAACTGTAGATTTCGCAGATAATTTTGATGGTTCTCAGCAAGAACCAACAGTTTTGCCTGCTAGGATTCCTCAACTACTTCTAAATGGATCATCTGGAATAGCAGTAGGAATGGCAACTAATATTCCACCTCATAACTTAGGGGAATTAATTAATGGTCTTAAATCAATAATCAAAAACCCTTCAATAGAAGATAGAGAACTTTTTGAAATAATTAAGGGACCTGATTTTCCCACAGGTGGTCAAATCTTAGGCAGAGAAGGTATCAAAGAAACTTTCAAAATAGGAAGGGGTTCAATTACTATGAGAGGTGTAGCAAATATTGAGCAAATAAAATCCACTGGAAGAGCAGAAAAAGATGCAGTAATAATTACAGAGCTTCCATTTCAAACTAATAAAGCGGCATTGATAGAAAGAATTGCTGACTTGGTTAATGAAAAAAAATTAGAAGGTATTTCTGATATTAGAGATGAAAGTGATCGAGACGGAATGAGGATTGTTATTGAACTAAAAAGGGATGCCTATCCACAAGTAGTTTTAAATAATTTATTTAAGTTAACACCTCTACAAAATAACTTTAGTGCAAATATCCTTGCTTTAGTAAAAGGAGAGCCCACAACACTTTCACTCAGGAAAATGTTAGATGTATTTCTAGACTTCAGAGTGGAGACAATAAGGCGAAGAACAGGATTTTTATTAAAAAAGGCTGAAGAGAGGGATCACATCGTAAAAGGTCTTTTATTAGCATTGGGTGCGATGGATGAGATTATTAATCTAATAAGATCAGCAAAAGATACAGTTTCAGCCAGAGAAAAATTACAAGCTGATCATAAGTTATCTACCACTCAGGCAGAAGCTATTTTACAAATGCAATTAAGAAGATTAACAGCTTTAGAAGCAGATAAAATCAAAGGGGAACATGATGAGTTAACCAGAAAAATCAACTCATATCAGCAAATATTGAATAGTAAAGAAAGAATTTTTGAAATTATTTTGGAAGAACTTAATAAAATCGATGAAAGATTTTCCTCTCCAAGAAAAACAGAAATACTCGATTTAGGAGGTGGTCTAGATGATATTGATCTTATCGCTAATGAAAGATCTGTAGTTTTATTGACTGAAGCAGGTTATTTAAAAAGAATGCCTGTTAATGAATTCGAATCTACAAGTCGTGGGTCTAGAGGTAAAGCTGGAACAAAGACACAAGAAGATGATGAAGTAAAACTTTTTATAAGCTGTAATGATCATGATACTCTTTTGCTTTTCAGTGATAGAGGGGTATCTTATGCTCTGCCAGCATATAGAGTCCCCATGAGTAGCAGAACAGCTAAAGGTACTCCATCAGTTCAACTTCTCCCAATACCAAGGGAAGAAAAGATAACCTCGCTAGTTGCAGTAGATTCTTTTGATAACGATTGTTATCTATTAATGCTAACCAAGGCTGGATTTATAAAAAGAACTTCACTTTCTGCTTTCTCAAAAATTCGATCTAATGGATTAATAGCAATAAATCTTGAGGAAGGAGATGCTTTAACTTGGGTTAGGTTATCAAGAGAAGGCGATAGTGTTTTGATTGGATCAAGAACAGGAATGGCGATTCATTTCAGACTAGATATTAACGAATTAAGGCCACTTGGCAGGACAGCAAGGGGGGTTAAATCTATGAACCTTAGGGAAGGAGACAATCTTGTATCTATGGACGTTTTGACATCTGATTTAGTTGATCAATTAGCTAAGAGTGAAGATCTCACGAAAGAGTCTGATGAGAATCTTGAAGTTAACTCTTCAGAAGGTCCTTGGGTACTTATAGCAAGTGCATTTGGATTAGGTAAAAGAGTACCTGTAACTCAGTTTAGATTGCAAAAAAGAGCTGGTATGGGATTGAAAGCAATAAAATTCAGAATTAAAGATGATGTATTAGTATGTTTGAAAGTTCTTGGAGAAGGGGAAGAATTACTTTTTGTGACTGAAAAAGGTGTAATAGTTAGAACAAACGCAGATAAAATATCCCAGCAATCTAGAGCTGCTACTGGAGTAAAATTACAAAGATTAGATGAGGGGGATCATTTATCAGAAGTTGTTTTAGTTCCTCATGAACAAACAGAAGAAGCAGGCCAATTCAACTCAGACAAACAAAATTAAAAGAAATTGGTTTATTAGATCATATGGAGATACTTGATATTTTGATTTTAGGTTCCGGGCCTGCAGCACTATGCTTAGCTACAGAATTAGCAAAGCAAAATCTTAAAATAAAGGGAATATCAACTAAATCTCCAAAAGAAAAATGGGAAAATACATATGGTATTTGGGCTTCTGAATTAGAGGAATTAGGATTAGAGTCTTTGTTATCTCATCGTTGGTGTGAAACAGTTAGTTTTTTTGGAAACGGGGAAAATAAAAAGGGAGATAATCCAACAAAACATAATTATGATTATGGTTTAATAAATCAAGAAGCTTTTCAAAATGAACTTTTAAAAAAGTGTAAAGGGATTGAATGGTTAAATGAAACAGCAACAGACATTAAAGAGAAAAATAAACTATCTGAGGTTATTTGTTCTTCAGGGCTGAGGATAAAGGCGAGGTTAGTCATTGATGCAAGTGGTCATAAAAGTAATTTTGTAAAAAGACCGCTCCAAAATGAAATTGCTCAACAAGCTGCGTACGGAATTGTCGGTAAATTTTCATCCCCACCTGTAAAAAAAGAACAATTTGTTTTAATGGACTTTCGTCCAAATCATTTAAACAATGAAGAAAAGTTATCATCTCCTTCCTTTCTCTATGCAATGGATCTTGGAAATGAAACTTTTTTTGTTGAGGAAACATCATTAGCAAGTTATCCTGCACTATCCCAAGAAAATCTTAAAAAAAGACTTTTCAAAAGACTTAATAGTAAGGGTATTAAGGTAATTGAAGTTTTTCATGAAGAGAATTGTCTTTTCCCAATGAATTTACCCCTCCCATTTAAAAAACAATTTGTTCTTGGTTTTGGAGGTTCAGCAAGCATGGTGCATCCTGCATCAGGATATATGATCGGATCTTTATTAAGAAGAGCTCCACTACTTGCAGAAAAACTAGCAATCTTTTTAAAAGAACCTAATCTAAGTTCTCTTGAACTGGCGACAAAAGGTTGGGGAATTCTTTGGCCTTACGAGTTAACACAGAGGCATAAACTTTACCAATATGGTTTAAGAAGATTGATGAGTTTTGACGAAAGTAAATTAAGAAGCTTTTTCTCAAATTTCTTTGAATTATCGACTAATGAATGGGTTGGATTTCTTACTAATACACTTCCTCTTCCAAAACTAATTTATGTTATGAGCAAAATGTTTATAAATTCACCTCTAAAAGTAAAACTAGGAATGCTTAAATTAAATTAGTATTTTTTTTATTTTCGCCAATCATCAATATTAATATCTGGAAAAACTTTATCTTCTTCCTCAATATCTTCAAGAAATTTTAAATTAAAATTGGAGTGATTTTTAATCATTTCAACTATTTTCCAGAATCTGAACAAATGTCTTTCTATCCTCTCTTTTGCAAGTTCAGTTGTAGTTCCAGCTCTTAAGATAAAACTCCAATCAGAGGACTCAGAGAGAAGTAATTCTCTTGCTGCTTGCTTGAAAAGTCTTGAGGAAAAGTCATTATTGAAATTTTTCGAGCATAAATCAACAAAAGTTGAGCCTGCTTTTGTGATCTCAGGAACAATCCATGCATTTGCATCATTAATCCAGTAATTATGGTAACCTCCTTGTCCCCAGCTTGATGGTGATGGATCACAAATCTGAAGTTTTGGCTTTTGTAATAAGAATTCTTTTAAGTTTGTAAGCTTAATGGAATATTTACTAGAGTTTTTTAAAATATTTTCAATAAAAGAAGGTCCCTCATACCACCAATGCCCAAATAACTCTGCATCAAATGGAGCTACCAATAAGGGCTTAAAGGAAGAGGATAATGTTAATTTTTCTAGTTGTTTGGATCTCGCGAGAAGATAATCATCAGCATGTTCTGCAGCCTTCTCCTTGGCTTCATTTTCTAAGTAAAACGCTTTTTCCCCTAATCCTGCACTATAATCTGTAATTTTATGAAACTTCAAACCCAAAGGTCTTTTAGTTGAGATACCTTTCTTTTGGAGCTTGGAGATTGGTAATTCCCAACCCAAATCTTTGTGAAATTCTCTATAAACTTTATCTCCAGGGAATCCATCTTTAGCAGACCAAACGGGCAAAGTTGACTCACTATCTCTTCCAAAAAAGGCAACTCCTTTTTTCGAGCAGATTGGAGCATATACACCATATCTAGGCCTAGGGGTGGCATTAAGTATCCCATGACCGTCTAAGATTGCATATCTTATTCCGGAATTAATTAGTATTTTGTCTAGATTCTCATAATAAGCACATTCAGGTAACCAAATACCTAATGGCTTTGTTCCAAAAATATTTTTATGGCTCCTAATTGCGGTATTAATTTGTCCTTTAACAGTTTCAGGATTCTCCCTTAGAATTGGCAAATATCCGTGAGTAGCAGCACAAGTAAGAATATCCAAATTTCCAGAGTTGTTTAAAACCCTAAACTTCTCAATTAAATTTCCAGAACAATTTTTCCAATATAAATATTTTTCATTAAGATTTTTCATTAAAAATGCAGAGGCATTTTTTTCTTCTAGTGGTAGTTCGTTTAAGAAATCATTTCTTGTTTTAATCCAACTTGGGAAAGTTTCTTGAATTTGTTTATTATTTAGAAGTGATAATAATGTTGGAGACAAACTAATAGTAAGTTTTGTATTCTCAGGATTTTCATTTTTGGAAGTTTCTATTGATTGAAGTAGTGGTATATAACATTCCAAAATCGCCTGAAACAACCAATCCTCTTCTAATGAGTTTTTCTCATTTTTTCTGACATAAGGTAGATGAGCATGTAAAACTATCGCTAACTGACCTAAAACATTTTTTTGTGGGTATTGCCCATTCATACTTTTTATAATTTATACATGTTATTTTTATAAGAAATCAAAAATAACGTTTTATAAAAGGAGGATTTAATCTTAAAAGAATACTTTAATAATTTAAGTATTTCATTTTTATCTCCATAATTTTAACCAATATTGTTTAAGTTACAAAACTTGCAGCAAATCATTATTGAACTAAATCTAGTCAAATTTTTTTAATTAGCTTAATATAAGTTTAGGTTATTTCCCTTAATGTCAAAAGATCCTGGAAGAATTTTGATCTTTGATACAACTCTTCGAGATGGAGAGCAATCTCCTGGTGCAAGCTTAAATCTCGAAGAAAAGCTTGCTATCGCGCATCAATTAGCAAGATTAGGAGTTGATGTTATAGAAGCTGGATTCCCTTTCGCAAGTCCAGGCGATTTTAAAGCTGTTAATAAAATTGCCAACTCCGTAGGGAAAGAAAATGGCCCTATAATATGTGGTTTGGCTAGAGCGTCTAAAGGAGATATAAAAGCATGTTACGAAGCAGTCAGTCCAGCTCCCAAGAAAAGAATACATACTTTTATTGCGACAAGTGATATACATCTTAAACATAAACTTAAAAAATCCAGAAAAGATGTACTTCAAATAGTTCCAGAAATGGTTAATTATGCAAAATCATTGGTAGATGATATTGAATTTTCTTGTGAAGATGCCTCAAGGAGTGATCCTGATTTTTTATACGAAGTGATTCAACTAGCAATTGCTGCAGGAGCGACAACAATAAATATCCCTGATACTGTTGGATTTACAACTCCTAGTGAATTTGGAAAACTAATTGCCGATATAAATAAAAACGTTCCAAATATTGATGAGGCAGTAATCTCTGTTCATGGTCATAATGATTTGGGTTTAGCAGTAGCCAATTTTCTAGAGGCAGTAAAAAATGGAGCAAGACAACTAGAATGTACTATTAATGGAATTGGGGAAAGAGCCGGTAATGCCTCTCTAGAAGAATTAGTAATGGCACTGCATGTTCGGAAAAGTTTTTTTAATAGTTTTTTCAAAAGAAATCAAGATTCACCAACTCCTCTTACAGCTATAAGAACAGAAGAGATAACAAAAACCTCCAGACTTGTTTCCAACCTAACTGGAATGACTGTACAACCTAATAAAGCAATTGTGGGGGCTAACGCTTTTGCACATGAGTCAGGTATTCATCAGGATGGGGTTTTAAAAAATAGACTAACTTACGAAATTATCGATGCAAAAACTGTTGGTTTGAGTGACAACAAAATATCTTTAGGAAAACTTAGTGGAAGAAGTGCAGTAAGAGCAAGATTAGAAGAGATGGGATATGACTTGAGCCGAGAAGATTTAAATGACGCTTTTGCTCGTTTTAAGGATTTAGCAGACAGGAAAAGAGAAATTACTGATAGAGACTTAGAAGCAATTGTAAGTGAACAAGTTCAACTACCTGAAGCTAAATTTCAATTAAGTCTTATTCAAGTAAGTTGCGGTAACGCATCTAAACCTACTGCTACCATTTCACTACTAAATACGGAAGATAATACTGAGGACACTGCTGTATCAATAGGGACTGGACCCGTCGATGCAGTATGCGAGGCTTTAAATAAATTAGCTAAAGTTCCTAATGAATTAATTGAATTCTCTGTTAAGTCGGTTACAGAAGGAATTGATGCTTTGGGCGAAGTAACAATAAGAATAAGAAGAGATAATAAAATATATTCTGGTCATTCTGCTGATACGGATGTTGTAGTTGCCGCAGCGAATGCTTACGTTAATGCTCTAAATAGGCTTGTCTTTTCTGAGAAAAAAAATTCAATTCACCCACAATTTGATAATTTAGAAAATTCAAAAGATACATTTTTCTCTAATCACGCAAATTAAATTATTTCTTAGGAATATTAAGTAGCATTAAAAATAGCCTCTTAATATTGTAGATTTATTTAATAGTTAAAGTAGTAAATAATGACAGAAAGGTTATTAGGATATTGGTCACTTTCATGGGTTGGGTTAATCAGCAATATAATTGCACTTCCAATAATCGCTTTAATAATAAGTTATGGACCTCCACTAAAAGTCGCAAATATAACTCTTGCTATAAGTCTTGGTTGGCCTGCTGCAATAGTTGGAATAGTTTCTTCGGCAGCTCTTTTAGCAGAGAGAAAATGGGGAGTAACTTTAACTCTAGTATCTTTATCAATGGTAATTTCCGGGACGGGTCCTTACTCAGTGGTGAGACTCATAACTCTTAAAGACATTTTTGGAATTGGTGGGTTTACTCTTTTAACAACATTATTAAGTACACTAGCCCTTATATATTGGTGTAATCCAAAACATCGAAAAAGTATTAGGCTATAAGATTGAAAATCAAGAAAAAGTATTATTCTTGCTAGTAGGATACTGAATTCTTCTATGTCTAATTCTTTTCCACACATTCAAAAATGCCCTTTTAATTAGAAAAATTTCTCCTTTCGATAAATTACTATCATCTAATTGCCCATCTTTTTGACGCGAGTAGATAATATTAGATATTATTTCCAAAGCTTCTTTATCAGATGCATTAATATTCATAGCTCTCAATGCTGCTTCACATCCATCTGCAAGCATTAAAATAGCTGTTTCTTTTGACTGAGGAATAGGGCCTTTGTATCTAAAATAATATTCACTAATGTCAAGATTTTTTTCTTTAGCTTTTTGAAAAAAATATCCCATTTTTAGGGTACCTTGATGTTCAGGGATAAAATTAGCTATAGGTTTAGGTAGTCTATTTTTTCTTGCAAACTTCAATCCTTCATCAACATGCGCTTGTAGTACTTCTGCACTTTTAATCGGATCATCTAATTCATCATGCGGATTTTTTGAACCATCCTGATTTTCGATAAACCAATTAGGTGCATGTAATTTACCAATATCATGATATAAAGCTCCAGTTTTAATCAGATCAATATCACCACCAATCATTCTTGTAGCTTCCTCTGCTAAACCACATATAAGTAAGGTATGTTCAAAAGTACCAGGCGCTTCAAGAGATAATCTTCTAATTAAAGGTTTCTCCTTATCAGCCAATTCAAGTAATCTTGCTTTAGTTAATAATCCGAATAGCGATTCAAAAATAGGAATAAATAAAATAGTAAAAAGCATTACAATTGCCAATAGCAAAGAATCAGAAAATATATCACCATTAGCTAAAACAAAATCTTGCTTATTAATAAGAGATATTTTATCTTTACCTATCAATATCCATTGACTAAAGAATGATCCTATGGGGACAAAAATTGATAGTTGAAGTAATTGAGCTCTACTTCTTATTCTTCCACCAAGTAGAGATACCGCTAAAGAGCAAACTAGTAAAATAATAAATAAATTATTATTTATAGCAACTGCTGGGTCTGGCCAACTAAAGCTCGCTATGGATACCCAAGCTAAAGCTGTTATGCTTCCCATTCCTTGAGATATTATTAAAGCTGGTGGTATTATCATAGATAATGGACTTATTGTTGCAGCTAAGGCTAATTTCGTAACTTGTACTGCTAAAAGAAGAGTAATAATCAAGATAATCTGTCTTGAAGAAATTGTGGGATTCTCTTTTTTTGAAACTAATATCAAAACTCCCGAACTAATAAGTATTTCAGTAAAGGTTAAAAGCCAAGAAAAAATATCTGCGATATTTAACGGCGAAATAAGAAGTAGTTTATAAGAAGAAATTATTGAATTTAAAATGCATAGTAAAAAAATTATGAGATTATCTATTCTTGAAATTTTAATTAGTTGTTTTACTGGAACTTGACTTCGCCTCCATAGATAAAACAATTTCTTTAAGGTAGTTGTGATGTTTTGCACAGAATATAAATAAATCTATTTGAATAATTTAAAATTATAGGCATGCTAGATGTAAAAAGGAGATGTTTTTATAAATGTCATTAAAATTAGACGGTAAGAAATTATCTCTTGAAATTGAAGAGAGATTAAATGACTATATCTCTAGTAATAAAAACCTCGCAAAAAGAGTTCCTGGTTTAGCTGTAATAAGAATAGGTGAAGACCCTGCAAGTGGGGTTTACGTTAATAACAAGGAAAAAGCTTGTTCAAGGGTTGGAATAAAGAGCTTTATCTTTCACCTAAAAGATAGTGTAGAGCAAAAAGAAGTTGAACAATTAATAATCAAACTTAATTTTGATAAGGATATTGATGGAATATTGCTACAACTTCCCATATCAAAGAAGTTTGATGAGCAAAAACTGATCAGCCATATTAATCCTAGCAAGGATGTAGATGGATTAAATGAGATAAACATCGGAAAATTAGTGAAAAATGAGCCTGCGATGAGATCATGCACACCAGCAGGAATTATTAATTTATTAAGATCCCAAAATATTACAATTGAAGGTAAGAAAATTGTTGTTATTGGAAGAAGTTTGCTTGTTGGGAAACCCCTTTCACTTATGTTATTGAATTTAAATGGTACGGTAACAATGACTCATTCAAAAACATTAAATTTGAATAAAGTTTGTAAAGAAGCTGACATCCTAATTGCGGCTGCAGGAAAACCTAATCTTGTAGATTCTAGTTTTGTGAAAGAAGGAGCAGTAATTATTGATGTTGGAATACATAGATTAAAAAGTTCCGATAAAAATCAAACCAGATTATGTGGCGATGTATTATTAGAAGATGTTATTTCTAAAGTTTTTGCTTACACTCCTGTACCAGGAGGTGTTGGACCAATGACAGTAACAATGTTACTAGTAAATACTATTTTTAGCTGGCAAAAAAAATTTGGTTTATCATCATCTCTTAATGACCTTTTGCCATAAACTCCAAGATGAATTTTTTTTTATTAAAGGTATAAAATGAATGAAGTAATAAATAGTATTTCTGATTTTGAAAAATATCTTAAAAACACAAAAAAGGTTGTAGAAGAAGCACTTGATTTTTCCTTAGGCCCTGAGAATCCAGAAATATTAAGAGAATCAATGAGATATTCCCTTTTAGCTGGAGGCAAAAGAATACGTCCAATTTTATGTTTAGCATCTTGCTCACTGGCTGGAGGAGAACCCTCTCTTGCTGTTCCTACAGCAGTAGCAATAGAAATGATACATACAATGTCCTTGATTCATGATGATCTGCCCGCTATGGATAATGATGACTTAAGGAGAGGTAGGCCGACAAATCATAAAGTTTATGGAGATGCAATAGCTATTCTTGCTGGCGATGCTTTATTAACCAGGGCATTTGAAATGGTTTCTTTGAGAAGCCCTGGAGTCGATTCAAATAGATTATTAAAAGTAGTTGGCGAATT
Organism: uncultured Prochlorococcus sp.; assembly: GCF_902522795.1. Lineage (GTDB taxonomy): Bacteria > Cyanobacteriota > Cyanobacteriia > PCC-6307 > Cyanobiaceae > Prochlorococcus_A. The sequence continues at coordinate 40,378 of NZ_CABYWZ010000003.1, forward strand.
ATCCCTAGTTGCTGGCGCACCAGGCCTAGTCGGGGGACAAGTTGTTGATTTGGAATGCGAAGGCAAAGAAGTAGACCTTGAAACTCTTGAATATATTCATCTTCATAAGACTGGAGCTTTATTAAGGGCTTGCGTGAGAACAGGTGCGATTATCGCAGGTGCCAACGAAAAACTATTGCAAGCTTTAACAACATATGCAGAGGGAATTGGTTTAGCCTTCCAAATAATAGATGATATTCTTGATTTAACTTCCAGCAGTGAAAAGCTTGGTAAAACTGCCGGCAAAGATCTTTTGGCCGATAAAACCACTTACCCTAAATTACTTGGAATGGAGGAGTCAAAGAAAAGAGCATTTGATTTAGTTGAAAAAGCAAAAAAAGCAATTGAACCTTGGGGTGCAGATGCAAAACATCTAATATCTTTAGCCGACTTTATTACAAATCGAGACAGATAATTAATTTTAATTTATGTCTAATTTTTTTTCCTTTTTTAATAATTCAGTTCTTTTCTGGAGCTTATTATCCTGTTTACTAGCTCAATTTTTTAAAATCATATTCAATTTCTTTTCAACTGGAGAGATAAGATTTGGAATTATGTTCGAGACGGGTGGTATGCCTTCAAGTCATTCCGCTTTAATAACTGGTGCCGCATCAGGGATAGGTTATGAATTGGGATTTGATAGCTCAATATTCGCATTATCAGTTGCTGTGGCACTAATAGTTATGTATGACGCTAGTGGTGTTCGAAAATCAGCTGGAATTCAAGCTGCAGAAATTAATAAACTATCAAAAAAACTTGACCCTCAATCTGAATTACTGTTAAAAGAAACCCTGGGTCATACAAAAGTTGAGGTCATAGTGGGGAGTTTTTTAGGTCCATTAATTACTTTGCCTGGAATGTTTTTTTTAGGTTCTCCTCTCAAAATATTTAATTTGATAATAAATTAAGAATGCTTTGAAAAAGTAATTTGGGTAGCATCTATAAAGTTTTTTGCGACTTCTGGAGAACTTGGCATATGTAAGTGAATCCAACTTGCATGCAATTTTTCATCAAAAAAACCTTCATTTTTGTATTCAGTTTCCCAAGATTTAATTTTCCATGGGGAAGAAAGTTTCTTATGATGCTCAGCTTTTTCAAGATCTAGTTCAGATGAATTATTTTCAATTTCCCAATAATGAAATTCATGTCCTCTAATTAATTGATTTTGTTTAATAATCGGAGTATCTTTTAAACCCTCAATGTATCTATAACCTACTGAAAGTTTACTTTTTTTTGATCTAAAAGGCAGGATGCCACTCATTTTATGATTATTACCATTTTCATCTTTTATAAAGTCTCCTAAAATCATCAACCCTCCGCACTCAGCATATATAAATCCATTTTTGCGGAATTTCCTTAACGAATTTAAGCTTTTTGTAGAATTACTTATATGATAAGCATATTTTTCAGGGAACCCCCCAGGAATAATTAAAGAAGAAGCCTCATTAGGTATTTCTTCATCATCATAGATACTCCATGAAATCAATGGTATGCCTATTTCACTCAAAAACTCCTTAGTATCAGGGTATTGAAAATGAAAGATTTTATCTTCTGCAATTGCGATAGGTTTTCTTTTGTCTATTTTAAAATCTTTAAAATTGACAGAATTAAAAATTTTCTTTTGAGGAGATTTTAGGAATTTAATAAGAGAAAAAACATCAAGATTTCTTTCGGCAAAATTTGCAAAATAATCAACATCAATTTCTTTTCCATTATCCAATGGAGATATCAAACCTAAATTAGCTTTGTTTAAAGTTATTTTTGAATCAGTAGGTAAAAAACCAAGAATTTCGATGTCTTCATTTTTAAAAACTTCTTTTATTAATTTTTTATGTCTATCTGAATTAACGTTGTTAAATATAATTCCTGCTATTAATAACTCACTATCGAAATCTCTAAAACCTCTAATAGTTGCCAAAAGAGAAGCTACTTGACCTTTAGCATTAACAATAAAAATTATTGGAGCATTGAGAAGTTTAGCGATATTTGCTGTGCTGGAATATGTTGTTGCCCCTAATCCGTCAAAAAGACCCATTGCTCCTTCAATTAATGAGAATTCATATTTCAAAGAATGTTTATAAAAACTTTCTTGAACCCACTCCTCACCATTTAAAAAAATATCTAAATTCCTACAAATAGGTTGGCCAATTGAACTAAGTTGTTGTTGATCAAGATAATCTGGTCCAACCTTGAAAGTTTGTATTTTTATTCCTTTTGAGAACGCCCAACAAGATAGCAAAAGCGATAATGTAGTTTTCCCACTATCAGTTGAAGGAGAAGATATTACACAAGGCATCTATTAGTTTTTAAAACCATTAAATATTTGAAGGGCTATATTAATAGAATTTTCAAAAAGTGGGCTGGTATTACCCCTACTACTTCCCAATAATTTACTAACATCGTACTCTGATGTAGAAAAAGAATTTGGAACAACTTGTTCTATTAATTCCATATTAGCCATTCCCCCTGCTTCAAGTCTCATACATTCCACTGATTCGCAGCCAAGTATTACACAAGTGTTATTTTTTTGAACCTCACTAATTTTTGAAATCAGCCTCAATCCAATAACTTGGCCTAAATGAATACTTGGATTTCCCAAAGATAAGGAATTAATTGATGCAGAAATTATTTCGCCATTAATTCTTTCAAATTCTATTTTTGTTGATTCTGTATGCCTTTCAGCTCTTAGAAAAGACCAACCAAGTTTATCGCTAATCCATGAAATCAAAAACAAAGCTTGAATCATATGATCTCCTGCGATATCAATATCAATATCAGTAATGTGATCTAAAACTGGTCTTCTAGAAGGCGGATCAAAAATCATTGCCAATGATTCCCTCCAATTTTTCAATCTAACCCAATTCAAATCATTAATAGCTTTATTTGAATTATTTAATTGATCTAAAACTTTTAAACATCTTTGAGGCGATCCAAGAGCAGTATCAATTATTAACCGTAGACCATATTTAGTAAAATATTCGAAGATTTCAGGTGATTCGTCCAAGCTTCCGTTCCACCAGAGCCATGAAGGTAACTCTTCAATAGACAATTCTTCTATTATTTTTAACCCTTTATTAGATATTGAGGCCGAGCCCCCCCTAATAACAACTAAATCCCCACATATAGGTTGTATAGCTGGAGTATCACTTAATGGACAATAAGCGGATACAAAAGTTTTGATATCTGAATTTTTATTTAATGTTGGCGCTAGAGTTATTAATCTTCTTGGATTCAATGTACTTATTGTTGATTCAAAAAATTGTCCTCTAAAATCATCAAAGTCTTTATTAGATAAATTTTCCTTCAACAAAGTCAATAATTCTTCACTATTAAGGGAAGTAGTGATAGGAAGTCCTTGATCTAATATAAATTTCTTAGCAACTTCAATTATCTCTGGACTTAAATTCCCAGTAATTGGTCCATTTACTAATCCTTTTTGAACCAAACATTGTTCTAGCCAAGCAGGCTGCCATACCATTAATGTAAAAGTATTAGCTCCACTATTATCTTTATCTTCTGATATCCACAATTTATTGAGGTAATTAGAAATTTCCTGATAAGGAAGCTCTAACGGTGTTTGGAGTGTTAGTTGAGGTTTCATTTTTAAGGTCTGCGCCAGAAAATATTATCTTTTGAAATTAATTGATCAGACTCAGGAGGTCCCCACGTCATGGATTCATAATTATAAATAGGTAACTTCCAAGGAGAGTTATCCATCAATTCTATTAATGGGGTATAAAGTTTCCAGGCTGCCTCTACTTCATCACTTCGAGTAAATAAGGTTGGGTCTGAAAGCATTGCATCTGCTAATAATCTTACATAGCCTTCATCTGAGGGTTCTCCAAATGATTCATCATAAGAAAATTCCATCTCAACAGGTCTTGATTTCATTCCAGAACCAGGAGATTTTACCTCAAATTTGAAAGTAGCACCTTCATTTGGCTGAATTCTAAGGATAAGTTGATTTGGGGCAGGATTTATTATTGTTGATTCAAATAAATGAACAGGAACGTCTTTAAAAGTCAAGACTATTTCTCCAAGTCTTTTAGGTAGTCTTTTCCCTGTTCTTAAATAAAAAGGAACACCCTGCCAACGCCAGTTATCAACGAAAACTTTTGTAGCAATATAAGTTTCTGTTGTGCTATTACAATCAACACCATCTTCCTGCCTATATCCTTTGAGTCGATTTGAGATATTTCCTCCCTCTCCATATTGACCTCTTATGCAACTATTCCACGGTTCGTTTTCGTCAGCAAGTTTTGAAGCTTGAAGAACCTTAGCTTTTTCATTTCTTATTGCTTCTGGTTCAAACTTTCCAGGAGGTTCCATTGCAGTAACAGCTAGCATTTGAGTCATATGATTTTGAAGCATATCTCTTAAAGCACCAGAACTTTCGTAATAACCTGCTCTATCTTCAACACCCACTGTTTCAGATGAAGTAATTTGAACACTTGATATATAATTTCTGTTCCAGATTGGTTCAAAAATAGTGTTAGCAAACCTCAAAACAAGAATATTCTGAACTGTCTCTTTACCTAAATAATGATCAATCCTATAAATCTGACTTTCTTCAGCACAACTTTGAACGATCTTGTTCAATTTTTTTGCGCTTGAATAATCTCTTCCAAAAGGTTTTTCAATCACTAAACGACTTTTCTTAGGGTCACATAAAAGCCCAGCTGCTTTAAGAGCTTTACATCCACTTGCATAAAAATTCGGAGATACTGATAAATAAAATGTTCTATTACCATGAGTAGCTTGTGTTTTATCAATTTCATTTAATCTTTTAGAAAGCCTTACGACATGATCACTTTGTTGTAAGTTAACTGGTTCATAGAAAAGATAATTAGAAAATTGTTCCCACTCCTTTTCTTTACCAGATATTTGATTTGATAGCTTTACTTTCATCTTTTCTCTAAACTCATTATCAGTCCAAGGTCTTCTCGCACAACCAACTATTCCAAATTCACTTGGGATTCTTCGTTGCAAATAGAGTTCAAATAAGGCTGGTATTAATTTTCTATGAGTAAGGTCTCCACTCGCACCAAATATTACTAAGCATTGTGGAGAAATGACTCTTTCCTGCCGTAAACCTAATCTTAGAGGATTACTTAAAGTTGAAGGCATATTTTTAGTATTCTTTATTTAAAATCCTCTTTTTTTTGAATATTAGCTACATATTGTGTCTAAACCAAAAAGTATTTATTATGTAAAAATTAAATCTAAATATAAATGATTTAATAAGTTTCTACGTGCCATCTGCCTGCTTTTTTTAGTTGAGGTCTTAATTCTGACCAATTCAAGCCTTTTTCTTCTGCTGCCTTCGTCATTGCTTCATCTATTCCAGGTTCCATACCCTTTAATCCACAAAGATATATGTGTGTCTTTTCATCTTCAATCATATTGAAAAGTTCATTGGCTGATTCTAAAACTCTGTCTTGAATGTACATTCTTCCACCTTTTGTATTTTGCTGCTCACGACTAATAGCTTTTGTATATTTAAAATTATCTGGATTTTCAGCGATGTATCTTTGAAGGTCTTCTTCATATAACAAATTAGCTGATTTTGGAGCACCCATAAATAACCAAGCTTTACCCTTGAAATTCCATTTATTTTTTTCTTTTTCAGTTGGTTCAAACATTCTTCTTAAATAAGCCCTCATTGGTGCTATTCCAGTTCCAGTGGCCAACATGACAATGTTTGAGTCCTCTTCGTCAGGGAGAAGCATTTCTTTACCTACAGGTCCTGTTATTTTTACTTTATCTCCAGGCTTAATATCGCATAAGTAAGTAGAACAGACACCATTAATGGTTTCACCATCTTTTTCATACTGAAGCTGTCTTACACAAAGAGAAACTGTATTTCCATTAAAGTCATCTCCATGTCTGGTACTAGCAATTGAGTACAGTCTTAATTTATGGGGTTTTCCATTAGCATCTTCTCCTGCTGGCATGATACCAATACTTTGACCTTCTACATAATTTAAAAATGGATCACTATCTTTAAGGTCGAAAGTTATGTGATTAACTCTACCGATTGCTCCTTCTTTAAGAAGACTATAGTTTTCAATGACTGTTCCCTCGTATGGAGTCTTAGGACGGTAAATATTGACTGGAACATCTGCATGTTTTTTCTTCACTACTTTTGGTGCTTCTGTTTTTGGAGCTTCAGTTTTTGGAGTTTCTATTTTTGAAACTGCTGCTTTTTTAGGTTCCACAGCTTTTGCCTCAGGTTTTTTTGTTTTTGCTTCTTCAACAAATTTTAAAGCTCTTTTATTAAAAGTTGTGAGTATAAAATAAAAAACAGCTATTACTACTGGTATATGAGCTAATCCGCCTGCGATTACTTTTGCTTGTGAATACATTTTTTAGATTTCTTTTATAAAAGATTATCAATTTGTAGTTTAATTTGTAGTGATTTTACAAAAATGGTTACGTTTTGAGATCGGGATAAATAAAAGAAATTATTTTAATTTTTCAGTATTTTTTGTTTTTATCAGTATAGTTACACAGAAATAATTTTTTATCTAATTTAAAAAATTTATTTATGAATAATCCTCAAGAATCAGTAGATCATTCTAAAAGCAATGATTACAGAACAATTGAGCAAACGATGGAAAAGCTTTCTGGCGGAACAAGAAGACTTGCAGCTCAACTTACAACCTCTGCGAGTCTAGATTCATTATGGGATGTTCTAACAGATTATGATCGACTAAATCTTTACATTCCAAATTTACTTTCAAGCAAAAAAATATATCAAAAGAATAATAATGTGCACCTTAAACAAGTGGGGGCTCAGGATTTTCTTGGTATGAAATTTTCTGCTGAGGTAACTATTGATTTATTCGAAGATAGGGAGCTTGGCCTTTTAAAATTCAATTTGATTAAAGGAGATTTCAGAAAATTTGAAGGAAGTTGGAAAATTCAAAATATTAAAAATACTTCCAAAAATTCATTAATTTACGATCTCACTGTTCAAGGATGTCAGTGGATGCCAATCGGTATGATAGAAAAAAGACTAAAAAAAGATCTATCAGAAAATTTAATTGCCGTAGATAGACAAGCAAAAACCCTAATAAATTTAATTTAAGTTTTTAAAATAGCCCCAAGGGGATTCGAACCCCTGTCGCCTCCGTGAAAGGGAGGTGTCCTAGGCCTCTAGACGATGGGGCCAGGAAATTAGCATATACAGCTTATTAAAAATTAAGAGTAAAGCTAGCCTTTCGTCAAGTATTGTTGATCTTTATTTTGTCCTTGCCACACAGGAACAGTGAAATGAAAGCAAGAACCGACGCCAACTTCAGATACAACCCATATTCTTCCCCCATGGACCTGTACTAGTCTCCTACATACAGATAGCCCTATCCCAAATCCTGAAGTTCCTTCAGATGTCTGTGGAAGCCTTACTCTATCAAGAAAAATTCTTTTTTGTTCGCTCAAAGGAATCCCTGCACCTTTGTCACAAATTGTTATTTCTACCCACTGATTTGTCTTGTGGATCATTGTAATTTTTATGGATCCAGAGTCTTTAGAAAATTTAATAGCATTTTCAATTAAATTTAAAAATACTTGCCTCATTCTTCTTTGATCAGCGAATACACTTGGTAGATCGGATGGGATGTCCGTATCAATTTCAATTTTTCTTAATCTCCAGAACTTTTCTAATTCGAGTATTACTTCAGCACTAATAGTACCTAGTTCAATTTTTTGAGGATTAAATAAAGCTTCCCATTTTGTTGTTCCAACCTCTAAAAGATCCTGAGATAAGAGTTCAATCTCTTCTAACCTTCTTTTAATTACCTCTTGCAATTTTGTAATATCTATTTGTCCAAGTTTTTGACTTTGGACTGCCAAAGTAGCTGCAGTTAAGGGAGTTCTTAATTCATGTGCGACCATTCTTAGTAATCTTTCCTGAGACTCTATTCTCTTTGTTAAAGTTTCATTCTCTTGTCTTAAAACAAGAAGTTCGTCTTCCAGAAGAAATTCTTTTTGAGTTCTTATTGAATCAATTTTGGATGGTTGCAAATTAATCCCTAGATTTTTTGTTAAGCCTTCCTGTGTCCATCTTGGCAACCACTTTTGCAACTGAGAAAATATATTACTTCCAGCAAATATTTGCTTTGGAGCTGGCGAAACCTTAATAAGAGCAGGGATAGCAACTAATCTATGTAATTCGAGTAATTCTGGCTGTTCTGTAGGCTCAGAAATCTGAAGAGATATCTCAAATTCACAATCATCTGACTCTAAATAAGCTATCAGAGACTTAATATCATTACTAGAGAGTTGATTTCTAGCTGCTACAAGTATTAATTTTAGCTCTTTTTTATCATTCAAATGATTTCCCCAGAAGTGTTGAAAAGCTGTTAATCCTTATAAACACCTTAAGATATTTAATTTTATTCTACAAATAAGCTATTAATAAATAGGACAAATTTATAAATGGTTGTTATTAATCAACAGAAAAATCCTAATTTTGGAGCTAATCCTCCCGAAATTAGTTTAAATAACAATCTCAAAAGATGGTTTTCGAGAAATATTGGTTTGTGGCAATCTAATAGAACATATTTCCTTGATGAACCACAAAAAACTTATAATTTAACTATGAATATAAACATACAAGCTATTGAGAGTAAAACAGAATGGGAGTCGCATTATAAATTCACTTGGTACCCGGAAAAAAAATATAATTTCTTTGACGAAAATCCCCAGTATGAGGAACAAGGCGAAATGCGAGCATTCCTAAAAGGTCATCAACTTTTCAGGGAAAATTTTTACTTAAGTAATGATGAAGGGATTTCAAATATTAAGCAAGTTGACGAACACGAGATGATTTTTGAATCTTCTTACAAAGATTGGTACATACTTGAACATACAAGACTTTTAGATTCGGATAATTATAGATTTAGGGTTATATATTCTTGGAACAACAACAAACTAAAAATAGTAGAGAATCATCACGAAATAAAAATTATTAAGTAAGAAATTTTTTTAATAAAAATCAAAATTCAAAATGTTATCTTGTATTAAATGTTGTTAGTTAATGGGTCTTAAGTTTTATTCAAAAAGAATTCTCAAATTGGTTGGTATTTGCCTTATTTTACTTTCCCCAATTATTGAGATTAATACAATAAATAAAAAAATTAAAGCCGAAACAAAACTAACTGCTGCTTCTGAAAAAGATCTATTCCTATATAGACAAATGGGCGCTTCTTATCTTTGTATAGCCTCAAAGGCTGAAGTGGATTTCAAAAAAGGTCTCGGCGTTGCTAGTGCTACTTTTGCGAACGTTATTGTTGGCAAACATGGTGGGGTTATTAAAGAATTAGGTAATGAAAGACAAGACGAAAAGAAATTATACAACGCAGGTACATTTCAAATTGTTGGAAGTGCACTTAATATTTGTCCTGAAAGCATTCCAGATAAGGTAAAAAAAGATTATGAAAAAAGATTAAAGGAATTAGTAAAGGGAAACAAAAAATAATTATCTTTATTATCTAAACATTGAACTAATGGAACTTTCTTCGTGGATTCTCCAAATAGCTTCACCCAGCATATTTGCAACAGAAAGAACTTTTAATTGAGGAAAATTATCCTTCACTATAACTGGTATGCTGTTAGTCACAATAACTTGTTCGAAAAGATTCTTAGTACTTAACCTTTCATAAGAAGGAGGGGAGAATACAGCATGTGAGGCACATGCGAATATTCTATTTGCTCCTTCTTTTTTTAGTAAATTAGCTCCAGAACAAATTGTGCCTCCCGTGTCTATCATGTCGTCTATAAGAATAGCTGTTTTACCTTTGACTTCACCAATAACTGTAAGACTTTCAGCAGTATTATGTGCAGATCTCCTTTTATCAATGATAGCCAACGGAGCATCCTTCATTAATTTTGCGAATGCTCTTGCTCTCGCTACTCCACCTACATCAGGAGAGACTACAACTATTTCTTCTAAATCTAAAGTTTCTAGATAATCAATTAATACAGGTGAACCGTAAATATGATCGCATGGAATATCAAAATAGCCTTGTATTTGAGCCGAATGTAAGTCCATAGCAAGAACTCTATCGACTCCTGATTTTTCTAGTAAATTAGCAGTTAGTTTTGCAGTTATAGACTCTCTTCCTGAGGTCTTTCTATCTGCTCTTGCATATCCAAAATAGGGAATTACAGCAGTTATTTGTCTTGCAGACGCTCTCTTACATGCGTCCACCATTATCATAAGCTCCATTAAACTATCGTTTACAGGAGCGCATGTAGGTTGTATTAGGAAGACATCACAACCTCTAATAGATTGCTGAATCTGGACATAAAGTTCTCCATCTGCAAATCTTTTAGATATTAAAGGTACATTTTCAATTCCTAAATATGATGCAATTTCTTCAGCTAATTTAGGATTTGTTGTCCCACTTACTAACCTTAATCTGCTATTAGTTAGATTAAAGTTCGATTCTTTACTTTGCATTGCCGTGATAAAACTTGTCACGAAATTTACACCATAAAACTATATTCTTATCCTAGTCGTTAATGTGAATTTCGCAAAAGATAATAACTACATTTTTTCAAAGATCTCATCAATTAAGCCAAAAAAATTTTTTAATAAAAATCAGGATTTATATTTATTGAGTCTTAAAAACTAGGAATAATATTTGTCAATTAAAAAAAATTTGTATATGGTTTATTTAGAGAATTAAAAACACTTTTAATTGTAAAGAATCAAAATATAATTAAAACATGCCTATAGAGTCAATTCTTGCAAAAAAATCATTAGGCGTACTTATGCATCCATCTTCTATTCCCGGAGGAAGGGTATGTGGAACTTTTGGAAGAGGTGCTAAAGGGTGGATAAATAAACTACATAAACATGGAATTGAGTACTGGCAATTTTTACCTCTTACACCTACTGACTCAACAGGTTCTCCATATAGTTCTCCATCTAGTTTTGCACTAAACCCATGGTTTTTGGATATAGATGATTTGATTGAGAAAGGTTTTATCCTAATTTCAAATAAAGATAATCTAGGTCCAACAAATCAGAATAATGATCATTTTGATTTTGATTTTGCGAATGATTTAACTACGAAATTAGGTCACCTCCTTTTAGAAGGTTGGAGTTCACAATCTGAAGAAAGAAAAATTAATTTTAATGAATGGATCAGGAGTAATTCTTGGGTTGAAGATTATGCAACATTTGCTGTTATCAGAGAGGAATTTAATATGTTGCCTTGGTGGGAATGGCCTCAAAAATTTAAAATAAAAAATAACAAGTTCTTAAAATCTTGGATTAAGAAAAAAAGTGAAGAGATACTTATTAAAAAATTAATACAGTGGCATCTTGATGAGCAATGGCGCGATATTAAAAAATATGCAAAATCAAAAAATATTAAGCTAATAGGAGATTTGCCTTTTTATGTCTCTAGGGACAGCGCCGACGTATGGAGTAATAAATCATTATTTTCAATTTTTAGAAATGGAGATTTAATTTTTCAGAGTGGTGTACCACCTGATTATTTTTCATCAACAGGACAATTATGGGGAACCCCAACTTACTTTTGGTCAAAACATAAGAGGACTAATTTCGATTGGTGGAGAAAAAGATTTCAAAGGCAATTTGAACTTGTGGACATATTAAGATTTGATCATTTCAGGGGGTTAGCAGGTTACTGGAGAGTTAATGGAAGTTCTAAAACAGCGATTATTGGGAAATGGATAAATTCTCCAGGTAGAACACTTTTAAATAAAGTAAAAAAGGATCTGGGGGCTGACTATCTGCCCATTATTGCGGAGGATCTGGGAGTAATAACCCCAGATGTTGAGAAATTAAGGAAAAAATTTGAACTACCTGGCATGAAAATATTACAATTCGCTTTTGATGGCAATGAAGATAATCCTTATTTACCCAAGAATATTGAAGGACGAAATTGGGTTGTTTATACAGGTACACACGACAACTCAACTTCTGTTTCTTGGTGGGAATATCTAGATAATGAATCCAAAAAAAGAATAAAAGATGAGTACAAATTTTCAGGAAATCCTTCTTGGGATTTAATCGAACTTGGAATGGAAACAAATGCTAATCTCTTTATCGCTCCAATTCAAGATCTATTATCTCTGGACGATTCAAGTAGATTAAACACACCTGGTACAACAAAAGATAACTGGAAATGGAAATTAAATCGATCTTTAGAAGAAATTGAAGATAATATAAAAATCTTTAGTGAGCTAGGAAATAATTTTGGTAGAACTCGAAAGTAGACTTTATAATCAATTATTTATTAATGATTTGATTTTCAATATCTTGAATCTCAATAACATTTACATTTAAAATAAGATATCTCTTTAATATAAATATAGTTAGAACTAATATAAAAAAATACAAAAGACTTCCTTGCCATGTATTGATAAGATCGAATTTCCTGAAAAGAAAATCATTTCCCTTTTTCTTTGAATTTTTTTTTTCTTTAACTGCTAAATTTAATAATGTATTTTTTTTTAATACTAAGCATTCCTCTAATTTAATTAATATAGATCTTATAAAAGGATACTCTGGTCTAATATTTTTATTATTATTTTCAATAGAGTTTATAATTCGTTCAGGAATTTTTGAATTGTTTGACAATTCTTGAATTGTAAGATTTTTTTGAATTCTTGCTTCTTTTACTAATTTTGCAATTTCTAAATATTGGTCAACCAATCCAGGAGTAAATTCTTTATTTTTTTCAGATTTTTTATTTAATAAAAAGAGATTTTTCAAAATATTCATTTAATGTTCCAAAAGCAAAATAATCCTTTTACTTCTCATTATTAAAACAATACTAATAAAATTGAAACTATAGGTAAGATTATTAGATATAAATATTCAAATTAAACTGTAGAAATAATATTTTGCACCGCACTTTTTGCAATATTCAGAGGGCTAAAAGTATCTCTAATTAAAGCTAAGAGTTTTTTCGCATCAGTAAATTCTAATTTTTCATCTTTTATAAGACTTAAAAGAAGATTCTTCCTCACTTCGGATCCTTTTTTACTAACAAATAATTTCAATCCCGCGTTTGCAACTGGTATGAGGTCTGAATTAATATTCTCTGAATCTTTAAATAAAATATTTAACAAACTTTCAACTTTTTCTATTTGAATATTGCCTTTTTTATCAAAAACGACTTCTAAAAGAATTTCTAAAATCTCTTCAGAATTATCAGTAAGTAGTTTTTTAGCAATATATGGATAAGCTATTTTTAAAATTTTAAATTCGGGATCTAACCTTAGTGCTAAACCTTCTTGACTAACAACGGCTCTTATTATTAAGGCAAACCTACTGGGAACTCTGAAAGGATAGGAATACATTAGTTTTGAGAATTTGTCAGTTACATTTTTAAGATTAAAATTACCAACCTCAGCTCCAAAAGATCCTCCTAAAACTTCTTTTAATGGTTCAACAAGTTTTTTGAGATCTTGTTCTTTGGTTAAAAAACCTAATTTCTGGAAATCTTCTGCGAGAAGATAATATTCTTCGTTTATTATGTGAACAATTGCTTTAATAAGAGTAAGTCTATCTGAATTTGTAATAGTATCCATCATACCGAAATCAACATAAGCTAAATTCCCAGAATCTGCATTTCCTCCTTTGAGAGCAAACATATTTCCTGGGTGTGGATCTGCATGAAAATATCCAAATTCAAATAATTGCTGCAGTCCACTTATGACACATGTTTTTATAAACGAAGCAGGTATTAAGTTATTTTCCTCTAGTAAAGCTCGGTCTCTTAACTTGACTCCATCAATCCAAGAAGTTGTGATTACCCTTTTGGATGAAAACTGTTTTTCTAATTTAGGAATAAAAATATTTGGGTTTTCTTTGAATAAATTTGCAAACCTCAAAGCATTTTCGGCCTCTTTTAGATAGTCAATTTCATTAAAAAGTGCCTTACCGAATTCATCTATTATTTCTCCAATTCCAACACCAATATTTAATGGCAAGAGTGGGGATAAAAAAGTTCCTAAAAATCTTAAGATTGCAATATCCCTTCTTATGAGAAAGTATAAATTTGGCCTCTGTACTTTCACAGCTAGATAAGAATTATTTATTTTTGCTTTATAAACTTGACCTAAGCTTGCTGAAGCAATAGGACTATCTGGAAACTCTTCAAATAATTCATTAGCAGGGGATCCAAGTTCCTCTTCAATTATTTTTAAAGCAATTTTTTGATCAAATGCTGGGAGATTATCTTGTAATTTTGTAAGCTCTGTAAGCCAATCTTGTCTAACAAGATCTGGTCTAGTTGAGAGTGCTTGGCCTAATTTGATAAAACAAGGTCCTAAATCAGTTATTACATCGAAAAGATATTTCGAGAGATTTTTTTGTATATTTTTATTTTTACTGTTACCTTGAAAAAGTATTCTTAAAAAAAGAAAAATAAAAGTTAAAAGGATATATAAAACTCTTGGGATAAAAATCCATGGTCTCAAAATCAACCAAAGAAAGTCATCTTTTGCTGAATATTTCGAATAAGATCTTTCCATTAAAATTATAAAATATTAAAAAAAATTATTACCTACTCCATTCTATATATGTCAATAATACTTTATGACCATTTCTTCTTTTCTAACTAAAAAGTTTTTAAAGTCCTTATTCTTTCCCGCTCATAACAGAGGGGCAGCTTTACCAAGGAAATTAGTAAAGTTATTAAAATATCCACCTGGGTATTGGGACTTGCCTGAACTACCAGAAATAGGTTCCCCACTATCCCAAAGCGGATTAATTGCTAAATCTCAAAGAGAATTCTCCGACAAATTTGGGGCTAAAGGATGTTTTTTTGGAGTAAATGGAGCTTCAGGATTAATACAATCAGCAGTAATTGCAATGGCAAATCCAGGCGAAAATATCCTGATGCCTAGAAATGTTCATATAAGTGTTATAAAAATCTGTGCGATGCAGAATATAAATCCAATATTTTTTGACCTAGAATTTTCAACCGTAACGGGGCATTACAAACCAATTACAAAAATTTGGTTGAAAAATGTATTTAAAAAATTAAATTTTGATGACAATAAAATTGCAGGGGTTATTCTTATAAATCCCTCTTATCATGGGTATGCCGGAGATTTAGAGCCTTTAATAGATTGTTGTCATCAAAAAAATTTACCTGTTTTAGTTGATGAAGCCCATGGCTCATATTTCCTTTTTTGTGAAAACCTTAATTTACCAAAACCAGCCTTATCATCTAACGCTGATTTAGTAGTTAATTCATTGCATAAGTCGCTCAATGGATTAACTCAAACGGCGGTACTTTGGTACAAAGGGAATTTAATAAATGAAGGTAATTTAATCAAAAGTATTAATCTGCTGCAAACTACTAGTCCAAGTTCCTTATTACTTTCTTCTTGTGAAGAGTCCATTAGGGACTGGCTTAACAAAAAAAGTTTATCAAAATATCAAAAAAGAATTTTAGAAGCAAAAAGTATTTATAAAAAATTAATTCAAAAAAATATTCCTCTCATAGAAACTCAAGACCCCTTAAAAATTGTAGTAAATACCTCAAAGGCTGGGATTGATGGTTTTACTGCTGATAAATTTTTTTATAGAAATGGCCTTATTGCCGAATTGCCAGAAATGATGACTCTCACTTTTTGCTTAGGATTTGGAAATCACAAAGATTTTCTCAATTTATTTGAAAAGTTATGGAAAAAATTACTATTAAATTCCAAAAAATCAAAAAGCTTAGAAGTACTCAAATCGCCCTTTAAATTAGTTCAAACTCCCGAAATCGAAATTGGAATTGCTTGGAGAAGTAAGACTCGGAGTATTTCTTTCTCACAATCGTTAAATAAAATATCTGGTGATATTATTTGCCCTTATCCTCCTGGGATACCTATACTAATTCCTGGAGAAAAAATTGATTTAGATAGGTTTAATTGGATCAATAATCAAAGTTTATGCAACAAAGATCTGGTAAATTTTAATATAAGAGTTCTAGAAACATAGCAATTTCATATGAGATTAAGGAGCGGATTACTTATAGGAATTTTTGGTTTAATTGTTGTTTTGTTGGGTGGATGGTTTTTTACATTGGCAACTGCTTTGCTTACATATCTAGCATTATTAGAATTTTTTAGAATGGCAGAATTTAAAGGAATAAGACCAGCTACAAAAACCACATTATTTTCTTCCTTTATTATTATGATTTCTACTTATCTTGAGACTATTGGTTTGCTTGAAGGAGAAATTTCAAATTCAATTTTGCCAATCTGTTCAGTTGGGATATGCACTTGGCTACTTTTGCAACCAAAACCTGGGACAATTTCAGATATTGCAGCATCTATTTTTGGATTATTCTATTTAGGTTTTTTACCTAGTTACTGGATTAAGTTAAGGGGATTAGATTCAATAATAGGTACAAATCAGGGTTTTATCTCACTTGAGAACTTATCAAATACTACAGGTCTTCATTTAACTTTAACTTCTTGTTTTTTAATTGTAGCTAGTGATATTGGTTCTTATTTTATTGGGAAGTCATTTGGTAAAACATCTCTATCTCCAATATCTCCGAGCAAAACTATAGAAGGTTTAATTGGAGGAATATCCTGTTCAATTTTACTAGCAATATTTTTCGCATTTTTAATGAATTGGGAAAATCCATTAATTGTTGGAATAATTTATGGGATTTCAATTTCTCTTATGGCATTAGTTGGAGATTTAATTGAATCTATGATGAAGAGAGATGCAAAAATAAAAGATTCCGGAACTTTTTTACCGGGACATGGAGGAATTCTTGACAGAATTGACAGTTACATCTTTACTCCATCTGTTTTATATTATATTTTTATAATTCTCAAGTATCTAAATTAATTAAGAAATCTTTTATTCCAAAAAATAATCTTGGATAATTTTACTAGATAATGATGGAAGATCTATATGTGGAAGATGACCACAATTTTGTAACCCTACAAAATTTAATTTTTCAATATTTCCTATTTTTTTAAGCTCTTTTTTTCCAAGAATTCGATCATTTTCTCCACATAATGTTTTAATTGGTATATTTTGGATATATTTTTGAGTTCCTGCAAACCCACCACTTTTTGCAAATGATGCAAGTGAATTCCTCCATCCTTTACAACCTAAATGAATTGAAGCAATTTGTTCTTCCATCTTACCAACGCATTCGTCTGGGAAAGCAAATGCTTGCCTACAAAGACTTTTTCTAACCTGAGGCAATCCAAGAAATGAGGCGCCAATTTGGTTAAGAGGAAAAGGGATACTCTTAGGTTCTCCAAACAATCCGGCGGGGGACAAAAGGATAATTTTATCAATAGAATCAGGAATTTCATAAGCAAGTTTTAATGCTGTTGAGCCTCCCATAGAAGCACCTATAATTTTTAGATTCTTTGTTATTTTTAATGTCTTAAGGAGATCAATTAAATGCGAAATTATTTTCGTCGAATTGAATTCATTTGTTGCGCACCTGGGACTAAAACCAAAACCCAGAAGATCTGGAACGATAACTTGAAAATTTCTTTTTAGTGATTTATATATTCTTCTGAATTCTAAAAAACTACTATCAAAGCCATGTAAAAGAAGTATAGGTTGTCCTTTTCCTCCCATAACTACTGGGAATTTTGAGGAGTTCCAATTTTGGTTGAGTTTTATCCACTTAACATCATTTGCCAAATAAAGACCTAAAGGATCTAATAGTGACAATTTGGCACTTTCGAAAAATTCTGCATTTAAATCACTTAATTGTTCAAAATTGTTTTTAGTCAAAAAATATTTATGTTTTAATTTTTTGTTGTTCAAAATTTGAAATAACCTCTATTATGTCTCGTTTATTAATTTCAAAAGGCAAAAAGTGAATCTCAGATTTATCTCGACAAGTAAAATCAGCAATTTTCTCTAAATTATTATTTTCAAAAACATTTATTCCAAGTTGTCCGATAGTAGTTGGCAAATTTAATTCTTTCATAAGAACAAATAATTGTTTAATTGATTGATCAGCTAATTTATTATTATTTTTCATTTCTTCTAGCCTTAATTGCAATAATAATCCAACCCCAACAATCTCACCATGTAAGAATTTATTAGGGGTGATTATCTGAGTAATTGCATTATGAATAGCATGTGCTGCTGCAGTCCTACATTTTTCTCCACCAATACCGCCAACTAATCCTGCTGTAAGTCCACATGCTTCTACAGTATTTTGCCAAGATGAATTATTTTCAAATTGACCCTTAAATGCTTTACCTCCATCTATTAATAGTTGATCTCTTAAAACTCTTGATATCTGAATTGCTTGTTGAATAAGACCGTCATCTATTTTTGAACTTGTTATTGAGGATTCGTACCATTTTGCCAAGGCATCTGCTATACCACTTGCAAGAGTTCTTGATGGAGCTGTTTGAATAAATTTATGATCAAAAACTAGTATTTTCGGACAAGATCCTAATGCAACATCTTTTATAAATTGCCCATCCTTTGTATAAATATTAGATAAGGCTGTCCAACCAGCACATGTAGAGGCGCTAAGGGGAACTGTAATACAAGGGATATTAAGGGACTCGGCTATATATTTTCCAGAGTCTAGAACTTTGCCTCCTCCAGCTGCGATAACACAATCATTATTGTTATTTGAAATAATATTCTTAATTCTTGAAATATCTTCGTGACAACAATCAAATTGTAAATTAGCAGAATTTACATTAAGTTTTTGATTTTTTAAATCATTAAAAATATTAGTTCTCAAATTACTCGTTTGAATACCTCTCCCTAGAATTAATGGACTTTGAGTTAATTTAGTAATTTGAGGTAGAGATTTTTCCCAAGCAGAATTTCCCCTATATATAGTTTCTGGAGAGATAGACTGCATATTTAATTGGAATGATTAGAAATTAGCACCTGCTAGCTCTTGAGAAGATTCTTCAGAAGAAATATTTATTGTAACTTTTTTATTATCATCTATATCAACTAAAGCATTATCTCCATCTTTTATTCTCCCAGAAAGAACTTCTTCGGCCAAACTATCTTCTAGTAAACGCATAACTGCCCTTCTCAAAGGTCTCGCTCCATATGAAGGATTATAACCTTCTTCAACAAGTCTTTCTTTGAAAGCCTCGGTGACATTTAATTTAATACCTTTATCCTGTAGTCGGGCAAAAACTTCTTGCAACATTATTTCAGCAATTTCTTTAACTTCAATTTTAGTTAATTGTCTGAATACAATTATTTCATCAAGCCTATTTAAAAATTCAGGCCTAAAGTATTGCTTAAGTTCTTCATTAACTAGTGATTTAATTCTGTTATATTGGCTATCTTCAACTGAATCTCCTGAGAATTCAAATCCTAGTCCGCCACCACCTTTCTCGATTACTTTTGAACCGATATTAGAGGTCATTATTAACAATGTATTTTTAAAATCTACTGTTCTACCTTTGGAGTCAGTTAATCTTCCGTCTTCAAGTAGTTGCAATAATAAGTTGAAAACATCTGGATGCGCCTTTTCAACTTCATCAAATAAAACGACAGTATAAGGGCGTCTTCTAACAGCTTCAGTAAGCTGACCACCTTCATTAAAACCAACATAACCAGGAGGCGAGCCTATAAGTTTACTAACTGTATGTCTTTCCATAAATTCTGACATATCTAATCTAATCATTGCTTCTTCACTACCGAAGAAATATGAAGCCAATGATTTAGTCAATTCAGTTTTACCAACACCGGTAGGTCCAGAGAAGATAAAACTTGCTATGGGTCTATTAGGATTTTTTAATCCAACTCTTGCTCTTCTTATGGCTCTTGAGACAGCCTTTACAGCTTCATCTTGTCCAATTAGCCTTTGGTGAAGTGTTTCCTCCATATTAAGAAGCTTTACTGATTCAGTTTCTGTTAATTTTTGAACTGGTACACCTGTCCATGAAGCCACAATATGAGCTACATCTTCTTCACAAACAAGTGGGCTTTGTGAGAATTTCGAATCACCTTTTACAGACTTATCATCAGAATCAGATTGATCTCCAGCTGTAGATTCTTTTTTATTATCCAAAACCTCTTTAATTTTTGCAGACAACTCCATCTCTTTTTCACGTAACTGACCAGCCTGATCAAAATTCTGATCTCTTACAGATTCTTCCTTCTGTTTTTGCACTTGTCTTAGTTCTATATCTATTTGTTTGGCTTCAGGCGGAAGTTTAGAATTTATTAAACGAACTCTACTTCCAGCCTCATCAATAAGGTCTATCGCCTTATCTGGAAGATATCTATCTGAGATATAACGATCGCCTAGATGAGCTGCAGCCTCTAATGCATCATCAGTAATTTTTAAACGATGATGTTGTTCATAACGCTCTCTAAGGCCTTTTAAAATTTCGATTGTATCTTCTATAGATGGCTCCCCTACCATTACAGGTTGAAATCTTCTTTCCAAAGCTGCATCTCTCTCAATATGTTTTCTATATTCATCGAGAGTGGTTGCTCCAATACATTGAAGTTCTCCTCTAGCTAATGCTGGCTTCAAAATATTTGCTGCGTCTATAGCACCTTCGGCAGCCCCAGCACCAATTAAAGTATGTACCTCATCTATAACAAGAATTACATTACCTGCTGATTTAATTTCTTCCATTATTTTTTTTAACCTTTCTTCAAATTCGCCTCTATATTTTGTTCCAGCAACTAGAAGACCTATATCGAGTGTCAAAACTCTTTTATCTTCAAGAATGTCAGGGATATCTCCGGTTTGTATTCTTTGCGCTAAACCTTCTGCAATAGCTGTTTTACCTACACCCGGCTCCCCAATAAGAACAGGGTTATTTTTTGTCCTCCTGCCTAAAATTTGAACGACACGATCTATTTCTGAATGACGGCCAACTACTGGATCTAATTTTGATTCGCTAGCTAATTTTGTTAAATTTGTCCCAAATTCATCAAGAGTAGCAGTTTTCAAATTTCCCTTATTTGAACTAGCCCCTGTACCAACTTCGGCGGTTTCACCAAGCATTCTTATAACTTGAGTTCTAACTTTTGTAAGGTCAATATTAAGATTTTCAAGAACTCTTGCAGCCACACCTTCGCCTTCTCTTATTAAGCCCAACAATAAATGTTCTGTACCAATGTAATTGTGGCCAAGTTGACGAGCCTCTTCTAAAGATAGTTCTAAAACTCTTTTAGCCCTGGGAGTAAAAGGTATTTCTACAGCTACAAATCCTGAACCTCTACCTATTATCTTTTCCACCTCTATCCTTGAATCTTTTAAATTGACTCCAAGTGATTTAAGTACTTTCGCTGCGACCCCAGTTCCTTCTCCTATTAAACCCAAAAGAATTTGTTCTGTTCCAACAAAATTATGACCAAGTCTTCTCGCTTCCTCTTGAGCAAGCATAATGACTTTTATAGCCTTTTCTGTAAATCTTTCAAACATTAGAAGATTAAATTCCTATTAATAACCTACCAGTAATATGTCAATTTTGTGTTCAGAATGAGCTTTTGTGAATACCCAAAAGTAGAATTTATCAAATTAAATTGAACTTTTTTAGTGATATAGCAAGAAATTATAGTAATTTCAACGATTCTGGTTATCCGAACATTTAAATTTTTACATTATTTTGTTGTTAATTTTTTTTCTTTTAAAAGAGCATGTGAACCATCTTTATAATAATTTTTTCTTATTCCCACAGTAGAAAAATTAAAGCGACTATAGAAGCTTTCAGCAGTAATATTGCTTTGAGAAACCTCTAATAGTAATTTCTTTAAATTTAATTTTTCACATTTCTTTACTAAATAGCTCATAAGATAAGATCCAAATCCCTTTTTTCTAAATTTCTTATTTACAACAAAATAATTTATTTGAGCTTCATCAAGAACAACTTGAAAAACACATATACCAACGACATAATTTTTAATTAATAATCCAAAGATTTTTGCGCCATCTTTTTTGAATTCGTTAGTCCATTGTTCTCTACTCCATAGAGAAATCGTATTTGAATCTAATTCATAACATAAATCAATATCTTTCTTATTTATTTGTTTAATAGATATCATTTATTATGTATTTATATCTAAAAGTTCAAATCTAGAGTCATTATAAATTATGACAGTTTTGGCAAAGCTTTATTTGAAGTTCTCCCATGGAAGAAAAACAATCTTTTTTAAAACAAAAAATTGACTTGGAAAGTCCTAACAGAAATATTATTCCCATTACCACTTCCATTAAAAGAGATGGGAAATTATCAGTTGGTGGATGTTCTATTGAAGAACTAGTTAAAAAATATGATTCTCCTCTTTATATCTTGGATGAAATCACTTTAAGAAATTCTTGTAAAGCGTACAAAAAAGCATTAGAAAAATATTACCCAGGAAAATCCTTGCCTATATACGCTTCTAAGGCAAATAGTTCCATTTTCATGAGTAGTCTTGTTTCCTCGGAAGGTTTAGGACTTGATGCTGTTTCAGAAGGAGAACTATTAACTGCTATTAAAGGTGGGGTTCCAAATGAAAAAATTGTTTTTCATGGTAACAACAAATCAGACAAAGAATTAGAATTCGCAGTTAGAAATAATATTAAGGTTATTGTAGATAACGATTACGACTTAGAGAGATTAGATGAGATCTCAAATTCATTTAATCATGATATAGAAATAATGATTCGCTTTACTCCTGGGATAGAATGCCATACACATGAATATATTAGAACTGGATCATTTGATAGCAAATTTGGTTTCGGAATAGAATATTTAAATACTCTATTTAACAGAATCAGCAATACAAAGCACCTAAAATTAAAAGGTTTACATGCTCATATTGGATCACAGATTTTTGAACTAGACCCTCATAAGGATCTGGGAGAAATAATGGTAAAGGTTATCTTAGACGCCAAAAAATTTGGTCATAATATTGAAGAACTAAATGTTGGCGGGGGTTTAGGTATCAGGTATACAGAAAGTGATGATCCCCCTTCAATTGATGAATGGGTAAAAACAATTTCTTCTTCCGTTGTTGAAGCTTGTAAAAAAAACAATTTAGACTTTCCCACATTAATGTGTGAACCTGGTAGATCTATTGTATCTACAGCAGGTATAACCATTTACAAAATTGGGGCTTTTAAAGAAATTCCTGGTATCAGAACATATTTATCTGTTGATGGTGGTATGAGTGATAATCCAAGACCAATTACATATCAATCAAACTATTCTGCATGTTTAGTAAGTAATCCATTTAATATTAATTCCAAAAATAAATATACTATTGCTGGTAAGCACTGCGAATCGGGAGATGTATTGTTTAAAGAAATTGAACTAGCAGAATGTAAAACGGGAGATCTTATATGTGTTTTTGGTACTGGGGCATACAATAATTCAATGAGTTCTAACTACAACAGAATTCCAAGACCTGCTGCTCTCTTAGTTAAAGATGGAGAGGCAGAAATTATTCAAAAAAGAGAAAGCCCAATGGATCTTTTAAAATATGACGTATTACCTGATCGCTTTATCAAACAAAATTAGGTACATTTAAATTAATTTTGTTTTTAGTGTGAATTTCTGGGGGATTATAAATTTAAAGCTTTTATTAGATGTCTTATTTGCTGTTGGTTTCGGACTTTTATTATTCTCTAGAGTAAAAGAACAACGGACATTATGGCTTCTAAGAGGATATTTGTTTTTAGTATCATCCGCATGGTTTATTCAAAGATATGCATATTTACCACTAACATCAAAATTAATTGATGCTGTAGTCCTCGCTTGCTCTCTCTCATTAGCGATCCTTTGGCAAGGAGAGTTAAGAAGATTAATGGAATTACTAGGCACCGGGAGGCTGGCTGTATTACTAGGGAATCCACCAAAGGAATTTAGGGCAACTTCAACTACCATTACTCAATTAGTAGATACAGCCGGTAAACTCTCTCAAAATAGAAGAGGTGCTTTAATCGTTGTAGATTTGGGGAGTGATTTAAGACCTGAAGATTTTTTATATTCAGGTACCAATATTGAGGCACAATTATCAACTGACCTTTTAATAAATCTTTTTGCTACAGATACGCCTTTACATGATGGAGCAGTTCTTGTGAAAGGAAATAAAATAATTTCTGCTGGCGTAATACTTCCTCTCTCAAGACAAGGAATAAGTAGATATGGCACAAGACATTTAGCAGCATTAGGTATTACAGAAAGATTTGATAGATGTATTTGTATTGTTGTTTCTGAAGAAACAGGTACGTTATCATTAGCAAACCAAGGCAAACTTGAAAGGCCAATTACAAGCAGCAGATTACAAGAACTTCTTGCAAAATTGATTGGGAATCAAAACTCTATGGGAGCAAATAAAGCATCTTTAAGTAAAAATGTTTTATCCCAAAAGACAGACTCGAGTGATAATATCATCAGTGATATTAATAAAAAAGAGTCAGAAAAATCAGAAATTTTTATTAACAAAAAGGATTAACTAATGAGTTTAGAAAAAGTAATAGACGATAAAATTACTGACTTATTAATGAAAATAGATAAGCAAAAATTGCCCAATCATATAGCAATAATTATGGACGGCAATGGGAGATGGGCTACTAGAAAAGGTTTACCCCGATCATTTGGACATAAACAGGGCGTCAGTGTATTAAAAACAATTCTCAAAGCTGCAAAAAATTTAGGTTGTAAAGTTATTACTGTTTATGCTTTTTCAACTGAGAATTGGACAAGACCAACAAAAGAAGTTGATTTTCTTATAAATCTTTTTAGCGAAGTTTTAAAAAACGAAATTAAAGAGATACATGAAGAATCAACAAAAATAAAATTTATTGGAGATTTAACTCCTTTCCCAAAAAATTTAAAAGAAATAATATCTAGTTCAGAATCACTTACTAAAAACAACAATAAATTTTTATTCAATGTTTGTGTTAATTACGGAGGCAGACAAGAAATTGTAAAAGTTGCAAAAGAACTAGCATTAAAATCTTCTTCAGGAGAAATAAAACCAAGTGAAATTAATGAAGAATTATTTAATTCAGAGTTATTAACTAGAGGAATTAAGGATCCAGAATTACTAATAAGAACTAGTGGTGAAAAAAGGATAAGTAATTTTTTATTATGGCAATTAGCATATTCAGAAATTTATATATCTGACGTACTATGGCCAGAGTTCAATGAGCATGAATTTCTTAAAGCAATAATTGATTACCAATCTAGAAATAGACGTTTCGGCGGTATAGAATCATTACCAAATGAATCTTTTGAAGATTCTCAATATATTTCCTAATAAAAATGACTAATTCGAATAATCAGTTATTAAAAGAAATTAGGTTTGATTGGAATAAAGAGGAGATTTTGAAAATACTCAATATGCCTCTAATTGATTTAATGTGGGAATCACAAACCGTACACAGGAAATTCAACAAATACGATATTCAATTAGCATCATTGTTCAGCGTAAAAACTGGTGGATGCGAGGAAAATTGTTCGTATTGTAGCCAATCAATTTATAGTGCTAGCCAAATCAAAAGTCATGCACAGTTTCAAGTTAAAGAGGTTTTATCAAGAGCTCAAGTAGCAAAAAATGAGGGTGCAGATAGGTTTTGTATGGGTTGGGCGTGGAGAGAAATTAGAGATGGGAAATCTTTTAATGCAATGTTGGAAA
Organism: uncultured Prochlorococcus sp.; assembly: GCF_902522795.1. Lineage (GTDB taxonomy): Bacteria > Cyanobacteriota > Cyanobacteriia > PCC-6307 > Cyanobiaceae > Prochlorococcus_A. The sequence continues at coordinate 66,020 of NZ_CABYWZ010000003.1, forward strand.
TGGTTAGCGGTGTAAGAGATTTAGGGATGGAAGCATGCGTTACTGCGGGGATGCTTACAGAAGAACAAGCTTCCAGACTAGCTGATGCAGGTTTGACCGCGTATAACCACAATCTTGATACTAGTCCTGAGTATTATAAAAATATTATTACGACTAGAACTTATCAAGACAGACTGGACACTATCAAAAGAGTAAGAAATGCAGGAATAAATGTTTGTTGTGGAGGAATAATAGGCTTGGGTGAAACTAATGGCGATAGAGCATCTCTTTTGGAAGTTCTTTCAAACATGAATCCACACCCTGAAAGTGTTCCTGTAAATTCATTAGTAGCTATTGAAGGCACTGGTTTAGAAGATAATCAAGATATTGATTCTATTGAAATGATAAGAATGATCGCTACAGCAAGAATTCTTATGCCTAAAAGTAAAATAAGACTAAGTGCAGGGAGAGAAAAGCTTTCAAAAGAAGCCCAAATATTATGTTTTCAATGTGGGGCAAATTCAATATTTTATGGAGATGAGTTACTCACAACTTCAAATCCATCTTTCCAATCAGACAGAAAACTTCTTAAAGAGGTAGGAGTATCATTTAACAAAGATTTTGAAACTTGTGAAAAAACATTATCTTCTTTATGAAAGGCAAAAATTATAAAATAGTTTCTCTTTACTCTTTCTTCCCATTTCAAGAAAAATTAATTCTTGATCTAAAAAATAAATTATTAGAAATCGAAAATGAAAAAGATCTTTCAGGTTTACTTATTTTTGCTAATGAGGGAATTAATGGAACTATTTGTGCTGAGAGACATGTAATTGATATTGTTATCAATTTAATTAATAAATATGCAAATAATAGAAATTTGAATATTAAAGTAAATTTTTCAAAAAACAAAGTCTTCAAAAAATTAAAAATAAAAATCAAGAAAGAAATAGTCACAATGGGTGTCCCTAAAATAAACCCTTCAGAAGATAATGGGACCTATATTGACTCAGCTGATTGGAATAATTTAATTAAAAATCAAAATACAATAGTCATTGATACTAGAAATCATTATGAGGTGTCTATAGGCACTTTTCAGAACTCTATAAACCCAAATACAAAAAATTTTAGTGAATTCCCCAAGTGGGTAGATGATCATTTAGATACCCATTTAGAAAATAAAGAGTCTACAAATATAGCAATGTTTTGTACCGGAGGAATAAGATGTGAAAAAGCTTCGTCTTTACTGAAAAAGAAAGGTTATAAAAATATATATCACCTACAAGGGGGCATCCTTCAATACCTTGAAGATATACCAAAAGAAAAAAACTTATTTGAAGGTGAATGTTATGTTTTTGATAAAAGAGTTGCTTTAGATCAAGAATTAAAAAAAGGCTCCTACTCTATTTGTCATGCATGTGGAATGCCAGTTTCAATTCAAGATCAAGAAAGAAAAGAATATATAAAGGGTATCCAATGTCATTTCTGCATAGATCAATTTAGTGATGATGATAGGAAAAGGTTTGAAGAAAGACAAAAACAGATCGACAGATTAGAAGTGGCAAATCATAAAATCTATAAGGACTAATTTTCAAAATCATGAAGGTTGAAGAATTAGAAAAATTAGCAAGTAACATTGGATTATTAATTAAAATTCAAGTTAGAGAAACTCTCGGATTATCTTTCTTTAGAATTGTTATAGCAGAACAGAAAGATAACATCGTTAAGATTTGGGCCGAAATGAAAGGTTGGACTTATTTAAACAAACAAGGTATTCAGCTTGATACATTAAGAATCCTTAGTAAGGCTCCTGCTTTTGTTTCGGAATTAATATGGGCAACAACTATGGCTTGGGCAATTGAAAAAAAATCAAGCCATAAAGCAAGACTTTTAGCTATTTTTGATAGTGAAGGATATAGTAAAAAACTTGTAAGATATTTCAAGTTAATAGGATTCAAAATTGTAAAAGAAGTTGGTTCTAGCCCAGTAGATCTTTTATTAAGATTGGTTTGGGGAGGGGCAGGAACACTTATGAACGGAGAATGTATTTCCATATTGAAAAAACTTGCAAAGAAACTCTCTTTAATTGAAAAAAGTTAACCCGCATGATAACTACTTCTAACTAATGGGCCAGAAGATACTTTTTTGAAACCTAATTCCTTAGAGAAGCGATATAAATATTCAAACTCTGATGGATCCCAATATTTTTTAACTGCCAAATGATTGAATGATGGCCTTAAATATTGGCCAATTGTAATTTGATCACAATCTATTTTTTTAAGATCGTAAATTGTATTTTTTATTTCATCCAATGTTTCCCCAAGACCCAACATAATGCCTGATTTAGTTTGAATATGAGGAGCAATATTTTTTGACTTTTCTAGTAAACATAGGGATTTTTTATAATTTGCACCCCTCCTAACTTCTTTTTGCAGTCTTTCAACAGTTTCAAGATTATGATTAAAGCATACTGGATCTTTTTCTAAAATCATCTTTAATCTCTCAGTCTGAAGGTTATTAGTTTCATTAAGATTTTTTCCCCCACCCCATAAATCGGGAGTTAAAACTTCTATTTTGATTGTTGAATCAATTTTTCTAATCTCATCAATTGTACTTATAAATAAATTTGCTCCATGATCAGGGAGATCGTCTCTAGCTACAGATGTCAAAACAACATATTTTAAATTTAGTACTTTCACTGCTTTAGCGACTTGAGTACATTCATCAATATTGATAGAACTAGGTCTACCTTTATTTACCTGGCAAAAAGCACATGAACGAGAACATATCGATCCACCAAGTAAGAAAGTAGCTGTTCCTGAGGCATAACATTCTGCTCTATTTGGACATCTTGCTTCTTCACAAATAGTATGAATATTTGATTTTTTGATGAGAGTTTGTATTTTTTCGAACTCTGAAGCTTTACTAATAGGAAATTTAATCCAAGAGGGAAGTCTTAAGATTTTTTCTTTCTTGATTAGATTATTTTCTCTCATTGTCTAATTTAGTTTTGTTCTTCCTTCTAACGCCCTTGCAAGTGTAACTTCATCCACATATTCAAGTTCACTGCCCATTGGGAGGCCATATGCAATTCTCGTAACTTTAGTAAAAGGGGCTAACAATTTCCCAATATAAAGACTTGTTGTATCTCCCTCAACACTGGGAGTCAATGCCAATATGATCTCATCTATTTCAGACTTGCTAACTCTTTCTATCAAGCTTCTTATTTCTAAGAGTTCGGGGCCAACAGAATCCATTGGAGATATTAAGCCACCAATAACATGATAAACACCTTTAAATTCTCTGGCGCGCTCCAAAGCAAGCAAATCTTTAGTTTCTGCTACTACACAGATTAATTTTTGATTTCTTTCAGTATTTTTACAAATTTCACATTCATCTTCTGAAGTCAAATTGAAACATTTTTTGCAACGACCAACATTACTATGTGCTTCTAAAAGAGCCTTTGAAAAATCTCTTATTGTACTTTCAGGTTGTTTTAAAATAAACAGAGCTAGTCGTTGCGCTGTTCTTGGACCAATCCCTGGGAATTTCTCAAAATGACCAATTAATTTTGAAAGCGGTTTTGTATAGGTAATCAAAATTAAACTATTTCTAGGAATAATTTAGACGCAAAATTCTGAATTGCCATAATTGTTTGCTTTTAATGTCTTATTATGTTTTTAGTTAGTAATTTCAAACAAAATGAAAAATATTAAATTTAACCCTTTCAAATATTTATTTTTGATTTTTTTGTGTTTAACACTGAGTGCATGTAGCGGCGGACTCAATGCGGGATTAGAAGCTTATCAAAGTCCAGATGGAAGATATGCCTTTTTGTATCCAACAGGATGGACTAGAGTAAAAGTAGATGGAGGCCCTGAAATTATTTATCATGATTTAATAAATAGTAATGAGACCTTAAGTTTAGTAATTTCTGATGTAAATAAAGAGGTTCAATTAGAACAGTTAGGAAGCCCAAGTGAAGTAGGTCAAACATTAATTGATAAAGTCATTGCTCCGGAAGGTTCAGGTAGAGAGGTAAAACTTTTAAATGCCAATCAGAGGGAGGCATCTAATCATATTTTTTATGATTTAGAGTATGAATTAAATTTAAATGAACAGGCAAGACACGAATTAGCTACTGTCGTAATTGATAGAGGAACACTTTACACTTTCGCTGTGGGTACAAATGAAGAGAGATGGAATAAAGTTGACGGTATGTTTACTAATGTAATTGAATCATTTAACTTCTTAATATAGTTTAGAAATTCTATACTAGATTCCTACTTGAACATTCCACAATTCAGCATATATTTTGTCCTGATCTAATAGTTCTTCATGTTTTCCGCTTTCAACTATTTTACCTTTATTAATAACAAGAATATTATCCGCATTTTTTATAGTGCTTAATCTATGAGCTATTACTATAGTTGTTCTTTCTTTTGTAATTTTAGATAAAGATTTTTGAATTAAAGCTTCTGTTTCATTATCAACTGAGGCAGTAGCTTCATCTAATATTAATATTGGAGCATCCTTTAAAACAGCTCTCGCTAAGGCAATTCTTTGACGTTGTCCTCCTGAGAGCCTTTGACCTCTTTCCCCAACAATAGTTTTGTAACCATCTGGTAATTGTTCAATAAATTTATGAGCTTCAGCAATCTTTGAAGATTTAATAATATCTTTAAGACTTGGGTTTATTGATCCATATGCAATATTTTCTTGTACACTGCCATGAAATAAATAAGTTTCTTGACTTACTAAAGAAATACACTTTCTTAAATCCCTCAAATTTATTTCTTTGATAGAAATGCCATCCAAGGTTATTGAGCCATTATTACTATCATAAATCCTAAGAAGAAGTTTTATTATTGTACTTTTTCCAGAACCTGTTAGACCAACAATTCCTAATGTTGAGTTATTTTCAATTTTGAAATTTATGTTTTTTAAAGTTAAATCTCGTCCAGGATAATTAAAATTTATATTGCTAAAAATAATTTCTCCTTTGATATCTTTAGGTTCAATTTTTATTTTTCCATCTTTTATTTTTATAGGCGTATCTATAAGATTAATTACTCTATCTATTGAAGCCATAGATCTCTGAAAATCATCTAAAACATGCCCCAAAGTAGTTAAAGGCCATAATAGTCTTTGTGTTATGAACACTAAAAAACTATAAGTACCTACATCAAGTGTCTTATTCCAAGTTTGGAAACCTCCAATTAATAGAATTGCTATAAAAGCAAATAAAATTGCGAATCTTATAAGAGGAATAAAAGCAGAAGATAATTTTATTGCAGCCTTATTACTTCTTTGATAATCGAGACTTTCTTTATTTAATCTATTTAGTTCCCATTTTTCTTTAGTAAAACTTTTTATGGTTAGAATTCCACTTAAATTATTATTAAGTCTTGATGCCAATAGTCCAGCTTTATTTCTAACATCTCTGTATTTTGGAGCAAGCTTCCTTTGAAATTTAATTGATCCTAAAAATATAATTGGAATAGGAAAGAAAGCAAATAAAGCAATTTTTGGAGCGACAAAAATCATAGTGCCCCCAATTATTAAGACAGTTATAAATAACTGAATAATCTGATTAGCCCCTTGGTCTAGAAATCTCTCGAGTTGATTTATATCATCATTCAAAATAGATAATAGCCTTCCAGTATTATCATTTTCAAAAAAATCCATATCTAATTCCTGTATATGCTCATAAGCTTTTATTCTTAATTTATGTTGCGATAGCTGAGCCAAATTTCTCCATAAAATCGAATATAAATATTCAAAGGAGGATTCACCAGACCAAACTATTCCTGAAGCAAATGCGAGAAAAATCAATTGTGCTGGAACTTCTTTTATCCCAAAACCAGCAATCCATGAATTCTGTTCCTTTACAACGATATCAACTGCGAGACCAATTATTACAGGGGGAGCTAAATCTAATATTTTATTAATTATGGAACTAAGAAAAGCAAAAAATAGTAATCTTCTTTCTTCAATCAGATTTAAATAAAGTCTTATTATTGGATTTTGATTGTTCTGAGACCTCATAAAATAACAATTAAATTTTTCTATTATGATTTAAATTTTCTTTAGTTTCTAATTTACATTTTATTTTTGCATCTTGATGACTTGCAGTTTGTGTAAATTCTTCGTAGTAACAATCACAAGTTTCATTTGCAATTTTCTCACTATATACTATTTCTGCTTTCAAAAACTCCTCTTTGACACTCTGAAGACAAAATAGTTTTATGATTGAATTTTGTTTAGTTTGAGCTAGATAAAAACTATTAAAAGAGTTGTATAGGATTATCATATTCACAAAAATAAAGAATTTATATTTGCCAGCTTTCATTCTCTATCCCTAGTTTCTGACTTTAATTTTTTTTAATTTATTTTTAGTTTCTCTATGCAGATCTCTGGGTAAATCTACCAAACTGTAATCATTAAAAATCTGTATCTTACCTATGGATCTACCATTTATATTTGTTGAATTACAGATTGAGGATATGATATTTGCAACTCTAACCCCATCAAATTTACCAAAGTTAAATTTATAGGTTTCAAAAGAATCATTTTGATAATTATTTCTTCTATTTGAATTTCTCACTCGATTATTAATATTCCTATTTGATCTATTTCGATCAGTATTATTTTGTTTAAGAATCCAAGAATCATCTTCATTAACAAAAAATGATTTATTACCTATTACTAGGTTAATCGCCGCCATTGCAATATTTGAGTCATCCATAGAGTATTTTTCTTTTAAATTATCTAGTACATCAATAATTAAAGCTTTATTTTCTTCATTTTCATCTTTAGCTAAAGAACTTTCATTAACATTCTCTATAAGTTTCTCCATCCTTTTTTCATTTATTATTTTATTACTTGGTATATTGATTTCTTCAATTTTAGTTCTTGTTGAGTTTTCTAAGTTTCTTAGGAAATGTTTTTCTCTTTGATTAACAAATAAAATTGCTTCTCCTGATCTGCCTGCTCTTCCAGTTCTTCCAATCCTATGAGTATATGTTTCCTTATCAAAAGGAAAATCATAATTAACAACAAGTTTTATCCTCTCAACATCTAATCCCCTAGCTGCGACATCAGTTGCAACAAGGATATTAATAAATCCTTTTTTTAATCTATCTACAGTATTTTCTCTTTGGTTTTGAGGTATATCTCCATTAAGTACTGCCACAGTATGACCTGAATTCTCTAAAGCTTCAGCTATTGAAGTAGTAAGTAGTTTTGTCCTTACAAAAATTATTACTCCCTCGTTATTAAGTTCTAATATTCTTTTTAATGCATCTAACTTATGATGCCTTTGAACATATAGAAATTTTTGAGAAATTAATTGAGTTTCTTTTTTGACACTTTTGATTAATATTTCGGCGGGATTATTTAAATATTTTTTTGCTATGTTTCTTATCTCACTAGGCATTGTTGCTGAAAACAATACCATTTGTTTAGTTTCAGGAAGCTGATCTATTATCCATTCAATATCTTCAAGAAAACCCATATTTAACATTTCATCTGCCTCATCTAAAACAAGACAATTTATTTCTTTGATTTTAAAAGTTCCCTGCCTTATATGATCCATTATTCGACCAGGGGTCCCAACTACTACGTCAACTTTTCTCTTCAATGCAGAAATTTGATTTCGATAGTCCGTACCTCCATATATTGCAACCGTCTTAAAATTACTAGTTTCAGAACTATAACTCTTAAAAGATTCTGCTACTTGAGTTGCTAATTCTCTTGTAGGAGTCATAACTAAAACCTTGGCATTTAATTCTTTATTATCTGCAAGTTTTTCTATTAATGGTAGTGCGAAAGCTGCAGTCTTTCCTGTTCCTGTTTGTGCTTGGCCTAATAAATCTCTGCCTAACATTAGTTCTGGAATTGCAGCTTTTTGGATGGGAGTTGGATTTTTATATCCTTTATTTCTTAACGAATTTAAAATCGATTGATTAAATCCAAAATCGAGAAATCCATTTTCATCATCATTTCCTCTCGATAATTCCAATGGTTGAGATTCAATTTCTTTTTCTTTCTCTAAGTTCTTTAAATCAATCAGGGAAGAATCTTCATTCTGAGATTTTTCCTGATCACTACCAAGAGAGTTATTATCTTTTTTTAAAGCCATTTTAAATGCCTAACAATCTTCTGATTAGGCATTCAACAAATATCTAAATTGACTTGAATTGTTGACTAGCCTACAGAGCCGAATTATTAATCTAACATCTTGGGGTTAAGATCTTACTAATTTCTCAAAAATAAGATTTAATTTAAATAATATATATCAAGAAATTTTTTTGCTCTTGTAACAGCAGTATAAAACAACCTTCTTTCAAAATTATCTCTGCAAAAGATATTTTCACTATCTTTTTGTTCTTTTACAGCATATTGATTTCTTTTGTATTTTTCGGACCATAAAATGCTTACTTTCTCAGATTCACTCCCTTGAGATTTATGTATAGTAATGGCTATTGCTGGCACAACATTTTCTAAATTAGATGGATCAACTAATGAGACAATTTCTTCATTATTATCATTAAATTTTCTAAAGAGATATTTTCTGTTATTTTTCAAACCTATAATTACTCCGATATCCCCATTTGACAATCCAAGTTCATTATTATTTTTTGTACACATTATCGGAACACCTTCACTAAGAGTTTGAAGGTCATATGGTTTTTTTTGACCAAAAATAATTTCATTCAAATATTCAACACTCCATATTCCAGAATTTTTTTCACATAAGATCAAATGACTTTGTAAATCCAGAAATATCTTATCTACTAAATCTTTTTCAATAAGCAATAAATTAGAAATACCCTTATCAAATATATATTTTTTTTTACTTAAATTTGAAGTTGAAAGATTTAACTTATTTAGATGACTTTTAATCGAAAAAAATAGATATTTTGGAATATCTTTTTCTCTATTTTTTAAAATAGTAACTTCTTTTGAATTGTTATCTTTTTCTAATTCTTTTATCTTTTGATTAAGTAAAGAATAATCATTATTAAATATTAAACTACTAATTACTGCTATATCTCCAAAATTTCTATAAGTTTTTTCTAAATTAACTACAGAAGATTTAATTAAACTATTTTCACCATATTCAAACAAATAATTCCAGATAGAACAGTTATTTATTGGAGACAATTGATTTTTATCTCCCACTAAAATAATTTTACAGTCCTTTGCTAGTAAAATTAAAACAGATTCAATCAAATCGATATTTACCATTGACATTTCATCAATTATAAAAATATCAAGTTCTTTAAGTTTAAATTTCAACTTAAGAGATTTATTTTGAGAATTTAAAATCCATCTATGTAAAGTTTGAAATTCTATTTGGTCTAGAAATTCGCTGGAGGAAATATTTTTTTTATCATTAAGAGCTTCTTTTAGACGAGCTGTAGCTTTACCCGTTGGAGCAGATAACCCAATATTTAAAAAGTTATCAATTAGAAGGAGTTCTTGTATTAACTTTATTATTAAAGTGGTCTTACCGGTACCTGGTCCTCCTTGAAGGAAAACTAAGTTTGAATATTTAAATATATTTTTAATTTGATCAATTTTATTATCATCTTTATAAATTATCGAGTTCATTAAATTATCGGTATCTATTTTTTTTAAAAATAAATTCATAACTCTTTCTATCTTTTTTGACCATTTTGATAGGGATAATTTTCTATTTGCTAACACAAATGGAGAATCAAGGGAACCTATCAAACCTATATTTTTTAAAACATCTATATGTTTATTGGGCCAGCCATCTTCTAACAATTCAAAAATTATTAAACTATTATCTACATCAATAATAGTTTCACCATTTTTTTCAAAGCCTATTAAAATTCTTATTACATCTTTTACGAAATTTCCATATTTTTTTTCATTGAATTTAAAAATACCTAAGATTAAATTAAATATGTGATCATATTGGAACTTTTCAATATCCGCAGTAGTTTTGTTCATTCTAAAAAAGGTTATCTAAATAATTAATTCTCTTTATAGGTGCTTTACCAATAAAAATACCCGGGGATATATCTTTCGAATTAGATTTTTCAAATAGTTCAAAATCTGGCAATCCTTTTAAAAACAAATAAATATATCCTCCTAGATGTTTATTAGGTTGATAATTTTTAAGTCGCCACTTTAATAATCTATGCAATGCTAATAAATAAAGATGAGATTGCAATGGATAATGATGTTTAATCATTTCATTTCTCATATTTTCATAGTTATAGTTTCTTGGTAAACAATCATTATTATCACTTCCAGTAATCAAATTACTTTTCCAATCAATTACCCACCATTTACTATCTTCTAATTTATCTCCCAAAGGGAAAACACAATCAATACATCCTGAATGAAAGCCTTTATTAATAATTTGAAGATCATTTATTTTGTTTGCATATTCTTCACCAAATTCATATTCGTGATCTAAAAGAAAGCATTTTGATATATCATGAGAATTAATAATTTTTCCTTCATAAGATAGAGTTAAATCATATTTAAGCTCCTTAATTAAGTATTCATTTGGAATATCAACTAGTTTCTTATTTTGTAATTCACTTCCTAAAGATAAATTTATAATTCTCAAAATCGCATCTTTTACTTTAAAAGCCAAAGAAGTATCGATTTGATGAAAGTTCAGTTCCTCAATAATTAAATCAATTAATTCTTGATTATTATCATTTCTAAATTCAAATCTTTCTATTATTTTGTGCAGGCAAGTCCCAGCAATAGTTCCATTTGGAAATTCACTTAAGGGATTTGGATAAGAAAAATATTTAGGATAATTCTTTGATTTCCTAAGATTAGACTCTTTGATAATTGATATATTCTCTTCATAATCCTTATATTGATTAATTACTAAATCAATATTTTTATCTTTACGTATCCAAGAAGAATAACTTGAATAAGAAATAAATTGATCAGAATTAAATTCTTTTGATATTTTTTTATTAACCTTATCGATTTTCCAAAGATTATTATTCAATTGAGTGGTTCTGAACTTAGCAAAAATTTCTTTTATTTCCTCTTTTTCTATCCTTTCTTCAAAAGTAGACTTATAAATATTAATATTTTCTAAATTATTAAATAAATCATTATTTAAAATATTATTTGTATCTTCTAAATCATTAAACACTATAAGTTTATATTTGCTCCTTGTAAGTGCTACATAAATTAACCTCTCACTCTCTTTAAATAAATCTTCTTCTTCTATTAATTTAAATCTTTCAACTTTAGAGTAATTATTAGAAATATTAATATATATGTTTCTATCAATATTTGATTTCCAAAGAGGTCCTTTAATTTTATTTGACTTATTTGAAATAATTGAAAGATATGGACATAGGACCACTTCAAATTCTAGGCCCTTACTACTATGAATGGTAGAAAGATTTATTCCATTTTGAAGATTATAATCTTTTGTCAAAAAATCTTCTCCAGTACAAATTCTTAAACTATGATCTAACTGATTTTTATACCATTTGAAAACTTTATTGAGATTGAAATCATTATTTATTAATTCTATTTCAACAATTTCTGAAAGTTGAAATAAATTTGAATTTAGATCTAAATCTTGAATAATCGAGGAGGATTTGTAATTTGTAATGAGTTCATTAACGATATTTAAAAAACCTTTTTCTCTTAGTTCCTTGGACCAAGTAATGCATTTATTAATTAATATTTCTAAATTATTACTTATTCCATCATCAAGTAAGTCTTCTAATTCTATTTCTATAAACTTTGAAGTAGCAAGCAAAGTTATATTTTTAAAAAACCTCGGATTTAATAAACATTCAATGAATGAAAATAGTAGAGAACTTGCTTCTGTATCAAAAATATTTTGTTTATTTTGAATTTTGCATGGGAGGTTAAACTGATTTAATTTTTTTTTAAAATCTAAGCATTGCGAATTATTTAATGTAAGAATCGCAATTTTATTAATATCAATTTCTTCATTATTTAAAATAAAGTTAACTATATAATGAGTTACAAGATCCTCTATATCAGTCTCTCTTTTTGAAAATTCTACAATTTCAAAAACATCCTTATATTTAAATTCAGAATTAATTTTTTCATTAATTCTAGAGGTTAATTTCCTATAGTTTAATTTTGATTGTTTAAGTCCATTTTTATAAAGTTTATTAAGAACATCGATTAACTTTTTTGAGGATCTATAGTTATCTGTAAGACTAAAAACTTCGATTGCATTAGATCTTGCATCTAAGTAAGTTTCAATATCTCCACCTCTAAATTTGTAGATCGCTTGTTTTGGATCACCTACACAAAGTAAAAAATGATTATTAGTATTAAAGAACTTTTTTATTAAATTCCACTGTGTTTTATCTGTATCTTGAAACTCATCTACTAAGACACATTTAAATCTTTTTTGAATTTTAGATAGAGTAATACTATTACTAACTTCTGAATCAAGAAATGTTTTTTCTATAGTCTTTATAAGATCATTGAAGTTGAAAATAGAAAAACGTTTCTTTAATTCAATTAATTTTATATAAGCTAATTGGGTAAATATTCTTACAAATTCGGTATAGAAACCTTCTTTTATTTTATAAATTTTATCTTGTAATAAAGTAAATTTAGTAAAATCTAATTTTAGATTATGTTTATAAATTTCTTTAGATATATTTTCATTATAAAAATATTTAGATAAAAGATCATCTTTAGAAATATCATATATAAAGTCACTCACATTATTCGAATTAAGCCTTCTATTAATCTTTTCAATCCAACAACTTATTTGATTAAACTTATCATTTCTTGGTTTTGCTGCATATATTTGACTTTTACCGCCACTCTCCTTAATTAATCTTCCCAACTCTATGAGTTGTAGAAATAATTCCTCTCCTTTCTTATTCCATTCAACACAAAACTCGTTCCAATTTAGATAAAAAAATTCATTAAAATAATTATTTAAATCAATAATCTGATATTTATTATTTATTTGAAATTTACAGATATTTTCTTGATCTATATTTTTTAAAATTTCTATAAAAAATGACTTATTTATCCTACTTCCAAATCTAGAACTTATTTTTTTTTGGTTGACTGCTGCAATAAGCTCATGATTAAGATTCAGAAAATCATCAATCCACAAATTATCTATTACATCTTTATACAAATTATCTATATTATTATCAATGTATGGATCTTGAGTTAAACCTATTTCAATACTATACTCATCAATAATATTATTGCAAAAAGAATGGAATGTAGTTACTTGTAACTTGTAAAATTCATTAACAAAATTATCAATTTCGGATATGATTTTTTTCTTGGATTTTTCCTTCTTCTTAAATTTTAGATACCAATCCTTAAGGGTATTATCTATCTTACTTTCATTATGATTTTGCAAATATAATTTTAAATCCTGAAATCTCAAAAGTATTTTATCTCGTAATTCAGAACACGTATTTTTTGTAAAACTTAATAAGAGTATCTGATCTGGTTTAATTTTCTTCTCCAAAACATTTCTTAAAACGAGGTGAGCCAAAGTGAAACTTTTGCCAGTTCCTGCACTTGCTTCTAATAATTTAAATTTGTTATCTAAATTAATTTGATTAATATCCATATCTTTATTTAATTAATATTTGACCTCATTTTTATAAAGTAAGTAATTCTTAAATTTATTTTTTAAATATTGCTCTTCTAAAGCAATCTTAAATTTAATTATTAAACCGAGAGTTATTGATAAAAATAAATAATAAATAGATAGCTTGGTTATAAAAACGCCACAGGAAATAAATATTAAACAATAGTACATAGGATGACGCGTAAATCGATATATACCAGTAGTTACAAGATTGCTGTTGTTTAGAGGTCTTGGGAAAGGGGATAAATTTCTTCCTAAGTCTTTAATTGCAACTAACAATATTATGAAAGCGATTATGATAATTAAGAACCCCAATAAATAAGATAAAGGACTAACTTGAATTATTTGTTTTTGTGGTATAAATTCCCATTGAAAAAAATGGAGACTTATAATAAAGAACTGTAAAAAAACAAGGATTATTTCATAAGCAGCTGTAAAAAAATTTTTATACTGAAATTTATTCATTATTTATTTCTTTAATGCATTAATAAGAGGACCATATAATATGGAAGATAATTTATCAAAATTATTATTTTCCAAAAAGAAATCTGGTTCTTTTTCATTTCCAAAACATAATTTCATTTCGATATTATCTCTTTCTCCTTTAGTAAAAGATTTATTACCAATCCATCTATCAGCAAAAGCTTTTTTCTCATTTTTTGATTTTATTTTTGCTTCTACGTATTTATAAGCACTTTCTGGAGGGAGAGGTAAACATTTATCAGAATAATTTTTAAAAATATTTATATATTCCTCCAAAATTAAATTTGACTTAATTACTCCAGGTAATTGAATAATTTGCGATTTATAATAATTTTCTTTTCTAAAAATTACTTTAGTCTTTTTTATATTCTTCTTTGAAGAATTAATGAAGAGTGATTTTATCCAAGCCTCTGTCAAACTTCTTAAAGTTAGTTTCGAATGAATTAATTCAATAACGGTGTCATCAGCAATGAAATATTCTTCTTTATTTGCATTTGATTTGACATAAATTCTATTAATCTTATTATGTTGACTCAAAATTATAGATAGACTTTCTAATAAATCCTTGATTTCTTTTTCTTTTGTAAAAACACTATTTTTGGGCATAATAATACCATTTTCAACCAATAAAGAATTGATATTCAAATTTTTTAAATCATCAATAAAATTATGGTTATCAATCTCTAATTCATGGATTATTTTTGTAATTATTTGCGACTTCTGCAGATTACTTACATACTCATCATCTGGATTATGAAAAAATATTTCCTTGGGAGAAATACTTTTTTTATTTAGCCAATATTTTTGTGGAGTCTTGAACCAATAAATCAGTTCTGATAATTTATAGTTCTTAATATCAAATTTTTTTTCATTCCAATCTATATCTTTTACTAAAGAGTAATTACTTATAATCATCTCAGAACTATCAAGATCAATTATTTCTTTTTTATTTAAATCAGAATATTTAATTATTATTTCTCTTTGGGCTTGGTTTAAAAAACTATCAAAAAAAGAAATTAACTCTTTTATAGGAAAAGAAACATCTAATTTTTTATTGTTTTTGTCATTCTTTACCCAATTAACAATAAATTTATCTCTACAGGAAATTAACAATTCAAGAAATGAATATTTCTCTCTTTCATACAATGATGGATCACCAAGATGATATTTATTATTTAATAAATTAATATTTTCGTTCTTCGATAATTTTGGATAATAAACACTATTCATGTCTATTAAGAAGATAATTTTGTGTGGAATATACCTTGAATTTTCAATATCACTTATAAGGATCTTGTTGATAAGTGATTTGCTTTGATATTTAGCTTCATTTATGCAAGAAATTAATATCTCTCTAAAAACATTTAACAAAATAAGATCATTAGGTATTAAAGGTATTGCGTGATTATGAAGAATTCTATTTATTTCACTTATTTCTAAATTGAAATTTGCATTAGAATCAGAGATGCTTTTTAATATAAGCTTTATCTTTTCAACCCAACTTAAGTAAGAAAAAGATCCTCTTAGCAAATTAATATATTTTTTAAAATCATGTAATAATTTAACCCATTTATTCAAATCCAAACTTGTATTTTTTAAGCTAAATGGTTTTAAATTAAAAGTACCTAAATTGACTTCTTTTTCATAAATTAGGCCTAAAGTAATTCTATTTAAACACCAGTTTAGAGTATTTTTTTCTTCACCTAATCTTTCATTACCATCTAATCCCCAATGAAAACCAACTTGGGTAAGTAAGAAAATAATTTCATCCTTCTCAGTAATATCAAAATCAAAAATGTTCTGAGTTACTTTTTTTGAAAGAATATAATCTATTTTTTCAAGTGTAATTTTCTCATTTGCTATTTCAGTGATGTCAATTAAAAATTTAAAAATGTCTGGATAATCATAATTATCATCATCAATAAAAAAATAAGGTATCTTCTCACCGTTAATTAATTCATTATTAAATATATACTTTAGATATGGTTTGATTTGATTAGTTTGTGGAGATAAAACAGCAATATCACTATATTTAATATTCTCAGAAGAATTTATTATTTCTATAATTTTATTTCTTATATATTCTAATTGACTATTTTGATTAAAATGCTCACAAAGTAATATTGAATCATCTCTTTTATTTACTATAAAATTATTACTATTATTATCAATTAGTCTTTTTTGTATTTGATTAAGAAAAGAGATATCTTTCTTCTCATTAAAATCAGTTGTTGGATCGATATATATTAAATTATTTTTTAAATTTATACCTTCTTTATTAATATTTTCCTCAATTAATTTCTGAAAGTTTGCTCCATACTTACCAAATATTTTTTCTATATTTGTATTTTTTAAATTCAAATTACTTTCAAAATTATCAAATTCCAACTCACCTTCAAGATAATTAATTCTATTCCATAAATCTTCTCCTACTGATAATAAATATAAATTTACCTTAGTAAATTTTGAAATTTCTGAATAAAAATTAATATGCAGTTTAGATAAGTTATTATCGGTAATAATGTAAATTTGATTTGGTACTTTAATTTGAAGGTTTTCAATTTTTCTTAAATTTTTTATTAATTTAATCATGTATAAACATGAAGGCTTTTCAGATATCTTTTTCTCTAGTAATTTATATAAAATAGGTTGCCAAAATTGATCTGAATTTAAATTCTTAAATAGATTTATTGAATTAATTTCATATCTATTCCATTCAGCAATCATTTCAGGTCTAAAAATTAGATAATCAATAAAATTATTCGCGATCTTTTTTGTCAGATTATAAAGGTCTCCATCAATTGTTTTTTCATTATCCAAATATTTATTAATCCAAATTCTAAGCGGAAATGATTCTTTAAAGCTATTTAATTCTTCTAATGAATCAATAATGCCCCATTTAATTGATTCAAAATTCCATAACCCCATATCAATTTCAGGGAAGAAATTTGTCAATAATGATTCGGTGAAACTTGATATTGTCTTAAATTCATAAAGAGCACTTATTTTATTTTTTATAGTTATTTGTTCACTTAACCACTTTCCCAAAAAATAATTAGGCACAGCTATTTCTAAATTATCAGTTATGAGAGGTGGACATATTTTTAATTCTTCTGCCAACAGCTCGCTAATCACTTCAATTTTATTTGACTTATATAGATTTAGCAATTTAGTAATTGGTTATATTACTCAACTTTAAATGGATCATTTATTTCTGCATTAGGAAATTCGAATTCCCCAACAGCAACAAACTCTAAACGCAGCTTTAAGAAAGTTATAAATTTTTTATCAGTCGATAAAATAGCTGCTGGAGGTGATGGAATCTTTGCTTTTAGATCAACAAATTGGGTGGTTTTCAAAAATGATGGATTTTTTAAAAGCCAAAAATCTATTTCTTTATTATTTTCTTTATAGTTCCTAATCCTCTCTTTCAAAATCTCCTCAATTGGTTCTTCAACAGTTAAAAACTTTTCACTAGCCGCAACGAAAAAATATTTTGTCATTTTAAAATTTAATTTGAATTAATAAGGGACTTCATTTCACGTACAGACTTTTCTAATCCTATCGCTAAAGCCCTTGCAACAATACTATGACCAATGTTCAACTCGTTCATATTGTTAATTGATGCAATTTTTTTAACATTATTGTAGTTGAGGCCATGACCAGCATTAACAACTAATCCAAGGTCATTTGCTAAATGTGTAGACTCTATGATTCTTTGGAGCTCATTATATTGATCAGATCCTGATAGCTCAGCATATTTTCCAGTATGTAATTCTATAAAATCAAACCCTATTTCTTTGGCATAATTTATCTGTTCACCAAGAGGATCAATAAATGCACTTACTTCTATATTTGAATCCTTTAAATTACCAACAAAATTTTTAAGGTATTGTACATTATTTTTTAAATCCAAACCGCCTTCAGTAGTAACTTCCTTTCTTTTCTCGGGTACAAGCGTTACATAATCGGGAAGAGTTTTTTTGGCAATTTCTAACATTTCTTCTGTAGCAGCCATCTCTAAATTGAGTTTTGTTTTAATAGTATCTTTCAGAAGAAATACGTCTCTATCTTGTATATGTCTTCTATCTTCTCTTAGATGCACTGTTATGGAGTCTGCCCCTCCTAATTCAGCTAAAAAAGCAAATTGCACAGGGTCAGGCTCGACAGTTTTCCTTGCTTGCCTTACATTTGCAATATGATCAATGTTTACCCCTAAAGTAGCCATAATTTTGAAAATCTTATTTTCTAGACAGTCTAGTAACCGCCCAATAATAGCTAATAAAAAAATTCAAACACTTAAATTATTAAAATATAGTAAATAGAAATTGAAGAAGAATTCCTTAAATATTTGGCATAAAATCAACCCCACATTGGGATTTATTGCAATGTTCATTACCCAGGACGTTGTTTTGAAATTCTTTTTTAGAAAAAAGAAAATATTAAAAAATGGTTTTTCGATTCCCATAAATTCCTCTATTATTTTGGCTCCAACCCACAGATCAAGATGGGATGGCTTAATACTCACCATGGCAATGGGTAGAAGGGTAACAAAAAAGGATTGTAGATTTATGGTTACTAAATCCGAAATGACAGGAATACAAGGTTGGTTTTTAAGAAGACTTGGATGTTTTTCGATAAATCAATTATCGCCATCTCTTTCAGCGTTAAGATATGCGATTGATCTTATAGAAAAAGGAGAACAACTAGTTGTTTTCCCCGAAGGAAAAATTAATAGACATGGGAAAAAATTAGTTCTCAAAGAAGGCCTATACAGATTAGCTAGATTAGCTACAAAAAAAACAACCTCTATTTCTATTATTCCAATTGGAATTGCTTACAGCAAAATACCTCCGAACTTTAGGGGGGAATTTTGTTTATCCTTTGGAGAACCAATCCCAATTAATGATTATTTAAACTTTACTATCAAGGACTTTAATAAATTTCTTAATGAAAAAATGACTCAAGAGGAAGAAAAAGCATTAAAAAATGTAGGTAGATGAATCTGCAATAAGTTACTATAAATCTTAATAATTTAAAAAATAAAATGAAATTCTTAAAATTACTCCCGATTTTATTTATATTTTTTGGAAATGTTCCTTATAAAAATGAAGTTCATGCAGAAATAAAGAATCCAGAAGACTTCAGAGTACTCTCAAATGAGAGTAAAAAGCTTTCTATCTCAAACGTAGATTTTTTTATTAAAAAAGGTGATGAATATTTAAAAAACGGGGATTTTGATAAAGCTAAAGATTCTTACTTAGACGCTAGAAAACTAGCAAAGCAACTTGCGTCTTTTTATTCAGATCTAAATTCCTCCTTCAAAGGAGTTGATGCGAGAATACCAAAAGAAATGCAAATGAAAGGTAAGCAAACATTACAAATTTTGGCAGAATCAAATGGGAGATTAGCCTCGATTTATATAAAAACTAAAAAGCCTGAGGTTGCAGTACCATTACTTGTTGAAACAATTAGAATAATGTCTCCTAATAGTCCAGAAGGTAAAGAAGCTTATGGAAGATTGCTCCAACTAGGATTTGTTGAGACAAAATACAAAGGTTAATTAAAACTTACCATGATTACGAAAACAGATGTTATTAAATTAATCACTAAAAAGATTCCAAGTTCCCAAGTTTTTGTTGAAAACCTAAAAGGAAATGATCATTTGCAAGTAACTGTAATTGCATCTGAATTTAATGGATTATCATTAGTTAAACAACACAAGCTAGTATATTCTGCTCTAAAGGAAGAATTAGCTTCAGAAGCTATCCATGCACTGGCATTAAAAACAGAAACTCCAAATTGAATTATGGACAACCCAACAAAAGATAAAATACAAAAACTGATTGATTCTAATCCAGTGATGGTTTTCATGAAAGGGACAAAATTAATGCCTCAATGCGGTTTTTCCAACAATGTAGTTCAAATACTTAATTCCTTAGGGGTAGAATTTAGTACTTTTGATGTTTTAAGTGATTTTGCTATACGAGAAGGTATCAAAGAATATTCAGATTGGCCAACAATTCCACAAGTTTACTTAAAAGGAGAATTTCTTGGTGGATCAGACATTCTTATTGAGATGTACAACTCTGGATCTCTTAAAGAAAAAATAGAAATTGAATTAGCGTCTTAAAACAATTAGTAAGTATAAATACTGTATTGATTAATAAAAATTAATATTTTAAATCCTTTTTTTATCAAAAAAACCTTTATTTCCATCTCCATCTGGATCAATAAAACTTGATGGATCTAAAATCCATCTTTCAATTAATCTTTCTAATTTATCTTGATCCTTTTGCTCTAAACTATTGCAATTCCTTAATGCTTGGAGATAACCATCGCTATATAATTTAAGATCAGATGGGGTATGAAAACGAGTAACTAAGTCCTGACAACTATCGCAAATTGATTGAAAGTGACGAATTGCTTTGGGGTTTTCAAATGATGTCATAATTCGATAAATTCTGATTTTTATTTTGCATTTGTTATACCTTATTAAAGACTATTAAAAATTGCCTGGCCAAACAGTAATTAAGAATGCAATCAACTGAGCAAATCTTAGCTTCAACTCCTGGCAGTTCACAATTGCCTACGAGCTCTCAAACTCCCTCAAGAGTTCTAGTTGTTGAACCTCATCCCACTCTTAGAACAGTCCTCGTGCAAAGGCTTCGCCAAGATGGCCATTTAGCAGCAGCAGTTGGTACAGCTGCAGAAGCTATTGACTTGTGCAGAGAACAATCACCTGACTTATTAGTTAGCGCTGAAATCCTTGAGCAGAATACTGCAATGAGGCTAGCCCAACAACTGGGGTCTTCAGTCATAGTTTTAACGGCAAGATCAGGTGTTGAAGCATTAGTTAATCTATTAGATGATGGAGCAGATGATGTTCTCAGGAAACCTTTTGGACTTGAAGAGCTTGCAGCACGCTGCAGAACACTCCTAAAAAGGGGCAGAATAGGCTTACAAGAGAAAGTTGAGGTTGGACCTTTAGAGGTACATCTTCTTTTAAGACAAGTTACTCTAAGCGAAAAGCCCGTAGAATTAAGTCCTAGGGAGTTTGCACTGCTTTGCGCTCTTTTGATGCCACCAGGTATGGTAAGAAGTCGTCAAGAGCTCTTAAGGATGGCTTGGCCGCCCTTCAGTGGTGGCCCTAGGTCTGTGGATACTCAGGTATTGACTTTGCGGAGAAAATTAGAACAAGCTGGATTGGGAGAAGGTGGGGGAATAACCACTGTTAGACAACAAGGTTATAGATTCAGTATTGATAATATTTAATTTAGAAAAGCAAAAAGTTCACCAATAATCATTAAAACTGATAGTAATGTCAGTAATTTATATGTCCAAAGTGGTGATATGTAAGTTATTTCATTAATATCGATCCCAGTATTACTGGAAACAATTAATAAAAACTTTTCAAATTCTTCCACTCTTTGTGGGACAAGAATATTATCACCTTGAAAAGTATTAAAGTAATAAACTTTACTACCCTGACTGGTTGGCAAAGATTTGATTAATTTAATATCTTTCCAAGAAATCTCCCAATTTTTTCTTCCTAAGAATTTTGAAATAAAGCTACTTTTATATGAAATTTTATTACTACAAGTTTCAACATAATCACTAGTGATATTGATTATCAAATAAAGTCCTATGGCAAAAATTATAATAGAAGGGATTTTTAATTTTTCGATTGCAATAAATGGTAAGGGAATTGTCAGCGCTAAATAAAGAGAAATTAACGAACTTTTCACAAAAAAAAGAGTTTTAAATTTTTCTATCATTTCAGAAGGATCCTTTTAATCGGGCAATTTTAAACTGTTTATGTTTAACTTTGCACCTATTTTGTGAGCACATGCGTATCCACTAAAAGCAACTGCATTTAGCCCTTGGCCAGGGAAGCATGAATCCCCTACACAATAAAGATTTTGAATTTTAGTAGTGTTGAAAGGCATTGGCAAAAGTCCGAGCAACTTTTTTCTGGGAATTGGCCCATAACTACCTTCAAATCTTCCAAGAAACTTTTTATGAGTTTTGGGAGTACCAATTTCTTTGTGATCAATATATTGTTCAAGATTAGGAAGAATGGTTGATATTTTTTCAACAAGGAAAGAAAAATATTTTTCTTTCTTTTGCAAATATTCTTTCCTTGATAGGCCTTCCCATTCACTAATCGATGAAGGAGTAAATGCATGTACGATATGTTTACCTTCTGGAGCCAAAGACGAGTCAAGCAAAGTAGGTATAGAAACAAAAATAACTCCCTTTTCGCTTTCTAATTCATCCCAATTTTCAACGATTATATGATGACAATTAAAATTATCGGATATTAGATTTTTTTCTACTCCAAGGTGAATCGAAACAAAAGAAGGTGAGGGTTTATAAGTTTCAGACCACTTATATTCACTTTTTGGTACGTTTTTGCTAGAAATTAATCCTTTAGTATTATCTTTTAATCCAAATGTATCCCATCTAGTGGAGTTAGATACAATGATGTTTGAATATATCTCCTCCCCATTTGAGAGCTTAACTCCTACCGCTTTCTCATCCTTTAAGAGGATTTCAGTCACATTTGCTTTATATCTAACTTTTCCTCCTAATTTTTCAATACCAGAAACAAACCTCTCTGCTATCGTTCCAACACCCCCTTTTGGATAATTTATTCCCCCAGCATGCCTATCTGTAAATACCATTCCCGCATTAATCATAGGGGTTTTTAGAGCTGGCATTACAGACCAACAAAAACATTCGATATCGATAAATTTTAAAAGTTCAGGATCTTTTATAAACTTTCTTGCAACATCTCCCGCATTTGCTGGTAACCATCTAGCTAACCCTAAACAGGATAATGGAGATTTAAAGAAAACTTTAAAAAGATAACTTGGATCCTCTATTGATAAAAGAGGCATTGAGTCTAAACATTTAAATACACTTGCACAAGTATCATAGAATTTCTTGATTCCTTTTTTTTCCTTGGGGAAACTAGCTGATAATTTACTGATAAATTGCTCATAATTTTTATCTACAGAAATATTAAAGTTATGAGGTAAGTGATATTCCAATTGAACGGGATCAGGAATAGTTTCGCATTTTTCATTTACATCTTTTAAGGCACGAGTTAATAAATTGGTATAACCCTTTTCTCCAAATCCAAAAATCATTGAAGCCCCTACATCAAAGGTATAGCCTTTTCTCTTAAAAGAGCCTCCACTCCCGCCTGGAATAATATATTTTTCAAGAACTAATACTTGAGCTCCTTTCGCCGCCAATTGTGAAGCGGTTACTAACCCTCCTATTCCTGAGCCAATAATAATTGCATCAAACTTTTCCTTATTTAATTCCATTTTTTGGATCTTTGATAATTATCTTAGTAAATTTTGCTGAGTAAGTGGTCTTTATCAAAACAAGAGTCTATTTTATCTTTAAAGTCATTCAAGGCTTCTGTAGATCTTTCTTGATAAGCTTTATACCTTAATCTTTTATCTTTTATTCTTTTAGTTAGTTCTGGAACTAAACCAAATGAGGCAGGCATTGGTTGGAATTTATTTTTTTTCTGATTAGACAAAATTTGATTTTTGTTACTAATAAAATTCATTAAAGAACCAATCATTGATTCACTAGGAAAACTTACTGGTTTTTTACCCTTAGCTAATAAGGATGCATTTATTCCTGCAAGCAAGCCACCTGCCGCTGCTGCTGCATAACCTTCCGTCCCCGTTATTTGACCCGCAGCAAAAAGATTTTCCCTTTTCATAAATTGCAATGTCGGTAAAAGTAATTTTGGAGATTCTAAAAAAGTATTTCTATGCATTACTCCAAAGCGTACAAACTCAGCTTTTTCTAAGCCAGGAATCATCCTAAATATTCTTTTTTGCTCAGACCATTTAAGGTTAGTTTGAAAACCTACCATATTTAGTAATTTCCCTTCTAAATCTTCTTTCCTTAATTGAACTACTGCATGAGGTCGCTTTTTTAATCTATTTTCCCTATCAAATAAATCTCCCCACTTTGGATTCCACAAACCAATAGATTTCAATGGTCCGTATCTCATTGTATCAACTCCTCTTCTAGCAATTTCTTCAATTGGTAAGCAAGCTTCAAAGAAATTAGCTGATTCTTTCTCAAAGTCTTTTAAATTAGCTTGTTCTCCTTCTATTAATTCATTTCTGAAATGGATGTAATCATTTTCATCCATAGGGCAATTAACATATGCCGGATCTCCTTTGTCGTATCTACTAGCTTTAAATACAATCTCTTGATCAATAGTATCTCCATAAATAATAGGACTGGCGGCATCAAAAAAATGACACGCATCGATACCTGTAAATGCTTGAATTTCATAAGACAACTCATCGGCAGTTAATGGACCAGTTGCAAGGATCGTTATATTTTCTTTGCCTGGGAGATCCAATTGTTCAAATCTCTTAATTTCAATTAGAGGATGATTAGATAAAGCATCAGTTAAAGCAATACTAAATTTAGATCTATCAACCGCTAAAGCGCCACCTGCTGGTACAGCAAATTTGTCTGCTGTTTGAACAATCAATGATTTAAAAATCCTAAGTTCTTTTTGTAATAAACCTGCAGCTCTATCAGGACTTAAAGCTCCAAAACTGTTGCTACAAACCAATTCTCCAAATTCACCAGTATGATGAGCTGGAGTTGATTTGATAGGTCTCATTTCAACTAGTTTGACTGGTACGCCAGAATTTGCTATTTGCCAAGCAGCTTCTGACCCTGCAAGACCTGCACCAATAACTATTACTTCTTTATCTAACAAATTAGATTAATCCTTGCCCAAAAAGTCCCTATTGAATTGCTCTCTTGCTGGTTTTTGTATATTGAATATAACCCAAGCTAAAGCTGCAATAATGGGTGCAAAAACTACGATAGTTCTAAGCATTTTAGAAATCCTATTAACAATTAAATTATTTTAACTTTTAACTGTAAATTTAGAGAGAAAATTTAATTTTTTATTTCATAAGTTAAGAATTGTTTGTCTATTGTTCAACTTGAGATAAAAAGTTGTTTTTTTTACCTTAAAAAGGGATAATTCCATATGTACTCAATTTTACAAAATGGGTCGCTAGCTCAGCGGTAGAGCATCCGGCTTTTAACCGGCTGGTCCTGAGTTCGAATCTCAGGCGACCCACATTTTTATTGAGTTCATCTTCTTACCTTAGAAAGACAATAGATCCCAAATTTAAAGTTTACTTTTTTTAGTCATCTTGCCTTAATTTTAAATAAGGACCTTAGTTAACTTCAAGCAAAACGTCACCTTATAAATCTAGGATTATTGTCATTATTGTCAAAATTTAAAGTAGGTTTAAATCTCATCAAGTTGGAAAGAATACCATTCAATTTTATTTAAAACTTTCTTAAACTTGTAATGGATAATCAGAGACTTCATCTTTCAAGGTTTACTTGAGAAAAATATTTTTTAACGCATTTCTGTCACAATAATGTAAAAAGAAGGCAGAATTACTGCTAAATAATGAAATTTCGCAAAATAACTAAAAATTACTTTACAAAGCTTCATATATCCTGTTAGAATAATTTACATAATTTACTTTTTTAATCATGACACCTGAAGCAGAACGTTTTAATGGTTGGGCAGCAATGTTAGGTTTCGTTGCAGCAGTTGGCGCATATGTAACTACTGGACAAATCATCCCTGGTTGGTTCTAAATCCTATACAAATAGTTTAAAAATTTTATTACCAACTATTAAATATAATTTAATGGATTTGTAATACCTATTAATTTTCCTCAAATAATTTTGGAATCAAGGTTTCTACTAAAACCCCAAAATTTTGAGGAATTTTTTTGGAAATTTTTATTATTCATATTTTTATTTAATGCCCGAAATTATTGCTCTAAAGCTCTAAGAACTAACTGAAAAATTACCATTACAAGCTTTATTGCAATAAAAGTGAATTACGGTTTTTTTGGCTAGATAGCTCCACCAATGATTAAAAAACTAAATTTAAACTAATTTATATGTAAATTTAATAATTCAAAGCTTCTTTTTATCTATATTATCCAAGCATGACGAACATAACAGGTGACCTTTTTTACTCCAAAATGTTTTCGTCGATCTTTCTATATCTTTTTTACATATTAAACATTTAAAAATTGGAACCATGGAATTATAAAATTCTGAACTAGGATTTTCTATTAATAATAATAATAATTAAACTAAATAATATCCATAACAAAAATTAAAGTAATTTAAATAAGTCAAAAATATCATTTATATCTAAAATTTTTTAAGTTTTAAATAATAAAATACTTAAATTTATAAAAAAAAAGACCTGCTATTAAGCAGGTCTCTTTTTGTATGCAGTTTTTTTCTAAACCTATTTATTTAGAGGTTATTTAGAAACTAAAGCTTGTTGTTACAACTACACCTGTTTCATCATCACCAGATGTTTCCTTAATAAAAATACCAGGAGTGATTGTCATACCATCATTTAGTGGGTATGAGTATGCAAGTTCATACTGGTAGTAATCATCAGAAGATAAGTCAGTTGACGCCATTCCAAGACTTACTGATCCAGGACCAACTTCAGCGAATGTAAGACCTGCGAAAATTGCATCTGCATCATCATCATCAGTTTCGTAACCAACACTTAGAGAAGGATAGCCTTCTGGTGCAAGCATTGCTTGAACACTCCAGTAAGTAGTAGCTTCGTCATCTGTGTAAGCAACTGAAACACCATAAGTATCAGCTGTATAAGCAGCTTCTAAACCAATAGTACTAGCATCTTGCTCTGTGAAGAAACCGTCAGTTCCAGTACCACCACCAGCACCACCAGCTAAGGTGAAGCCATTATCGAAGTCATATGCGATAGCAAATGCTGAATCAGCAGATCCTCCAACATTTGAAGTACCGCAGTCACTCAAAAGGTCAGTAAACGCGCTGTAAGCACATGCACCAGTGTTCAGATCATCAACACCTACACCATCACCAACAATTACAGTCGCTCCACCTAGAGGGAATGTATAAGAAACTCCATCAAGTTCTAGTGTATCAGATGTGCCATCTCCACCCATGAAACCGTCAACAGCTGTTACGTTGGCATTACCACCAATAACAGCTATGTCTAATGAATCTTCACCTGTGAAAGATGTTGATAGATCCATTCCGAAATCATAAGAGAAAGTAGTAGCTTCTCCAGTAGCTGAATTTTCTACAGCACCTACATAAAAAGTAGATCCAAATGATGCTGATGTTGTTTCTGAGAATGAATTCTCATCAATAGAGCTCTCATCAGCAGAACTCTCAACAAGACCTTCACCACCAGATAACAGTAAAGATTTATTATCAATATTAGATTTAAAAGATTTTACATTTAAATCAATATTTTCTTGATAAAGATTTGAAATTGCCTCTAAATCAGACTCAGTAGCGTTAGCAGTAACAGGAGCAATGAGACCTAAAACAGCAGGCGCCACTAATAAATGCTTAAAAAGCTTCATAAAATTCCTCACACAG
Organism: uncultured Prochlorococcus sp.; assembly: GCF_902522795.1. Lineage (GTDB taxonomy): Bacteria > Cyanobacteriota > Cyanobacteriia > PCC-6307 > Cyanobiaceae > Prochlorococcus_A. The sequence goes on from NZ_CABYWZ010000003.1 coordinate 93,603, forward strand.
AATATTTTCAAATATTAATTTGATTAATAATAAAAAGCAATCAGTAGTGGACAAATTCCCATTCGTCCGATAAAAAAAGACCTGCTATTAAGCAGGTCTCTTTTTGTATGCAGTTTTTTTCTAAACCTATTTATTTAGAGGTTATTTAGAAACTAAAGCTTGTTGTTACAACTACACCTGTTTCATCATCACCAGATGTTTCCTTAATAAAAATACCAGGAGTGATTGTCATACCATCATTTAGTGGGTATGAGTATGCAAGTTCATACTGGTAGTAATCATCAGAAGATAAGTCAGTTGACGCCATTCCAAGACTTACTGATCCAGGACCAACTTCAGCGAATGTAAGACCTGCGAAAATTGCATCTGCATCATCATCATCAGTTTCGTAACCAACACTTAGAGAAGGATAGCCTTCTGGTGCAAGCATTGCTTGAACACTCCAGTAAGTAGTAGCTTCGTCATCTGTGTAAGCAACTGAAACACCATAAGTATCAGCTGTATAAGCAGCTTCTAAACCAATAGTACTAGCATCTTGCTCTGTGAAGAAACCGTCAGTTCCAGTACCACCACCAGCACCACCAGCTAAGGTGAAGCCATTATCGAAGTCATATGCGATAGCAAATGCTGAATCAGCAGATCCTCCAACATTTGAAGTACCGCAGTCACTCAAAAGGTCAGTAAACGCGCTGTAAGCACATGCACCAGTGTTCAGATCATCAACACCTACACCATCACCAACAATTACAGTCGCTCCACCTAGAGGGAATGTATAAGAAACTCCATCAAGTTCTAGTGTATCAGATGTGCCATCTCCACCCATGAAACCGTCAACAGCTGTTACGTTGGCATTACCACCAATAACAGCTATGTCTAATGAATCTTCACCTGTGAAAGATGTTGATAGATCCATTCCGAAATCATAAGAGAAAGTAGTAGCTTCTCCAGTAGCTGAATTTTCTACAGCACCTACATAAAAAGTAGATCCAAATGATGCTGATGTTGTTTCTGAGAAACTACCAGCTTCAAAATTGTTTAATCTAGCTTCTAAACCGTCTACACGGCTGTTAGTTACTGCAATTTCCTCTGCAGCGTTGAAGTCATTAATTGTGACTTCATTTGCAGTAGCAGACAAAGGCGCAAGTAGGCCTAAAGTCGCTGGTGCTACTAGCAAGCTTTTAAAAAGCTTCATAAAAATCCTCACACAGAATTTAAAGTACACCTCAAGATAGTGTATTTGGGTATACAAAATCAAGTATTAACGGCTACACTTTTGCATTATTTGTGCCACTTTCTAAACTTATACAGTCAGTTTATTCAATAATTCTTTATTTTTTATTTTTTATTTCTTATAGATTAGTTATTTAGAAAATTATATTTTTTTGGAAATTTTGAAAGAAACTTTTTCCGTTTTATATTTTTTCTGCTTTTTATTATCAACCGCATCAACGTACCATCCAGAAGCTAATCTAGTATCAATTTCCTCGTAACTTTCTTTTTTGTTTAATTTATTTAAAGATTTCTTTTTATAATCCATAAACTTTAATAATTTCAAATTAATAAAAAAAATATAGCATTTAAATATGATTTGAGCAGTAAAATAATTTGGTTAAAAGTTGTAATAGGATTTTTATAATTATTTTCATTTAAAATTTACTTTTCTGAAATCTTTAGAAAAAAGAAAAAAAACTTTTATTTCCCTCAACAAAAAAAATAATTAGTTATAGTTTTTTAAATTTAAACCTGAGGAGCACAAGGTCAAATGACTCACCTTAATCTTATAGTGAATTCTTTACCGAGAGATTTATTAGAATTTGTTTTTTTTCTTGCAGTTGGCTTTACAGCAGGATCGGTAGGTATCATATAAATTTAACTAGCTAACTTTTATTTTGTTTGTATATACTTAAATGTTCCATACAAAATATGTTATCTGTTAACTGAAAAACATAAAGTCGATCAACCCAATTTTGTTCTGATTTTAATAATCCTTTCTTTCAAAGCGAAATAATTGATTCAACAGGAAAATTAATGTTCGACCTACCTTTCAATTTACTTAATTCAATAACGGTAATTAAACCTAGAACTTCCTTCCTTCGATCTTGTAGCAACCTCGAAACACAATTTACAGTCCCTCCTGTCGCTAACAAGTCGTCTACGATCACGAAAGAATTGAATTTTTTCATGGCATTACTTTGTATTGAAAGAGAATTCTTTCCATATTCCAAATCATATTCTCTTGTTAATAAGTGTCCTGGTAGCTTGCCTGGTTTTCGTGCAACAATCATGGGTTTAGATGATTCTAGAGCAACTGCAGAACCAAAAATAAATCCCCTCGCATCTATTGAAACTATTGCTTCAGCATTTTTTAAAAAATTACTTGAAGACATTTTTGAAATAAGGTCCTGAAAAATATCTGGATATTGAAGAATTTCTAGAACATCTTTAAAATCAATACCCTTTTTTGGAAAATCCTTATAAGTGAAAATCAAATCTTCTAATTTTTTCATACTTCTAAGTCTCGAAAGCAATTCAGATGGACATGCTTATGGAATTCAATTTATATTATAGATATGTCATAATTCAAAAAATTTCAAAACCATTTATAAATAATGTAATTTCGATGTCTAAGTAGGAGCAAATCTATAAGTATAAATTAGTGATGAAATAGTGCTGGAGATCAATTTTTAGATAAAAAAGTGATTTTTTATAAAAAATTTAGCTATTTGGTCTTTTATAGATGTCTGTTATGAACTAAGATCTTATGAGCGGGGCGTGGCGCAGCTTGGTAGCGCGGGTGCTTTGGGAGCACTAGGTCGCAGGTTCGAATCCTGTCGCCCCGACTCTTAAAAACCAAGTCATACTAGCGAGTTACCCAGACTCGCTTTTTTATTGCAAAAATATGACCACTCGAAATGTGGTCAAATAGTGGTCATTAGTAGACAGTAATATTTCCACATTCGTTTAAAGAAGAATCTTTTATTCCACTTAAGTCTGGTCTTTCCACATTTAGTTGTTGAAGTATGTCAATAATCGAAACAGCAAAATTAAGCCCTTGGGTGCCTCCAGTTGTAGTTCTAGCAAATGTATTTATTCCAATAACTTCTCCTCTTGAATTAAGAAGTGGTCCTCCACTATTTCCTGGATTAATGGCCGCGTCAGTCTGAATAAGTGATGCTCCTGAAGTAGCAAAACCCTCAAAATTCCCTGACCTTCTGAATGCACTTACTATTCCTCTGGTAATAGTATTTGTTAAACCTCTCGGGGATCCAAGTGCAATAACTTCTTCTCCAGGTACTGGATAACTCGAATAACAAATCGCTATTGAACTTGGATAGTTTTCTCCAATTGTCTTTAAAACAGCAAAGTCGTCTTCCCTACTAACAAAAATTACATTTGCAAAAAGTTTCGCTCCAGTTGCTGTTTCAATTTGAATTTTTCCTTTTGTACCAGAACCTATCACATGTCTATTAGTTATTAATAATCCATCATTATTGATAAAAAACCCTGTTCCCTGTCCTCTACTTGATTTAACAGTTACTACCTTTGGTAAAGATTTACCTGCTATTTCTTTAATAGATGATTCGTTTTTTACTTCAGAAGGATTTAAAGAAATTTTAGGTATTTCCCATTTTCTAATAGCTTTGGAATAAAGTTGGGATAATTTTTCAACTGTTCCTTCTCCCATTGGAACAAACCTATTGTTTTTTCTTATAGCTAAACCTTTATAGTCTTTTGTATTTTTAACAAGGTTTATAAAATCATTTGGGAGAGTGAAACGGCCATCGTCTCCATAGAGAGTAAAATTTTTATCTTTAAATTTAATTTCTAGAGGTGAAGATAAGTTTCCTTCATCTGTAATAAAATTTGGGCATCCAAAATAAGAACAGTTTTCTTTAACAAAATAAATAGCTTGAACATAATCTGCAGTCCATTTTGTAAGAATCGTATACTCCTTAATGTTGTAACTATTGGAAAAATCTTTTTTGTAATCCCTATCAAAAACTGCATAGTCAACTGACCCATCAAAGCTGGAAGTTAATTTGACGATGTTGTTATAAGGGATTTTAGGATTTTGTTCTGCCCACTCAATATCACTTTCCATCTCAATAACCATCAATCCAGTTTCTGGATCTAGAGTGGTTTCCTCTTTTTTTGGTTTGCCATTCTCTCCTTTACATCGGGGCTTATTTTTATAAACTGGTGAATTGCAGTTTATTTCCACCGCTTTCGAAGGTTGATTAATAAAAATTTGAGTAACGAACAAAAGTAGGATTGAGAATATAGTTTTTTTCATAAAAAACCAAAATTTATTTAAAATTTGAATTTAGTGTAGTTTAGAAAAAGTGGTCAAATAGTGGTCAAATACTTCATGATTTGTCTTGAGAAAGTACGCAAGGGTACGCAAGAAAATAGTTATAGCTTAAAAACCTAGTGATGCCAATATGTTGTGCGGTGCTTTGGGAGCACTAGGTCGCAGGTTCGAATCCTGTCGCCCCGATTGACTTCTCAGAAGTCTCAATAATTCAAAAAGCGATTAAATAGCGATTATTTGTATAGCATTGTATAACTTTGTCCAGTTAATCGGTAAAGTAAAAGCTTCCTGATCTTATTGATTTTTTTACTGTCATTAATGCAATCTTAGTTTTTTTTACAATTTTTTCTTTGATTATTACTATTAAACCTTTTTATTTTTAATTTAAATCACT
>NZ_CABYWZ010000004.1 GCF_902522795.1 uncultured Prochlorococcus sp.
ACGACCATCCAAAATCCAGGTTTTTTTATTGAGAAGTTACAATTAAAAATTAAATTTTCTTTTTCTCCAGGATATGAAAAAGCAACATCTTTGAATTTAATATGAGGTATTTCATTTTCAATGGAATCTCGCATCAATTCTATCAATCTATGTTGAGAGAAAATCCTGGTCTTTTGGCTCCACCTGCTACTGAAGATTTTTCATATATCTGAACAGAAATTATTTCTTTTGATCTTACAGCAATTAATTTATCTTGCACTTTGTCACACCTTAATTCAATCAAATTTGAGGATTCTAAAGTTTCATTCATAGAACTTTTTATTTCATCATAAATTCGTTTAACTTCATCAAAGTCTTTCTTCTGAATTGATAGTGGAAAAGGTGAATATCTCAGGCTTAGTTCCAACGAATACATAATCATAATAAAAACTACCTCTTATATTACTAAATATTTTTCATCAGGAAGTTATTTAAATTAAATTCTTTTGAGAAAATTATATAAAAGATCTTTAAATACAATTATTATGTATATAGGAGATTTTATTTTGCATTTTAAAAAATAATTTCATGGAAATAGCAAATGATATAACTTCTCTAGTTGGAAATACCCCATTAGTTAAATTAAATAGAATCAGAAATTATTTTGATTGTTACCCAGAAATAATAGCCAAACTAGAAAGTTTCAATCCATCAGCGTCCGTAAAGGATCGTATCGCTTATTCAATGTTATGTAAAGCTGAAGAAGAAGGATTGATAACACCAGATAAAACCACGTTAATTGAAGCAACTAGTGGGAATACCGGCATCGCATTAGCAATGGTTGCCGCAGCAAAAGGCTATAAATTGATATTGACTATGCCTGATACGATGAGTATTGAGAGAAGGGCAATGTTGAGAGCATATGGAGCTGAATTACAGCTAACACCGGGGGAAGAAGGAATGAAGGGAGCTTTAGATTTAGCTAATGAGTTGTCTTCAACCATTGAAAATAGCTATCAATTTAATCAGTTTGAAAACTTTGCAAATCCAGATATTCATGAAAGAACAACGGGACAAGAAATATGGTCCCAATCCAATAACAAATTAGATGGACTAGTTACAGGAGTAGGCACAGGAGGAACAATTACTGGTTGTGCGCGTTTTTTAAAAAAAGTTAATCCAAATTGCAAAATTTACGCCGTAGAGCCCAAAAAAAGTGCTGTGATTTCGGGAGAAAAAGCAGGATCTCATTCGATTCAAGGAATTGGAGCTGGTTTCGTACCCAAAGTACTTAATACTAAATTAATTGATGAAATTATAAAAATAGATGACGATGAAGCATTTTATTATGGGCGTTTATTAGCTCGATTGGAAGGTCTTTTATCTGGAATCAGCAGCGGTGCAGCTTTAGCAGCAACTATAAAAATTGGCAAAAGAAAAGAACTAATTAATAAAAGATTGATAGTTATTCTTCCAAGTTTTGGAGAAAGATATTTATCAACAGCAATGTTTGAATCTAATACATCAATTCAAGCCAGAAAAGATGGTTATCTTTAATGCATAATTTATAAAAATGGAAAAAAATTTATATGAAGAATTAGGTCTCAAAAAAAATGCAACAAGAAGTGAAATTAAATCTTCATATCGCTCTCTAGTTAAGCAACATCATCCTGATGCAGGCGGTAAGAAAGAACGATTTCTTGCAATACAAAATGCTTGGGAAACTCTAAATGACCCTATCAAAAAGAAACGATATGATAGCAGTTTTTTTTCTTCAAGTTCATCATTTGATTCATTAAATGAAAATTGGGAAAAGAAATTTAATGCAAAAAAATATAATTCTTCAATTAAGGACAAAGAAGTTGAAACATGGATTAAAGAAATTTATAGTCCTATAAATAGATTAATTAGTCAAATAATTAAACCGTTGAATAACGAAATAAAAGAACTATCTGCGGATCCATATGATGACCATCTAATGGAAAATTTTTGCAGTTACATAAATCTTTCACAAAAGAAAATAGAAAAAGTTGAAAAAATTTATAACAAAAAAATAGTTCCAAAGTCTATTTCAGCTTTAGGCCTCGATCTTTATCATTGTTTTTCACAAGTTAAAGATGCGCTATCAGAATTTAATAGATATACACAAGGCTATGTAGATAATTACTTATTTGATGGCAAAGAAATGATCAAAGAAGCAAAAAGAATCCAATCAAAGATGTCTAAAGAGAAAAATAATAAAAACTTTTAGATATAAAATTTTTATTGAGTATATTCTTTAAGTTGATCTAATTTGAACCAAACATCTGGGACAGGTCTGCGCCATCGAACCTGAGCATATTCGTCCTTGAGTGAAAGAATCTCTCCAGGACCTTCAAATACATAATAAGGTAGATCATTATCACTGGCATGAGCTTCGATACTTTTTACATAATTTTCTCTATCGACAAAAACTAAGCTTCCCTTCTTGAGAGGTTTATTTGGAATAGAATTTGTCATAATAAATTCAAGAAAGTTATTTGAAATTTATTATACAAAAACTTGTTTGAAAAATATTAAAAAAAATTTATACCGGAATAATAATTACAAACGGCTAAAAAATTTAATAGCCTTAATTGATAAACATTTATATGGTATGCGTCTTTTACTACTTGGCTGCACTGGATTTGTTGGAAAAGAATTAGTACCAACACTTTTAAATGAAAATCATGAAGTATACATTGTTAGTAGAAAACCCATTAATAAATTAAAGATTGATTTAGATTTCAATAAGTTTAAGTTTTTTCAAATAGATTTATCAAAAGAAAAAAACTGGAATAACGAAAATCTTCAAAATATTTTAAGAGAGACAGATGGAATTATTAACTTAATGGGAGAACCCATAGCAGAAAAAAAATGGACTTCTGAACAAAAACAGGAGATTGAAAATAGTCGTATAAACACTACGAAGTTTATGATGAATACCCTTAAAAATTCAAAAATAAACCCAAAAATCATTATAAATGGATCAGCAATAGGATATTACGGTACAAGTTTGTCTGGTGAATTCACTGAAAATAGTATTGAAGGAAAAGACTTTTTAGCTAATCTTTGCAAAAAATGGGAAGCGGTAGCTGCTGAAAAACCATTTTTTTCAAGATTAGTTATTTTTAGAATTGGAATTGTTTTAGAGGCAGATGGTGGGGCATTAGGAAAAATGCTCCCAATATTTAAAGTTGGATTAGGCGGACCAATTGGAGATGGTAAGCAATGGATGAGTTGGATTCATAGAACTGATTTATGTGCATTAATTACTCAAGCATTAGTTGATAAAAAGTATTCGGGAATATTTAATGCTGTTGCACCAAATCCAGTATCAATGAGAGACTTTTCTCAGACTTTAGGCAAATGTCTGAATAGACCTAATTTGCTTCCAGTGCCTGGAGCTGTTTTAAAAATATTGTTAGGAGATGGAGCAAAAGTTGTATTAGAGGGACAAAAAGTAATTAGCAGTAAACTGAAAAATTATACTTTTAAATATCCTCTTCTTGAGAAAGCAATTTACGCCTCCACCAAGAATTAATACCGTTTACTAAAGCACCAATAATAAGAATTGTTATCAATGGAACTACAATGGGATTCCATACTTTTTGAATAAAATTAATAAAAATAAATATGCCATTTAAGCGCATTATGATTGCAAAAATAAAAAATATTGCAAAAAAAATGACTGTAAATAAATTTATTAATAAAAAATTATCGATAATTTGTTTTAACTTATTTTGATTATTCTCCTTAGTCATTTTTTATAACAATATTCATATCATCAACCATTTTAAGACAAGCTTTGTTCTCACCCAGTCTTTTTTTGGCATTTTCATTACATGAGATCATAAACCTCTTATTTAGCTGTATTAGATATATTATTTTTATGATCAATTTTATTGTCTGATTGATTTGATCATCTTTATCTTTATAGTTACTGACACAAAAAACATATTTTCCAAGCAAACGTCTTTGCGCTTCTGCAAAAGTTTTTGTAAATTGTGGACCTTTACCTTCAATCTGAATAACCGGTTTTCCTAATCCAATGGCTTGCTCTGCTGCTGTGCCTGCCATACTTATACAGCAACTACTTTTCAATAATATTTTGTCAAAATTATTCCAATATATATTCACTTCTAAAAATTTATATTGGAATTTCAAGAGATTATTATCTTTTATATTTTCTAGTTTTAACCAACCTCTTTTTTGCAATATCTGCTTTATTTTTAATGAAGAAAGAGCATTAACTATTGCAAAATTAAACTTAATTTTTTGAAAATATCTTAAATCTGACAATGCCTCTAATAACTCTAAAATCAAAACAAAATTATCTAAAATCTCAGGGAATCTACTTCCTGGAAATATTCCAATACTAAATTCAGTTTTCTTTAATTCTTTGTTTCTAGGAAAAAACTTATCCATAAATGGGTTGCCTAAAAAAGAAACTTTCTTTTTTAATTGCAAAGTTAAATCATTAGCCGTAAGTGCATCTCGCGCATATATTTTTTTTGCTTTTTGTGAGAGCAAGAAAAATTTAGAAGGCCATGGTAATTTCAACTTCCCTTCATAATGACTGGAATAAGCAACTAGATATGTAAAAAAATCTTTCTTACAAACCCATGCAAAAAAAACTGGCACAATATCTCCAACTACAAAAAAATAATCATATTTTTTTTTTATTTTTAAAGTTAAATATAATTTTTTTAGAAGATAAAATATTTCTCCTCCTAATATCTCGGTGAGTCTTCCCTTAAGAGAATTATAGCCAATTCCTCCAGTACAAAATTCTTTAGTTTTACCGATAATCTTAATTTTTTCTTTTTCGTAATGATTTCCCATACCAACAATTGGCAAAGCATGAACAGAATAACCACTTTTTACGAATTGTTTTGCTATGAGACTGCCAGATAGATCTTCTCCATGCCCATTACTTAATAATAAAATTTTCAACAATTTAAAATTCCAACCATTTTTTTACTTTGGTTAACTCAGGCCAATCTGGATATCTAGTTAATCCGTCTTCAACAGATTCTTTCAACTCACTTTTCACATCTGGCATCATCATAGACATTTTTTTTATTAACTCAATATGATCCCTAACACCTTTATTATTAGTAGCCAGAAGAGCTAAAGACAAATTCATTCTTGCTTGTGGATCTTGCTGATTTAATCGAACAGCTTGTGTGGCAGCTGACAAAGCTTCTTCATTATTTTTCAAAAGTAAATGAAGCCATGATAAACAAGTCCAGGCAGCAAAATGATTTGGAATTTGATGTATAATTTTTAGAAAATCTTGAACGATTGGAATTAAATCATGCCCTGCTTTATATCTTGAAAGAGCTGCATTAAAATCCTCTTCGATGGGATTAATTTCGTTACTCATTATTTATTAGACTGCAAAAGAGCTTCCACAACCGCAAGTTTGAGAAGCATTGGGGTTTACAAAATTGAAGCCACCTCCAATTAATTCCTTACTAAAATCTAATTGCATTCCATAGATATATAAGAGACTTTTAGGATCACAAACTACTTGAAAGTTTTGATCAGCTTTTAATGAATAATCATAAACTTTATCATCAGGATTTATTTCATTAGTTCCTATAAAATCCATAGTATAACTCATCCCACTACAACCACCTGATCTTACTCCTACCCTTAGTGCTTTTTTATCACTTTGGGCCCCCAATAAATTTGAAATTTGTTCTATAGCATCATTTGTAATTAAGATACCTTTGCCATCATCAGAATTTTTAATTTCCTGTTTAACTTCTACATTTTCCATAAACAAAGGATTTCTACTATTTATAATATAAAAACTTAATCGATTGGTTGCATAGAACAAACGTTATCCAAACTTGATTTGTTATAATTTGAGAAAAAAGTGAAAATTGCAATAGTTGGTTCAGGATTAGCTGGTCTTTCAGCAGCAGTCAATTTAGTTGATGAAGGCCACGAAGTAGAAATTTACGAGAGCAGGTCATTTTGGGGAGGTAAAGTTGGAAGTTGGGAAGATAAGGATGGCAACCATATAGAAATGGGTTTACATGTATTTTTTTACAATTATGCAAATCTTTTTAAATTAATGAAAAAAGTGGGAGCTTTAGACAATTTACTCCCGAAAGATCATACTCATCTATTTATCAATAATGGTGGTAATTTAAAATCTTTAGACTTCAGATTCCCCTTAGGTGCTCCATTTAATGGACTAAAAGCTTTTTTTACCACCGAACAACTTACTTGGGTAGATAAGTTCAGAAATGCTTTAGCTTTAGGGACAAGCCCAATAGTTAGAGGATTGATAGACTATGAAGGAGCTATGAAAATAATTAGAGATCTAGATAAAATTAGTTTTAAAGAATGGTTTTTAAACCATGGTGGAAGTGAAAAAAGCTTAGAAAGAATGTGGGATCCTATCGCATATGCTTTAGGTTTTATTAATTGCAAAGATATTTCAGCAAGATGCATGCTAACTATCTTCATGATGTTTGCTTCAAAAACAGAAGCCTCAAAACTGAATCTTTTAAAAGGTTCTCCACATAAGTGGTTAACTCAACCTATTGTCGACTACATCACAAACAAAGGTGCAAAAATACATCTTAACCATAAGGTAGAAGAAATCATTTATGAAAAGGAATCTTCCTTTTATTCAGTTAATCAATTAAAAATATCTTCTCCTGAAGGAATTAAGACAGTTTTTGCAGATAAATTTCTAGCCGCCTGTGATGTTCCTGGAATAAAAAAAATAATTCCAAAAGAATGGTATCAATTTAAAGAATTTGAAGGTTTAAAAAAACTTAGAGCTGTTGCTGTTGCCACTATCCAATTAAGATATGACGGTTGGGTTACTGAATTACAAAAAGATAATACAGGAAAAGAACCAATTGGACTAGATAACCTTCTTTATTCTGCTGATGCCTCATTCAGTTGTTTTGCTGATTTAGCACTAGCAAGTCCAGCAGATTATAGAAAAAAAGACATGGGATCACTTCTCCAATGTGTTTTAACTCCTGGAGATAAATGGATGGGAAGATCTACAGAAAGAATTACAAAAGAAATTGATAAAGAGGTTCGCCGTCTATTCCCATCCTCACAAAACCTTAAATTGCTATGGAGTAATGTAGTACAAATTCCACAATCACTCTATAGAGAAGCTCCCGGTATGGAACCTTTCAGACCTAATCAAAAAACATCTATATCTAATTTCTTCATGGCTGGTAGTTATACAAAACAAGATTACATAGACTCTATGGAAGGAGCTACAATGAGCGGACATTTGGCTGCTGCTGCGATTTTAGAGAAGAAAGCAGAATTAGCAAAGAATCTTGCAGTAGGTTAATTGATGGGCACTTGGCTAAAACATGACGTAATAACAGTCGTTAATGCACCTCTTGAAAATGTTTGGGATACATGGAGCGATTTAGACTCAATGTCACTTTGGATGAGCTGGATTGAATCTGTAAAAACAGTTGATGAAGATACTAATACATTACCAGATTTAACAGAATGGACTTTGGCTGCAAATGGCTTCAGGTTTAAATGGAAAGCTCAAATTACAGAAAGGGTCGAAAAAAGCAAACTTAAATGGAAATCTATAGGAGGCTTACCAACTGAGGGATCAGTAGTTTTCGAAAGTAAAACTGATCAAATCACAACGGTAAATTTAGCAATAACTTATGAGCTACCTAAAATGATTGCGCGTTTTATGGAAGAAAATATCTTAGGCAAAATGGTTACAAACGAATTACAGGCAAATATTGATAGGTTCAAAGATTTAGTTGAAAAAAATTATTCAAAAAATTTTTCTAACTAAAAATATTAATTGCCAGATCTAGTAGTCCTTCAAAAGTATATTTTTGTGCCTGACTATCAACTCTTCCAAAAATCTTGTTACATATTTTTGTTGTCTGAGGTCCAATAGTTAACAACTTAATTTGATCAAAATATCCTAACCATTGTTTGCCAAGTTTTTTTTCTAGTAAAAAAGCAGCATTTACTACGGTTTTACCGCTTGAGAAAATAATTGCATCTACTTTTCTATTAGAAATAATATCAATTGTTTCTTCCGGAATTGAGTCAGGACATCTAGTTTCATATGCAGCAACCTCAAATACACGGGAACCAGCTTTTCTAAATTGATCTGCAATTAGATCCCTACCACCTGTTTGAACTCTTGGTACAAAGACTCGAAGTCCGTAACCAGATACTGGGAAATTATCAATTAAACTTTCAGCAACGAATTCTGGAGGTATGAAATCAGCCTTAATACCAAAATCATCAAGAGTTTTTGAGGTTTTTTCTCCAACTACTGCGATTTTTGTTTTTTTAGAACATTCTTTTAATGAACTATTAAAGTATCTAAGTCTTTTATCCACAAATTTGATCCCATTACTGCTGGAAAAAATAATCCAATGAAAATCATTTATTTGATTTAATGCTTCGTCAAGAGGATTCAAATCATCAGGATCACCAATAATTATTGCAGGCAAATCAAATACTTTAGCACCCTTTCTAATGAATATTTTTTTGATATCCAATATCCCTTCTCTTGATCGAGTAATAATTATATTTCTTTGATCAAGGGGGAGATCAACTATTGGCATCCTTATCCTCAAAATTATTAATTTGATTTTTATTTTTTAATTCATCTAGAAGTTTCAGGACTGATAATCCTTTATCAATAACAACATCGTCTTTAAAAATTATCTCTGGAACTCTTCTCATTTCTATTCTTTTTCCTAAAATATGTCTTATAAAGCTTTTAGCAGTATTCAAATTTGCCACAATCTCTTTCCTCACTTTATCCTGAGCAGTTGAAGTTATGTAAATTTTACAGTGTTGCAAATCACCTGATAAATCAATCTTAGAAATATTAACGAAATGATCTCTAATAAGATCATTTTCCAAATTATTCTGCAAAATAAGTGTTATTTCTTTCTTCAAAAGAGAAGAAACTTTTGCAAGACGGTAATTGTTTGGCATTATGATTGTAAATTTATTGGGTTTGTCATCGCTTGCAAGACAAAATAAACAGTTATGAAAGCACTTAACACAGAAGATATCAAACCTACTATTGTGAGTGGATTTGATCTATTCTTGAATAAAGGTTCAAGCAATGCAACAAGTCCCCCAACAATGATGGATATTAAATACTTGGGATATCTTGCAACATTAGAGAAAAATTCGCCCATCAGCTCCACAAATTGATTACTTTTTTAGCTAAATTTTAACAAACATTAAACAGCATGATTACATTATATCAATTTAGGCATAGTGCTTTTTGTTTAAAAACAAGAATGGCTCTTCATGCAAAAAAACTACAATATCGTGTTGAAGAAGTAACTCCTGGAATAGGCCAATTTGAAATCTTTAAATTATCAGGTCAAAAACAAGTCCCTGTAATTGTCGATAGTAATGATCAAGTTATTAATGACTCTTCAACTATTTGCGAATACTTAGATAAAAAAAACGATAACAATCCACTCTTTCCTGAGGACCCAATATTATTTGCACAATGCAAACTAATTGAAGACTGGGCAGATACTACAATGGCTTCAACTTGTAGAAAAGCTTTAATAAAATCTGCAATAGAAAATCCACAGCTAAGAACTGCATTACTTCCAGATGAAATACCTTCTTCAGTTAAAAGTATTGTTGATAAATTACCTTTTGAAAATCTTACTAAAATTTCTAATGTAGTTTTATCTTCTAAAGATAATTTAGAACTCCAAAAATTACTGGAAGCTTTGTCAAAATCCTTGATCAACAAAAAATATTTAGTTGGAGACTGTTTATCAATTGCAGATATTTCAATTGCTGCTCAATTATCTCTTATTAAATTTCCAAAGTCTGCAGGACCAATTCTTTCAGGAAAGGGAAGTCAAGAATACATAAATAACCCTTATTTAGAAAATCTTTTCATATGGAGGAACAATTTAGAAGAATATCTTTTTAGTGCTAATTCTCAATAAATTCAAACGTCAATTTATATTTATTTGTTTTTATAGCATGAATCGAAGAATCGCCAACTTTTGAACCATAAGAAGCAACATATTGAACTCCACAAATTGATGGTTTGATTGAATTATTGACTTCCAATATTTCTTCGGAACATTTTTGAAATTTACTAATGGTCTCTACCTGATTAATCCTTGAAGCACCAGGCTTATGCGCTGTTTGTATAACTAGCTCATCTGCGAAAAAAAGATCATCATCTTGGATCTGATTTCTCCCTGTAATTCTTGAATCAATATAAAAATCATCTTTTAAATAAGTAATTTGATTATTAATAGATTGAGGATCATTTACAACCTTGATTAAAGTGTCACCGAATATTGCTTTTCCAATAGATTCAGAATTTTTTTCACGATTACCAACAATTAAATCTAAATCATTCTTAAAGAAATTTACTTTATAAATAACTGGCTCTTCTGAATCATTAATTATATCTTGGGAAGTAACAAGCCAATTCCCCTCGAACCATTTAGGGTAAATTAAATCTTTAGAAGTTTCAGATAATTTAAAATTTGGCAAATATAATTCTGGCCATTGATTTACACGATTTTCCAAAAACTCTCGTACGTTAGAATCTACTAGAGCAAAAGAATTTGCTAAAAAAATTCCTTGAAAAATCAAGCAAAGAATTAATCCAAGCAGAATTTTCATTATGTCAAATCCACTAATAAGGGCATCAGATCATTATGTATTATTAGAGCCAGATTCAAAAGAAATAATCGTATCAAAACAAGAAGCAATTTTATGGTTGAAAAATTGGTTTAGTAAAATAGAAACACAAACAATATATCAAAATATAGAAGATCCTGATAATGAATTTTTTGAAGAATTGTTAGAAAGCACTTATGAATTAGAAATAAAATTTGGATACGTCATCAAATGGTTTGCAGTAAGAATTGAACCAGATTAACTAATTATTTCTTTATGAATTGCATTGATTATTTTCATAGCGACTTCTTCAATATTTTCACTTTTTACCGGAATTCTTAAATCTGCTTGAGAATACAAATTTTCTCTAGATTTAAAAATGCTTGTATATAAATTATTTAGATTCTTTCTTTGAAGAAGTGGCCTATTCTCAATTTCATTTTTCAATCTTTCAATTGCTATATCTTTGTCGAGATCTATCCAAGCAATTATTCCTTGTCTTAAGATTCCCCAGTTTTCCGATCTGGTAACTATTCCTCCCCCAGTTGAGATTACTAATGAAGGAATTTTGATAGTTTCTTTAAGGCAGTTTGCTTCTAATTCCCGGAAATTATCTTCTCCTTCATCATTAAAAATTTGATTAATAGATTTTTTTGCCAACTTCTCTATCAATGAATCTAAATCAATGTATTTATAATTTAATAATTCAGCTAGCTTCAAACCAGTTTGTGACTTACCAGAACCCATCATTCCTATTAAAAATATGCTTCTGCCCTTGATAGCATGAACTGTTTTTTCGATAATGGATTGTTCCATAGAGACAAAAGCGTATTTAAAACCTTAAGATAGTATTATCGCAGAAAGTTATGACTTCTACACAATCCCCCCCATTACATGGAAAAGGACGTGAATGCGTCATAACTCGACGTGCCTGCTTTAGTTCTAGTCACCGTTATTGGCTCCCTGAAAAAAGCCCAGAAGAAAATTTATCTCTTTTTGGAAAGTGCAGTATCGCACCAGGTCATGGTCATAATTATGAACTTATTGTTTCAATGGGGGGGGAACTAGACTCTGATGGAATGGTACTTAATCTCTCTGATGTAAAACACTCCATTAAAGATAAGGTTACTGGACAATTAGATTTTCGTTTTTTAAATGATGTCTGGCCTGAATTTAATGTTAATAATCAAGAGGGTATACTTCCCACAACTGAAGCATTAGTAAAAGTCATTTGGAGTCGTCTAAAGGATGATTTACCTCTTACAAGCCTAAGGCTTTATGAAAACCCAAATTTATGGGCAGATTATTTTGGAAAAAACATGGAAGCATTTTTAACAGTACAAACTCATTTTGCAGCCGCTCATAGACTTGCAAAAGAAGAAATTTCCTTTGATGAAAATAAAAAAATCTATGGGAAATGCGCCAGAGTTAATGGACATGGTCACAACTATATTGTCGACATAACTGTAAAAGGAGACATTGATAAAAGAACAGGAACGGTCTGCGACTTATCTGCCCTCCAAGAGATTATTAATGATTTGGTTGTTGAACAACTAGATCATACGTTTCTAAATAAAGACATCGAATTTTTTCATAATTGTGTTCCAACTGCTGAAAATATAGCTTTATATATTTCTGATATTCTTAAAAAACCAATACATAACCTTGGTGCAATATTACACAAAATACGACTCCAAGAGAGCCCAAATAATGCTGCGGAAATTTATGTTGATCAAAAGTTAACCAATTCATTGAAGCTGAAATTTGAAAATAGTTTAGTAACACAAACTTGAGTATCCCAAGAGTAATAATTGTTATAGCATCTAGTCTTGATGGGAGAATTGCATTTCCTTGGGGTGGAGAATCGCATCTTGGAAGTGAAGAAGATAAAAAAATGTTAAATCAAAACTTATCAATGGTCGACGCCACCATTTTTGGTTTAGGTACTTTAATAGCTCATCAATCAACTTACCTAATTAAAAATCTCAATGATAATGACGAAGTAAATACATCAAAAAACCAACCAATATCTATAGTTGCTTCAAATAGCAAAAACTTTAACAGTAATTGGAAATACTTTCGTCAACCTATTAGAAGATGGCTAATAAGCACAAGTAAAGTAGATAATTCGTCGAATAATGATTTTGAGAAACAGCTCTTTTTCGAAGATACATGGGGAAAAACTTTAATTTCACTCAAAAAACAAGGGATAAATGATCTAGCTCTTTTAGGAGGTGCAAAACTTATAAATTCATTTATAAAAGAGGATCTAATAACAGATATAAAAATTACAATAATTCCACGAATTATTGGAGGTAGATATACATGGATCCCTCTAGAACAAACAAATGAGATTTTTAATCTCAAAAAACTATGGGAAATAAAATCAATTAAAAATTTAATGAATAATGAAATCCATATTCATTACAAAAAAATTTGAAATAGATTTAATAATAAATGACCCAAAAAATACATAAAGTTGAAGTCAAATTATCAATTAAGGAAATCTCTAAGGAGATATGGAATGAACTAGCAAATGAAATCAATAATCCATTTTATGAATGGACTTGGCTTAAAAATCTTGAAATATCAAAAAGTGTTTCAAGAGAAACAGGTTGGCAGCCTCTATATTTTGTTGCTTATGAAAATGAAAAAATATTGGGAATTGCTCCACTTTTTTTAAAAAATCATAGCTATGGAGAATTCATTTTTGATCAATCATTTGCAAGATTGGCTCAAGAACTGAATTTAAATTATTACCCTAAATTAATTGGAATGAGTCCTTATAGTCCTATAAATGGATATCAATTTCTTTATAAAAGCAATAAAGATAAAAAAGAAATTACAAATTTACTTATAAACCATATCGAAAGCTTTGCGATTACAAACAAAATTTTAAGTTGTAATTTTTTATATATTGATAGAAGTTGGGGCAATCTTCTGAAATCTTTGGGGTACCATGAATGGATAAATTCGAGCAGTGAATGGAGGAGTAATGGAGAAAAAACGTTTGATGATTTTCTTTCTAGATTTAACTCTAATCAGAGAAAAAATATAAAAAAAGAGAGGAAATCAATTGCTAAACAAGATATTAAAGTAGAAATTTTAATTGAAGATGATATCAACCAAGAAATCCTCAAAAAAATGCATAATTTTTATGAACAGCATTGTTCTAGGTGGGGAGTTTGGGGAAGTAAATATCTAACATCTACATTTTTCGAAAAAATTGTTGATAATAAAAAAAATCTTTTACTTTTTAGCGCCTCAAAAAATAATTCTAATGAAATTTTTGCTATGTCAATGTGCGTCAAAAATAAAAAAAACTTATGGGGTAGATATTGGGGAAGTCAAGAAGAAATATCTAATTTACATTTTGAATTATGCTACTACCAGCCAATTGAATGGGCAATAAAAAATAGTATCCATTTGTTTGATCCCGGAGCAGGCGGTAAACATAAAAGGCGGAGGGGATTTTTTGCAAAAAGCACCATTAGCTTGCATAAGTGGTTTGACAAAAATATGGAAAATATAATTTATCCTTGGCTAAATGAAGTTAATAAACAAGCTGAGATGGGAATTGATTTTGAAAATAAATCTATACCCTTTAAATAAAAAAATATTTGGCTTTACCAGAGATTATATTAGTAATATGGTTTTTTATTAACTTCTAAGAATGGTTTCTAGGAAAAGTTTCGATGAAAAAATAAAGATTGATAATAATCTATCCAACCGGTATATAGACTTAGATCCAAACGGTTATTTTATTATTAAAGTAGATTTAGAGGAAAATAAAATAATCTTAGAGCACTTTCTAAATAATATTAATGATGAAGGATATGCGCTTGACCCAGAAACAAATGAACCAATTAAATGCGACTCTCAAAATAAAAGAGTAAGTAATGAAGTTTTTGAAGGTATTAGTGCAAAACAAATTGGAATATTGATCACTGAAGAAAGAAATGACTTAATAACTAGATTCGATCATGCTCTATATTTAGGCAGGGAACTACAAAAAGCAGAGGAATGTTTATATAAAAAATTACCATATATCCAAGATTAAGAATTTAAACGAAAAAATCTAATCTTTTCGTCTAATGTTAAATTAAATAAAAATAAAAAAATTAATGAACATCTTTTTCTATTTTGCATTTATTGGTTTTGGTTTTGGAGCTGCTTTCGCATTAGATAAGCTCTTAAGAGCAGTAAAATTAATTTAAAAACTACAAAATTTTAATAGTCTCTCCATACAAATCGTATTCATCTGCAAAAGAAATATTTGCTTCAACAAATTTACCAATATAATTTTTCAAATCAATTTTATCTTTAACAGATAAAATTACAGTTCCATCAATTTCAGGAGCAAAATTGTAGGACCGACCTATTAATTCGTTTTTCTCTGATATTTTTTCTACCAAAATCTTCATTTTTGAACCAACATATGTCTGATTTTTATCTTTAGAAATATTTTGTTGAACTGAAATAACGTTATCTTTTCTTGCCTCTGCAACCTTTAGAGATACTTTATTTGGCAAATGAAAAGCTGCAGTTCCTTCCTCAGGAGAAAAAATAAACACTCCAACATGATCAAATTTGTGCCTATCTAAAAATTCGAGAAGATGTTCAAAATGTTCTTTTTTTTCTCCTGGGAAACCAACAATGAGACTAGTTCTTAATACAGCAGATGGAATTTCTTCTCTAATTTTCTCCAAAATTGATTCATTCAAAGAAGCTTGCCAAGGTCTATTCATACTCTTCAACACATCTGGATGACTATGCTGAAGTGGCAAATCAAAGTAAGGAACTATATTCTTTGAATCTTTGAAAGCTCTAATAACTTCATTAGTTAACCCTGTTGGATAAGCATAGTGTATCCTTATCCAAGGAATTGGAACGTTAGAAAGCTCATTCAAAAGTTTGGCTAGAGATGGTTTTCCATAAATATCTTGACCATAATTAGTTGTTATTTGACTAATTAATATGATTTCTTGAATACCCTTTTTTGCAAGACTTTTGGCTTCTGAAACTATAGATTCTATTGTTCTACTTCTTTGAGGACCTCTCAACTTAGGAATAATACAAAAAGCGCAATTATAATTGCAGCCTTCAGCAATGCGAAGATAAGCAACAAATTTATTTTTATCTACAAAACGAGGCATTTCCTCATCTGCAATAAATTCAGGTATTTTTGAAACTTCATTAACGATTTCCCCTTTTTCTACTCTGTCTAAAACCTTGGCTATCTTTTGATAATCTCCAGTTCCAACCAAACCTTTTATTTCAGGGATTTCTTTTATAAGCTCATCTTTAAAATGCTGAGCCATACAGCCTGCAACTATTACTTCCTTTCCTTGATTTGTATATTCTAGAATTTTTCTAATAGATTCTTCTCTAGCTGTTTCAATAAAACTGCATGTATTTACAACAACAACATTTGCATCATTTATATTGCTGTCAACTTCATAACCCTCTTTATCTAGTAAGCCTTGCATATGTTCAGTATCAACAAGATTTTTCTCACAACCAACATGACTGAATGCAATCTTAGATAGTTTTTTTTCTTTTATATTGAGACTATTTTGTTTCACAACTTGAAAAATAATAATTAAAAGATTTAAACAGCATTTCGTATATAACTCTCATACCTAGATAATATTAGGATAGATAATGTAAATAACAAACTTTCTTTTTGAATGGCACTTAAGACTTTAAACAGAAGAAATAAAAAAGATTTGAAATGGCCAAAAATCATTATCGCAACTCTTAGCACTATAGGCATAGTTGATACAGGTTCGATTACTTTGAAAAACTGGGGATTATTTACTTCGCTTTCATGTCCAGGCATACAAAATGGTTGTGAAACAGTTTTAAATAGTCCTTGGGGTACATTATTTGAAAATAATCAAGTTAATATCCCTCTATCATTAGCTGGATTAATAACATATTTATCAATATTAGTTATCACAATCATACTCTCGCTTAATTTAATTTCACCAAAAGAAAAACTAAATAAGTTTTTATGGTGGTTAGTATTTCTAATTTCTTGTGCGTCATCAACATTTAGCTTTTTATTGATAAATATAATGTTTTTTAAGATTCAAGCATATTGCTTTTTTTGTATACTTTCAGCAATTTTATCGTTTTCTATCTTTATAATTTCTATGATTGGAGCAAAGTTCGAAAGTAGAGAACCTATGATTTTTAGAGGTTTCATTGTAGCTATTAGTGTCTTGCTGGGGGGCCTAATTTGGTCAACAAACGTTGACCCCTCTAATGCTATCGATTTTGCAAACCCCACTGAAAATGTATCGCCAATAATTACCACTTCAAGCTCTCCTCAGAAGGTAAAGTTTGCAAAATTTTTAAGTGAAAACAATATTTTTATGTATAGTGCATACTGGTGCCCGCATTGCCACGATCAAAAACAATTATTTGGTAAGGAAGCAGTTAAGGAATTAAAAGTAGTTGAGTGTGCTAAAGATGGTAAAGATAATCAGTATGAGCTATGCCAAACAAAAGGAATCAGTGGATTTCCTTCTTGGGAAATAAATGGAGAAATTATTAGTGGTACGCGTGGCTTAAATGAATTAGCAACAAAAACCGACTATCAGGGAGATCTTAATTTTTAATAAATCTTTTTTGAATTTTTTGATCTAACTGTTGTCTAGTATGGCATTCCCAATTTTTATCTTTATCAGGGAAATCATCTCTATAATGACCTCCTCTACTTTCTTCTCTAAATAGACAAGCTTTTAATAAAGTTATAGTAGTTATTTGTCTATTCTTTAAATCAAGTAAGAGATTTAATGTTCTTCTATTGCGTTCACTAAGTTTTATTTTTTGATCAAATTTTATTTTTTCAAGACTATTTAGTAAATCATTTTTATTTAATTTATCTACATCATTTTGAATGTAATTTAAAAATTTACTCATATTTACCTTATTTCGAGATACACCTAAATTTAGCCAACATAGTTTTCTTAATTCATCAATTTTTTCAGCAATTATAGAAATTTGATCTTCTTTAGGATCTTCAATATCAAACTCTTGAAATGATCTATCAAATTTTTCAAATTTAGAAAAGTCATTCAAAATAATTGAAGACATTTTTCTTGCGAAAACAAGACACTCCATCAGTGAGTTACTTGCCAGTCTATTAGCACCATGCACACCTGTAGAAGCAACTTCTCCAACGGCATATAATCCTTTTCGTGTTGAAGATGCATTTAAATCAGTTTTAACACCTCCCATCCAATAATGAGCTGCAGGCGCTACGGGAATAACCTCATTTAAAGGGTTAACACCATAATCCTGACATCTACTTAAGATCGTGGGGAAACGCTCTACAATTTTTTCTGGATCAATATACCGAAGATCTAAGCCAACATGGTCTACATTATTATCATGCATATTTTTCATAATTGCTCTACTTACTTGATCTCTAGTCGCTAGATCACGATTTTCAAGATTATTAACTGGACTTTCACCATTTCTATCAACTAAAATCGCTCCTTCCCCTCTAAGTGCCTCAGATATTAAGAAGCAAGGTGCACCATAAAATTTTAAAGCTGTTGGATGAAATTGCACGAACTCTAAATCTTCGATAGCAGCTCCTGCTTTCCATGCAAGAGCAATCCCTTCACCAGATGATTGAGCAGGATTTGTTGTATTTGTAAATAAGTGCCCACCACCACCAGTAGCCAAAACAACAGCTCTAGATTTAATCCAATATAAATTTGCTCCATCAAGAACCTGAACTCCTCTACATTCTTTATTTTCAATTAGAAGTTCAGTTACTCTTACACCCCTGCAGTGAAGAATATTTTTTTGATTCTCAATATGATCTTCTAGAACTTCAACTAATGCTCGTCCAGTACGATCTTTAACATGTAAGACTCTTCTTCGTGAATGGGCTGCTTCCAAGGTAGTAGCTAGTTGATCAGAACTTTGATCAAAAATCATCCCTAAATTCTGCAACCTTTCTACACAACCTGGAGCTTCTTTAACTAGCATTTCTACAGCTTGAAAATCACATAGTCCATCACCTGCTTTTAAAGTATCCTCAGCATGAAGATCAAATGAATCATCTTTTCTAACAACAGATGCAATTCCGCCTTGAGCCCATCTACTGGAAGATACCTTACTGGTATTTCTATTTAAAAGAAGCACTTTTAAATTTGAAGGTAATTCAAGACAAGTCATAAGGCCGGCAGCTCCAGCGCCTATAACAATTACATCCCAATTATTTATTGGTATCGGTTCTTGCGAAAACGGAGGTCTTAACATTAAACCAATCCACTAAAAGTTGGTTGCAGAACTGCTAAAACAATAAAAATACCATCAACAATTAATGTCGTTTGAATTACGTAACCAGAAACTAAAAGTGCTTTACCACTAGTAGTATTAATTGTGCCGGAATCTAAAATTTCTTTTGAAATAAACCAAAGTATAAGAGCAACAAAAACGATAATAGATAATGATTTTATTTGAATAAGACTCTCTGAAGTTTTTTGAAGAATCATGGGTGCATTTTCAGAATCTGCTGTAATTACCTGCCTCCATTGATCCATGATTCCGATTAGAAATATTGTAATGTCTGTAACTGCGGTTCCAAATAAAGAAGAGATATAAAAACTTGAACCTATTTTCCAATTAGTACCAAATCCAATTAAAGCTAATGGGAGAACTACAGCTTCAACAGGTATGTGTAGGATTGGAAATGGTCTTAACCATCCCCAAAACAAACATCCACCAAGCCAACTACCTGATATACCTAGTAATAATGAACTAACAATAAACCACTTATTTGATCCTTTCTGATTCAAAACAATTGCGGTTAAGACAATAACAAAAGTAAAACAAAGAGCACTTATTGGTTCTAATCTAACCCAAGGGGCTTGAACAAAAATAGGTAAAATTACAAAAAAAGAAGACCACAATCTTAAAGATATAGGATTTGATAAAAAACTATTTTCATATGAATCAACTGTCTTATGGGATTCATAGTTGAATTTATCTTTTACTTCTAAATTGTTTGTAATTAATTCTTTCAATGAAAAAGGCTATTTTAATTAATCTAAATCGTGTTTTAGAAAACTGCGAATGTAATATTTTAATAAATAAGAGGCCCATAATTTCACACCTATATTTAGTTTTTTAAAAGTATTTAATACACTTTGAGCCACATATAAGTTTAGAATAAATACAAATAAGAGTATTTAGCCTTAAATTGTGTGGCAAGAAATTAATTACACTGAAGATCTCAATGATCTTTTGGTTCCTAATATTACTTATAAAATAAATCCTGCAGAAATTGAAAGTATTGAAGCTAATTCTATTGCTGAAGAAATAGGATTTGAATCAGGTGATTCAATTATTAGTATTAATGGAAAAAAACCAAGAGATTTAATTGATTATCAGATTCTGATTAGTGAAGAAATTTTAGACATATCAGTTTTAGATAAAAATCATAAGATTCACAATATAAACATTGAAAAAGATCAAGACGTTAATTTAGGTATAAATTTTAAAGATGCATTATTTGACTCAATCAAGCAATGCAATAATAGATGTCCATTTTGTTTTATTGATCAACAGCCAAGTGGAAAAAGAAAAAGCCTTTATATAAAAGATGATGATTATAGATTAAGTTTCCTATATGGCTCTTATTTAACTCTTACGAATTTAAAAAAAGAAGACTGGGAAAGAATTTCTATGCAAAAACTATCCCCACTGTTTATTTCAGTTCATGCTACTGATCCCGCCACAAGAGAAAAATTATTAAAAAATAAAAAAGCAGGAGTGATACTTGATCAAATTTCGTGGTTTGAAAAAAACTCTATTCAAATACATGCTCAAATTGTTGTTTGTCCAGATATAAATGATGGGGATATTCTTGAGAAATCAATTTTGGAACTTGCTGAATTCTACAAACAACCCACTCAAACAGTACTTTCAGTAGCAATAGTTCCTGTAGGACTTACAAAATTTAGACCTGAAAATGATGGATTGAAATCAATTAGCCCAGAATACGCAAAAAAAACTATTAAACAAGTAGAGAGAATCCAAGCCTCTCTACAAATAACTCTTGGGACTCGCTTTTGTTGGCTAGCAGACGAATGGTATTTAATTGCTGGTACAAATTTACCTAGTTACAAAACCTACGAAAATATGCCACAAGAATCTAATGGAGTTGGGACTATTAGAAACTTTCTAGAAGCATTAAGAAAAAAGACTCAAAACCTACCCCAAAAAGTAAAAAAGCCAAAAAAAGTTAGTTGGATTGTTGGTAAATTAGTTTATGAAGCCCTAATTCCTACAGTTAAGAAATTAAACTTAATTGATGGATTAACAATTAATTTATATGGTTTGCCAAGTATTTATTGGGGTCAAGATCAAGTTGTTACAGGTCTTCTTACTGGAGAAGATCTAATTTACGGGCTGAAAAATAAGGATTTAGGAGAAGCTGTTTACATACCATCTATTATGTTAAAAATTAATACTGATTTATTTTTAGATGATAAAAATATTCAAGAAGTTGAGAATCAAATAAATACTAAAATTCACGTTCTTGATGATTCAAATGATATTATTAATACTTTAATTGGTTAATCGAATATTTTCGAAACTATAAAACATGCTTAGAAGAGTAATAAATCCTTTCTTATTATTGCCGCTTACTCTAAGTATGAATACATTTAATGTTCTATCGAAAGAAACAAAAAATTACATTGATAATGTTTTAGAAGAAAAATCAAATATTACTTTGGTTGATTATCAAGAAATAGAAAAACTTGTATTAAATAATCAAGAATTAAAATCATTACAAAACCGAGCAGTCTCTGCAAGCTTTAATCTTACCAGTCAAATTGCAAAAAGATACCCAACCTTAGATTTTCAAGCCAATGGGTTACCAAAATATGTTGTAGGTAAAAACTACAATAGCAATTCACCTACTTTAAAAACATCACAATTTACGGCTAATCCCTCCCTGAATATTAAATGGGATGTAATTGCCCCGCTAAGAGGATCTGAAATTAAAATCGCTAAAACAAATTACAAAATTGCAGAAAATAATTATAAGATTAAGAAAAAAGATTTAATTCAAGAAGCAAGAGTCAGATATCACAAATACAAAAAGTCATATCAAGATATTCAAAATAAAATATTCACACTTGATTTATCAATTACAAGTTTAGAAAATGCTAAAGCGAAGCTAGATGCTGGAATTGGTACAAAATTTGAAGTTCTTGAAGCAGAAGCTCAACTTTCTCGAGATCAACAATCACTTAATGAAAAGAAAGTAGAACATGAAATTAATAAAATTTCTCTTAAAGAGATTCTTAATATTAAGGGAGATTTCGAAACTAATAAAGAGCAAAATCTTATAGGTTTTTGGAATCATAAATTGAATAAGAATATTAATGAGGGTCTAGATAAAAATCTTTCCTTAAAAAACCTCATTCTTCAAAAATCAATCAAAAAGAGCCAAGCAGAGAGCTTTTTAGCTCAAAATAAGCCAAATATCTATATCAGTAATTCATTATCTAGTACATTTTCAAAGGGTGACTCTCTAGCAACTAATATCGACTCTGAAAAATCTGGATCTAATTATACAAATACCATAAGTCTAAATTTTGCATGGAGTATTTTTGACGGCGGACAAAATAAAAACTCCTACAAATCAAAAATAGCAGATGCAGAATCCGAAAAATATGCTTATGAAAATCTTAAAAATGTTTTAACCACAAGTATTAGTAAAGCCTATCTAAATCTTAAATTAAGTGAAGAAAAAATAATCTCTACTCTTAAAGAAATTGAATCTAGCAAAGAGTCTGTAAGGCTTTCCAGACTGAGATATGATGTCGGAATATCAACTCTAAAAGATGTTCTTGTTAGGCAAAGTGAATTAAGTAATGCAAAATCAAAAAATATTAATGCAATATATAATTACAATCTGAATATAGATGATTTAGAAAGATTAACTTTCCTTGATAAAAGTAAAAATTGTTTAGGAAGTAAAAATACTAAAATTAAGGATGCAGAATCTATTTGCGATATATAAAAATGAATCCACCAAATTTAACTAATAAGCAACTACGTGAATTAGATTCATTATTTGAATTGGTTAGTGAACGTCAAATAAAAGATTTTGGAAATATTAGCGCTTGCAATAAAGCAGATGGATCATTATTAACAAGTTGTGATTTATGGAGTGACAAAACAATTGTAGATGGCTTAGCTTCAATAGCTCCAGGTGAAGGCGTCCTTAGTGAAGAAGGACAAAAGTTAATTCCAAATTCAAAAGCTTACTGGGTGGTCGATCCACTCGATGGGACAACAAATTTTGCTGCAGGTATTCCTTACTGGTCTATTTCTGTAGCAAGGTTTGTTGATAGTAAACCACAATCTTCTTTTTTAATAATTCCTACATTGAAAAAAAAGTTTGTATCCATAAAAGGTAAAGGGGTTTGGTTAAATAACAAGAAAATTGATCCTAGCCAAAATAATCGTCAAAGTGAATGCGTTTCTTTATGTAGTAGATCAATAAAAATTTTACAAAAAAAACCAAACTCCGTATTTCCTGGAAAAATCAGACTTTTAGGAGTATCGAGTTTAAATCTTACGAGTGTAGCGATGGGACAAACTTTCGGAGCAATAGAATCAACCCCTAAGATATGGGATATTGCAGCAGCCTGGCTGCTATTAGAAGAACTCAATTGTTCTTTAGAGTGGTTAGAAACAGATCCTTTAAAATTAGTTTCAGGAATAGACTTGAGCGATGTTAATTTTCCATTAATTGCTTGTAGATCTATTGAAAAATTTGAAATTTTAAAGCCATGGGGCAATCTATTATTAGCAAAATAGTTATATCGTAAATAAAAAATTTCTTGAAAAATTTCTTAATCAGATACAATAAAAATTGAGTAAATAAATAAATATTTGAAGAAAATTAATATGCAGAGAAGTTCAACATGGATTCTGAAAAGTTTATGGGGAGCTTGTGAGCGATGGAGCAAATCTGATTGTGTTGATTTAAGCGCTGCATTTGCATACTACACACTTCAATCATTTTTTCCGATCCTTCTAATTTCTCTTTCAATAGCTTCATGGTTCCTAGGAAAACAAGAAGGATTAGATCAACAAATAATTACCATTGCTGCTCAGCTTTTACCTCCTTCAGTAGTTGAGTTAGTAGAGACAACATTATTTAATTTGATAGATCAAGGCTTTGGGGCAGGAATTCTTGGGGCTATGTTTTTGCTTTTCACAGCAGGAAATGCATATCTATCTCTTCAAAGAGGTTCGGATAGGCTTTGGGAGGACGAAATTCCTTCTAAAAAAGTTAACGCTGCTTGGAGAGTGCAAGCTTCGAAGTTTCTCCGAAATAGAGTTGAAGCCTTTTTAATAGTATTCTTTATTGGTTTTTTAATGGTACTAGATCAAATTAGTGCAAATCTTAGGATGATCCCAAGTAACGTTTTAGAAAATCTTTCAAAATCTAATAATTTTATTTCTGATTTATTATTAAAGTTGCCGTTATTACAAGTTGGTCAGTTTGCAATACCCCTAATTGGCTTTAGTTTAATGGCTCTTTTATTACAAGCACTTTTACCCAGTAGAAAAGTTCCATTGAAACCACTGTTACCTGGATCTTTTCTTATTGGAATTGGCCTAACCACTTTGAACCTAGCAGTAAGTAAAAGTATTCTCTCACTTGGAGTAAGATTTCAAGCATACGGTTTCATTGGAGGTTTTCTAGTACTTACTTTGTGGGTATGGCTATTAGGAGTAATTTTATATTTTGGACAGTGTTGGAGCGTAGTAATTGCTAGTATGACTTTAGAAAATAAAAAAAGAAATTTTAGATAAGGATAACTAAGGTGAATTATTTTCTTAAAGCTAATAAAAATCTTCTTACCTACTCATTAATCATACTTTTCGTTATTCCAATTTTTGGATTTAACTTTTTCATTGGCTTAGTTGGAAATGTTCTACTTCTTTTATTTTTAATTCCTCTTCTATTATTAATTTTGGTGTTTATGAGTTTTAACTCTTATAAATCTAAGATTAATACATGCAGTAATTGTGGGGCAATATCATTAGGTTTAAGTAAAACCTGCATGAATTGCGGTGCAGATTTAGAAAATATTAATAATAAAAATCAATTAGATAAAAAGGCTAGTGCAAGTACCATTGATGTGCAAGCAGAAGAAATCAAGTAAAGTATTAACCTATTCCAATTTGTCGAAGAATACTTTGTCCAGTAATTAATTCAGTACCAAGTCCAATCAAAATACCCATCATTGCCATACGGCCATTCCAAGTTTCTGCAAAATTTACAAAGCCAAATCTTGGTTGATTGTCTTTATTCATAATTAACTAAATTATCTATCAAATTATTTTAACGTTTTAAGGAAGATTTTATGAAAAATAATAAATTATTTATTTAACATGTCTTACACCATCAACAGGTCGATATTCATCTCCAGTTAATTCCTCATATACAATGGCCGGTAATCCTGTATCAAACATTGTTTGCAATGCTTCTTTTAACATAGGATTCCAACCTCCAGTACTAACTTTGCCATGTCTTACAGTCCAGTCCCAAGTCCCTTGAAGATCTCTGGGGAGTCTACCTTCTCTATCTCTTCGCGCGACTAAGTCTAAAGATTCAACTATACCAACAATAACTGGGTTTTTACCGTAAGAAGGAGTTAGGCTTAATTCAAGTCTCACTGGATCTTCTTTAACCATTTTTAAACGAAATCTTGGTGGCAATTTGAGAGATCTTATTACCACTGAAACAATTTTTGTTCTTAATTCCAAATTTTTTTCCTTAGATGTATTTTGATTAATCAGTTGTTGAGCCTTTTTCTTCTAATGAAGAGTCATTATCGTTGGAAAATCTTACAGTTAATAGCTCCTCTTCTGTTATGTTACCTGATTTATCTAAAAGTTCTGGATGTATTGTGTACTTTTTTTGTTTAAAACTGGAAGTACTTAAACGTTTCTTTTTATTATCGGATATACCCCAGCCATTAGACATTACTTTAAAAGCTTTCCACACTAAATAAGTTAAGGCCGCAGAATATATAATTGGAAATAGAATAGTCATTGGACTTATAAATTAATTTGATATATTTTTAATATCATAGCCCGAAAAAAAGAAATTTAGCTATTTTAAGTCACTAAATTATTCTCTAGAATCAATTAATTAAATTACTAGTTAAATTTAAATTCCACTTGTATGGTGGAATAAATTCCCGAATAACATTAAAAAATCAAAATTGAAAATATACTTCCAAAAGCTATTACTAATCATCTCATTAATTCCAGTAGGCATTATGTATCCCGCAAAAGTAATATCACAGCCATTAAGCAAACCAAAAATTAATGAAGTTAGTTTATTTTCAAACAAATCTTTCATAACTAAAGCTGTAGAAAGAACCGGTGCAGCTGTGGTGACAATTGATACTCAAAGATATGTTAAAAAAAGAAATTTTCCAAGAAATTCTCAACTATTTCTAGATCCATATTTTGAAAGATTGTTTGGATTAGATTTGCCTAACGAAAATCGACCAAGGATAGAGCAAAACCAAGGCAGTGGATTTATATTTGCAGATGGACTTGTAATGACCAATGCTCATGTAGTGAATGGATCAGATAAGGTAATTGTTGGTTTAACCAATGGCAAAAAGTTAAATGCTAAACTGATAGGCCAAGACTCTTTTACTGATTTAGCTGTGCTAAAGATTGAAGGGAAAGGGCCATGGCCAAAAGCAAAATTGGGCGATTCTGCAAAGGTTAAAGTTGGTGATTGGGCTATAGCAGTTGGAAATCCATTCGGACTGGAAAATACAGTTACACTTGGTATTATTAGTAATCTAAATAGAAACGTAAGTCAATTAGGAATATACGATAAAAAACTTGAACTGATACAAACAGACGCTGCTATTAATCCTGGCAATTCTGGAGGTCCACTGTTGAATAGCGATGGAGAAGTAATTGGAATTAATACGTTGATAAGATCAGGTCCAGGAGCGGGTTTGAGTTTCGCAATCCCAATTAATAAAGCTAAGGAAATAGCCTATCAACTTTTAAACAATGGTAAAGTAATACATCCTATGATTGGAATTAGCCTAATAGAAGAAAGTATTTTTGAGAGAAAAAATAATGTCGTAAAAGTTGGATATGTAGTACCGAACAGTCCAGCTGAAAAAAGTGGAATAAAGATAGATGATATTTTAATTAAAATAGGCAATAAAGATATTGAAACCGCGTCAGATGTAATAGAACAAATTAGTAAAAATGGTATCAAAAAACAAGTAAATATATTATTGAAGCGTAAAAATAAATTTATTAAATTAAAAGTAATGCCAACTGATATTACTAATCTAC
Organism: uncultured Prochlorococcus sp.; assembly: GCF_902522795.1. Classification (GTDB taxonomy): domain Bacteria; phylum Cyanobacteriota; class Cyanobacteriia; order PCC-6307; family Cyanobiaceae; genus Prochlorococcus_A. The sequence continues at coordinate 27,061 of NZ_CABYWZ010000004.1, forward strand.
AAAATAACTAAAAAATTTAATTGTCATTCCGTTTAAGTATTTCCACACATCTAGAAATACATCTACCATCCTTATATCGCAAGAAGTAATGCATTCAAAATAACTTTCAATAGGATCAGAAATTTGAAAATGTTTTTCTTGGAAATCGAAATTTTTCATTTAAACTATTAAAACCTATTTTGTATTTTAAGATTAATTAAGGACGGTCAACTATGTAAAGATAAATGAGTGATCTTACTTAGCCAATTGTGAATTTTATAAAAATTAATCAAATTTTTTGGCTTTGAGTTTTTTCTAAAAAATATTCGTAATTACCATCATATGATAATAACTTTGAATCTTTAATTTCAATAATTCTATTTGCAACCTTTGAAATAAAATACCGATCATGAGAAATGATTAATAATGAACCTTTATAATTTTTAATTGCTAATTCTAAGTTTTCCTTAGATTGCAGATCCAAATGATTAGTTGGTTCGTCCAAAAGAAGGAAATTACTAGGATTAATAATCATGAGCGCCAATGCTAATCTTGCCTTTTCTCCCCCACTGAGTTGTTTAATATATTTAAAAACAGTTTCATTTTGAAAGCCAAAACCCCCTAAAAATGTTCTAACTTTTTTTTGGGACCATTCTGGAGACTTTTTACATATTAAATCAATAACCCTTTCTTCAAGTGAAAGTGCTTCAGCCTGATTCTGTTCATAATAGCTAGTAATTATATTATGTTTACCAAGATTAATTTCTCCAATTTCAGGAGATATTTTTTTCATAATAATTTTAAGTAATGTAGATTTGCCGCAGCCATTAGGTCCCAATATTGCTATTTTCTCCCCAGAAGAAATCTTTAAATTAATATCTAAAAAAAGAATTTTATCCTCAAAACTATGAGACAAATTTTTTATATTTAGAACTATTTTTCCTGAGCGAGGGCATTCTGGAAAATTAAAAACAGGACTTTTTGATTGTGCTACAGGAGCCTCAATTTTAGAAATCTTTTTTAATTGTTTTTCTCTACTCTTTGCTTGAGAACTTCTAGTTGCACTAGCTCTAAATCTATCTATATACCTCTTCTGTAACTCAATTTCTTTTTGTTGTAATTGATATGCCTTATTTTGTGATTCTTCATTCAAAGATTTCTGTTCAACAAAAAAAGAATAGTTCCCATTATACGTTTCAGATGTTCCTCTATCTACAAAAATTATTTTTTTACATAATTTATCTAAAAAATATCTATCATGACTAATTATAATAACCGCAATTTTAAGCGATGATAGATATTCTTCCAACCAAAAAATAGTTTCTAAATCTAAATGATTGGTTGGTTCATCCAGCAAAAGTAAATCAGGTTTTTGTAAGATTATTTTTCCAAGTGCAACTTTCATCTGCCAACCACCTGAGAAATTACCAACTAATTTGTCAGCATCTTCTATAGAAAAGCCTAATTTTGGTAATATTTTTTCTACATCAGATTGCATTTGATAACCACCTAAAGCTTCAAATTTTGCTTGATATTTTGAGAGTTGATTTACAAAAATTTCAAGTTCATCGGAATTTGTTTTTATATCCAACGATTTCATTTTATTCTCAATTTCTAAAAGTTTAATAGCAACAATTTGTATATCTTTGAAAGAACTTTCTAATTCCTGTCTCACTGAAAAATTCAAATTACAATCAAATTCTTGCTTTAAATGGGCAATTTTAGGATTTCCCTCTTTGATGATCGTTCCACTTGTTTGCTCTTCCTCTCCAATTAAAATCTTAAATTGAGTTGATTTACCTGCACCATTAGAACCAACTAAGCCAACTTTTTCTCCTTTCTTAATCTCCCAACTAATATTTTTTAAAACAACATCTGTAGAATAAATTTTGCTTACACCTTCAAATCTAATCACTGTTTTAAAAATAGAATTTACAAAATCTGTGGCTTATTTACTAAAAAATATTTTGTGGAATAAAATTAAATCATGAAAAGAATAGAACAAATTGTAGTGATTTTTATAGCTGCAGCTCTTGCAATTCCAAGTTATTGGTTTTTTTGGACTTTAGCTGGTGGAGGTGGCTACAACAAAAGAATAAAACCTATTCCTAGTCAAAATAATAATTATTCTAAACCTTTTCCTAAAGACCTCCTCGAGCCTTGATTAACCACATTTTAGTTGCCTCATCATCAATAGTACTCAAATATTCAATAACCTCCTCTTTAGTCACAGCAATATTTAACTCGTTTCCAATATCGCATATTTTATCTAAGGCTTTTTTAGGATTAGTTAAGGCTGTCATAAACAGACTTTGTTTCTTTTTGGAATCGTTGGCTATTAACTTATAGAGCTTTTCAGCATTACTGGACATGTTTTTAAAATCTATTTATTAATAGATTATTACTTCAAGCTACATTTTGTTCATTATATTTATTATTAGATAAATCATTATCCACATCTTTTATCTCTTTTGCAGAGGCATCTGCCATACTTCTTGCATCTAAACATAAAACTTTTCTTAGTTTCGCAAAGTTAGCTGCGTGAGACTTTCTACCATCTTTTTGAGCATAATACTCAGACTGCTGAAGAATATGGTGAAGATGAGTTAACAAATATGGACTAATTACCGCTGATACCAAAACGTCACTATTTTCATTATCGTGAGAATCTGAATTGACTAATCTTTTTTTCGGTTTATCAATTATCGACCTTTTAGAAGAATCAATTTTTCTTGAATTTTTCATGGGACAATAAAACAATTAATTGATACGGACAAAAATTTCCTTACTAATAATATACACAAAGATAGTATCCTTGACTAACTGTGTATACTAATAAGTAACAGTTATCAACTTTGACACATGGCTACCCGCCAAAACTCAACTAATGGGAAGCCAAAATCCCCCAGAATTCAAGTAGTCCTTCCAGAATTAATATGTGAGCAATTAACTCTTTTGGCCGACAATGAATCTAGGACAGTAAGTAATATGGCAAAAGTGTTAATACAAGAGGGTATAAAAAAATATTTCGAAAAAGAAATTAAATCACCTATTTCAGAAACTAATTTAAATACTGATAAATTTAGAGATGAACTTGAAAAACAAAGTGTCAGAAGATTAAAAAGAGCACCTCAAAGGATAAGATACTATAAAAAATCTGATTAAAAGATTAATTCTGAGGCAATTTCTGTAAATCAGCGGTTTTTCCCATTACTACCAAAATATTTCCTCTTTCTAAGATATATTTTGCTGGAGGATTAACTGTTAACTCTTCAGCAGGTCCTGCTGCAAGGACATTAACCAAATAATTTTTCCTCAAATTCAAATCTCTCAAGGATCTTCCAATAAATTCCTCTGGAACAGTTATTTCATCTATACCAGTTTGGTTATCGAGTTCCAATCTTTCAATTAGATTTGGTCTAACTAGTTCTAAACCTAATCTCTCACCTTGCATTCTGGAAGGGAAGACAACTTTATCTGCACCTACCCTTTTTAACATTTTTTCGTGCAAGTCACTCGTTGCTCTTGCTATTACTCTTTTCACTTTGCTGCCTTCACTATCTTTAGCAATAAGTGTCGTAGTTATACTTGCTTCAATAGGTTCACTTATACCTACTACAACGGTATTCATTTCAAGAATTCCAGATTCCTTCATAGACTCTTCGTCAGTACAATCTACAACTCTAGCCTCTATAGAAGGTTCCAATTGCCTCAAATCATCAATAGCTTTTTCCGAATAATCTGCAGCCAAAACATCAGCACCATTACTTATAAGTTCTCTACAAACAGCAGTTCCAAATCGTCCAACGCCAACAACTGCAAAAGTGAGGGATTCTTTTTCTCTTTTTTGAGACCACTGCCACCAATCAGCCATAATAAACTCAGTCAATCCTATACATAAAGATCAGCCCTAGGATAGCCAATTCTCTTTTGTCTATCTATTCTACTCTTATAAAGAGCCTGCCAAAGTGCACTTAAAAGCAAAAGGATACCAAGTCTGCCCACAAACATTCCGACAATAAGAATAAATTGGCCGAAATGATTTAGTTTTGTAGTTAAACCAATATCAAAACCAACAGTTGCAAATGCAGATATGCAAGTGAACAAAATTTCTAGGAATGTGAAAGATTCTTTCTTAACAAAGGTATTTGTTGTACTAAGCAACATTGCCATTAACAGAACAAAAAGCAAAGATCCAACTGTGATTCCAACTGCCTTTAAAATAACTTTATCTGAAATTAATCTATTGCTAATAATTACATCTTTCTGACCTCTTAAGGTTGATCTAGTTGCAGCCATTAAAGCAATAAATGTAGTTGTTTTTATGCCTCCACCAGTACCTCCGGTACTGGCACCAATAAACATTAGAGTCATTAATAACAATAGACCGGTATCCGATATAGAGTTCAATGAGATTGGGTAATTTGTGAAGCCTGCAGTTCTAGCACTTACTGTTTCAAAGACTGATGACATTAACCGTTCAAAAAAATTCAAATTGTTGAAAAATTGACTATTTAGCAATGATTCAGTAATAAATAATCCTAATGATCCGAATACTATTAGAGACAAACTTGTCCTAATAACTAGTCTGGAATGAAGGCTTAATTTTTTATAAGAAAGATTTCTTTTATTACTCCAAATATCATCAATAACCCGCCAACCTAATCCACCCATAACAATGAGAAAAATAAAAACACCATTAACCAAATAATTTGCTCTATAGTCTTGAATACTATTAGACATTAAAGAAAATCCTGCATTGTTATATGCCGATATGCTGTGAAAAATTGAGGACCATAATCTTTCCCAATTATTTTGAATATCTACAAATCCAAAAGAATATAAAACAATTGCGCCCAAGGATATGATACTAATGGCAGTAATAGCAATGCTTTGAAAAGTTCGACCAATTCCTCCGACTCCAAATTCGTCTAGAGTCTTTCCTTTATCTAATCTAGTTCTTAGCTTTGCCCCCTTTACGACAAATCCCTGTAAAAATGTAGTAATAGCCATTAATCCTAGACCACCTGATAAAAGCATAAAAGCTAAAAAAACTTGGCCAAAGAAATTTAAATCAACACCAATATCTATTATGGTTAGGCCAGTAACGGTTATTGCAGAAGTAGAAGTAAAAAATGCTTCCCACAAACCAACTTTTGAAGATGAACATAATGGTGAACTCAAAATTAAAGTTCCAATGCAAATAATAAACAAGCCTGTAACAATAGTAAATTGTGGTACTGATAGCTTTTTGTAAGCATCTTTGAACTTATACACCTTACTTGTGAATTTCACCATATTACCCGTAATTTAGAATTATCAATGCAGGCACTGTAAAAGACATTATAAGTGTTAATCCAGCTCCATATTTTGCGATATCAAAAAATCTATATCTTCCAGGACCATAAACCATTAAATTTGTTTGATAACCCATTGGAGTCAAGAAAGATTGACTTGCGCCGAACAAAACAAGCATTATTAAAGCGCTTGGTGAAATGCCTAAAACATTTGAGAATTCAATAGCAACAGGCAAAATCAAAGCAACTGATGCAGCATTACTTATAAATTGTGTAAGAAGAACTGTCGATACAAAAATTACAAATAGTGCAAAATACAGAGGCATTCCATTAAGGGCAAAGTTTAGATTGACAGCAATTAAATCTGCTAATCCTGTTACTTGCATAGCTACACTAAAGCATGACAAAGATCCCAACAATAAAATGACGTCTAACCTAATTGATTTTTGTATCTCTGCAGGTCTTAAACATCCACAAGCTACCATGGCAATGACTGCTAAAAGGACTGAACCTACCAATGGAATATTAGAAACTGAAGGCAAAACCACCATTCCTATTGCAATTGCAATCGATATAGGTTTTTTTATCAAAAAAGGTAAGTCATCTTCGAATTGATCCAAAATAAGCAAATCATTACTAGCTTGTAAACCTCTTATTGAATCTAATGGTGCTTGCAATAGTAAAACATCTCCAGCCCTTAAAACAGCTTGACCCAATCTCTCCTGAACAGTTTGTTGTCCTCTTCTTAATGCTAAAACTGTTGCATTATGACGCTGCCTAAATCTTAATTCTCTCAAACTTGCACCGGCTAGAGTTGAACCAGCTGGTAACAAGGCTTCAAAGGTCTTAGTACCTTCATCATCTGAGAAAACATTAGCTCCATCGAAAGATGTTTTATTTTCTCCTAACAGAATGGTATGTTCCTGCTGCAATCTAAATAAGTCAGCCCTTGTAACGCGGATAATTAATCTATCATCAGGTTCAATCTTTCTATCAGCCAAAGGAGGAAGCATAACTTTTCCACTTCGTTGCAATTCCAGAACATCAACGTCAAATCGTCTTTGCAATCTACTATTTCTGACAGATTGTCCAACTAATTCTGAAGTAGAGGGAATAGTAATTTCAGTAAAATAAATATTCATATCACCATTTTTAATAAACTCCTTATCTCTCCCTCTATCTGGCAAAAGCATATCAGACACAAGAATCATATAGGTTGTACCGATAAGCCACACAGGAATTCCTATTGAAGTCAAACTAAATAATTCCAAAGCTCCATAACCTAATTGTTGACTGATATCACTTACAAGAAGATTTACTGAGCTACCTAATAATGTTAGAGTTCCACCGAGTAAAGTAGCAAAAGAAAGAGGTAATAAAACTTTTGATGGTGATATATTTCTTCTCTCGCACCAACTTTCAATTAAAGGTAACAAAGATGCTACTACTGGAGTATTAGGAACAATTCCTGATATTGGAGCAATCAAAAAAGCTATTAAAGAAATTAATTTCCTTGGAGTTCTAATATTTTCAGAAGAAATCAATTCTCTTACTCTGTCTAAGGCACCACTCTTAAATAATGCAGAGGAAACTGCAAACAAACCCATAAGGGTAATTAATGACGGGCTACCAAATCCAGCTAAAGCTTTTTCAGGAGAAAGAACCCCAGTAGCTATAAATATTCCAACACATAACAAACCAGTCAATTCTGGCGCAATAGTATTTTTAATAAACAAAATTATTGACATTATTAAAACAACTACCGTTATAAACGCATCAAAATTATGACTAACTGCTGCAATTAAATTCATACGAAACTTATTTAACTCAATATACCCAAAAACAATATTTCAAAAAAGTTTAATTGGAATTATCTTTTTTAAGAAACTTTTTAAAAATAGATTTTTTTTGGATTATCCAGGAAGATGCAGATTTTAAGCTTTCAGTAATTTCAGGCAACTTGGAAGCATATATAAGTCTTCTTGCCTCAAAAGCCAATTTTCCAGATAATGTAACCCCAAGCCCAGAAATTGAAGCTTCTCCTATTCCTAAGCTAATCATTTCACCATTGTCTTTAAATTCAAAGGGTAAAGGATCCTTTCCTTGAATTAAAAGTTCTAAATTGTTAGCCAGATGATTTCCTTCCTGCATAGCGACCTGAGCAGTTATAGGTAAATCCTCCATTCCCTCAATAACTGAAATATCGCCAATAGCAAAACAGTTTTTATAATTTTCTATTTGCAAATTATTATTAACTAAAATTCGTCCAAATTTTTTTACTATTTGATCAGTTTCTAAGTAAGACAAATTAGGTTTAACACCTGCAGTCCAAATAACAATATCTTTATCTAAAGAAGTTATTCCAGCCTTACTAGAAATACTAATCTTAGTTTCCGAGACTTCTTTAACTGAGGAATTCAAAAGAACGTTAATTTTTCTTTTTTCTAATGCCTTCTCTGCTTGTTCTCTATTAAAAACTTTGTTTTTATTAAGGATTTCGTTTGATTTTTCTATTACATTAATTTCAAATTGGTCTATAAATATATCTTTAATTTTGCATGCCAACTCGATACCAGAGGGACCACCTCCAACTATGAATAACTTTTTATGCAAAGCATTATCTTGTGATTTTTTTAAAATAGAATTTAATTTATTTAGATCATGAACATCATTAAAAAAATAACAATTTTCATCTACACCTTTTACAAAAAAACTATTTGGAATAGATCCTGTACAGATAACAAGATACTGATAACTTAATTTTAAATCGTCAATAAATTCAAGAATATTTTCTTTGAAGTAAATCTTGGTTAAACAATTTTTTAAAAAGGTTATACCCGCATCAGAAAAAATTTTTGCAAATTTTGGGCTGGCTTCCCAACTTCTTATTTCTTTACTTAAAACTTCATACATTAAAGGTTTAAATAAAAAGTTAGTTTCAGAATCAACCACAAGAATCGGTAAAGAAGGATTAAGATTCTTTAAATTCAAAGCAAATGTCATACCTGCAAAACCTGCTCCAACTATTACTATTGGTTTTTGTATTGATTTCATTAGAGAAATATTGTTATGCGTAAATGTATTATTAAACTATACGAATAATTTTAAAATTGAGCGAAATAAAATTAAACTCATAACCAAACTGAATAATGATTGAAAAAATCCAAAAAGATATTCGAACCAACTTGAGGAAATATAATCAAGAACTAGTAGATATGAAGCCTCAAGAAATGCTTACATGGGGTTATGAAAAGTTTGATAATCAATTTGCTATTACAACAAGTTTTGGTATACAGTCATCAGTTCTTTTAGATACGGTCAGTAAATTACATCTACAAAAAAAAATCAAAATATTTTGGATTGATACGGGTTACCTTCCTCAAGAAACATATCATTATGCTGAAAAGCTTATTGATAATTTATCCCTAGAAGTTGAAGTTCTGCAAAGTGAATTATCTCCAGCAAGAATGGAGGCCAAATACGGAAAACTTTGGGAAACTAATAAAGAGAGTGATTTAGATAAGTATCATGAATTGAGAAAGATAAAACCTTTAGAAAATGGTCTAGAAAAATATGATATTGTTTGTTGGGCAAGCGGTGTTAGATCAAGTCAAACAGAAAATAGAAACAAAATGAAATTCATAGACTTAATTCGTCAAAGACTCTCTTTAAGACCTTTATTAAATTGGACAAATAAAGATATTTTTTATTACATGGAAGAGAATAATTTACCTGCCCATCCACTTTTTATCAAAGGTTATTCTACTGTAGGAGATTGGCATTCAAGCAGTCCCGATGGTAGTGGAGCAAAGGGCAGAGATACAAGATTTAGGGGGATTAAACAAGAATGTGGAATACACACTAATAATTAAATTGATCATAAAACAATGGTCTCAGATATAAATTTTTTATTAGTAGGTAATAGTAGGCTTCATTGGGCAAAATATTCTATAAATCAATCTCAATTCTTCCATACCAAAAAAGAGCAAAAAGTTCCCGAAACTATAGATCTTGATCAATTAATTTGGGCTTCTGTAGGAAAACTACCAAATTTTTTGCTGAAAAAAGAAAATGAAATAAAAACTAAAGATATTCAGTTATCAAATCTTCCTGATTATTTTGGAGTTGATAGAGCTCTTGCCTGTATTGCCGCTTTAAAAATTATTGAAAACCCTTTCAAAAAAGATTTGCTAATTGCAGATTTTGGAACAATATTATCAATAACAAAATTGAATTCAAATGGATCTATTATTGGTGGTCAACTTCTTCCAGGTTTTCTAACACAATTAAAATCTATGGAACAAAATACAAAAAATCTTAAAGTTCCCAAAAAATATGATATTCCGATCAAAGATTTTTTAATTAATACAGAAGACGCAATTTTAAAAGGAGTAATCAACTCTCTTAATGGCGTGATTAATAGTTTATTTAATCCCGAAAAGGATATTTTAATAATCTGTGGAGGAGACTCTCAATTATTCACAAAATCTCAAAATACTCAAAAAGAAAATATTATCAATGCTCCTAATTTAGTTATGGAGGGGATGATTATTCACCATCTTTCCTAGCTTAACCCGAGGTCTGCAATTATATGATCAGCCATTATTGCTGCTTTTACCTTTAAATAAATTTTTTCAATGTTACCTTCAGTATCAATTAAAAAAGTATTTCTTATCATTCCCATATATTCTTTTCCCATAAATTTCTTCAGCCCATAGCTATCGTAATCACAAGAAACTTTAAAAGGTTCAGGATCAGTCAAAAGAATAAAAGGTAAATTAAATTTTTCTACAAACTTCTGATGAGAGGAAGCATTATCTTTACTAATACCAAGCACAACAATATTATTTTTTTGGAGTAAATCCCAATTCTCTTTAAAATTACATGCTTCCTTAGTACATCCTGGAGTATTATCTTTTGGATAAAAATATAGTATTATTCTTTTACCTTTAAAATCACTAAGAGAGACATCTTTCTCAAAAGAATCTTTTAATTTAAATTCTGGTGCTTTGTCGCCAACCTTAAGAGCCATTGAAATTATTAAATGAGTATGAATATAAAATACCAAAAATTTGGTTTTATGAGATTAAAGGTGTGCAAGATGTCGCAACTGTAGAAGAAATTAAAACTGCAAAAAACCTAACGAATTCAAGATCAAAGATTTTCTTAGAAACAAGAGCTTATTTGCGACAATCACTTTCAACACTTTTTGATTTAGACCCCCTAGAAATTCCAATTAATGCTCATCCAGGAGAACCTCCAAGTTTACCTTCTGGCATGGGACATATTAGTTTAAGTCATTGTAAAGATGTCATTACTATAGTCTGGCATAAAAGCAAAATAGGGATTGATATTGAAAGAACAGATAGAAATTTTAACCATATAAAATTCGCAGAAAAATATTTTTTTCATACCAATAAATCTAACCATAATAATTATTTAACAAAAAACATGATACTTAATCAATGGTGCGCTGTTGAAGCGGCAATAAAATGGGATCATGGAAAATTAGCTAAAGACATAAACCATTGGCAATTTTTTGAAAACCCAAAAGAGTTAATTCATAAGAAGAAAAATATACATTTAAGTTATTCTCAGATTAACTTCCATAATTGGACTATCGCTTTAGCCTACGAAGAAAAAACTTCTTTTAATCCTGAGATTATTTGTTGTTCGAAAATTTTTTAGTTTTCTTTTCTTCTAAGCAGTTTTTCATATTGAGTTTTTTCCCATCCATTATTATTTGTGTCCCATATTTTTAAACCTTTTAAAGATTTAGGCAGATATTCTTGTGCGACCCAATTACCTGGATAATTATGAGGATTGACATAACTATTAGAATTATTTTTTAAATGAAGTGGAACATCAAAAGCATTTGTAGATTTGATTGTTTCAATTGCTGTAAAAATACTTTTCATACTATTACTTTTTGGAGATATGGCTAAATATAAAGAAGCCTGCGTTAAAAAATATAATCCTTCTGGAAAACCAACTCTATCAAAAGCATCACAACAGGATTGTACAACTACTATGGCATTAGGATCAGCTAATCCAATATCTTCACTGGCAGATATAAGTAGTCTTCTAAAAATAAAATTAGGGTCTTCCCCAGCCTCCAGCATATTCGCAAGCCAGAATAAAGTTGCATCTAGATCAGAGCCTCTTATTGACTTGATAAAGGCACTTATTACATCATAATGATTTTGACCATTTTTATCGTAAACAATATTTTTCTTTTGAAGTGCATCCTCTGCTATTGAGAGATTAATGTTGATTTCTTTTGCATCATTTTCTGCAGTTGTTTCTATGGCCATCTCTAACGCATTTATTAATGTTCTTGCATCTCCGCCAGAAAATTTAATTAAATGACTTATAGCATCTTGAGTTAAAAAAATCTTTTTTGAATCTTTTTGTTTTGAATAGTGAGTAATGACTTTTTGTATTATTTTCTTCAAATCATTTTCTGCCAAAGGAAGTAAAGTAAAAATACGAGACCTGCTAACAAGCGCTTTATTAACAGCAAAGAAAGGGTTTTCAGTTGTAGCACCAATAAAAGTTATCGTTCCATTTTCTATTGAAGGTAATAAAGCATCTTGCTGAACTGCTGTAAATCTATGAACCTCATCGATAAATAAGATTGTTTTTCTTTTTGAATTTATTAATCTATCTTTTGCATTAGCGATTTCATTTCTTAATTCTTTAACGCTTGATAATACTGCATTTAACTTAATTAATTTTGACCGCGTATTAGAGGAAATAATTTCAATTAGAGTAGTTTTTCCAACGCCTGGAGGGCCAGAAAAAATAAAATTACTAACCTTATCGTTTAATATTGCACTTCTTAAAAGCGAATTCTCATTGAGGATTGGTTGTTGACCAAAAAAATCTTCCAAATTCTTTGGTCTTAATTTATCTGCCAAAGGTGCATTATTTTCTATTTGAGAATTATTAGGAAATAAATTTTCTGAATGCATATAAATAAAATCAAAAAATCATTACTTTCAATTCTATGTAATTACTGTAGGAGTTTCCATTTGAGTAAGTTTTGAAATGTTTAATAAAGTATCTAAATCATTTATTAGAGGTTTCAAAGCGAGCTGAGGATTTAAGGAAAGATTCTGTTGAGGATTGAAAAATTTCTCAAAGTAAAGTCTTAATGTTGCCCCTTTAGTTCCAGTTCCAGAAAGGCGCACAATTACCCGGGAATTATCATCAAGTACCAACCTTAAACCTTGATTTTCACTTATAGAATTATCAACGGGATCTAAATATGAAAAGTTATCTGCAATTTTAACTAAATGGCCAGCAAAATTATTGCCTTTTAAAGTTTCGAGCATAGAAGATAGATTATCAAAGATTTGATTAGCGATATTTGAGGGAATTGCCTCATAATCATGTCTTGAATAATAATTCCTACCAAATTGTTTCCAATGATTCTGCATCAAATCATTTACCGAACATTTTTTCTCAGCCAAAACTTGTAACCAATACAAAACTGCCCATAATCCATCTTTCTCTCTTACATGATTACTTCCTGTTCCGAAACTTTCTTCTCCACATAAAGTAATTAAATTAGAATCCAAAAGATTTCCAAAAAACTTCCAACCAGTAGGTGTCTCGAAACAGGGTATATTTAATGCTCGAGCAACATTATCAACTGCTGAGCTAGTTGGCATGGATCGTGCCACTCCTGTAATACCATCTTTATACCCAGGTACACAGTTTGTGTTAGCAGTAATAACTGCAAGACTATCACTAGGATTTACAAAACATGCACTTCCTAAGATCATATTCCTATCTCCATCTCCATCGCATGCAGCACCAAAACTATAAGATTTTTTATTTAATAACAAATCAGCTAATTGAGATGCGTAAGTAAGATTAGGATCAGGATGTAAACCTCCAAAATCTTTTAATGGGTTACCATTCATAACGCAATCATGTGCAAGACCCATTTTTTCAACAAAAATATTTTTTGCATATGGACCTGTAACTGCATTCATTGCATCAAAGATTAACGAGAAGTCTTTTTTTAAAAAATCACTAATTTGATCAAAATCAAAAATTTTCTCCATCAAATTCGAATAATCTTTCAATCCATCAATAATTTCTAAGGTAGTTTCACCGTAAGAATAAGTTCCAAATTCACTAATATCAGGTAGTTGAATTTTACAAATTTTATAACAAGTTAGAAATTGTGAAGCCTTGAAAATTTTATTAGTAATTATCTCAGGAGCTGGACCACCATTAGAGATATTCAATTTCACTCCAAAATCGCCATCAATCCCCCCAGGATTATGGCTTGCAGAAAGAATAATTCCACCAATAGCTTTTTCTTTTCTAATTAAGTGTGATGTCGCAGGAGTAGATAATAAACCGAATTTTGGAACAATAACCTTTTGAACTTTATGAGCAACGCATATTTGCACAATTTTATCTATTGCTTCTATATTGCCATATCTTCCATCACCACCAACTACTAATGTTGAACCTTGTAAATCTTCCAATGATTGTAAGATTGCTTCAATAAAAATTTCTAGATAATGTTCCTCCTGAAACTTTAAAGTACTTTTTCTTAAACCAGAAGTTCCTGGTTTTTGATCTAAAAAAGGAGAATTTATTTTAACTACATTAACTTCAGTCATATTTTTAAGAAACTTCCAAAAATCTAACTAAATTAATGAGGCATTTCGGAAGTTCTTAACATAGCGATAAACCATAACGAAGAAATTAGTAATGCACTGAGAATTCCATAATTAACACCGAATTTAGAAATTGTAATAGGAACTATTAGTGGAAATGTTAATGCTCCAAATAAGGGAGTAAAAGCTACAATTTTTTTCAGCATTAATTTAATTAATTAAAACCATTCTGTTTCAGCATTATCTTTTTCATTTGTATCGTCAAGTGGCGTAGTTCTATCAAAATTCATTGAAATACTTTTTTCTTGCTCACCAGATGAATCAACAGCTTTAATATCATATTTTTGTGTTCCGTCTCTAAATGGAACTTGAATTCTAAAAGTACCATCTGCAGCAAGAGGTACATCTTCTCCACCTATTGTCAATTTTGCAGAAGGCTCTGTAGCTCCATAAACAATTAATTCAGCATCAGCAACGAGCCAAAAAGATCTATTTTTAACAATTCCGCCTCCAGAGTCATTTAAACCTGATGACCATTTACCAGCACCTGAATCTGTAAGATTATCATTGACGTTTGTTGAATTTACGTTTTCCATAAATTCTTCAGAACCAACTTTTCTTCTGAGAGAAATGTTAGTTGCTGCTTGGTATAACCTTTCATGCATACCATTTTGTTCTGAAACATCGGGACTAGAAATATCTGGGATTGACTCAGAAGTAGAATCTAAATTAAAAGGTACAAATTTATCAAGAATTTGCTCAGAAGGATGAGATCCCGGAACATGGCTTATCGAAGAAAATGCCAATGACATCCAGTTAAAACCATATTTGTAACCTAATTCAACTTTATAATCTCTATCTGCAAGTGGGATTGGTAAGTACCACTCAGTACTGTAACTATCAACTGCTATCTCCCTTAGTGTTCCTTGGTTCAAATTACTTCCTTCAGAACCAGATGCATCAAATAATCGTAAACATAATTTATTAGCATTCAAAGATTGTGCTTTTTCTCTGTCTGCATCAGAAATTTGCCAAAAAACATAGGCCCAATCTGGATCTCGGGGTAGAAAAACTACATTTGTTTTAAATTCCTCACTACTGTTGAAAGCATTAGACTCAGAAATTTCTTTAGCTTTTAACTCAGGAGGTGTAGTAATGTATGTTTTTTTTGTAGATTTTTGTTGATATTTAAGTATTAAGTCAACCAAAACAGCTTTTGTTTTGCGACTGTACAGCGGAACCGATAATTTACTTGCTTCTTGACGTAATTGTCTGAGGGTTAGTGAGAGTAGTTGAACTTTATTCATGATCCCATCAGCCACTTTAAAATCTCCGTTTTTGTTTGGGATCAGTATGTTCTTTTTTTTGAGCAATTGTGTGTCTTTTTGGCCTGTCGTCAGGATCCTCTGACTACTAAAAATTTCTCAAAATTGATATTTCTCTTCAGAACAGTTGGTATCAAAGAAGTTAATTAATTTTCAGATCTTTTTGAAATGTAAATTAATTTTCTTTTTTTTTAAATTTTATTACCTGAATTTGTTAACGACTCAACAAAAATATATTTTTTCTTCGGGATCATTTAAATAAAAGAGTATTCAGGGTTGTTCAACGAGAGGTACTAAATCATCTATCTCTAAATCCTCAATGCTTTTACCTATTTTTTTTGAAAAAGTACTTAATTTTTTCGAAGTGGATTTTAACTGCTCATAAAAAAGATCACTAAATTTTTTATCATCAAATTTTTTGGATTGTTTATCACACCATTCTCTCAGGAGATTTTTATTTTGATATTCCAAACTATCTACATTGATAGTTTTTAAAATCTGAAGGCAATGAGCGAGTATTCTTAAATGATGTTTTTGCATTATAGGTAGATCAAGATTGTCAATTGCTTGAATAGTTTCTATGTTTAATGGGTTAGACAGGGGATCAAGATGATTGGACATTAATTTTTAGTTTTAATAAAGGAAAAAAACTCAATATTGGGGGTATCTTTCGTTAAAGTATATAAAGCTAATTGTAATAAGTTATTTTTGATAACATGGTCAACGAAAACTTAGTTAAAGATGTAGTAAAAGAACCTTATAAATATGGTTTCGTTACTGATATTGAAACTGAAAAAATAGAGAAGGGATTAAATGAAGATATCATAAAATTAATTTCACAGAAAAAAGAAGAGCCAAAATTTCTTCTTGATTTTAGATTAAAAGCCTTTAAAAAATGGCAGAAAATGAAAGAGCCTGATTGGGCAGCATTAGGATATAAAAAAATTGATTATCAAGATATTATTTATTACTCTGCTCCTAAGCAAAAAGAGAAAATTTCTAGCTTAGATGAGGTTGATCCCAAACTTCTTGAGACTTTTAACAAATTAGGAATACCCCTCACGGAGCAAAAAAAACTTACAAATGTAGCAGTAGATGCCGTCTTTGATAGTGTTTCTATAGCCACAACTTTTAGAGAAGAACTTGCTGAACATGGAGTTATATTTTGCTCAATTAGTGAAGCAGTAAAAAATCACTCGGATTTGATTGAAAAATATTTAGGTACAGTAGTTCCAGCTAGTGATAATTATTTTGCAGCACTAAATTCTGCAGTTTTTAGTGATGGTTCTTTTGTGTATATCCCAAAAGGTGTGACCTGCCCTATGGATCTATCTTCCTACTTCAGAATTAATAGTGGAGATTCAGGACAATTCGAAAGAACACTAATCATTGCTGAAGAATCAAGTTCTGTAAGTTATCTCGAAGGTTGTACAGCCCCAATGTTTGATACAAATACCCTACATGCAGCAGTTGTAGAGCTTATAGCATTAGACGAAGCCTCAATAAAATATTCAACAGTCCAAAATTGGTATGCTGGTGATGAAGAAGGTGTTGGGGGGATTTTTAATTTTGTCACCAAGAGAGGCAAATGTTTAGGTAAGAGAAGTAAAATTAGCTGGTCTCAAGTTGAAACAGGGTCTGCAATTACATGGAAATATCCTAGCTGTCTTCTTTTAGGGGAAGAATCTGTAGGAGAATTTTATTCAGTGGCTCTAACCAATAATCTTCAGCAAGCAGATACCGGGACAAAAATGATCCATATTGGTCCTAAGACCAAATCAACTATTGTTAGCAAAGGTATTAGTGCAGGTAACTCAAAAAATAGCTACAGAGGTCTTGTCAAAATGGGAACAAAAGCTACAGGATCAAGAAATTACAGTCAATGTGATTCAATGTTAATAGGGGATCAAGCTTCTGCAAATACATTCCCTTACATCAAATCTCAACAACCCAATTCTGAAATTGAGCATGAAGCAAGCACATGTAGAATCTCAGAAGACCAACTTTTTTATCTCCAAAGCAGAGGTATAGAATTTGAGGAGGCAGTATCTATGATGGTCAGCGGTTTTTGCAGAGATGTATTTAATCAATTACCTATGGAATTTGCTGCTGAAGCAGATAAATTACTGGCACTTAAACTAGAGGGATCAGTAGGTTAATTAATCAATTTCTAAACTGAAATGCAAATTAAAATGAAAGAATCAGATCCAATTTTAGAAATTGAAAATCTCTTTGCATCTACTGATAATCTTCCAATTTTAAAAGGGGTTTCACTTACAGTCTATCCTGGAGAAATCCATGCAATTATGGGAAGAAATGGATGTGGTAAAAGTACTCTTTCGAAAATAATTGCAGGACATCCCTCGTATAATGTTACAAATGGCGACATAAAATTTTTAGGTGAAAACATCAACTCTTTAGAACCTGAAGAGAGAGCTCAATCAGGCATTTTTCTTGGTTTTCAATATCCAATTGAAATTCCAGGTGTAAGTAATCTTGAGTTTCTTAGAGTTTCAACTAATGCTAGGAGGAAATTCCTCAATAAAGAAGAATTAGATACTTTTGATTTTGAAGAATTAGTTAAAGAAAAGTTAGAAATTGTGAAAATGGATCATGCATTCCTATCGAGGAGTGTAAATCAAGGATTTTCTGGAGGTGAAAAAAAAAGAAATGAAATTCTGCAAATGGCTTTACTTGAGCCCAAGATAGCAATATTAGATGAGACCGATTCTGGTCTAGATATTGATGCCCTAAGGATAGTGGCATCAGGAATTAAAAAAATATCTAATGCACAAACTGGAATTATACTTATTACCCACTATCAAAGATTATTAGATGAAATTGAACCAAATTATGTCCATGTCATGTCAGACGGACAAATCATAAAAACTGGTGAAAGTGATCTTGCTCTCGAGCTTGAGAAAAAAGGGTATGAATGGACTGATAACTTTTTAAAAGAGACCTAAAAAGATGGAAATTATTGAAAAAATAAAAACCAATAAATCGATTGATAATCAATCAGAAATACAAAAAATCTGCTTAGATAAATTACAATCAAGTCCCCTCCCTAATCCTAAAAGTGAACAATGGAGACTTTCAAATCAATCAAAATTTTCAGACTTTTTAGACTACTCGGTTAATGAAAAAAATCCAAAATTTGATACACCTTTTCCGAACACTTCTCAAAGTACTATTAGGTTAGTAATTGGTGATAATTGCCAAATTAATTTAATAAAAGAAAATTATGCAATAAAGCAACTAAGTGAGGATAAATTAGTTAAATATATTAAGGAACAGATATCTTGTTTTGATCAAAACGAAAATTGGAGTGACTTACTAAATCTTTCTTTAAACTGTAAAAAGAATATCCTAGGATTAAAAATAAGTGGATCAGAAATCCCTTCTATTGAAATCTTTAGTCACGCATCAAGTAATTCCTTAAACGCAAAAACCTTGGTAATATTCATAGAAAAGGATTGTGATATTGATTTATTACAAGTAAATCTTGGTAACGACAACTCTTCATTATCTCAATCAACGTTCTTTTGTTTAGAAGAAAATAGTTCCGTAAACCATGGTGTTGTTTCCTACGGTGAAAACAAATCAAATCTATTAAGTTCTCTCAATATAATTCAACAGAAAAATAGCGAATACAATTTAGGATCTTTACATTTCAAATTTAATTATGCAAGATTTGAAATTCGTATTAAACAATCTGAAGGGAACGCTAAAACCAATATCAAAGGTATGCAAATAACCAAAAAAGATGAACAAATTTCTACTTATACAAAAATAGACTTTAATGGGCCAAATGTATTTCTAGATCAAATTAATAAATCACTTGCTGATGATAAATCACATGCAATATTTGAGGGTTCAATAATAGTTCCGAAAATTGCCCAGAGAACTGATGCTTCCCAACTAAGCAGAAATTTACTTTTATCAAATCGCGCACAAATAGATACCAAACCTCAATTAGAAATAATTGCTGATGATGTCAAATGCAAACATGGAGCTACAATTTCGCAACTAAATGAAGAAGAACTTTTTTATATGCGAACAAGAGGGATCACATTAACAGAAGCAAGTAAACTACAATTAAGTTCTTACTTTCAAGAAATAATTTCATTTATTCCCATTGCAAAAGATAAATGGGATTTGCTTGATAAACTTTTAAATGAGAATTAATGGAAACGATTCAAAATTTTCCTGAAATAACGAAGAAAGACTTTCCTCTTTTAAATAAGAATTTAAAAAGTAATGAGCAAATTATTTATTTAGACCATGCTGCTACCACACAAAAACCAATACAAGTCTTAAAAAAAATTGATGAATATTACAAAAACTTTAATGCCAATGTACATAGAGGGGCACATCAATTAAGTGCTAAAGCAACAGAAGAATTTGAAAATGCACGATATTTAATTAGCAAATATATAAAAGCAAATTCAGCAAAAGAAATTATTTTCACAAGAAATGCTACTGAGGCAATCAATCTAGTAGCTAGATCATGGGGCGAATATTCATTAAAAGAAAACGATGAAATTCTCTTATCAATAATGGAGCATCATAGCAATATTGTTCCATGGCAAATGGTTGCAGCAAAAAATAAATGCAAATTAAAATTTATAGGTATAGATAAAGATGGGAAATTAGACATAAACGACTTTAAATCAAAACTAACATCTAGAACTAAACTTGTTAGCCTAGTTCATGTTAGTAATACTCTAGGTTGCTGTAATCCAATCAAAGAAATAACTAAATTAGCTAAACAAAAAGGTTGTTTAGTTTTAATAGACGCATGCCAAAGTTTGGCTCATCAAAAACTGGATGTGATTGATCTTAATATAGATTTTTTAGCTGGATCAGGACATAAACTATGCGGTCCTACAGGCATTGGTTTCCTCTGGTCAAGAAAAGAAATCCTAGAAAAAATTCCTCCTCTCTTTGGAGGTGGTGAAATGATTCAAGATGTTTTTGAAGAGACAAGTACTTGGGCAGAGCTACCACACAAATTTGAAGCTGGAACCCCAGCCATTGCAGAAGCAATAGGTCTTGCAGAAGCAATTAATTATATTAACAATATTGGATTGTATGAAATTCATGAGTATGAAAAGAATATTACTAAATATTTATTTGAAAAATTAAATAAAATAGAAAATATTGAAATTATAGGTCCATCGCCGGAGATAGATCCAGACAGAGCCTCACTTGCCACCTTTTATATAAAAAATATACATTCAAATGATATTGCTGAAATTCTTGATTCAAAAGGAATTTGCATCAGAAGTGGCCACCATTGCTGTCAACCTCTTCACAGATACATTGGAATTAAATCAACAGCTAGAATCAGCATGAATTTCACAACCAATAAGGAAGAAATTGATATGTTTATAGAAAAATTAAGAGATACTATTGATTTTCTAAAAATCAATTCTTAAATATTCAAAGCATTTTTTAAAAATTCCTGAGATTTTTGCATTACTATTTCTTTATTTTCAATATTTATAAAACCATGCCCTTCATTATCAAAAAAAATAACTTCTGAATGTTTATTATTCTGAATCAAAATTTCTTGAATTTTTAAAGTTTGTTTATAAGAAATTACTGTATCTTTTTTTCCATGAAACAATAAGATAGGTTTTTTTAATTTGTTAATATGGTTTATCGGTGATCTATTTATAAAATCATCATGGTTTTTTGAATAATTTCCTACCAAAGAATTTAAATAATCTTTTTCAAACCTATGTGTGTTGTAATGCATATCCTTCAAATCAATAACAGGATATTTACAAATCGCTGCTGTAAAAATAGAACCATATAATAAACAATTGAGGGCAGTTAACCCACCAGCACTATTCCCAAAAATTACCACTTTTTCACTATCTACTTGATTTGATTTCATCAATTTAAGAGCTAGTGCTTTGCAATCATAAGAATCAACAATACCCCATTTATAATTCAACCTCTCTCTATATGCTTTGCCAAATCCTGATGATCCTCCATAATTGACTTCAGCAACAAAAAATCCCTTCGAAGTCCAATATTGAACTTCAGAATTATATGATCCATCAAAACATGAAGTTGGTCCGCTATGTGCTCTAACAAGGAGCGGTGGCTTTCTAAAATTTTCAACAAGCGGTCTATAAAGAAAAGAATGAGTTGATTGAGCCTCAAAACCTTTAAACCAAAATGTTTCAGGTTTTGAACAATCTTTTATATGATCAAAAAATATCTGCTCAGAAAAATTTGATAAAACTTTTTTTGCAAAATCAATTTCAAGTACAATTCCTAAAAAATCAGATCCATAACCTTTTAAAAGAACTTTTTCCCGGAAAACACTGAAATCACTTATTGAGGTAAAAGGGGTAGAAAATTCTTTAACAAATTGAAGATCTTTATATTGTTCCACTATTAAACTATTTTCTTTTTTTGCTACACAAAATAAATTATTTATAGTCCCTGAAAAGAATGTTATTCCAGTGACCCATTGTGGTGCTCCATATTCAATCAAATTTCTCTCTACTCTTTTCTTAATAAAAATATTCTCAATTTCACTAACATCTAAAAACATTAAGTTCCACCATCCAGAACTATCTTCAGAACATACTAAAAGTGTTTCACTTATCCAATAAGGTTGAAAAAAAGAAACGTTTTTTTTGGAATTTATCAGCTTATTTGAGAATTTTTTTATTTTTTTTATCTCACCATCTAAATCTATTTGAGCAAAAAAAAGCTCATTTTTCTCCCAGGGCATATATGGAGAATCCCACTCTATCCAAGAAAGTAAGTTAGCAGAGGTATTAGAAGATAATTCTCCAGCAAAATTTTTAAATTTTTTTATTCGACGAATATCTTGTTTAGTTTTTTTTAAATGTAAAGAAAATAAATAATCTCTATTATTTATTTCGCAAATTCCATACAAAAAATTTTGTTCAGAAATGACAAATGAAGAATCAAAATTTCCATCAATTGATATAGATAGTTGACTAGGTTCTTGAACTGAAGCAAGATATTCATTTTGGCTTCTATAATTTGACGCTGCCTCTTTAAAAATTTGAAACCATACTGCCTTGGTAATCTGATCTATCCATATCAAATAAAAATTATTTTTGAAAAATATACATTTATAAGATTTACCACCATATCCATGAAAGTTATTTTTAATATTATATTTTTTACTTGTTAATTTCTGAGGAAACGCCTCTTTTTTAGAAAATGGTCTTGCAAAAATAGCATTTTCATTTTGACCTTCACCAACAAGATCAATCCAAAAAATGATATCCCTAACAATAGTTAATTCCTTAAAAGATTTATTTTTAGATACAGTTTGCCCAACTTTTAATTGATCATAATTACTCATTTAAAAAAACTATAAAGAATGCAAATTAAAGTGCTAGTATTTTTATAGCTAAACTCTTAAGTAAAAACCTTTTTTTTAACGTGGCAAACCATTTTTCACAACTTGCAAAAAAGTCAAGAACAAATGGAAACGCAGAAAAAATTGCAAAAGAACAACCAGGTAAGCCATCTCTAGACATTTATAAACTTGGTGATGATGTATTAAGACAAAATTCCACAAGAATAACTAAAGTTGACGAATCGATTAGAAAACTTGCTAGAAAAATGCTTCAAAGCATGTATGCAGCTAAAGGAATTGGACTTGCTGCACCTCAAATTGGAATCAACAAAGAGCTTCTTGTCATAGACGTAAATTTTGAAGATTCAGCAGCAGAACCTTTAATATTAATAAATCCAGAAATTACAGACTTTGGAACAACCCTTAATTCATACGAAGAAGGCTGCTTGAGTATACCTGGCGTCTATTTGAATGTAGTAAGACCATCAACTATAAAATTAAAATTTAGAGATGAAAGGGGACGACCACGTAAAATGAAAGCAGATGGACTTCTGGCGAGGTGTATTCAACACGAAATGGATCACTTAAATGGAATATTATTTGTAGATAGAGTTACATCAAAAGATGATTTGAACAAAGAACTTTTAAAAGAAGGGTTTAACGAAAAAGACGTTATCTCAATTAATTAATTTAATGACTGAAACAACAATATTTCAAAAAATCATTAATGAAGAAATACCATGCGATAAGCTTTATGAAGATAAGTTTTGTATTGCGTTTAATGATATCCAGGCACAAGCTCCAGTACATTTTTTAGTGATTCCTAAAAAGCCAATAATTAGTTTATTAGAGTGTATTGAGCAAGATGCAAATTTATTAGGGCATTTACTTTTTGTTGGTAGCAAAATAGCTAAATCAAAAAATTTAACTAATTGGAGAACAGTAATTAACACTGGAGCAGAATCGGGACAAACAGTTTTTCATTTACATATTCATTTTTTATCTGGAAGAAAAATGAATTGGCCTCCAGGTTAAAACTCTCGAAAGAAATATTAATGGGTTATAAATAAATAAAAACAAAATGAATACTCCAGAGTCTTTAAATACAGAATCTAAAAATTTATTCAATTTAATTTCAAAAAATTGGGAAGAGTTAGATGATTCACTCAAAACTAAGTTAATAAAAATTTGGAACGTTTTAACTTATAAATGGCAATTACAAATTTTATTTAATTTACCTTTTCTACTATGGTGGGCATTAGATAAATCTTTTCCAAAAGTTCATGAATTTGATTCAACAATCTTGAATTACGTGAATTTACCTGACTGGGCACTTTCATTTATTGGCTTTGGTCAATAGACTGCTAAAAGTTATAATTTATTTCATAACACTAGTCGAGTAATGAATAAAGCAGTTAATAATAAATCCAAAATACTATACCAATTACAAAAATTAAGGAAGCTATCTCAACCGTTTTTTCTTCCCATAGATCAATGTAATGGATTCCAATTCATATGGCTTTTGATTTCTCTTTTATTTTGTGTTGGTGGAGTAGTACTTGTTGGTCTTACAGGAATAATAAGTTTTTTTGAAAGCTTTCAACCAATTTTTCTTGAAAAGTATTTCGGAGGTGTAGTAAGTACTGTCAATTCAATTTGGGCTGGGAGTTGGGGATTACTTTTCTCTGCATTATTTCTAATTGGATCAGGAAGCTTTTTTAGCTTAAGACGTCAATTAAAAAACCGCAGATGGTTACATTGGTTATTCCTTGCGATAATTGTGTTAATGCTTTTAGCTGTAAACGGAATAAACGCAGGTATTGGATTCATTGCAAGAGATTTAACAAATGCTTTAGTAGAAAAACAAGAAGATGGATTTTATCGGATATTGGGCATTTACGCTTGTTGTTTCGCTGTGGCTCTACCAATACGAGTTTCCCAAATATTTTTTACGTATAAGTTAGGAATAATTTGGAGAGAATGGCTTTCAAAAAGTCTAGTCAAAGATTATATGACTAATAAAGCTTATTACCAGTTAAATCCCAATGATGAAGAACAAACCGATGTAGATAATCCCGATCAAAGAATCACAGATGATACCCGAGCTTTTACCGGGCAAAGTCTATCTTTCACATTAGGTATTTTTGATGCCCTACTAACATTTTCACTTAATATTCTTATTTTATGGAGTATTAGTACAACACTTACTTTTTCTTTATTTGGTTACGCCGCATTTGCAACTTCTATCCTCTTAATTGCTGGAAAAAATCTTGTAAAGATTGACTTTGATCAACTCAGATATGAAGCAGATTTTCGATATGGCTTAGTACATATTCGAGATAATGCTGAATCAATAGCCTTTTACTCTGGGGAGAATCCTGAGCGAAGTGAAACTGAAAGACGCTTAGGAGAAGTGGTGAGAAACTTTAATTTACTGATCATATGGAGAGTAATAATAGACGTCATGAGAAGATCCATTAATTATGCTGGAAATTTCTTTCCATATTTAATCATGGCAATCCCTTACTTTAAAGGTGATATTGATTATGGACGCTTTATTCAGGCAAGCTTTGCATTTGGAATGGTTGAAGGTTCGTTATTTTTCATTGTTAATCAAATCGAAGAACTTGCAAAATTTACTGCTGGTATTGGCAGATTAGAAGGATTCCAATCAAAAGTTGAATCCATTAGTCAAACCAACCCAACAAGCAATCAAAACATTATTTCAGATTACCCCTCAATTCTTATTAATAATGCTGACCTTTGCCCACCTGGATCAAATAAAACAATAATTAAAAATTTAAATTTGAGCATCGACAATAATCAATCACTTTTGGTAGTAGGACCATCTGGGTGCGGAAAAACATCTTTACTAAGAATGATTAGTGGTTTATGGGAACCCGATCAGGGAGTAATTAAAAAACCAAAAATTGGGGAATTATTATTCATACCTCAAAAACCATATATGCTACTTGGTTCTTTAAGAGAACAATTATGTTATCCCACAGAAGTCAAGAAATTTAGTGATGAACATCTTACTTCTGTACTTCATGAAGTAAATTTAAAAACTTTAGTGGATCGGTATCCTAATCTTGATATCAAACAAGATTGGCCACGAATTCTTTCCTTAGGCGAGCAACAAAGATTGGCTTTTGCAAGACTCTTACTAAATTCACCAAGATTTGCAGTACTTGATGAAGCAACAAGTGCTTTAGATATTGACACTGAAAAAAAACTATATGGTTTACTTAAGAAAAGAGAACTTTCTCTTATTAGTGTTGGACATAGACCTAGCTTAAAAGATTTTCACGAGAATATTTTAGAATTAAATGGACAGGGAGACTGGAAATTATTGACGTCTGATAAGTATAATTTTAAGGATTAACAAAAAAAATGAATTCGAAAGAAGAACAAACTAACTCAGAAGTCACTAATTTAGAGGATGAGAGTTTTATAGATCAGCAAAAAGATCCAAATTATATCAATGAACAAATTGGAGATAATCAATTAGACGAAAAATCTTTAGAAATTAAAGATGAATATAAATTTGGATGGAGTAGTTATTCTGAAAAAACTAATGGAAGATTTGCAATGATTGGATTTCTTTCAATAATATTGATTGAACTATTTAGTAAACAATCGTTTTTAAAATGGGCAGGAATTCTATAATTAATCATCAAATCTAGAACTGTTATCTCTAGGTTTTTTCTTGTTTGTTCCAACGTTATATCTACTATTTTGATTTTTTGAACTTGATCTAGCTGAAGAGCTTACTCTACGAGTCTCACGTGGTTTTTTAACTTGTTTAGCATCTTTAAATGAAGCATCCTCTACTTGAGCTGTTGAAGTTTGCTGCCTAATAGGGGATCTGGTAGGTTTCTTTCTTAATGGAGAAGAATCAGCAGGAGGAGAGATATTATCTTGTCTAGAAACTGAACGATTCATTCTGGGTCTTGACCCTGTTTTAACTTCATCGCGAGATAAATTTCTTCTTTCACCAAAGTTATTTGTTTCTGGTTGTTTCCTATTTCTATCTTCAGAAGTCTGTCTTCTCCTTCTTATAGGCTCGTCATTTTCAAACTGACTTATTTCCCTTGTAGATGGCCTACTTCTACTTGCTGCAGCAGAGGGTATGGCTCTTGAAACATTCCTCCTACGAGATCTCCCCTCCGTATAGTCTTCTTCAAATTCATCTTCTTGAGGTTTAAATCTTCTAGATAGTCTTTCAGATTCTTCAAATCTATCATAATCGTCATTAAATCGACCTCTAGAATTTCTAGGAACATCAGAAATAGGATTATCATCAAAATAAGATGACCTTCTAGCTTGATCAGTAGCAACTCCCCTCAATCGCACACTTTCATATGCGAAAAAAACCGTAGTTCCTGCTAATAAAAACTGACCAAACTGAAGGATAGGATCTAACCTCCAGCCTTGAAAAAATAATATTCCTCCGCACAAAAGTCCTATTGCTGCGAAGAAAACATCATAATCCCTCGCCAAGGCAGGCTTAAAGGACCTCAAAAAATAAAGGCCTCCTCCACATACCGCGAGAACTATACCAACAATACTGGCCCAATTGAGACTAGCATTGACCACATTCTTTCTCCAAAAATTTATTTTTTAAAGGGTTACTTATATCCCCTATATATACAGTGTACTTAAAACTTCTACAAAAACTAGCGTCTTCCAGTAGAAGTACGATCCAGGGAATCTTTCTGGCTGACAAAAATCAAAAATGCAGTGGCTGGAATAACGATAAGTAAGGCAGCAGCAATAAAACTACCTATCATTCCCACTGCGGAATTATTTGCAACTTCAGCAGAAAAATCTGCGGCTAGTAGTAAATTTGAGATTTGAAACACTTTTTAAATATTAGATTCTCAATTTATAATACGAATTAAATACGTTTCAATGGGTTATTTATTAAGATGAATTAAATAATTGTGACTTCCTTGCTTGTAAATTCTCTTCAAATTTTAGATTTTAGTTTAGGAATTTCTCTTTCTTATCTAACTATAGTTTTTCTAATAAGATTAATACTTACTTGGTACCCAAAAATTGATTTAAGTAAAGGTTTATGGTTATTAGTTTCAATACCATCAAGCTCTATTCTTAATCTAACAAGAAAACTAATTCCTCCTATTGGAGGCGTTGATGTTGGACCCGTAATTTGGATCGGATTTATAAGCTTTTTAAGAGAAATATTAGTCGGTCAGCAAGGGCTTATAAAACTTGCATTGCATACACATATTTCATAAAAATCTTTTAATTATTTTTCAGTAATTTGGCAATAATTCTTCTTCTACATATTTAGTATGTATCTTACCCTGCTTAAATTTAGATTTATTCAGTAAGGTGAGATGAAAGTTAATTGTTGTAGGAATACCGGTTACTGCACATTCATTTAAAGCCCTATTCATACGTTTAATTGCAGTATTCCGATCCTTTCCCCAGACTATTAATTTACCAATTAATGAGTCATAAAAAGGAGGGATTTCATAGCCTGTATAAACATGACTATCCACCCTTACACCAGGGCCACCAGGAGGAAGCCACCCAGTTATTTTTCCGGGTGATGGTCGGAAATTGTGAGAAGGATCTTCAGCATTGATTCTACATTCAATGGCATGACCGTTTAAATGGATATCATCCTGATTAAATTCCAAGTTTGCTCCACTTGCGATTTTAATTTGCTCAGCTATTAAATCAACTCCTGTAACCATTTCAGTAACAGGATGTTCAACTTGAATCCTAGTATTCATTTCCATAAAATAAAAATTATCATCATCATCAACTAAAAATTCAACTGTCCCCGCCCCTTCGTAGCCGATACTTTTTGCAGCAGCAATAGCTGCGTTACCCATTTTTTTTCTTAGCTCAGTATTAATTGCAGGACTAGGAGACTCCTCTAGTAACTTCTGATGTCTTCTTTGAACTGAACAATCTCGCTCTCCTAAATGAACAACATTACCTGACCTGTCGGCCAAAATTTGAATTTCTACATGTCTTGGCTGCTTTATAAATTTCTCCATATATAATCCATCATTACCAAAAGCTGCTTCTGCTTCGCCTTGAGCTGCTTTAAACATTTTTTCTAGATTATCAGAGTTTTCAACCAACCGCATACCTCTTCCACCTCCTCCAGCGGTAGCTTTAATAATTACCGGATAGCCAATATCATCTGCCAATTTATAAGCCTCATCAACATTTGATAACAAGCCTTTACTACCAGGAACTGTTGGAACTCCAACTGCTTCCATAGTTTCTTTAGCTGTAGATTTATCTCCCATAGATCTAATAGCTTTAGGAGATGGACCAATAAAAATTATGCCATGATCATTACACATCTCAGCAAATTTATCATTTTCCGCAAGAAATCCATAACCAGGATGAATAGCATCAACTCCTCTCGATGTAGCAGCAGCAAGTATATTTGGAATATTTAAATAACTCTTATTACTTAATGAATCTCCTACACAAACCGCCTCATCAGCAAGCTGAACATGCAATGCTTTTTTATCTACAGTGCTAAAAACTGCAACGGTTGCAATACCTAGTTCTCTACAACTTCTGACAATTCGTAAAGCTATTTCTCCACGATTAGCAATTAAAACTTTTTCAACCATTATGAAAATAAAATTGAAGAAATGAAATGACTTAAAATAAAAAATTATTTGCCAAAGTATTCAACAAAATTTTTTAGTGATCAGAGGACATTTTTTACAATACAACCTAAAACGTTATATATGTATAAATATTTGTTTTATGCAATAGAAAAATTATTCATCATATTCAAAAAAACTCTTTCCGAACTACATGCTTAATTCAGCCAATAATGTATGATATTTTTAAGGTTTAAGCATACCCAAGCTGCTGAAAACCCTTTGCGGACGTGGCGGAATTGGTAGACGCGCACGTCTAAGGAGCGTGTGGCTTCGGCCTTGCGAGTTCAAGTCTCGCCGTCCGCATTTAATGTATTCTGGTTTAACTGCAATGAAAAAAGAATCAGTTGCAGTAGTTATAATTTCCAATGGTCCTGGTGAATTAACTACATGGGTAAATCCTGTAGTGGATGAGCTAAACAAAATAAATAAATCACTATGTGATGAAGATAAACAAGATTTCACTCTTAGGTTAGTCCTTGTTCCTTGCCCAAATGCCACTGGTAAAGAATTTTTTGTTGCAAATTCATGGAATAAATTCGAATTAATTACAAAATCCAAAAGTTTTTGGAAATTATTAATAAAGCCATATTCTTTTGCTGATTGGCCAAAAAAAGGGATAGTTATTTTCCTTGGTGGGGATCAATTTTGGAGCATTTTATTAGCTAAAAGATTAGGTTATTTAAATATCACATATGCTGAATGGGTTTCACGATGGCCTAAATGGACCAATGAAATTGCTGCTATGAATGTAAAAGTAAAAGAGTTAATACCTAAAAGATATAAATATAAATGTAAAGTAATTGGCGATTTGATGGCAGATATCAAACTTAATAGCGAAATATCACTAAGAAATAAAGAAAAACCATACATTGCATTATTGCCTGGTTCTAAGAAAGCAAAGCTTTCTATTGGAATTCCTTTCTTCTTAGAAGTTGCGGATCATATCGCTAAAGAAAATAAAAATATAAATTTTATAATCCCCATTGCACCAACTACTGATAAAAGTGAATATTTATTTTTTCAAAGCAACAAAAATCCAATTGCTAAATATTACTCATCAAAAATCAAAACAATTAGAAACTTCAAAGACTCTAGTTTTGATTATGTAATTGAAACATCAAAAAAAACAAAGATTTATCTAATCAAGAAACATCCTTGCTATGAAATCTTAAAAGAATGTGATCTTGCGATTACAACTGTAGGAGCAAATACTGCAGAATTAGCAGCAATTAGTCTTCCAATGTTAGTTGTTTTACCAACTCAACATTTAAATATGATGAACGCCTGGGATGGTATTTTTGGGGTAGTTGGAAAAATTTCATTCATAAATAGATTCCTAACTTTTATAATTAAAAATTTTTATTTTAAAAAAAAGAAGTTTTTTGCTTGGCCAAATATTAAAGCTAAAAGAATGATTGTCCCTGAAAGGATAGGTAATATTTCGACAATAAAAATTGCAAGAGAAGTATTATTTCTTATTAAAAATAGAGATCAATTAAAAAGTATTAGGGAGAATCTAAACAAAGAAAGAGGCGAAAAAGGTGCTGCAAAGAAACTTGCTTCTTTAATTGTTAATTCAATAAAAAAACTTTAACAATTACCAGGGATCATCAATTTCAAACTTTTCTGATTTTTTATGATCTTGCTCTAAATTTTGTTCATCTAGTGGTTCAATATCTAAAGTTTCAGTTGCATTTTGAATTGGCCTTTTCGAAGCTAAATTAGTAGTTGATTGTTTCTTTTGCTTAAAATCAATATTGTTTTTTTCATCTATTTGATTAACACTATTTTGATTCTCGATCTGATCAGAATAATCATTATCCATGTATAGCTTTTTTCTATTATTTATTTCTTCAGAACCCTTTATTTCAACATATTCAAGTTCATCTTCATAATTATCTTCATAATCATCTTCATAATCATCTTGTTCAACAACTTCTTCATATTCCTCGACCATATTATTTTGCTGTTCTGATTCAGAACCTGAAAGTAACTGATTTTCAACGGGTACAAGATTTGCTGAGTATCCATTTGCTTCCCTTTCATCCCATGAAGAACCTCCGACACCAAGTTTCTCAAGAAGTCCACTACTTAGTTGCTTCAATTTCTCTTCGGCACCTTCATAAACAATAATCCTATCGGTACCACTACTTACAATTTCTTCAACAGGTATTTCCCAAGTACTTAAAACTCCCTCACCTAAAAGGGGAACACCAACAGCACCCATAACAAGAGATATCAAATCGCCAGTCTCAATATCAAAAGAAAAGCCAAGAACCCTTCCAAGAAGTTGTCCAGATTCTGTAATCACTTGACAATTAATTACCTTCCCATACCTTTCTGGAGAAAAACTTTCACTCAAAGAATCTAGGGAGTCAACTAATATGACATCTCCAACTTGCTTTATACTTTCTAAAGGCATCCATTTTGGCAAACCTGGTAAAAATCTTGTAAGTGGATTATCTCTTAGTCCCAAAGCGACCACTTCTCTTCTATCAATATCAACAACAACTTCACCAACTACGCCTAGCCGCCTTCCAGTATCAGTAGTTATCACTTGTGTTCCCATTAACTCTGACCTTAACCATAAACGTTCGCTAGGGACTGAGTTAGAGAGATTCTTATTAGCAGATGTGTTAGACAAGCTCATAAATGTCTTTTTATCATTCTGACGTATAAATTTAAAAAAGTGTGTTTATGCAGCATTTGGTAACCCAATAACTTGAGTATTAGCACCTCTTGCTTGCGCAACCCCAATTGTTCGTTCAGATGCACTAATCATAGGCCTTCTATGACTTACGACTATAAATTGAGCATTTGATGACTGATTTGATATTAGTTTTGACAACCTTTCAACATTAATACCATCTAAAAAACTATCAACCTCGTCTAATGCATAAAAAGGTGAAGGTTTATACTTTTGCAAAGCAAATAAAAAACTTAAAGCAGTTAGCGATTTTTCACCACCTGACATAGACGCTAATCTTCTAACATTTTTTCCCTTAGGATGAGCCACTAAAGTTAATCCTCCTTCTAAAGGAGAATTAGGATTTTCAAGTTGAAGAAATCCATCTCCATCAGATAAATTTGCAAAAATTTCTCTAAAATGTCTATCAACTTCTGTAAATGCTTGCATAAAAGCTTCTTGACGCATCGTAGATACAGTTTCTATTCTCAGCAATAATTCAGATCTTTCATTAGATAGTATTTCTAATTTTTCTTGCAAACCATTTAATCTCTCAATTAATTCTTCTAGTTCATCAAGAGCCAACATATTGACAGGTTCTAAGCTTTCTAGTTTTGCATTTATAATCGAAATTTCTGATTGCAAATACTCAAGACTCTTTCCTTCATATTCTCCAAAGTCCGGCAAAGGATTAGGTAGATCTTTTTTATAATTTTCTAATTTTATTTTCTCGCTCCTCATCTCTTCTTTAAGGGAATGCATATCCCTTTCAAGATATTCAAGCTTTAACAGATAGTTATTATATTCTTGCCTTTTATTTGAAATTGAAGAGTTTAATTCATCTCTTTTCCTTCTCAATAAACCTAAATTCTTCTCTAGAGATTTTTTTTGATTATCGAGATCTGAAAGCTCTTTTTTAAATTGATCTCTTTTTTCTATCCATTCACTATGAGCAATTGCGAGTTGTTTAATAGATTCCTGCAAGTTTTTTTCTTGTAGTAAAGTAATTTTTAATGAATTATTGATACGCTCTTTATTTAAAGCAAATTGATTCTTTTTATCTAGTAATGTATTTCTCTCTTTAATAAGTAATTCAAGT
This sequence comes from uncultured Prochlorococcus sp., assembly GCF_902522795.1. Classification (GTDB taxonomy): domain Bacteria; phylum Cyanobacteriota; class Cyanobacteriia; order PCC-6307; family Cyanobiaceae; genus Prochlorococcus_A. Next base: position 60,117 of record NZ_CABYWZ010000004.1, read on the forward strand.
TTTTTATCAAGATTATTAAAATCGTCATTAAAAGCAATTAATGATGATTTTTGATTTTTTTCATAATTTGCCTTTTGAATGGTTTGCAGTTGATCAAACTTATCGTGATAAGGCTTCAATTGATTTTTTAAATGACCTAACTCGTTAACTAATAAATTATTAGCAGTATCCAGTTTATTTAATCTCGATTTACAATCCTCAATTCTTTGCGAGACAGCTTTAAGAGAATCTTGATTTACTTCAATTTCTTTATTAAATGAGGCACAATCCTCAATTATTTGACTTCGGTTGGAATTTAATATACTAAGTCTATTATTTTTTAGTATCAAATCATTATTTGACTCTTTTAAAGCTTCTTCGATAACTAATAATCTTTCTTTTATAGGACTGGAATCATCAATATCATTATTAATTCCAAACCTATAAGCCAAATCTTTATTTAACTTACTACCTCCTGTAATAGCACCACTTGCTTCTAATAATTCACCACTTAAGGTAACCAACCTATTTTTTTGTGTAGATAACCTAGCTGAGGATAAGTCTGAAAAAACCAAAGTATCTCCAAAAACATATCGAAAAACATCTGAATAAACTTCATCAAAAATAATTAGATTAATAGCTTTGTCAATAAATCCATTTTCGCTGTTATTTTCAAATCTTGAAATTGCATAATTCTTTTTTTGACTTTTAATTCTATTTAAAGGTAAAAAAGTTAATCTTCCCGCTTTCTTCTTTTTAAGAATTTCAATTGCTTTTGCAGCAATATGATCATTATCAACAACAATTTGTCCTAACCTATTTCCAGCAGCAATTTCTAATGCATATCTATTTTTCTCACTGACCTCTCCAAGTTGAGCTACATAACCATGTATACCCTCTAACCCAGCCTCTAAGAGAATTCTGAGAGCATATGAACCTCTAGATTCGTTTAAAGCTTCCTTCCTGCTTTCGAATCTAGATAAATCCTTTTCAAGCCTTAATTGCTCGGTATTTAGCCTTGATTTAGTTTTAATTAATAAATCAATTTCATTTTTTAAAGAATTAATTTCTACGCTATTACTTGCCAAGTTTTTATTCTTTGTATCGGATGTCTCTTTTTTTCTTTGATTTCCCTGAAAAAGTTTCTGCTTTTCTAAGTCCAAGGATTCGATCTGTGACAATATCTCATCTTTTTGAATATTATTTTGAATAGTTTCTTCTTCAATTTTCCTTTTTTTTATTTCCAAAGGATTAATTTGATTTTTCATACTTTCAAGCTCAGCATTTAATTTGATACTTTGTTTTGAGAATTCTCCAGATTCTCCAGCCGCATCAGAAAGTTTTTTTCTGGATAGTTTGTGTTTTAAAGTGAGATCATCAATTTGCAAGTTCAATTGATTTAAAAAATTATCATCGAAATTTTCTTGTCTCATCTTTTCTGACTCGATATTCCTCTTAGAAATTGCAATTTCATCTCTCTGTTTTTGTAATTTGATACCTTCTTCTTTATTCAGAATTGATATCCTATCAAGTTCTCTCAAGCTAGAGTTAATACTTCCAATATCAGAATTAACTTTTATCAATTTATCCTCTCCTTTCTCCTTAAGCTCATCAACAAGTATTTTCAAAGCATCTTCTAAGACTGATATTTCTTTACTAATAGATTCTTTTTGTTTATTAAATAAGATTTTATTTTTTTCAATTTCACTTTCTTTTTTTTCTATAGATTCGACATGCTTAACTTGTTTATCAAAAATAAGGACTTTCTCTAATTCCATAATCTGTAGTAGTTTTGCTTTTAACTCTTTATATCGCTTTGCTTTTTCACATTCTTTTTCAAGCTTATTTTTACTAGATTGCAATTCATTTTCTAAAATTTCACATCTTTCTTGTCTTTCGAAAACGTCATTTAATTTTGCATTAGTTTGTTCTATTCTTGTATCAAAAAGTGCGACTCCTGCTAATTCATCAATGAGATTTCTCCTCTCCTTATTATTCATTGATACTATTCTTGTTACATCACCCTGCATAACTACATTGCTGCCCTCAGGATCAACACTAATATCTCTTAATATTCTCTGTATTTGTTGCAAGGTACATTGTTTGCCATCAGAAGTATAAGTAGAAGCATAAGAACCACCTGGCATAAGTCTTAATTTTCTAGAAACTACCCATTCTTTTTGACCTTTATTAAGGGCAATTTCTTCTTCTTCTAGTTCCAAAGGCGGAAGGTCCTCTCTGGGAGACCAATCTTGAATATTAAATTTTACTGATACAGATGTTTCTGATGACTTACCCTCTTTAACTTTGGAGTTATTTATTAGATCTGGTAATCTTTCAGCCCTCATCCCTCTACTATTAGCTAGACCTAAACAGAATAAAATTCCATCTAAAATATTACTTTTCCCAGAACCGTTAGGGCCCGTAACCACCGTGAAACCTTCTTGAAGAGGAATTTTTACATTTCCCCCAAAAGATTTAAAATTTTCAAACTCGACCTGATTGATATGTACCAAGCTCAAGTCTCAATAGCTAAATAAGAATAACTAATTTGCAAAAATTCTCAATAGAAATATTACGTTTATTTATAAATGAATATTAATAATTTTTACTCAATCTACAAGAATTACCCGAAATTTCAAACAAACCAGAAAGAAGTTCACCATCCAAAATAAATCGATAATATTCAGAGTCCAATTTATCAGAAACGTTTTTAAATATTCCATGATCAAGTCTTTTTACAAACCCTCTATTATCAGAAAGTTCATGTTCTATCCTGGATAGCCATAAAAGTCTATGATTTGGCTGCTTAGAAATTTCTATAGAAGTTTGATTTAATAAAGGTAGTTTTGAAAATTTCCAAGTTAAACAATCTTTCCCATTTTCAACAAGAAAATCATAATGAATATCTATAGCTTTATAAGAATAAACTCTATGTTCAAGCAAAACCCATTTATTCATTATGTAGTTGATAAATAAATTGAATTTATTTTCAAAACAAAGTTGAGCAAAGATATATTTTCTAAGAGATGTTTCCTGTTATTTAATTACTTGCATCAGGAACAAATCTTAAAGCAATGAATAGCAAACTTCCAGCTCCAGCGATAGCTGCAGCTACTAATCCAAAATCTGTAGGGATTGTGCGAGATGCAAAAATTAATGATGCAAATGTAATATCCATGATGAAATTTAAACTCATTTAATAAATTCAGTAATAGCTTAACAAAACCTTCTTACAGAACAGAGTAGATAAATAAAATGTAAATAAACTTTTATATGTTTTTATTCTATATAAATCGCACAATTATTTAGATAAGGGTTCCAAATTAAGAAAATAGGGTCTAATCTTAAAATAAATAAGTTTAAATAATGGAGACTTACAATCCTCCCAAAGAAGTTGAAGAAAAAGAAGATAAATCTGATCTTCCTGAAAAAGAAATTATCTTGGAAAAATGGTTACTTGAAAAAATTGACAGTTTAATTCCTTTAATAAAAGAAAAATGGCCTAACATTGCACAACAAACCCTTGAGGCCACAAAAGGGAGTATTGATGATTTAGTTGAAGTAATATCAAGCCATAGTGGAACCTCAGCAATTGGAATAAAAAGCCAACTATTTGAAATCATTGATTCAATAAGAGAAAACAATTGGAAAATATCAGAAAAAATTGAGCCTATTGAAAGTCAATTAGAAGAATTATTAGAGGAACTTAACAATACACTTAGACCAAAAATAGAAAGTCCAATAAGAAAAAAACCACTATTATCCATTGCTATTGCAGCTGGTATTGGTTTACTAATAGGAAGTCTCCTAAACAGTGGCAGAAAATAATATGGAAAAACCAAAAAATAAAAACTTTGCAAATACAGCCTCTAGAATTTCAGCCATCGCAAGTTCAGTGATGGATTTGCATGTCAGAATAGCTCTTCAAGAAGTAGATAGAGAAAAAAGAAGATTAATTAGTGGTGGAGTATTTTTGGTAATTGGCAGCATATTATTATTATTAGTACTAATTTCCCTCCATATTATTTTTTATCTTTTTCTAGCGAAATATAATAACTGGAATATTGAATATAATTTATTACTTATAATATTTATGGATTTATTTCTTGCAGGCTTAAGTTTGAAGCTTGGAGGAAAATTAGCCAAAGGACCATATCTTCCTCAAACATTAGAGGGTTTAGGCAAAACAACAAAGGCCGTTTTAGGTAAAAAATAAATTACCTAATTAAATACTTTATCCATCTACAATCTATCCCCCCATTACTAACAGGAATTTTCAATGAAGATTTCATTTTCAAATATTTTGTTAGTTTTGGATTTCCACTTAGCAACCAAAATTCCCAACCTGAAAAATTATTCTTTAGGAAGTTTCCCATTTGTTCATATAAACAAATCAATTCATTTTCATCGCCTAATTTTTTGCCGTATGGAGGATTACATATAATTATCCCAGGAGTGCAACTTAACTGGAGTGCTAAAAAATCATTATTTATAAGCTCAATATAATTTTCGAGTCTAGCCAATGAAATGTTTATATTCGCCTGCTCAAAAACCTTTTTATTAATTTCACACCCTATTATTGTTGGTAATTTTTCATAATTTATAATTCTATTTTTTGCCTTATTTTTTTCATTCAGATAAATATCTTTCCTAAAGTCCAACCAATTCTCAAAAAGATATACTTGATCAATATTTATGGGAACTCCAAGGAGTTGGTTGACTGCCTCAATTAAAAAAGTGCCCGAGCCACACATAAGATCTATTAAGGGAACTTTACCATTCCATTGAGTCATATTTATTAATCCAGAAGCTAAATTTTCTTTTAATGGAGCATTTCCAATTGCGGGCCTATAGCCTCTTTTGTGTAAACTTTCTACGCTGCTTTGAAAACTGAGAATTGCTTTATTATTATTTAAATGCAGATGAATTATAAAATCAGGATTATCTAAAGAAATATTTGATCTTTTATTCCAAACTGCCTGTTGCAAATCAGTTATAGAATTTTTTACTTCAAGAGCAGTGAAATGAGTATGACTTAAAGAAGATGTTCTCCCAGTTACTTGAACATTAAACGTTTTATCAAAGTGCAACCAATTTAACCAATCAAATGAATCTCTAACCCCCGCATACAAAGATTGCTTGTCATGGCAATTAAAACTTGCAATTTCTCTATAAAAACGAAAAGCTAATCTGGAATAGAAATGAACTCTATAAAAAGTTTCAAAATCACATTCAAAATTAATAAATCTTTTATAAGTATTAATATTAAAACCACCTAAATTTGAAATTTCCTCTGCTAAAGATTTCTCTAGTCCCTCCGGAGATGATGCCACTACATTCATATACGATAAAACTTAATAAAAAAACTATTCAATAACCATTTTGCCTGTCAGAATATAAATGTCCAATTGGACTAGGTGATCTCAACCGATGTTTCGGACAGCGGTTCGATTCCGCTCAACTCCACTATTCGGGGTTGTAATGGTTTCGACGGGGCATAAGGAAGGTGACTGAAGCCGGCTCGGTTAGAGCAAAAACACAAATGCTAACAAAATCGTTAGTTTCTCCCGTCAAACAGCACCAGTTGCTGCTTGATCCTAAAGGAGATGGGGTTATGTCAGCCTTATCAACCAAATGATACGAGGAGTCTGGAAGGACTCCACCTTTTTTTAATAACTAAGAAGTTGTAATAAATAATTTATTAGTGTGTAAATATTGCTGCAAATGCTTGTATTAAAAAGAATTTTTTTAATTTTATAAGTATAAATACTGAGAAGATAAGTTTTAAATTAATTTATCTTATTAAAAAAATCGAATCTTGCAAAATGGAATCTAATAAAAAACTGAATGACTTGATAATAAATCTCAAACCAAAAGTTATTAGATGCACTGGCGAAAAATTTCCCAATGAACTATGGAATTGTGGTTATCAAATAAAAAAAAATAAGAAAATATCTAGCTAAAAATCTAATTAAATGCTTGAAAAAGGATTTTTAGGCATTTTTTTTAAACATTTTTTTGACAATTCCTGAAGTACTTTAAATTCTCTTTTATTTAAATTCCACTTGAATACATTCGATACATCTATAACTTGAGATTTTTTTCGCATTCCAACGAGCGGAATAGCTCCTTGATAACAACACCAATTAATTGCTACTTGCGCTTGGGAAACTGATCTTTGATTTGCAATTCTTTTTAAACAGCTCCGCAATTCATATGTTGGTTTTTTATAGTTTTCAAATAATGCATTGCGAATAAAACTTTTTTCTTTATTCTGATCTTTATCTGGATCAATACAAAGTATTCCAAAGGACAAAGGACTATAAGCAAAGAAATCAATATTATTTTCGTCGCAAATTTTTTTGACCTGATATTGTTTTCCTAAATCAGGAGCAAGCAAAGAAAACTGTATTTGAACACTCTTTAGGCTCTGATCTCTTTTTTCTAAGAAATTAATTAATTTCATCAATCTTTTAGGGCCTATATTTGATAAACCTATCTGAAAATCAAAGCCTTCATCTTTTAAATCGCAAAGATTATTCAAGAGCCCTAATTCCTGCCAAGGATTGTATTTGGCAGTTGACCAATGCAATTGCACTATATCTAATTTGTTATTAAGTCTTTCTAAACTTTTCAAAAAAGGTTTATTAAAACCTCTGTTACCTATTCTCCAAGGATAAGGTGCAAGTTTGGTTGCTACTTGAATTCTTTTTTTCTTTGCTGAAGGAGTATTTAGTAAAAATTTTCCTATCAACAATTCACTTCTACCCTGAAGATTCCCAGTACCGTAAGAATCTGCAGTATCAATTAGATCGAAACCTCTTCGTAACGCTTCATTATATGTATCACGTAAATCATCGTCATTTATAGATTTGTAATTCCAGAAAAGCTTATTCCCCCAAGACCACGTACCTAATCCAATTCTTTTCTTCACTAGCTAATTTAAATAAGGAACTTTATAAGGTTATCTAAAAATACTAACTTCTTTAAAATATTTCAAAAAATAAGTTTTAAAGCATTAAATATCAATTTCTCTTGACATTAAGAAATTATTCTCCAAAGTAAGAGAAATAAAAAAAAAATTGTTCATTACCGTTTGCGGACAAAAAGGGGGGGTTGCCAAGACCTGTACAAGTATTCACCTTGCAAGTGTTTGGCATTCTGAAGGTAAAAAAGTTTGCATAGTCGATGCCGACAAGAATAGATCTGCATTAGCATACGCATCAAGAGGCAATCTTCCATTTCCAGTTTTCCCCGTCAGTTCAGCTGCTAAAGCATCAAGATCATCAGAAATTGTAATAACTGATGGCCAGGCTAGCAGTGATCAAGAAGAACTTAAACACTTAGCGTATGGTTCAGATTTAGTTATCTTACCTACAACTGCAAAAGCAAGATCAGTAGAATTAACTGTTGAATTAGCTAATTTATTAAGAAACTTAAAAGTTAACCATGCTGTAGTAATAGTAAAAGTTGATTTTAGACAGCAAAAAGCAGCGCAACAAGCCAAAGCAGCTCTAGAAAATTTTGGTTTATATGTTTTTGATACATTTATACCCTTACTTTCAGCATTTGATAAAGCAGAAGCCTCGGGCAATGCTGTATTTGAAGCTGTAGACGATTTAGGTAGATCAGATCCTCGTCGAATGACGGGCTGGTCTGCTTATTGTTCAATTGCCTCACAAATTCCATGCCTGATTTCGAAGCCCTCATCCGACACCAACAACTTAAACAACCAACAACCAATCAGCGCTTAAAAGTAGTTGATTCTCCTAATTTTGAAGAAGAAAAAAACGAAGAATCAATAATTAAACAATCTGGGTTATTAGTAAATTTTTTCGGAGGGTTTATAGGCTCTGTAATTGGAACTTTAACAGTACTGTTTCTTTATGTTAATGAATATCTACCATTAGATTTACTAAAACTTAAGTAGTATATTCGCTATTGATACATATATAACTCCAAATCCATTGGTATCACTAGGTTCTTACTCCCATAATTAGTGTTATATAGGTGTTATAAACCATTTTTGACAAGGTCAAAACGACTGCTATCGCAGAAGTAGTGTTATAAAAGTGCTACAAAAATTTTTCATTAAGTATTAATTAGTAAAATAAATTTAATTGCATAAATAACAATTTGCCCTTTCGAATTTCTGGCAAGAATGATTTAAAAACGCTTTATCCAGAGATCTCAAAAGACGCAGATGGTTGGGATCCTTCGACAATTAGTTATGGGAGCACAAAAAAATTACGGTGGAAATGCAAAGAAGGTCATACTTATGAAGCCACGCCTAATAAAAGAACTTATAGAGGAGATGGATGTCCATATTGCTCAGGGAAAAAAATCTGGATTGGATTCAATGATTTAGCAACAGTATCTCCAAACATTGCAAAAGAATGGCATAAAACCAAAAATGGAGATCTAACACCTGATCAAGTATTTAATGGATCTCACAAAAAAGTATGGTGGCAATGCTCAAAATCTAAAAGTCATGAGTGGCAGGCAGTAATTAAAAGTAGATCTATATCTAAGAATGGGTGTCCATTATGTAGTAACAAAAAAGTATGTATTGATAATTGTTTAGAAACCATTTCACCAGATATCGCAGCGGAATGGCATAAAACCAAAAATGGAGATCTAACACCTGATCAAGTAGTAAATGGATCTAATAAAAAAGTATGGTGGCAATGCTCAAAATATAAAAATCATGAATGGCAAGCAACTGTTGCTCATAGAAGTAGTGGAAGTGGATGTCCGTTTTGTAGTAATAGATTAGTCAGTCTTGAAAATAATTTAGAAACCATTTCACCAGATATCGCAGCGGAATGGCATAAAACCAAAAATGGAGATCTATCACCTTATCAAGTAGTAAATGGATCTAACAAAAAAGTATGGTGGCAATGCTCACGATTTAAAAATCATGAATGGCAAGCAGTAATTAAAAGTAGATCTATATCTAAGAATGGGTGTCCTTATTGTTCAAGACAATCTTCAATACCAGAAGTTCGTTTTTTATCAGAATTAGAGAAAATATTTGAAAAAGTAATTTCAAGAAAAAGAATTAATAAAGCAGAGATTGATATTTTTTTACCACAAGTCTCTTTAGCAATAGAATACGATGGCAGTTATTTTCATAAGGACAAAGAGATAAGAGATAAGAAGAAAAATGATCTCTTTTTAAATCAAGGAATTAACTTATTAAGAATTAGAGAGAAGCCACTAAAAAAAATTTCAAAGTTTGATATCTCGATCGATAGCACTAAAGTAGTTAAAAAAGATATTGATTCTCTCTTAAGTTCAATCTTATTTTTTGTTAAGTCAGATCTTTTGAAAAAAAAAATTAATGCATATATTCAAGAACAAAATTTTAAAAATGAAAAACAATTTAAAAAATATATATCTTGCTTCCCTTCTCCTTTATATAAAAACTCATTTAAAAAATTACAAAGAAAACTCTCTGATGAGTGGCATAAGGAGTTAAATAAACCTTTAGTTCCAGAACAATTCCCTGAATTTAGTCATATAAAAGTATGGTGGCAATGCTCAAAATCTAAAGGTCATAAATGGGAAGCGACTATTGCCGAGAGAAGTAGTGGAAAAGGATGTCCGTTTTGCAGTAATAAAAGAGTCAGTCTTGATAATTGTTTAAAAACGATTTCACCAGATATTGCAAAAGAATGGCATCAAACCAAAAATGGAGATCTAACACCTGATCAAGTAGTAAATGGATCTCACAAAAAAGTATGGTGGCAATGCTCAAAATCTAAAAATCATGAATGGCAGGCAGTGATTAAAAGTAGAACAAGTAAAAGTCAAAGAAGAGGATGTCCGTTTTGCAGTAATAAAAGAGTCAGTCTTGATAATTGTTTAAAAACGATTTCACCAGATATTGCAAAAGAATGGCATCAAACCAAAAATGGAGATCTAACACCTGATCAAGTAGTAAATGGATCTCACAAAAAAGTATGGTGGCAATGCTCAAAATCTAAAAATCATGAATGGCAGGCAGTGATTAAAGATAGAACACGAAGGAATCAATCTACAGGTTGCCCTTATTGTTATTTGAATAAATAAATATGTTGAGATGAAGTGTTATAAAACAGTTATAAAATTTTTAATTCGCTTAGATCCCTTGCCCTGCAAAGGATCTTGGTCAGGTCGTATATTCGCTATTTATTTCAACATATTTTTTAGAAAGATCACACCCCCAAGCTGTGCCTTTGGATTCGCCAGAATTAAGATTAATCATAACTTTTACAATATCATCTACTAAATATCTACCTTTCATTCTGGACTTAATATAGTCTGTGATTTTTTGTGGATCATATTTATTTAACTTTCCGTTTTCCAAAATCTGAGCGTTTCCTATATATAAGTCAACGTCATTTAAATTAAATTTAACTCCAGAATTACCTGCAGCAGAAATGATTCGACCCCAATTCGGATCACAACCATGTATCGCAGTTTTTACCAAGGCAGAATTACAAATAGATTTCGCGAGCATAATTGCATCATCTGTATTTTTTGCTCCTTGAACCAAAACTTCTAATAAACAGTTTGCTCCCTCTCCATCCCTTGCAATATTTTTTGCCAAGTTCTGACATACAATATCAATCCCTTGTTGGACAATTGGAAAAAACCTTTTTTCAATTTTCTCTCCTGCATTTATTCCAACAAAAGAATCATTTGTGCTTGTCTCTCCATCAACTGATATTGCATTAAAAGATTTTTGAACCGCAATAGCCATCATTTTGTCCCATTCTTCTTTTTGAATACCTGCATCACAGGTTAGAAAAGCAAGCATTGTAGCCATGTTTGGATAAATCATTCCTGAACCTTTTGCAAATCCTGCTATTTTTATTTTTCTACCTTGAATAATCGTCTCTATTGACACTTTTTTCAAAGTCAAATCAGTAGTTAAAATTGCTTCTGCTGCATTTTCAAAATTATTAACCTTTAAATCACTAACTAAATTCGGTAAATTTTTTACTAAATCATTTATTTGTATTGGAACACCAATTACACCAGTTGAACACATTAAAACTTCTTCTTCTTTTATTCCTAAAAGTTCCGCAATCTTTCCTGTAGCAATTTGAAAATGTTGAATGCCAAGATTTCCTGTACATGCATTTGCTTGACCAGAATTAATTAGTATTGCTCTTACAAAACCTGAAGTTGTTTTAATCCTTTCCTCACAAATATCCACACAAGAAGCGCGAACTATTGATTGGGTAAACATCCCACTAAAAATACTTCCTTTTGGAGCGAGTATTAGTGCTAAATCTTTTTTATTAGAAGCTTTTAAACCAGCAGATATCCCAGCGAAAAGAAAACCCTTGGGTGTTACCTTACTGTCATCAACAAACGACCAATTGGAATCTAGCTGGCTCAAACTTTTTGGTATTTTAATTCATACTAACTACTCTTTAATACTAAAGAAACTAAGTAATTAGATTATTATTAATTATATGGATATTCTTCAAAAATTAAAAAACAACCAAAGAAGGATTGGTTTAACAGGAGGTATTGCAACTGGGAAGACAACTATAACTAATTACATTAGAAAACATAAAAACATACCAATATTAGATGCAGATGATTTTTCAAGAGAATTAATCAAACCAAACACATATGGATATAAAAAAATTTTAGATTATTTTGGAAATAAAATTATTGATAATAAAAGCAATTCAGAAAGGGAAATAAACAGAAAACTTTTAAGAAACATTATTTTTAAACATTCTGCAAGCAAGGAATGGATTGAAAAACTAATGCACCCCTTAATTAAAGAAAAAATGATAGAAGAATGCAGTCAATACAAAAATAATCAAACTATAGTATTGGTTATTCCATTATTGTTTGAAGCAAAATTTGAAGATATTTGCACTGAAATATGGTTAGTTAAATGTCCTAAAGAACTACAAAAAAACAGACTTATCACAAGAGATAAAATTAGCGAAAAAGAAGCATATGAATTGATAAATTTTCAATTAAGTTTTGAAGAAAAAAGAAAATTCTCAGATATTATTTTAGAGAATTCGGATGGTCAAAATAAATGGATCAATACGATAAAAGAGCTTCTTTAAGTTTAGCTATTTAATTTTTCCATAAGAAGTTTATTTGCAAGTTTAGGGTCAGCTTTACCTTTCGTTCTTTTCATAAGTTGACCAACAAAAAAACCAAGTAACTTAGTTTTCCCATTTTTAAATGCTTGAACTTCATTTGGATGTTCATTTATAAGTTCATCAATTATTGGTAAAATACTTGACGAATCAGATATCATTGCCAATCCTTTTTCTTCAACTAATTTTTTCGGAGAAATATTTTTTTGAATAAGTTCAGGTAAAATTTCTTTTGCAATTTTTCCACTAATTATATTTTTTGAAATCATGTTAATCATTTCAGCAAGATTTTCAGGACTGAGCCTTAATTCACTAAAACTTAGTTTGTTTGCTTTTAAATAGCCCACAATATCACTAGTTACCCAATTTGAAGCTAGTTTAGCCTCGGCACCATTTGCTACTGTTTCTTCAAAAAAGTTTGCCATGCTTATTTCATCAGAAATTACCCTTGCATCATATGCAGACAACCCAAATTGACTTACATATTTATTTCTTTTCTTTGAGGGTAATTCTGGTAATTCTTTAAACCATATTTCTTGTTGGGCTTTTGTTATTTCAATTGGTCCTAAGTCAGGGTCAGGAAAATATCTATAGTCACTGCTACCTTCTTTTAATCTCATACTTTTAGTTAATTGCTTCGCTTCATCCCATAACCTTGTTTCTTGGAAAATTTTTCCTCCATTTTCATAAACTTCTATTTGTCTGGCTATTTCATAATCACAAGCCTTTTGAATTGCAGAAAATGAATTCATATTTTTTATTTCCACTTTGGTACCAAAAGGAGCATTAGGTCCTTTTCTAACTGAAATATTGACATCACAGCGTAATGAACCCTCTTGCATATTTCCGTCTGATACGCCTAGATATCTAACTGTTCTTCTAATCTCTGAAGCATATTCAGATGCCTCTTTACCTGATCTAATATCTGGTTTACTTACAATCTCACAAAGTGCTATTCCGGCACGATTGTAGTCTACTAAAGAATACTTAGAACCAGCTAACCTGTCACTACCTGAATGGACTAGTTTTCCTGCATCTTCTTCCATATGAAGCCTTTCTATACCAATTTTTTTGATATAAGGTTCTTTGTCCTTTTCAATTATTTCAACCTCTAACCAGCCATTTTCAGCTAGTGGCTCATCAAATTGTGAAATTTGATAATTTTTAGGCAGATCAGGATAAAAATATTGTTTTCTATCAAATTTACAATGTTCTGCAACATTTAAATTTAATGCTAAAGAAGTTTTTACAGCATACTCAAGAACAGTCTCATTCAAAACCGGAAGAGTTCCTGGTAACCCGCAAACTACAGGATCTATATGCGTATTAGGTGCATCACCAAAAGCTGTTGACGCAGATGTGAATATTTTACTTTTCGTATTAAGCTGTACATGAGTTTCCAAACCAATCACAGCTTCCCAAGATTCCAAATTGTTCATTATTAAAAGTCTCTTTATTAATATTATTGGATATAAAGGAAAAGAGGACCAAAACACAAATAAAAATATTAATTATTAAATGACACAAGAAACAAAAAATTCAATATTAATTATTGGCGGTGGACTTGTTGGTTTATCTGTTGCTTATGAATTTGCTAGAAATAATTTCAAAGTTTTAGTTCTAAGTAAAAACAGAAATGAATCAGCGGGATTTGTTGCTGCAGGAATGTTAGCTACTCATGCTGAAGGGCTCGAAGATGAATTACTAAAATTTGGCCAAGAAAGTCAAAGTTTAATTCCAAGGTGGATAAAAAATATTGAACAAGATAGCAATATTAAATGCGGTTTAAAAAAATGTGGCATAGTGGTTCCTTTTAAAAATAAAGAAGATCTTGAAAAGTTTCCCACTTATAAATCTGGAAAATATTTAAATCAGAAAGACCTTCAAACAGAAATTAATGGAATGAATTCTATTTGGAAACATGGTTTACTATTTGAACAAGATGGTCAAATAGATAACCGAAGAAGACTGATGCGTGCTCTTGAAAGAGCATGCTCATTGCATGGAGTCGAATTTCAAGAAGGATCAGAAGTAGAGGATTTGACATTAGAAAAAAACAAAATTACTGGAGCAACAGTTTTATGTGCCACTGGGGAACTAAAAAAAATTAACTGCCAAAAAGCCATTATATGCAGTGGTGCTTGGAGTAAAAAAATTTTTAATAAGATTCCAGTATTTCCTGTAAAGGGACAAATGCTATCAATACAAGGTCCCACAAATTTTTTGAAAAGAGTTATTTTTGGGCCAAAAACTTATCTTGTTCCCCGTGATGATGGACTTATTATCGTTGGAGCGACAGTTGAAAAAGATTCAAAATTTAATCAGGGTAATACTCCTGATGGAATAAAACGACTGCAAGAAGGAATTCGCTCCTTATTACCAGAAGCTATTAATTGGCCACAAATGGAACATTGGTGGGGATTTAGACCTTGCACTCCAGACCTTAAACCAATAATTGGAAAATCAAAAATTGAAAACCTTTTTATAGCTACAGGACATTACAGAAATGGAGTTTTATTTTCTGCAATAACAAGTGATCTTCTTTTGAAAATAGTTCAAAATAAAAGTCTCAAAGATATAGAAAAAATCTTTTTAGAGAAATTTAGTTTAGATAGATTCGATATTTAAATTTTAATTTTCAGATCGCCATTTCGAATCAGAAGTTTCCCACTCACATAGTTCCTCTTCGTTAAACCATAGATCAATTTCAAATTTTGCTGTATCTTCTCCGTCAGAACCATGTATAATATTCCTTCCAATATCAATAGCTAAATCGCCTCTAATTGTTCCAGGCTCAGCTTCCAGTGGTTTTGTTGCACCTATTAGTTTTCTAGCACTCAAAATAACTCCTTCTCCTTCCCACACCATTGCTACAACAGGACCACTTGAAATAAAGTCTACTAAATCACCAAAAAATGGTCTTTCTCTATGTACTCCATAATGATTTTGAGCAAGATCTTTTGAGGGAATTAATTGCTTTAATCCAACCAATTTAAATCCTTTTTTTTCAAATCTGCCAATAATCTCAGCTACATATCCTCTTTGAACTCCATCTGGTTTAATTGCAATAAAGGTTCTCTCTTTGGTCATTTAGTTAATAATCACTTTATGTATATTCAACTTTTGGGTGGTAACTTGGCAAGTAATCATTAAAATAAAAGATATTGTTTTGAGTTATTTTCAAAAACATTTATTAATCACTAAGAAATAAATTGACCAATTTTGAGCCGAAAAAATTAAAGAATATTTGGACTATTGAAGATAGTATTTCGACTTACAACATAGACAAATGGGGAGATAAATATTTTTCTATAAATTCCAAAGGAAATATATCAGTAACTAAAGATATAAAATCTGAAAATAAGATTGATCTTTTTAAGCTTGTAAAAGAACTTAAAAGTAGAGAAATAAATCCCCCATTAATCATAAGATTTAATGATATCTTGAAAGATCGAATAAATGCGTTACATGAATCTTTTTTAAAAGCAATAAAAACTTATCAATATAAGAACATTTATCAAGGCGTTTTTCCTGTCAAATGTAATCAACAGAAAAATGTCCTAGAAAAAATAATAGAGTTTGGTAGCCAATGGAATTTTGGTTTAGAAGTAGGAAGTAAATCAGAACTCTTAATTGGCCTTTCACTTCTTGAAAACCAAAATTCATTATTAATATGCAACGGATATAAAGATAAGAAATATATTGAGATTGCTACTTTGGCCAGAAAACTCGGCAAAAATCCAATAATAGTTATTGAACAACGAGATGAGGTAAAAAGAATTATTCAAGCAGTTCAAGAACTTAACGCGACTCCATTGATAGGAATTAGAGCAAAGTTATCAAGTAAAAGTACTGGTAGATGGGGTAAATCTATTGGAGATAATTCCAAATTTGGATTATCAATCCCAGAAATTATGTCAACAATAAAAGAACTAAAAGAAGCAAATCTTCTCAACGAAATGAAATTGCTCCATTTTCATATTGGAAGTCAAATAAGTGATATTGCTGTGATCAAAGACGCATTACAAGAAGCAGGTCAAATATATGTTGAACTATGCAAACTAGGAGCCCCAATGAAATATATCGACGTTGGAGGAGGATTAGGGATAGATTTTGATGGCACTAAAACCTCCTCCAACACCTCTACTAATTACTCTCTTCAAAATTATGCTAACGATGTAATTGCAACTATTAAAGATTCATGTGAATTAAATAATATCAAGCATCCAATAATAATTTCAGAAAGTGGAAGAGCAATAATTAGTCATTGTTCAGTTTTAATTTTTAATGTCTTAGGAACAAGCCATGTCAGTTCGAAACTTGAAATTTTTGATAAAAAAAATCAACAATTAATAATTTCAAATTTACTTGAAACTTTCCATGAATTAAAAAAACTTAAAAATAAAAAAATAAATATATCTCAAATAATTGAGCTCTGGAACGATGCAAAAAAGTTTAAAGAAGATTGCTTAGTTGCCTTTAGATTAGGATTTTTGAGTTTAGCAGAAAGAGCTTATGCCGAAGAACTGACTTGGGCTTGCGCAAAAGAAATTTCTAATAACATGAATAATGATGAAATCAATCACCCTGATTTATTTGAAATTACAGAAACTCTTGCATCAACTTATTATGCAAATTTATCTATCTTTAAATCTATTCCCGATAGCTGGGCAATAAATCAGATTTTTCCAATAGTACCAATACATAGGCACTTAGAGGAGCCTTTCTGCAAAGGCAACTTTGCAGATTTAACTTGTGATTCAGATGGGAAACTTAATAATTTTATTGATAATGGAAAAATTAAATCATTACTAAATTTACATAAGCCAGAGCAAGATAAAGATTATCTCATTGGAATTTTTATGACTGGAGCCTATCAAGAAGCATTAGGAAACTTGCACAATTTATTTGGCAATACAAACGTTGTTCATATTGATATAAATCAAGACAATTCATATAAGGTCAAAAATATTATTAAAGAGGACAGTAAATCTGAAATTTTACAATTATTAGATTACAGTTCAGCTTCTTTGGTTGAATCTATAAGAATTAATACTGAATCAGCAATTGATAAAAAAAAATTAACTATTGAAGAAGCAAGGAAATTAATAGATCAAATCGAAATTAGTCTCAGAAAAAGTAGTTATTTATTAGAATGAATATCTAATGTTTTTTGCAAATGATTTTTAGCATAATCTAAAGCATCACATAACTTATCAATATCTTTAGCACCTGCTTGAGCAAAGTTAGGCTTTCCTCCTCCACCTCCCGAGCAAATTCTTGCAATCTCATTAATTAATTTTCCAGCATGCAATCCTATTTTTACTGCATCATCACCTAAAGAAACTACAAATAACAACTTTCTATTTTCTGGATTTGGTATTCCTCCAAGAATCACTATTGCTTTATTTCCCAAATGAGAAGTTAAATTCAGTGCAGCAGATTGAAGAGAATTCCCATCTAAGCCATCAATCTGATTTACTAAAATTGAAAAAGAATTTACTATTTCTGCGGAAGATTTTATAGAAGAGTATTTAAAATATGCAATTTCATCTTTCATTTTTTGTAGCTCTTTATTTTTATTAATGAGCTCTGCTTGCAAATTATTAACTCTTTCAAAAAGTTGATTAGGATTTGCTTTTAACAAATCACTTAGTTCATTAACTAAAGCATTTCTATCACTGAAATAGTCTAATGCTGATTGGCCAGATAATGCTTCGATTCTTCTTACTCCGGATGAGATTCCTTCCTCACTAATTATTTTGAAAGAACCTAATTCGGAAGTAGTTTTAACATGTGTGCCACCACAAAGTTCCATTGAAACTCCTGGCACATTAACAACGCGAACTTCATCATCATATTTTTCTCCAAACATGGCCACTGCACCCTTTTCAAGAGCTTCACTCTTAGACATGTTTTTTATTTCTAGGATATGATTTTCCATAATCCAAGAGTTAACTAGAGTCTCAATCTTAGAAATTTGATCTTTAGAAATAGGATTTGAAGAATTAAAGTCAAATCTTAATTTATTAAAGGCTACTAATGAACCTTTTTGTCCAACACTTTCATGAACGATTGATTTGAGAGCAGATTGCAACAAATGGGTAGCTGTATGATTTGCAGCAGCCCTAGCTCTATGAGAAGATTTAACATTTGTCATAACTTTTTGTCCAATAGTTAATATTCCTTTTTTGATCGTTCCATAATGTAAAAAAACATTTTTCTTTCGAATAACATTATCAACCAAGACCTCTACTTCATTTGAAAATATCGTTCCGATATCACCAACTTGACCACCAGATTCTCCATAAAAAGTTGTCTGATCAAGCACAATTAAAACTTTCTGACCTTCACTTGCTTGCTTAACTAATGTTAAATCCAAAAATATACCCTTAATTTCAGCTTCCGAAATGAGTGACTTGTAACCATTAAAAACAGTTTTGTTAAAAAGATCTATTTCTCGCTCTAATGATCCCTCTAACGTCAAATCAATATTACTTGAAGCAGCTTTAGCTCTCTCTTTTTGTGCATTCATATTTTCATCAAAACCCTTTACATCTACAGTGATACTATTTTCTTCAGCAATTTCCACAGTAAGTTCTAGAGGGAATCCATAAGTATCATAAAGTTCAAAAGCTTTAGAACCAGAAATTAATTTCTGCCCTGAAGAAATTAACTCATCTAGCAATTTCTCTCCTCTTTCAAGAGTTTCCCTAAATCTTAGTTCTTCAATTTTTATCTCATCCAAAATCAAATCATTATTATTTTTCAAATCAGGATAATTATTTTGCATTAAATTGATCCCAACAGTAGCAATATGAGGTAAAAATTCATTTGTTATACCTAATAATCTGCCATGTCTGACCATTCTTCTAATAAGCCTTCTTAATATATATCCCCTGCCAAGATTACTTGCTACTACTCCATCTGAAATTAAATGAATAACAGCTCTTGTATGATCACCAATGATTTTTAAAGAAATTTTGTTTTTATCATCTGAAGAAAAATAATCAATATTTGCAATCTCACAAATTTTTTGAATAATAGGAAAAATTAAATCTGTCTCATAATTATTTTGCTTTTTTTGTAGTATTTGAGCCATCCTTTCAAGACCCATTCCTGTATCAATATTTTTAAATTTTAAATCTGTCAATTTTCCATTAGGATCACGATTATATTGCATAAAAACAAGATTATAAAATTCAATAAAACGATCTCCATCTTCCAAATCAATATTCTGCAGACCCTTTTCAGGATGAAAATCATAATAAAGTTCTGAACAAGGTCCACATGGACCTGTTTTGCCAGATGACCAAAAATTATCTTCCTCTCCTAGTTTCACTATCCTATCTGGATGAATACCAATTTCATCCCTCCAAATTTTTGCAGACTCTTCGTCTTCGTGAAAAACACTCACAATTATATTTTCAACAGAAAGTTGATAAATATTAGTAACTAATTCCCAAGCCCATTGAATAGCCTCTCGTTTAAAGTAATCTCCAAAAGAGAAATTACCAAGCATTTCAAAAAAAGTGTGGTGTCTAGCTGTAACTCCAACATTTTCTATATCGTTAGTTCTGATGCACTTTTGGCTAGATGCAGCCCTTTTTGATGGTCTTTCTTTTAAACCTAAAAAAACTGGTTTAAAAGGTAGCATTCCAGCAATTGTGAGCATAACCGTAGGGTCATCTGGAATCAAAGATGCACTTGGAATGATTTGATGTAATTTTTCACTGTAAAATTTTAAAAAAGCATTTCTTATCTCATCTCCAGTAACTATTTTTTTAATTAGTTGAGATGTCATTTATCCAGAATAAGAAGATTAAAAATTAAAGAAAAGCGTAATTTCGGTTATTTCACAAAAATAATCACGCGAATTTACATTCTATATAACTAAAGTTAATTAATAAAGCTAATTATTCTATGATAGCCTCTGCCCAGACAAGTAATTCTAAATTGGCACAAACTAATAACAAGTTGACGATTCAATCTCAACATTTTGCTGATGATTCTTGTGCTATAAGATCTTTGGATTGGGATCGGAGTAGATTTGATATTGAATTTGGTTTAAGAAATGGAACTACTTACAATAGTTTTATTATTAAAGGTGAGAAACTAGCAATTATTGATACTAGTCACGCAAAGTTCGAAGAATTATGGTTTGAAGAATTACTGAAAAAAGTAAATCCACAAGAAGTTGATTATCTAATTACAAGCCATACAGAACCTGATCATTCAGGTTTAATAGGTAATCTTTTAGAATTAAATCAAAATATCACAGTAGTTGGTTCTAAATTAGCCCTTAAATTTATTGAAGACCAAATACATATTCCCTTTAAGCGTCTAGAAGTTAAGAGTGGAGAGTTTTTAAATCTCGGAGCTAATCCTAATAGTGGTTTAGAACATAATATTGAATTCATAAGTGCACCAAATTTACATTGGCCAGATACCATATTTTCATATGATCACAGCACACATGTTCTTTACACATGCGATGCATTTGGACTCCATTATTGTTCTGACGAATTTTTTGACACTGATCAAAAAGAAATATACGAAGATTTCCGGTTTTATTACGATTGCCTTATGGGTCCAAATGCTAGAAGCGTTCTCCAGGCAATTAAAAGAATAGATAAGCTACCTGAATTAAAAACAATAGCTGTTGGTCATGGGCCTTTGCTACATAATCAGGTCAATTTTTGGAGAGAGAAATATCTAGAATGGAGTAGCAATAAAAGCAGAGGTAATGATTTTGTTTCAGTCTGCTATATAAGCGACTATGGTTATTGTGATCGACTAAGTCAGGCGATATCTCATGGAATAAGTAAAGCAGATGCACAGGTTCAATTATTAGATTTAAGATCTTCTGATCCGCAAGAATTAACAAGTTTAATTTCCGAATCAAAAGCAGTAGTTATTCCCACATGGCCAGTGGACTCAGATAATGAATTAAAAGAATCTCTCGGTACTTTATTTGCAGCACTTAAACCAAAACAATTTACTGCAGTATATGATGCTTTTGGTGGAAATGATGAACCAATAGATTCCTTAGCAAATAAATTAAGAGAACTTGGCCAAAAAGAAGCTTTCTCACCTTTAAGAGTTAAAAACATTCCAGATCCCGTTGTTTATCAACAATTCGAAGAAGCTGGAACTGACTTGGGTCAATTAATCAATAAAAAGAAAAATATTGCCTCTATGAAGAGCCTTGATTCAAATTTAGATAAAGCGTTAGGTAGATTAAGTGGAGGATTATATGTAGTAACAGCGAGCCAAGGGGAAGGTTCGACATTCAGACAAAGTGCAATGGTCGCAAGTTGGGTTAGTCAAGCAAGCTTTTCTCCACCAGGTATTACAGTTGCAGTAGCGAAAGATAGAGCTATTGAATCATATATGCAAGTTGGGAAAGGTTTTGTTGTGAATATCTTGAGAGAAGATAACTATCAAAAAATGTTCAGACATTTTTTAAAAAGATTTGCCCCTGGAGCTGATAGATTTGCGGATGTAGATGTAATTAGCAACATCGCTGAAGGTGGACCAGTCCTCTCAGATTCACTCGCCTTTTTAGATTGTAAAGTCAGTTCAAGATTGGAGACTCCAGACCATTGGATAATTTATGGAATTGTTGAAAATGGTAATGTTTCTGACTTATCATGTAAGACAGCAGTTCATCACAGAAAAGTTGCTAATCACTATTAGAAAATAAGTCTTTGAAATGTCAGATATTAATATAGGCTTACTTGCAGAAAATCAAAATTTATCAGAATTTGAAATTACTGAAAATTTTTCTTGTGTAAGATTCTTAGACCAAAATAAAGAAAGATTTGAACTTGAATTTAACCTTGAAAAAGGAACCTCTTTTAATACTTTTTTCATAAGAAGTCATGAGGAACTTTTTATTATTCATCCACCTGAGAAACAATATCTAGATTCGTTTAATAAAGTAATTTCTAGGTTTTGCGATCAATTTAAATTAGGTAAAATCAACTTCATTTCCGGTCATATTAATCCCCAAATTATTGAAACTATAAAGAATATAAGTAGCCAATTTCAAAACACAACTATTACTTGCTCTAATCCAGGGTATAAACTTATTAGCGAACTTTGGAATCAAAGAAATCCTACCTTAGAAAACTTTATTGAAATTAAATTACCTGAAATAAACATAATCAAAAAAGAACTTAATTTAGAATTAGATAACATTTCACTAGAGTTAATTCCTATTCCAACAGCACGCTGGCCTGGTGGAGTAATAATTTATGAACATACTCAAGAAATACTTCTTAGTGAAAAAATTTTCTCTGCACACATTGCATCTAAATATTGGTCTGAAACAAATCGAGTAAGTACAGAAATTGATAGGAAACATTTTTATGATTGCCTGATGGCACCAATGTCTAGTCAAGTAGTATCAATAACTGAAAAAATTGCAAATTATGACATTAAAACTATTGCACCATTACATGGTCCTGCGATCGAATATAGCTTAAAAAGCTTTTTGAATGACTATATTAGATGGGGAGAGAATCTCTCAACAAATAATCCTAAGATCGCTCTGATATATGCTAGTGCATATGGAAATACAGCCTCAATAGGAGATGCATTGGCTAAAGGAATAAATAGAACTTCTGTAGAAGTTGAAAGTATTAATTGTGAATTTACACCTAATGATGTACTTATAAGATGTATCCAAAATGCTGATGGATATTTAATAGGCTCACCCACATTGGGTGGTCACGCCCCAACTCCAATTGTTAGTGCACTTGGAACATTGTTAGCAGAGGGTAATAGAGACAAGCCAGTGGGAATTTTTGGCAGTTTTGGCTGGAGCGGCGAAGCTATAGATTTACTTGAAACAAAATTAAAAGACGGTGGTTTTAAGTTTAGTTTTGACCCTATAAGGATTAAATTTAGCCCAAATAAACCAAAGATTAAAGAGTTAGAAGAAATAGGAACTCACTTTGGAAGAAAAATTATAAAAAAAGCAAAGAAAAAACCCAGAAAATCAGATACTGGAATGATTACAAGCAAAACGGATCCAAAGCTACAAGCTCTTGGAAGAGTAATAGGTTCACTTTGTGTTCTGACAGCCTCAAAAGGCAAAGATGAGAATAATATTAAAGGAGCTATGCTTGCATCTTGGGTTAGTCAAGCAAGTTTTTCTCCGCCAGGGGTAAGTATTGCAGTAGCAAAAGATAGATCGGTAGAGTCTCTTCTGCAAATAGGAGATTCATTCGCATTAAATATTCTTAGTGAAAAAGATTTTAAAGAACCTTTGAAAAGGTTCACAAAGCCCTTTGCGCCTGGAGAAGATAGATTTGAAGGAATAAATATTGAATTAACTCCTAATGAACAGATAATCATTCCTCAATCGCTCGCATGGTTAGATGCTTCTGTAAAAGAGAGAATGGAATGTGGAGATCATTGGGTAATTTACGCCGAAGTCCTACACGGTAATATACTAAAATCCGATAGTCTAACTGCAGTTCATCACCGCAAAACAGGTGCTAACTATTAAATTTATTTATCTAATTTATGACTGAAACTAAAGATCTAATAATCATTACGGCTAGTTGTGGTAAAAATCTAGAACTTTCTAAAAAATTTCATGAAAAAAGTAATGAACTTAAATTAAGTTCTGAAATTTTAGATCTTACCACTCTTGATATTCCATTATTTAATCCAAGAATTCACAGCAAAGAAAATATTCCAATTAAGATAAAAGAATTAAAAAAAAAGCTTTTCAAGATTGAAAGGTGGGTGATTTGTGCGCCTGAATATAATGGATCTATACCTCCTATTCTCTCCAACTTCATAGCATGGCTTTCTATTTCTGGAGATGATTTTAGGAATTTATTTAATGGTCAACCGATTGCAATTGCAACATTTTCTGGTGGGATAGGGTTGGAACTGCTGACCTCATTACGAATTCAATTAGTGCATTTAGGAAGTCAAGTATTAGGAAGACAACTTTTGTCCTCATATAGTAAACCTATAGATACAAAAACTATTGAAGATATTATTCAAAGACTTTTACAAATGAAAAAATTAAAAACATAAACATTTTAAACCTAATAAAATATCATTCCTTTTCATTCCAAACTTTCAAAATTTCTTTAGCCATAGGCAGTGCATGAACAGATCCCCCACCAGGAGTATTTTGTGCAAAAGCAACTATAAGTAATTCGCTTTTTTCAGAGGGAGTAAAACAAACGAACCAAGCGTGATCTAATCCACCTTCACCATCTTCAGCAGTTCCTGTTTTACCTGAAACTGGAGGTAAATTTGTCATCCCGTAATTAATTGATACTCCTGTACCAGACTCCACTACTTTCCTGAGACCGTTTTTTATCAATTGAATATTTTGTGGATCAATGTCAATTGGAATACGTTTTTTATCTGAGAGACTTCTTAAATCTTTTGTAGTCAAATGTGGAGTAACTAGATAACCTCCATTAGCAATCGCGGCATATGCTCTAGCTATTTGAATTGGAGTTACTTGAACAACAAACTGTCCAATTGACATACTCGCAATATCTTCTGGTACCCAAGGAGTTCTTCCTGGTTGCCCCCATCCTCTACCATCCTTAGCCCATTGACTACTAGCTACAAAGCCCATGTTTTCTTGTTCAGAAATTTCAATTCCAGATAAAGAATTAAAACCCAGCTTTCGGGAAACCTTATAAATTTCATCAACTCCTGCTCCATAACCTACTTGATAAAAAAATGTATTACTAGAAACTCTTAAAGCATCCTCATAGCCTATTACCCCAAAACCTAAATCATTGTGCTCTCTAAAACATTGACTCCCATAAGTTATACATGGTTTAGTATCTAACATAGTATCTCTTGGAAATTTTCCACTTTCCAAGCCGGCTAAAGCAGTTACAATTTTCCAAACACTTCCTGGATCATAAGCATTTAATGCTCTATTAAAAAGAGGTTTTTCGGGAGAATTAAATATACTTTTGTATTCTTTTTCAGGCTTAAAATCCTTTGAAAAAAAATTCAAATCAAAATTAGGCCTACTTACCATCGCTCTTATAGCACCATCTCTTGGATCCATCACTATTATCGCTCCAGCTTTTTTGTCTTTAAGAACTTCCTCAGCAACTTGTTGCAGATTAAGATCGATTGTTAGTTCAATATCATTACCTTGTACTGGAGTTTTTATACCCAAAGATCTTTGAAATTTTCCTACTGAATTTACTTCAACCATTTCTCCACCCCATTCACCTCTTATAAAATCTTCGTAAACATATTCGATTCCTGTTCTTCCTATTAAGTCATTTAATCTATAACCCTTCTTAGATAAAAATTTATATTCTGATTCAGTAATTGGCTGAGTATAACCAATTACATGGGCAGCAAGAGATTTATAAGGATAATTTCTAATTAATTTGGTAGCTATTTCAAAACTACTTAAATTAACATCATTTTCCTTGAATTTTATTAATTGATCTACACTTAAATCATCAAGAATAGTTACTGAAAGTTTTTGGTTTTTTAGACCATCAGAATATTTTTTTTGAATTACATTACTATCAATATCTAACAAAAAAGCAATACTTGATTTATGGTTTTCCCAATTGCTTTTATTAACAGATTGAGGCTTTATTATTAATGAATATTTAACTCTGCTATCTGCTAAAACATAACCATTTTTATCTAGTATTCTTCCGCGTATTGGCTGTGAAGCAATAAGTCTGATCCTATTCTCGTCTGACATCTTCTTAAAAGATTCATAATTTAAAAGTTGTAAAAAAATTAACCTAAATAGAATCAATAAAAAAGAAATAGAAGAAAAAATGAGTAGGACTAAAGGTTGTCTCTTTAATGAAATAAGTTTTTTATTAGGACTTTTTTTGGTCAAAAATATAAAATTTATTTAAATATTATTTTTTCCAATAAAGCAATATTTGATTTTATCTCTTTAAGTCTAGTGTTTAAATATTTATATTCACAATCTTCATTGTTAAGATTCAAGTCATCATTTTCAATATTATTTGAATCCAAATTTTCACTCATAAAACTTATACTTTTTTAAAGCAATTTTTTCAACTAATACAAGTTTAAATAAAAAATTTATTTTTTCAAAATTATTTTTACTTAAATACTTAAAAAATATAAAAAACAAGTTAATTTAATTGATCTTTATTTTGTTCAAAATAGGGATTACAACTGTTCTTTGATATACCTAAAGACCATCCAATAAATGAAGATACAAATATCGTAACTATTAATGGCAAAATGGCTTGTTGAGTATTTACAAGACTAAACCATTCCTTCCAACTACTAAAAAATCTTTCTCTTTGAAATTTTCTTTTTTCATTTTCTAACAATCTCGCTTTTTTGGCGAAAGATTTTGTCACCCACTTTTCGAAAGGGATCTTTTTAATAATCGCCATTTTTCTCTCCACTTCTAATAATTGTCCAGAACTAAGAGAAGGATGAAATGTGCTTATCAATTCAAGAGTTTTTAAAAACATCTCAACAGTTGCATCTTTTATAAGCTTTTGCTCATGACTTAAGTCAGCCCACTCTATCTCTGGATAAAAACGGTTCCTGTTTGGTGAAATTTGATCCTCTGTCATTTGACCAGGTTCTCTTAGCCATCTATTAGTATTTTCATCAAATCTCCGCCAATATAAAAAAGGATTAATAAAAATTGTTTTCCCAGATATTTTGACTACATCTTGTTGAAGATGATTAGTTATCTTTCTTTCAGAATTTTTCGATTTTATCAAAAGTCTAAATTAATAATCTAATTAAAGATTATCTTTTATTCATATTTTTTCCAGAAATATGAAAAATTACCCTATGTGTATTAAGTTATCGATAATTGCCAACGCTTCTTTAAATAATTACAGTATTCACAATTTAAAGAGGGTTTAGGGAAATTATCCGAACGTAATAAATTCACTGTATCTACTATCTTATTTTCGACCCATGCAGTAGAACAATCTAATTTAATTAGATATACTTCAAAATTTAATCGATTATTAAATAACTCTTCATTTTTCTTTCCATTGAAATATAAAAGATAAGCTTCTTTAGCTACTTGAAAACCGTTTTTTTTAAATAACCACTGATACATTTCTAATTGTCTCTTATAAGCTTTTGCATATTCGTATTTATTAAAAGTCTCAGACCAATCAAATTTATTTCTAGCTGTTGCTTTTACATCAACAATAATAAGATCACCATTTTTTTTCTGCCAAATATCATCCACAGCTCCACCAAAATCATAGTTATGTTCCTTTGACTTATATCTTATACCTTGAAAATTACTTCTCCAAAGTTCTAAATCTTTGTGTCTAAAAGGAACAGCATCAATACCATACTCAATAAATAAAGGGTGAGGCTCCTGAATTTTTCTGTAGTAATCAAATTCATTTTTACATAAATTATCTACAGCAATATTTAGAGTAAATGGTAATGATGGCGGTTTTATTTGATGTTTTTTGTCAAGTACACAACATCTTGGACAACTAAGATATTTCTCAACAGTAGATCTACTCAATTTAATAATCTCGCTCATTACAATTAATATTTCATTTAAAAATAATTTTTACATAAAATAAAAATATTAAATTTTAGAAAAATTTGTTAACTTACTCCAACTCAATGGTTCCGCCCAATTTTGATGCTTCAAAGTCATTGGAATCATTGACTCTTCAAAAGGGTAATTCTCGTGACAAACACTCGACAAACCTATTAGTTCCATTTTTGATGAAATAAGGGCAATTTTCCGTCACTCCCACTCAATAGTTCCAGGAGGTTTACTTGTAATGTCATAAACAACTCTATTAACAGAAACTACTTCATTTACGATTCTATTCGCAATCCTCTCCAAAATCTGAAAAGGAATTTTTGACCAATCCGCTGTCATACCATCCTCACTTGATACACAACGTAATACTATTGGCCAAGAATAAGTCCTTTTATCTCCCATAACTCCAACAGTTTTAACCGGTAGCAATACTGCAAAAGCTTGCCAAATATCATTGTAAAGACCTGCTTTTTTAATTTCGTCTCTTACTATCCAGTCTGCATCTCTTAAACAATCAAGTTTTTCATTATTTACCTCTCCCAAAATTCTTATAGCTAATCCAGGACCTGGGAATGGATGCCTTTTTATAATTTCATCTGGCAAACCTAAAGAAGCTCCTAATTTTCGGACTTCATCCTTAAAAAGTTTTCTTAATGGCTCAACCAATTTAAATTGTAAATCTTTTGGCAATCCACCAACGTTGTGATGACTCTTTATTTTTACAGCTATCCTTTCACCAGTCTTAGAATCAATATTAGTACCAGCACTTTCAATAACATCAGGATAGAGAGTACCTTGGGCTAAATACTGAAAAGGTCCCAATCTATTACTTTCTTCTTCAAATACTCTAATAAATTCTGCACCTATAATTTTCCTTTTTTGTTCTGGATCAGTAATCCCTTTTAATTTGGAAATAAACCTTTCCCTTGCATTTATATATTCAACTTTTATATGAAACTTCTTATCAAAAAAATTCATTAAAAATTCTGGTTCACCTTTTCTCATGAAACCTTGGTCTATAAACATGCATGTAAGCTGATTTCCAATTGCTTTATTTAGAAGAAAAGCAAGAGTTGAGGAATCAACGCCTCCAGACAAGGCAAGCAAAACTTTTTTATTACCGACTTGCTCTCTTATTCTGGGAATAGTTTCCTCTATATAGGTTTCGGTTGTCCAGTCAGCCGCACAACAGGAAATTTTATAAACAAAATTTTTAATTACCGTCATCCCAAACTCAGAATGAATAACTTCAGGATGAAATTGTACGCCAAATAATTTCTTTACCTCATTTGAAATTGCAGCATGCAGTGTGTTCTCGGTGTGAGCAATTTTATTAAATCCATCAGGCAAACAATTAATAGAATCGCCATGACTCATCCACATAATAGATTTATCTTCTACATCAGAAAGGAGGTTAGATTCTTGATCTATATTTATTGGTGCTCTACCATATTCAGCTTTTTTGGTTGCTGAAATAACCGATCCTCCAAGTTCTTTGACCATTAATTGCATTCCATAACATATGCCAAGAATGGGAATTCCTAAATTAAAAATTTTTTCATCACACTTAGGAGCATTGTGCTCATATACAGAATTTGGGCCTCCACTCAAAATAATCCCTTTAGGATTAATATTATTAATTTCCTCAATTGAAATACAATTACTTACTACAAAAGAAAAAACATTAGTTTCTCTTATTCTTCTAGCAATCAATTCAGAATATTGAGATCCGAAATCTAAAATTAATATTGAAGGATCTCGTTCTTT
>NZ_CABYWZ010000005.1 GCF_902522795.1 uncultured Prochlorococcus sp.
TTTTTGAGATAATTACGATCTATCTTTATTTATTTCTGTTAAAGATTTTCTACCTTCTTTGAGGGTTCTTAAAACAAGCCAAGTTAGAGAGGAAATCATGAGAATTATAAGTGTAATTAGAGAAATATGAGTTGTATCAATATTGTTGGCCAATTATATTAAATTCTATATGAATCTTTAATTTAGAAAATTCAAACGTCTGACCTAGAGTAAGCAGGTATTAGCATTCCACCATCTTGATCATCATTATTGTCGTCATCAAATCCTCCCCCTAGAAGTAATTCAATAATTACAAGTACAGCTAATGGGTAAAGACACCATAATATGGCTGTAAAAGGACTTACTGAGGAAGAAGCCGTGTAAAATTCTGTCATAAAATGATATTAATCTAAAGAAACAACAATTGTGGATCCTTTGGGTAGTGATTTATTCAATATTTCTATAAATATTTTTTAAAAACTTTTCTCTTTCGCACGAATAGATCTTAGGAATGCAAGGATATTTTTATTCTTCAAAATCAATTTGGATAATAATTTTCTTGAACCTACTGAGAAACTAATAATGACATAATGAATCACGCAATTGTTATTTTTTATACTTAACAATAATTGTACAATTTTGATTCAAAAACTATTATTTATTTTGATTTTATAAATTCTATGTTTTCTTTCACTTTTGATCCTTTGGCTGCGATATTTGGTATATCAGGAATTGTAGGCTTCTTTTCTTTGTTTCTGCTGCTAAGGGAACTTCCAGTATCAATACAAAGCCAAAAAAGGAATTAGATTAGAACTTATTCTGTCAGAAAACTAAATTAATATTTTAAATTTAGTATTTAAAAGGCTTGTTAATTATTACTTATTCCATTGTTTAGAAATAAATTCAAGAAAATCTTTTAGATCCTCTTCAGGACAATTTGTTTGTTTTTGTAAATCAATGCAAGTTTGCTTTATATTTTCAAAGGCCTTTTTTACTATTTCGTTTTTTTCAATAACTTCAAAATATTCTTGATCAGTAAAAGGCATAATATTAGTTTCCTTCTTGAAAATTATTTATTAACCATATCTTATCTACATTGACTTAACAGTAAAGAAGAAAAAATCTTTTTCTTAAATTTAGCTACCCAATCGATAATGTTTTTTAATACTTTTGGTTACTTCCCATTCGCAGTTAAGTCCAGCAGGAAACTCAACTAGATCTCCAGCTTTAATCACGTAAATGTCACCGTTTTGGGTACTTATTTTAGCTTGACCTTCAATAATTAAGCAAATTTCCTTATCATCGTAATTCCATTGAAATTTGCTTGGCTCACATTCCCAAATAGGCCAACTTTTTATTCCATACTGAATTATTACGCTTGCACTACAGGGGGAAGATATTAGAATTTTCACGAAATAGTTCGGATGTGTTTTTTCATTTTACAAATTAAAGAAATAATTATTTTCGAGAATGTGTATTTCTTTACTGTCTTTTATTTTTTTTCGTTTATCATAAAAAAAATTTCTAATTTATGGATGAGCTTACTGTATTGTCAATTTCGCTATCTATAGCTTCTCTAGGAATATTTTTTTTATTTTTCGCTTCTAATGATGATGATGACCAAGATGGAGGTAAGTTGATTAAATCATTAGAAAGAATTAATTAATTCCAAGTAAATAAAACATTTAATAGAGATTTATAACCTATAAAACCTGCATAAATGCAGCTTAAAAAAATAACATAAACTTCCAAAGTGCCGAGTCTTTTTTTCTTTAATGTTTTCATTGTTTTGAGTGTTTATAGGGTAATTTTATTTAATTTGATTTTTATTAACATGAGTATTTTTTACATTAACTCAGAGATTAAAGAATTATTAATGTCAAGCCAAAAAATAAAAAACAAGTAAAAAATATTATTTTTTTTGTAATTTCTCTTTCCTCATTCTTAGCAAAAAATAAGGAAATTACTGGAGATGTGCTTAATAAAGCCCAACCTACTCCTATGGGTAGGGTTTTAAACACAACTTGTTGTAGAAATATTCCTATATTTGTTCCAAGAAGTATTGAAATAAAAAATCTTTTTTGTTGTTTTTTGTCTATGTTTTTTAAGAAAAAATTAATCTTAAATCCTTTTAGACTAATCAAAAAAATTATTGCACCTAATAATCTTATTTCAGTTGTAAGGAAAGGAGATAAATTGCTTTGAAGGAAAACCATCCTTGATAAAAGACCTCCAAGAACAGCACATAAAACTGATAAAAAAGGAAAAGCAAAAATCTTAAAGTTATTTTTTTCTGAGAAAGAGGAGTTTTCCTCTCTAAAATCGTTACTTTTTCTGAGAATTATGAATAGCGAAATCGTTATTATAATTATTCCAACCCATGATTTAGTTGTTAAATTTTCATTAATAAAAAATTCCCCTGACAAAGCTGCCATTAATGGAGAAAGAGTTTCTATAGATAAAGTTTTTCTTGTACCAATTGTTTGTAATGACTTTAAATAGAAAGTATCACCTAAACCAATACCTATTATCCCACTAATTAGTAGTATAAATATGTTTTTTAATGCAGTTGTAGAACTTAGATTGATAAAAGCAGGTATAAAAATTAAAAAAGCTATTATATTTTTTATTAAATTAATATCTATTGATTTATATTTTTGAGTTTGCGCGCGCCAAATAAAGCAAGCATAAGTCCAAGATGTAGCAGCTCCAAAAGCAGAAAGGATTCCAATCAAAACGAATAATTTTTAAAAATTTTATTTAATAAATTGAGTAAATGCTAAAAAGAATACATAAATAAGAATCAAAATCCCCGGTAAGTACTGAAGTTGTGTTTTGAAATTATTTTTTTTCATATTTTCAAAAATTTATTTTAAATAGTTTTTTTATTAGAAGGGTACAAACTCTCTAACTTTTTTCTTCTTTTAACTTTCTCATTAATTCTTTCTTCTTTTTCCTTTTTCTTGATCTCATCATTTATCTTATTTTGTCTATATCCAAACCAAAGTAGAACCCAAATAACAGAAGTTATTAAAAGAAGAAAAGTATATTGACCAGTCATAGGAAAACTGGCCTCAGAATATTTAACGTAAGAAAATATTAAACTCATTTAATTAAGTTAAAACATAAAAATAAAGACTGCGTTTATTTTTTTAGAAATTTAAGAATTAGTAAATTGCAACTATTTATTATGTAGTTTTAAAGTTTTTTATTAATTTTTTTATGGTTTTTGGAGTAATTTTTCTTTTTTACTCCTTGCTATTATCAGATTGAAGCATATTAAATAATAAGTTTTTGGAACTTTTTGATTTAGCTGTTATAGGAGGAGGTGCAGCCGGTTTTATGACAGCAATAACTGCTGCTGAAAATGGAGTAAAAAGAATAATAATTCTTGAAGGAACTTCAAAACTTATGGAGAAAGTAAGGATTAGTGGAGGGGGAAGATGTAACGTCACTAATGCGACATGGATACCGAATGAACTAATTGAGAATTACCCCAGAGGTGGAATTCAGCTCTTGGAATCATTTAATCGTTTTGCTGCTGGAGATGTATACGATTGGTTTGAGAAAAAAGGTTTAAAATTAAAAATTGAGGAAGATCTAAGAGTATTTCCAGTGTCTAATTCTTCTTCAGATGTTATTGATTGTTTGAGAAAAAGTGCTTTATCAAAAAACGTAGAGATACTAACAAAATTTTTTGTAAAAGAAATTTCAAAAACTCCAGATAATATATTCAATATTTTTAGTCTTAAAAAAGCAAAGGTAACTGCAAAAAATATTATTCTTTCAACTGGAGGTAATCCAAGCGGATATAAATTAGCTCAAAATCTTGGACACACCATTGTTAAACCTGTACCATCGCTTTTTACTTTTTCTACAAAAGAACCAAATTTGGATGAATGTAGTGGGGTATCGATAAAGGGCATAGATATAGAAATTAATTTAAACAATAAGAATTTTCAAAATAGAGGCGATTTACTCATAACGCATTGGGGGTTTAGTGGGCCAGCAGTATTAAAACTTTCATCAATTGCAGCAAGGGAACTTTATAGCCAAAAATATAAATTTAATTTAATCATTAAATGGTCTTCTTTAAGTTATGAGGATTTAAAAGAAAAAATTAATTATTTAAGATTAAATAAAGGCAAGGTGAATCTTATTAATAGTAGACCTGTTCCACTATTAACAAAAAGATTATGGATTTTTTTATTAAAGAAAATAGGTATTGATAAAGAGAAAAAGTGGGCTGATTTACTGGCGGATGAAAGAGAGAAAATGATAAGTACTCTAATGAGGGATAAATATATAATTTCAGGCAAAGGTCCATTTGGAGAGGAATTTGTTACTTCCGGAGGCGTAAAAATTAATGAGGTTAATTTTAAAAGTATGGAGAGCTTAATTTGTCCAGGGTTATTTTTTTCTGGAGAAGTTTTGGATGTTGATGGGATCACTGGTGGATTTAATTTTCAACATTGTTGGACAAGTGGATGGATCGCTGGGATGGCAGTCTCAAAGTTAAATCAGTCAATAATAAATTAAAAAGTAATAAATCAGTAAGTAACAATTCAATAAGTTTATCTTTTTTTTATTAAGGATTAGATGGAAAAAGTTTTTTGAAGAAACTTTAATTTTAAAGTTTTAATTATTGGTGAAGATTAATGCAGAATCTTGTATCAAAAAAAGAAGAAGAGGAAAGAAGATTAAAAGCTTTAGCAGAATATAGGATTTTGGGAACGAAGCCAGAATCATGTTATGACGATATTACAAAAATTGCTGCTACAACCTGTAATGTGCCTATTTCTTTAATGACATTGGTAGACAAAGATAAACAATGGTTTAAATCCAAAATAGGACTTCAATTATCAGAAACAAGAAGAGATTGGTCTTTTTGTACCCATGCAATAAAAGAAAATAGTCCATTAATTATTCATGATGCTTTCCAAGATGAAAGGTTTATAAATAATCCATTGGTAACAGGAGACCCCAAGATTCGTTTTTATGCAGGTTTTCCCCTTAGAAATAGTGATGGTAATAAACTTGGAACTCTTTGTGTAATAGACAGAAAGCCAGGAAATCTAACTACACAACAATTCAATATTATGGAATTATTATCCAAGCAAATAGTTTCATTTTTAGAGCTTCGAAAAAAGTCATTGAACTTGCTAGATGCGTTGTCTAACTTGCACAAACAGGAAGGTATTTTATCTGTCTGTTCATATTGCAGAGAAGTCAAAAATAACGAGGGAGATTGGATGCATTTAGAAAAATATCTTTCGAAAATTAGTGATATTAGATTCAGTCATGGGGTTTGTGATAATTGTATGGAAAAACATTTCCCAGATGTAATCGAAGTATGGAATAAAAAGGATTTCTTTGAAGATGGTCAGAAAAGGTTTTTAGAGTCCTAGATTCAATACCTGACTTTTTATTGTTTAATTTATTTTCTAAACAAATTCTTTATTTGGTGGTTAGTATTGTATAAATTTTTACTAGAAAATGTTATTAGGAACTTTATTGACAGGTGAAATTGCTAAAAGTGCATTAGTAGCATATGTTCATTATTTAGGAATAATATTGTGTTTCGGTTCTCTTTTGTTTGAAAGATTGACTCTCAAAGTAGGTCTTAATAGAAATGAGACGATCTCAATGATAATTGCAGATGTGGTTTATGGTTTAGCAGGAGTTGCGATTTTAGTTACTGGGATTTTGCGTGTTAAGTATTTTGGTCAAGGAGGTGATTTCTATACAGGTAATCCTGTGTTTTGGATAAAGGTTTCTCTTTATATTATTGTGGGGTTACTTTCTTTATATCCAACAACAACCTATATCTTATGGGCCATTCCATTAAGTAAGAATAAATTACCTGAAATATCTGAAAATCTAGTCAAGAGGTTCAGACTAATCATCACTACTGAATTAGTGGGCTTTGCAACAATACCTTTGTTTGCCACTCTCATGGCTAGAGGTGTAGGTTTAGGTTGAATAATTTATTCCTAGAAAGAAATTGTTTAATAAGTGCAAACAAACTATATAGATGGAGTTTAAGTTATAACATTTCTAATTCTAGAAAAGAGATTATCTTTATTGGTTTAAATCCCTCATTATCGGATGAAGTTTTCTTGGACAACACAACAAAAAAGATAATCAAAATTTCGAAAAACAATAATTATGGCAAAGTTAAATTAATCAATTTATTTGCTCTTATTTCAAGTAATCCAGGAAGACTCTTTAATCACAAAAACCCTGTTGGGTATTTAAACAATAATCATATTTATAAAAACTTAAAACACTGGTCTGAAAATAAAAATTGTGATTTATGGTTAGGTTGGGGTAACAAAGGGAAATTTCTAAATAGAAATAAAAGAATATTAAAAAAAATAATGCAATATAACTCAATCAGAAAAAATAATTTTGATAATCCTCTTGGACCGCTTTTAATTAAGAAAACAATCAAAGATAATCCAATACATCCTCTATACTGTTCTGATAATTCCATTCTCAAAGATTTAAAAATGATTTGATGCAAAGGTT
This sequence comes from uncultured Prochlorococcus sp., assembly GCF_902522795.1. Classification (GTDB taxonomy): domain Bacteria; phylum Cyanobacteriota; class Cyanobacteriia; order PCC-6307; family Cyanobiaceae; genus Prochlorococcus_A. The sequence continues at coordinate 6,511 of NZ_CABYWZ010000005.1, forward strand.
TCAGAGGCAATTAATTTAAGCTTATGTTAAAGTAACTTTAAGAACGGGTTAAATTATGAGTAACACAAAGCAACTGCAAAAACTTAAAAACTTAAATGTAAAAGCAGAAAAATGCCTTACAAGAGATAAAGCACAAAAAATATTGATAAAGGCTAATAAGGCTCAGAGTAAAATAAATTTTTAAATTTGATATTTGCTTTTTTTAGGAATAATTTATCAAAAAAATTTTACAAATATTTTTCTAATTATTTAGAATTTTTTTATTCTATTTAATTTTGATGGTTTTTAATATTATTAAGATAAGAAAATCCGATGATAGATTTTTATCAAGAAGAGATTGGCTGCATTCAATGCATTCATTTTCTTTCGCAGAGCATAGAGATCCAAAATGGGATAATTTTGGGAAAATTAGAGTTATAAACGAAGATATTATTTCTCCTAATGCAGGATTTAATACACATTCTCATGCAAATATGGAAATAATTACTGTCGTAACAAAAGGAGCAATAACTCATAGAGACTCTTTAAACAATCTTGGAAAAATTCACAAAGATGAAGTACAAGTTATGTCTGCAGGTACTGGAATCTCTCATAGTGAGAAGAATGAAGAAAATGAGAACTGTAAGTTGTTCCAGATTTGGATAGACACTAAAAAAGAAAATATCAAACCTCGATATGATCAAATTTCATTAAATCAAAAGTTGTGGGAAAATCTTATTTTTAATTACAAAGACGGTAAAAAAAATAAGCTTTTTCTAAATCAAAGTATCTCTTTATGGCGTTGTAAATATAAGCCAATTAAAGAAAAAAAATTGCCATTAGAAATAGATAAATATAATTGGATACAAATAATAGAAGGTAATCTTTTATTAAAAAGTAAAGACTCTAATTCAAAGATATTTCTCGAATCTGGAGATGGCTTGGGTTTTGAAGTTAATTATTATGATGATGTCTCTATAGATACTGAAAAAGACTTAGATTTTCTCTTATTTTCAATGCCTTCCTTATAATTAATCTGTTACTTTTCCCCATCAACTCCTTTATTAAATGCATTTAAGGCTTGCAAAGCCATATTAAGGTGAACTTCCATAGCACCAAGTGCAATTAAAGAATTTGGTGATTTATCTTTAAGTGTATTCTCTTTTCTTTTTGATAACTCATTAACTACCTTCTTAGTTGAAGCTTCCCAATTATTTATTAACTCTTCAAATTCTCTTTTTTCAGGACTTTCAATTTCTGCTAATTCATCAGAAAAATGAGCATCTTTTTGTGCCTTAAGCATCAAGTAACTTAATTTTTTATGACTTATTGCTTGAGGTAAATTGTTAGATTCACTCATTGCTAGTAGTTAATTTATAGTCAAAATCTAACTAATTAAGTAAATATTTGCTAGTGGGTAAGCGGTTGTGATGACCGACCTGAAAATTACGAAATGATACTTGAACAAAAAATGGATTTATTAACCTTTAATTTTTCACTTATTAGTTTCTTGAAATAATCTCCACGCTCTTCATAATTTTTAAATTGATCAAAACTAGAGCATGAAGGTGAGAATAATATTGTTCCAACCCTATTATCTTGTAAATAATGAAAAACAAAATTTAAAAGCTCTTGTAGTTCTGAAAATTCAAAAATATTTTTTTTAAATCCTTGATTAATAAGCGCCATTTTTAGGACCTTTGAGCTTTCTCCAAAAAGGAATACACATTTAACTTTTTTCTTTAAAACTTTTATCCACTCACTATATTCATTGCCTTTTAATCTACCCCCAGCAATGATTATTATTTGACCTTCAATTGAACTTATTCCTGCAATAGATGAGTCAAAATTTGTAGCTTTACTATCATTAATGATTTCCAAATCATTATTTTTATAAATTGTTTCCATCCTATGGGGTAATTGTTTGTAATTAGATAAAGAATCTTTAATCTTCTTGCCAGATAATCCAACTTTTCTTGCTGCTGCAATTACCAATAAAAGATTTTGAAGATTATGCATTCCTTTTAAAGGAAAATGTTCAAGTTTGAATAATTTATTTCCTCTCTCAACAACGTATGCTTGATCATCTATCCAATAATCGCAATGAATAAAATTTGATTTATCGAAACTAGTTGTTATCCAAACCCCTCTTGATAGCGAACTGTAGTGATTCCTTAGGTTTTTATCGTCATAATTGTAAATTCTAAAATCAGATTTTTCTAACAAGCTTTTTTTTATGTTGAAATAGTTTTCAAGTGTTTTATGTCTTTCAAGATGATCTTCTGTGAAGGTTGTCCATATTCCAATATTAGGTTTTACTTCTGGAGAAATTTCTATTTGATAACTGCTTAATTCAGCTACAACCCAATCAATTTTTTCATGTTTTTTGGAGTGAGCATATTTACATAAAGGTGTACCAATATTCCCAGCAAAAGGAGCATATAATCCAGTATCGCAGAGTATATGGCTTAGTAGATGAGTAACAGTAGTCTTGCCATTAGTGCCAGTAATACCTATCCAATTTGTGTCTTTTAAAATTTCCCATGCAACATTAATTTCTCCAATTACTTTAATTCCCTTTTTTTTTAATTCAATAATAGTTATATGGTCATAAGGTATTGATGGGCTTACAACAACAGATTCGACCTCTTTCACAAAAGGTTTAATTTCTCCAAATACAAATTCTTTATTTAGAGAAACTCTTATATTAAGCTCTTCTAATGCTGTTTTTCTTTCTAAGAATTCTATCCCATCTTTACTTTCCCAAACAATTACTCTCTTATTGATGCTTCTCAAATACTTGGCAGCCCAAAATCCAGATTTACCTAATCCAATTACAAGATTAATATTTCTTTTACTTGAATGATTATCTATCATTAAATTTATAATTGCATTTATATTAATTGTGTTTAAGGGGTAATTCAATCATGAGATCTTTCTTCAGTATTTATAGTATTCGCCCAAGAAAAGTTAATTAATGGAAGATAATACTGCAAAATATTGGTTCTCTTGGTTTTATGAAAAGTGGGAGGAAAATGATCCAGGTGAATTAATTGAACAAGGTTTAACTCCGTCTCAGATTGCTGAGCGCTTTGTTAATGAAAACCATGATAGTCTTGTTCAATTGTCAAAAAAAATTGATGAAAAAAATTATGATGCCTTAACAGAATTTATGAAACTCTCAGAGAGTGAATTACATATCTTGAAATATTTTCTAAAGTTAGTAAAAATGAAAAATTTATAAGAAGTTATTAAGTATTTCAAGGCTTTTTTCCCATAAATTTTTTCTTTCTTTTTTGTTCATGGCGAAAGGAGAAGTAGGGGATAGTTTTGGATGACCTCTGAAATTAAATCTAGGACCATAATGATCACCGCCTCTTGCGTCTGGTGAAGTAGCTGCATAAAGTTGAGGTAAAGCACCCATCTCAGCAGTTTGAAATATAGGGCTAAATAATTCCAATGAGAATGTTTCTAATGGACTAGGGTTAGGTTTTTGAGCAGTAAAGAGATTTGTTTTTGCAATTCCTGGGTGAGCAGCTAAAGAGAGTATATTCTTGTGCTTTAAGTTCTCATTTAGTTCCAAAGCAAACATTACATTTGCCAATTTACTATTGGAGTAAGATTCCCATTTGTTGTAATAGTTCTCGGCTTTAAGATTTTCCCAACCAACTTTGCCAAAAAATTGTGCTCCGGAAGTAACCGTCACTATTCTAGATTCTTCTTTTTTTTCAATAATTGGAAGTAATTTTAGAGATAAAAGCATGTGAGCTAGATGATTAACTGCAAATTGTATTTCATAACCTTGGGCACTAAGAGTTTTAGGCGGATGCATAATGCCTGCATTATTGATTAGTAAATCCAAATTTTCAAAATTATCAAAAATTATGGACTGAACTTCGACAATATTTTTTAAATCTGATAAATCTAACTCTAAAGGTGTAAATAATCCTTCAGGATTAAGACCTTTAAGTTTTTTGATAGTTTGATTAGCTTTTTCAAGCGATCTACAAGCTATAAGAACATGAGCATTTTTTTCTGCTAAGGCCTTTGCAGTGTAGTATCCAAGACCACTATTTGCACCAGTTATTAGCGCTGATTTGCCTGCAAGGTTTGGAATATGAGATGTTTCCCAGTTAGAGATTTTAGATCTTGAAATAATGGCAGTCATTTAGTAATCATGAAAATTGATTTGGAATTTAACCAAAATTTAATTACTTTTTCACTGTAAATACTGGAAGTCAGTATCGTGAGCTCTTTTTGAAGGTACTATTTAATATTATTTTTGAATTGCATATTGCCATTCGTTATTTTGAGAGTAACTTTTCTCTCTAAGTAACTGTAATTTCCTACTATTTATTTTTATAACTATCCCATTAGTTGGATATTTCGCAAATATTTTTCTCTCTAACCAATTTTTTTTATATATTTGGATTTCGCTTGTATGATTTGTGAAGTAACTGTCAGGGGTGCTGAAGCCACATTTTTTAAGATAGTTAAGGGTTTCGTATTGATTAAGTCTTCCATTAAGTATTTGGAAACAGCAAAAGCGGAGACTTTCTCCAATCCCTTTCTTATCATTGAGGTATTTTCTTGTAATTCTTTGGGAAATACCGGCAACTTGGTTTGTAGCGTATAGTTCACCTCTAATTTGAAAATCTCGTTTGATAGGAATACAATTGGGGACATTTTTAATTTGTTTAATTTTGCTTGAGACATCAAATCCTTTTTTTGTAATAGCTTTATTAAACTTGCCATCTATATATCTAATTGCAATAGCACAGCCATCAATTTTTGGTTGAATGCTTAATCTTGTTTTTGTTAATAAACTTTCCAAAAATTCTTTATAGTTTTCTTTAGCTAATTTTGGCAAAAGTTCATTATTTTTTTGATTAAAGTAGTCAGGTTTTCGATCAACAGGAATAAAGAGCTTTTCAAGTTGTTTAAATGCATCATCCGAAATTATGCCTTCACCTAATCTGTATTGTTCATCTAGATACTTAACATCTTTCAATAATAAATTATTCATAATAATTTTGATAAATATTTAAAAATCTTTTAGAAAAATCATTTAAATAAAGATGAGATTTTAAAAGTAATTGACCACTAAATATCCTCCTACGCAGAGAGCAATTAAAGAGTATAAAATGTATTGATCAAGCGTTTAAATTAAATATCTCAATCAAACATATTTACTAAAAAGTGAAATAGAAAATTTTAAGGCTTAATAAGCAGACTAATTTTTAAAATTACTATCAATACCAAAAAATATTTTTTAAAGTTATGAGAAAATGTCATTTTTATTAAAAGCCCAAAATACCTGGGGAAATTTTGCGAAATACAAAATTAATGATTATGCAAAATTAAGAAATTTTGATTTTGGCCCAAATAACGAAAGTTCAGTTTCAAAATTATCGCCTTTTATTACTCATAGAATATTATCGGAATATGATCTGATTCATGATATTAAAAGTAAGTACAAAATCAAAAATTCAACTAAATTTGTTGAAGAAATATTTTGGAGAGTTTACTGGAAAGGGTGGATGGAAAATAGACCTAAAGTTTGGAGAAATTTTATTTCAGAAAAAAATCTCGATTTTGATTATGAGCTATATGAAAGTGCAATTAATGGCAATACAGAATTAGATTTTTTTAATTCTTGGGTCCATGAATTAAAGCATTACAACTATTTGCATAACCATACAAGAATGTGGTTTGCGAGTACTTGGATATTTAATTTAGGCCTCCCTTGGCAATTGGGAGCAAAGTTTTTCTTTAAATATCTTTTTGATGGTGATGCTGCATCTAATCTCCTTAGCTGGAGATGGGTCGGAGGATTGCAAACGAAGGGAAAACAATATCTTTTTTCATCATCAAACCTCAGAAAATTTTCAAATAATAGATTTAATGCAGAAAAAATAAGTAATCAACAAATTTTGCTTGAAGAATCTAATCAAATACCATTAGAAGATGAAATTTATAAAAATGATATGGACCCTAAATCAGATAATCTGATTATGTTTGAAAATGATCTGCACCTTGCAACCCTCAAAAATTTACTTACAAGTTATAAAAAAGTATTTATTATCCTTTTAAAAAATGAACAGAGACAAATTAAATTGTCTGAATCTGTTTTGAAATTTAAACAAGATTTGGTCTCTGAATTTGTAGAGCATTTTGACAATATTGAACAGATTGATCCTTATTCACTGGAAAATACTTTTAAAAATACCAACGAAATAGACATTATTTATCCTGGAGTGGGAGAAAATTATGATTTCATAACTGAGTTTAAAAATTTACACAATAAAAAAATTTTTAACCTTGTTAGAGATGAAGATTTATTTGCTTGGAAATTTGCTAAAAAAGGGTTTTTCAAATTTAAAGAAAACATTCCGAGAATTAATCAGAGAATATTTGAAAATTATTCAAAAAATAATTTTTAACTTAGTTGAATTTCTAATCAGAAAAAGAATTCTTAGAGTACTAAGTATAAATACTTAATTAGGTGCGACTTTTGCTGTTTAATCCACGATGGATACTGTGACTAGTTATTTTTACTTAAGGATAATTTTTTTATAGTGCTTTCAACAATTCTTACAAAGTCGTTTAGCAAAGATACTGCTTTATTAATTCTTAGAGTTATAACAGGTACTGTTCTTATACATCATGGTTATGAGAAATTAGCGAATATCGAAAATTTCGCTGATGCTTTTGTCAGACCTTTACATCTTCCATTTCCAATATTTTTATCATACATAGCGGCATTTTCAGAAATAGGTGGTAGTTGGTTACTTATTATCGGCTTAGCTACAAGGTTTGGAGCTTTGGCAATTGTTGGAACAATTTCTGTAGCTATATACCATGCTCTTGTTACTTCAGGTTTTAATATTTTCTTGCTAGAGCTTCTACTTTTATATTTCGCTTCTGCAACTTCAATTGCATTAACAGGGCCTGGTAATTTCTCATTAGATGAAGTCATTATCAGAATTTTGAAATCAGAAGATGAAGCAGAAATTGTTACCTCAACAAAATCAAAATCTTCTAAGGAAATTGAAGTTAAAGAAGAAACAAGTAAAGGTGGTTTATTTCAATTCCTGCAAGCAAACATACTTTCAGATACTTCAAGCTAACTTTTTAGGATAAAGGCTATTTATCAGCTCTACCCGTTTACGATAACTGTTTCTCTTCTCGAGCTTTATCTTAATTGTCGCTTCAGAAAGACTTATAAACAGTCCTATAGCTGTCACCCAAGATAAAAAAATAAAAGGGTTCTTTGGAATTTCTGAGAAATTCATATGAATAATACTTCTTTTTTAAAACTGACCGATCACTATATGATTTTCAACCTAAATATACAATTTAGAAATATTTAAGGATTAATTTCAACTTTTTCCCATTTCTTAATCTTTTCCCAAAGATAACGTTTATGAACAGGCTGTTCTAATTTAAGAAGATCTACTGAATCGATTTCAAAATTTAAAACTACAAAATTTTCTGACTTAGGCAGATTGGAAAATAATTCATGAGCAGATTGTACTTTTGGGGTTATTTTCTCTCCAGGAGATCCCCAAAACCAAGAAGATTTTGATTTTTCTGATAATAAATCCCAATAATTTTTGTTATCACTTAATTCACGTATTTTTCCTTTGAATCTATATTGTGATTTGGTTTTCAAAAAAAACCATAATATTTCTGCATTAGGGTTAGATTTTAAATGTCCAATTTTTTCACTTCTTCTATCTGTAAAAATAATCATTGAATTATCTTTATACCATCCTCTGAAAACAACTGTTCTTAATCTTGGCTCGTTTTCTTCGCTGACTGTTGCAAGCTGTATCCATCTATTAGAGGGAGATTTGCCCTCTTTTTTTCTAGCGGATTTTAAATCTTGTCTCCAACTTGGTAAGTTGTTATCAGGCATTTAATTTAGGCAATATAAGACCACTTTTCTTTTTGTATGCTTCGAATGAATCATATTTTGCTAGAGATTTATCTTTTTTTATCATTCTTGGTAGAAAAACAATAGAGAAAAATATTGCAAGAATTATTAATGGAATGAAGCTCATTGAAAGAATGGCAAATGATAGATAAATTAGTATTTCTCCAAGATAATTTGTATTCCTTATATTTTTGAAAAATCCTTCTTTAATAAGATCTTTTTTTAATTTAAGAGAAAAATATTTTTGGGCATCACTAGCAAAGTGTAAAAACACACCAATTATATTTATAGATACAGATGCAGCTATTACGATGTTTGGAACAGATTTCTGAGATGAGATAAGAATGTAGGGAGCTACCCAGTAACTTCCAAGGAAAATAAAACCAGTGACTGAAGTTAAAAAATTGATTTTTTCTTTAAAATAAGGATCTGGGAATATCTTTTCTTTTAGAAGCCAAAGTAATCCATAAGTACCATGAAGAGCTAAATAAACGTAGGGAGCGATCGTAAAATTATCAAAAAAAATCATAAGTCCTATTACTACAAATGCAGTGAGCCCCTTATGTAGATTAATTATTTGATTAAGTTTCATCTTTTTTTAATAATCTAAAAAATGAAATTATTTTTTGTGGATATAACCTAGGTCATCAAAAGTTTTAATGGGCGATACTGGATTCGAACCAGTGGCCACTACCGTGTCGAGGTAGTGCTCTACCACTGAGCTAATCGCCCAAATTGAAGAATTTTTAATCTCCCTTATAAGAAAATAGCAGGTTGCGTTTCATTTTCTAAGTAATTTAACTTTCCATCGTTCTCTTTTGGTTATTTCTAAATTTAGAATTTCGATAAATCCCTTATTTTCAAGTTCAAGTTTGTCGCCAATTTTTAGATTAATAGTTGGCTTATTAACTTTACTTCCATTTAATCTGAGCATTCCATTTTCTATCCTTTCAATGATTTTGGTTCGTGATACCCTAAAGCCTGCTGAAGCTATAGCATCTAATCTTTTTGAAGCTTCCACTGTATTGATAAGTTTTTTTGATCTTCTGGAAGGTATTTGTAATTCATCTATACCTACTAAATTAACTTTTACTTTTACGTCTCTCAAATAACAAATCTTTTCATCTAAATTCTTAATATCTGAATTATCAATTATCCCTTGTGCTCCCCTGTCGCCAATAGTCCATATATCTCCAACTTTTATTTGTTTAACCCCATTTTCAATTAAGAGGGATCTAAAGTCGTCTTGTGTAGCATTATCAAATAAAAAATTTCCATTAATTTCTATTCCTTGAGCTGGAAAATTACTTTTTAGCGCAACCTCTTCAGGAATATTATCTCCTCTAAAGCAAGCTATCCTAGATCTTTGAGAAGAGGAGAACCCTCCATAAATAAAAAATTTGAAATCATTTAAATTTTCAAATTCTTTTAAAATCTCTTCGCAAACAAAAGTTGAATTAAACCCAGTCCAATAAGTTTCCCAGTTTTTGTAAGCTAAGTTTGCAATATTTATTAATTCCTCAGTTTCTTTCTTGTAGTTTGAATTTATTAAGATTTCTTTTAAGTCAATCATTTAGCCTTCTAAAAAAATTATATCTTTTGCTTCTGATTGTTTTATCAAAGCCCATGGTAATTCAGCTCCAATTTGATTTTCTAGTAAAATAAGCCATTTACCCTCTTTATTAAAATTAATTATTGATCTTAACTCTTTATTTCTATTAATGTTGATACTTGCAGAAGAAACAATGCTTCCTAGATATCCTGAACCCATTCCTAAAAGACCTCCAATTAGTGATTCCCCGATGTTATTTAAACCAAGAAAGCTGAAGGTAGATAAATTTGTCATATTGGAAAAAGCTATTCCAGCTATAAACCCAAATGGCATAAGCCATCTACTCATATCTTTTTGTCTGATCTTTCTATCAAGTTTAGGATTTAAGATTCTTATATCTTCAAAATTTTGAGATTTGAATAAGATATTTGCTTTCGCATTTAGCAATTCTGTTTCGTCTGATGATATTTTCTCACTTATTGGTGGGATCAAAATAGCTTCAGAGAGCATTACTGATTTTTCTTTGAAAACATCAAATAGCTGGATACATTTATCAATGTCTTCAAATATCACAATACTTTTAGTCAAATTTCAATCCTCAAATGTTTGTGTGTTATTCAAATTAATAAAATAAGATACATACACTATAGATTAAGTTAAAGTAAAAGATTAAAGAACCAATCTTAAATGACAAAAGTTCTCATTACAGATCCAATTGATCAAACAGGAATTGATATTCTTTCACAAGTTGCTCAGGTTGATCAGAAGATAGGAATCTCAGACTCTGAGTTAGCTTCCATTATTAAAGATTATGATGCTTTAATGATTCGCTCTGGTACTCAAGTGACTGAAGAAATTATTAACTCTTCAAGTAAACTGAGAATTATTGGGAGAGCAGGAGTTGGAGTCGATAATGTAGATGTAAAGGCTGCTACGCAAAAAGGAGTCCTTGTTGTTAATTCTCCAGGGGGTAACACAATAGCTGCGGCTGAACATACTATAGCTATGATGTTGGCCTTATCTAGACATATTCCAATTGCTAATAGTAGTACGTTGTTAGGTAAATGGGAGAGAAAGAAGTTCGTTGGGAATGAGCTTTATAAGAAAAAATTAGGTGTAGTAGGTTTAGGGAAAATTGGTGCTCATGTAGCAAAAGTTGCTAATGCCCTGGGAATGGATGTTTGCGGATATGATCCCTTTGTTTCAACTGAAAGAGCTCAACAAATCCAAGTTAAACTATCTGATCTAGAAGATTTATTCCAACAATCAGATTATGTAACTTTGCATTTACCTCGCACACCAGAGACAGAGAATTTAGTAAATATGGAGGTGTTAAAAAGTATGAAAAGTAGCGCAAAATTAATCAATTGTGCAAGAGGAGGCTTGATTGACGAAGAAGCATTATCAGAAGCTTTAAATAAATCATTGATTGGAGGGGCTGCAATAGATGTCTTTTCAAAAGAACCTTTGGAATCTAATTCACCACTTTTGAAGGTTGAAAAGAATCTTATCCTTACCCCTCACTTAGGAGCATCTACTAGGGAAGCACAAGAAAATGTAGCAGTTGACGTTGCAGAACAAATCAGGGATGTCTTGCTTGGCTTATCTGCGAGAACTGCAGTAAACATACCAGGGTTGAGCCCTGATATTATGGATAGTTTAAAACCTCATTTGCAGTTGGCTGAAACAATGGGTCTGCTTATAAGCCAGCTTTCAGGTGGACAGATACAGAAACTAGAAGTAAAGCTTCAAGGTGAATTCGTTCAACATCCTTCCCAACCTTTAATAATAGCTAGTCTTAAAGGCCTTCTAAGTAAAGCTTTGGGAGATAGGATCAATTACGTTAATGCTTCGTTAGAAGCAGATTCAAGAGGTATTTCAGTATTAGAGAGTAAAGATGAGGCAAGACCTGAATTTGCTAGTGGGTCGCTTCAATTAACCACTTATGGAGATAATGGAGACCATAGCGTGGCAGGAAGCATTTTCGCTGATGGAGAATTAAGAATTATTAGTATTGATCAATATCCTGTTAATGTATCCCCAAGTAGATACATGTTGGTTACTAGGCATAGAGATATGCCTGGTATTATTGGTAAGCTTGGTTCTTTATTAGGCAGCAACAATGTAAATATTGCCTCAATGCAAGTTGGGCGCAAAATTGTTAGAGGAGAAGCTGTGATGGTTCTAAGTATTGATGATCCAATTCCTAATAAGTTGCTTGATACCATTGTTGAAGTTGAGGGAATTACTAACGCTAATCCAGTTACTTTATAAAGTGGCCTGTTCTAGTTAATGGAAACTAAAGATTGGTATAAACTGACCTTTCTGATAGAAAGTGATTCTGAAGAAATTATTATTTGGCAATTAAATGAGCTGGGAATATTTAGTTTTTCATTTGAATATTTAATTAAAAATGAAAATAAAAAAGAAGTGAATATATGGCTTCCAATTAATGATTGGGGTGATAGTTCTAAAAGAGGTTTTGAAAAAATAATTAGCAAACTTCTAAACATTAATTCACCTAAGAATAAATTTTTTGATTGGAGTATAATTAAAGAGGAGGATTGGTTAACAAGTTGGAAGAAATATTGGGCTCCTCAATTAGTAGGAAATCATTTTTTAATATTGCCTTGTTGGATAAATATAAATAAAAAATTTAAAGATAAACTCATCATAAAAATTGATCCTGGAGCAGCCTTTGGTACTGGAAGTCATCCTTCGACTTATCTTTGCTTGGAAAAAATGGAGAATATTTTATTTTCCGATAAAAAGGTATTAGATATTGGCAGTGGTAGCGGGATTTTGAGTGTCGCGGCAAGATTACTTGGCGCTAAAGAGATTTGCGCAGTGGATAATGATTATTTAGCTATAAATTCAACTAACTCTAATTTTCAACTAAATTTCGGTAATTTAAAAAACTTAAATACATATTTGGGATCTTTTAATGAGGTAATTTTAAAAAATCAACTCAAACAATTTGATTTTGTTTTATGCAATATTCTTGCTGAAGTAATAAAAGAAATGATTCCAACTATTTATAAGTGTTTGAAAAACAATGGGGAAGTCATTTTCAGTGGAATTCTGAATTCACAAAAGGATGAAATTATAAAAATATTAATTCAGAATGACTTGAAATTATTGGATGTATCAACTAGAAAAGATTGGGTATGCATTTCTGCGCAAAAAACCAGAGATCCAACCTAAGTATAAGTTTTTCTTATAGATACTCTTTCATACATTTTATTGTGTCATTTTTTACTTCAAAATCTCACATATCGACCTAATCGATGTTAAAAATGTAGTTGATAGGTATTAATTACCAACAATTTTTTATTTAAATGGCTTCTTACAAAGTTACACTCATCAGCGAAGGTGAAGGTCTCAATTCAACTATTGAAGTACCTGATGACCAGTACATCCTCGATGCGGCTGAAGAACAAGGTATCGACCTTCCTTATTCCTGCAGAGCTGGAGCATGTTCAACATGTGCTGGAAAAGTTACTTCTGGTAGTGTTGATCAATCAGATCAAAGTTTCTTAGATGACGACCAACTAGAAGCTGGTTTTGTTCTTACTTGCGTTGCTTATCCAACATCTGACGTGACAATTACAACTCACGCTGAGGAAGAATTATACTAATTATATAAATTTAACTTTTATAAGTTGATTATTCATTATTTTTCTGCCACCCTCTATGAAGGTGGCTTTTTTGTAAATGGATAAATTTAAATTTTTTAAGTCGGGCAGTGTTCAATCAAGTTATGGAGGTCAGTACAGTTATAAGGTAATTGGACCATGTTGCAGACTTTATGATAGAGAAGAGTTACCTTGGCCCTGCTCAAGACTTGCTTGGAGAAGTAAGGAGCCTAGTTGGAGAAGAATAGGGTCTAGGTTCGTTGCTGATATGGCTTCAAGAAAATGCCCATCTTACTCGGTTCAGATTTTGGAGCCTGGATCAAAACCTGTTGAAACAGTTATAACCCTTTTTTCAAAGAAATTTTCTTCTGAAATACAAGAATGGTGGTATAGCAAAAAACCAGGCTCAAAAGAGCCTGGTAATATCTTTCCTTCTGAAATTAGTTAGCTTTATATATTATGCTTTTGGCTTTGGAGGCATGTAACCTTTCAAGCCGGTGCATTCAAGACTATCAATTGTATTAACTCCAGTTTGTGAGTTAGTTCCACTAGCTCTTTCACATAATGATTTTCTTTGAGAAAGATCAAGATTTGCATCAGTAAAGTCTGCTCCATCAATAATTGCTCCATCAAAAACACTTTTCATTAGCTCACCATTGGTAAGATTTGCATCAGTAAAGTCAGCATTATCAAAGCGTGTTGCATATGCAATGAGGTCTGTCATATTTGCCCCTTTAAAACTAGAGTTTTTTGCTGTAGTTACACTCATATATGCACCTTGAAGATTAGCTTCTCCTAAATCTTGATTAGATAAATCATATTTAACATATTCAGTATTATGAAGGTCGGCACCGTGAAGATCATCTTTTAGAACGTCAACTGATGAGGGATCACTAGGATAGAGTGCTTTTGCAGAGATTGGATTAATAAGTAAACCAATAATTAATGGAAGAAAAATAAATAGTCTTTTACAAGACTTATGTAGTGATGAAAAAATAGAGACCATTTCGATCAACTTCAAATAGAAAAACTTAAGACTATTATTTCATGGGTTGGTCATTTACAACGCTCCTGCTAACGAACTGTTGCAGTTTATTTTATTTCTGTAGTAAGAAAATCTTTGGCAAGATATGTATTTGGGAAAACTTTTTGCGCCTCTTTAAGCAAATCGTTTGGTGTAATTGAATTTTTATTAGTGTATCTTGGACTTAAATGAGTAATAATTAATTTTTTTGTATTAGATAATAATGCTGTTTTGGCAGCCATGATTGTTGTTGAATGTAATTTTTCATAGGCCATGCTCTCATCTTCCTGAGAAAATGTTGATTCATGTACGAGTAAATCGGCATTTTTCGATAGTGAAACAGCTGATTCGCTAAAGACTGTATCTGTGCAATAAACAAAACTTTCTCCCTCTCTTGGAGGACCACAGAATTCTTTTCCATCAAATGTCCTCCCATCTGCCAAAATAACTTTTTTACCTTGTTTCAATTCTGAATAAATTGGTCCAGGTGCTATTTTTAGGGACTTTGCTTTTTTGATATCAAATATACCTGGTTTATCTTTTTCACTCACCCTATAACCATAAGCAGGTACTTTATGTTTAAGGCAGGCGCAATTTACTTGTATTTTGTTATTTTCAAATATAATTTTATTTTTTGATGCAAAATTTTCAACTTCCACAAAATGCAATGGGAATGACAATTTGCAAAAACTACTTTTAAGTGCTGAATTTATAAAACTTCGTAACTCTGAAGGACCGTAAATTTCAATACCCTCACTATTGCCTGATAAACCTAAGGTAGCCAAAAGTCCAGGCAAACCATAAATATGATCACCATGCATATGTGTAATAAATATTTTCTTAATTTGTGAAGATTTAATGTTGCTTTTCATTATTTGATGTTGCGTTCCCTCTCCACAATCAAAAAGCCAAACTTCTGATGACTGGGATAATTTCAGTGCTAGGGAAGAAACATTTCTCGTTAAGGATGGGACTCCTGAGCTTGTTCCTAAAAAAGTGATATTCACTTATTTATGGTATTTTTATTGTTATATCTGGATTAAATTTAGACTTTTAGTCAAACTTAGGCAAATTAAGCATTTGTTTTTAAACAAAGTGATACTTAAATTTAAAAATAACTATAGAAAATGTTGCCTTATAAGTATTTTATTTATTTGTGTTTTTCAGAGTGAAAGTGTTTTTGCATCGAGAGAGCCAATAATTAGAGTTTTGATATCAAAAAATAACAATTTAAGGATCAGATCAGATAGATCAATTCCTTTAACTATAGAGGGGAAATTTTTTTCAAGCAAAAAAATAAAAGGCTTAACTTTAAAAAATGAGAAAGATAGAAAAATTTTATATTTTGATAAAAATAAACAAAAAAAATATGATTTAAAAAGTAATCAACAATTTCAAGTTAGTTCATCTGATGGAAGAGGTATATGGGTAGGTCGGAAGAGATTTTCTGGTAAGCTTAATCTCTTTGTACTTGACTCTGAAATATTGGTAGTAAATGTTTTAGGAATAGAAAAATATCTAACTAGCGTAGTAGGTTCAGAGATGCCAACAAAATGGCCTATAGAAGCATTAAAGGCACAAGCAATTGCCTCTAGAACTTATGCTTTAAAGCAAAAGGGAAATAATTTATTTGATATAGATTCAACTCAGAAAAATCAAGTCTATAATGGTTTAGAGTCAAGAACTTATAAAACTATAAGAGCCGTTAAAAGTACAAGATCTTTGGTTTTAACGTATAAAAATAAATTAATTAATGCTTTGTTTCATAGCAGTTCAGGTGGAATGACAGAAAATAGTCAAGATGTATGGAAGAATAAATATCCATATTTATCAAGTGTGAAAGATTTTGATAAGAATAATCCAAAATTTAGATGGAAAAAAAAAATTTCGAGTAATGAATTAATAAATTTATTTCCCAATATTGGAGGTTTAAAAAATATAGAGATTCTAGATATTACTAGTACCGGGAGGGTAAAAAATGTAAACCTTATTGGAGCTGATGGTTCTGATCAAATGTCCGGGGTAGCTTTAAGAAAAAGATTAGGACTTAAAAGTAATTTTGTGAGATTTAAGTTTTTTGAAGAAGAATTAAATAACAATACTCCCTTAAAGAAAGGTTTGATAGTGTTTGGACAGGGAGCAGGTCATGGAGTAGGAATGAGTCAATGGGGTGCAAAATACCTGGCGTCTAGAGGCCATAAAGCTGAAAGAATATTAAAGTATTTTTATAGGGGAGTGCAGATTAAACCTTTTAAAAAAGATTACCTATAGAAGTTATTTAGCATTAAGGACCAATTTTGGATTTATATTAGACTGATCTTTATTTAAGAAGCCAATCCCAAGTAATGTTTGTTTTTTATCTATTACTTTTATGGGTTTTTTATAATCAAAAGACTTACTTTCTTTGAAGTAATTAATATCAACTTTGATTGCTCTTCCTGTTTGCCAAAAATTGATTTGTTCTTCATTCACTAAGACAAATGATGTAATGTGATTTAGAGCAGAAATTGTTGGGATGATAAAATTTTTCGAGTTTTTCTTACCTTTTTCGATATCAGATATTTTAATGGAGTTTTGTTCATCAAAGCCACAAGCCGAAATTCTTTTTAGTTGTAGAAGGCAACCTTCGGAATTAAGAATTTCTCCTAAATCTCTTGCAATTGCTCTTATATAGGTGCCAGCTGAGCATTGGATTTTTATTTCTATGATTCCGTTTATTTGGTCCCATTTCATTAAAGTAAGTTCGTCTATTTTTACTTCTCTTGGTGCTAATTCAAAATTTTCATTTCTGAAAGATCTTTTATAAGCTCTCTCACCATTGACGTGCACACTAGATACTTTCGGCGGAATTTGTTTAATAATTCCTCTAAATCTATTTAAGTATTGATCTAATTTTTCATAACTGATTTTAGGCCAAGCTTTTTGTTTAATTATTTCCCCGTGAATATCATCAGTGTTAGTTCTAATCCCTAATTTAATTTGTCCTATGTAAGTTTTACACTGAGGAAGATATTGAATAAATCTTGTTGCACTGCCTATAGCGATTGGTAATGTTCCTATAACTTCTGGGTCAAGAGTTCCTGTATGCCCTACCTTTTTTGTATTTAGTAACTTCCTTATTTGTTTAACACAATCATGTGAGGTACACCCTTTATCTTTATAAATTACTAAGAATCCATCTTTAGTTTCCATTTTTAATATTAAGAATACTTTGAGAAAGATTTATAACCATTCTATGATTTTGGTATAGGAAATTTTGAGTAAGAAATTGAAAAATAATAATTTTATTTTAAAAGAGTTTTTAGAAAATGCTTTTAATTTGAAATCACATTTAATGGAATACTTATCTATTAGAGAATGTGATTTAGATGGATTTCTTGCAAATGCAAAGATGAATTTGGCAAATTCACATCCTGAAGATGTTTTGAATGATGTTTCAGATTTTTATACTGAGATTGTAGGAGATAGGCATATAGCTGATTTAGCTGCTTGGCATATTACAAGTAGGGACTACATCGCTGATACTTTAAAACTTCAGCAGAGATTTTCTAGAGATTTAGTTTTAGATTTTGGAGGAGGTATTGGTACGCATGCCTTAGCTAACGCTATGTCTTCAAAAGTTGAGCATGTTTTTTTTGTAGATATTAATCAAACAAATAGAAATTTTGTTGAATACAGGGCTAAAAAATTAGGTGTCGAAAAAAAACTTACTTTTTGCAAGACAATTCAAGATACACAAATAATCAAATTTGATACGATAGTTTGCCTTGATGTTTTGGAACATCTTGCGGATCCAACTTCTCAAATTAATAATTTCAGCGAGATTATGGATAGTAATTCTATTGCTCTATTTAATTGGTATTTTTACAAGGGAGATAGGAATGAATATCCCTTTCATACCGATGACAGTCAAATTATCGAAAAGTTTTTTGAAACTCTTCAATCAAACTTTTTAGAAGTATTTCATCCTATTCTTATAACTACAAGAGCTTATAAGAAAATTAGATAACTATATTAACTCTTTTTCTATTTCTTAAATTACGTTTAATGCTTTCGAAACTTACTGTTCCTTCTTTAAGTGCAAAAAGGGTGTCATCTTTACCTTTTCCGACATTGATCCCAGGTAAAAAGGATGTACCTCTTTGGCGAATTAAAATTGATCCAGCAGTTACTTTTTCTCCTCCATAAGCTTTCACACCCAATCTTTTGGAATTTGAATCTCTTCCGTTTCTAGTAGAACCTGTTCCTTTTTTATGTGCCATTAGAAGTGTTTAATTTGTAGATTTTTCGGATTTTGGTTGAGTTTCCTTTTTAATAGTTTCTTCCTTTTTAGAAGAGGGCTTAGGAGAACTCTTTCCTATTTTAATAGATTTTACCATAACTCTTGTTTGTTCTTGTCTATGGCCCATTTTTCTTCTTGTCTTTTTTTTGGGACGCATTTTGTATACAAGAATCTTCTTATCTCTTTTGTGTGAGACTACTTCTAATTCAATTTTTGCATCTTTAATGTAAGGTTTCCCAACAGTGATAGAGTCTTTATCTTTTAAAAGTAAAACTTTATCTAGTGTTACCTTATCTTTCTCTTTTGCATTTAACCTATCAATGTCATAGTATCTGTCTACTTCGAAACAAAATTGTTGACCCGAAGTTTCTGCTATCGCGTACAATTCATTACTTTTTGAAGAATTGTTTGAGGATTTTTTAGAATTTGTCATATCTTAAAGACGCTATCAGGCTCAAATTGATAATTTGATTAAGCCAAATAAGCAATCATAATGGTTTGTTTATTTTCTTATTTTGTAGTGTAATAAGTCAAGGGTTGTTTAAATCTTTTATATCAATGCAGGAACTATAACAATGGCAGCAAGAAAAACATACATTCTAAAACTCTATGTTGCTGGAAATACACCTAATTCAATGAGAGCTTTAAATACTTTAAGAGAAATTCTAGAAAATGAATTCAAAGGAGTTTATGCTTTGAAGGTTATTGATGTACTTAAACAACCACAACTTGCAGAAGAAGATAAGATTTTAGCTACCCCAACCTTAGCTAAAATTTTACCGCCGCCAGTGAGAAAAATAATAGGTGATCTTTCAGATAGAGAGAAAGTTCTAATTGGTTTAGACCTACTTTTTGATGAATTAACTGAAACTGAATATAGTGGAGATAAATAATATATTTAAAACTTTTATAATTAAAGATAAATTTATTTTACTTTTGTTTAATTAGCACAAAACTATGAATGATAAGAAATTTGGCAAATCAAATAAAATGCAAGTACAAAAATTACCAACAGGAATAGAAGGTTTTGATGATGTTTGTAGGGGTGGATTGCCAGTATCTCGAAGTACACTCGTTAGCGGTACATCAGGAACTGGTAAAACTGTTTTTTCACTGCAATATTTACACCATGGAGTTTGTAATTTTGACGAGCCTGGAATCTTTGTAACATTTGAGGAATCACCTCTAGATATTATTAGAAATGCCGCGAGTTTTGGTTGGGATTTACAAGAATTAATTGATCAAAATAAACTGTTTATTTTGGATGCTTCTCCTGACCCGGACGGTCAAGATGTTGCGGGTAACTTTGACTTGTCTGGTCTTATTGAGAGAATTAGTTATGCAATTAGAAAATATAAAGCTAAAAGAGTTGCAATAGATTCAATAACTGCGGTCTTTCAACAATATGATGCTATTTACGTTGTTAGAAGAGAAATATTTAGACTGATAGCAAGATTAAAAGAAATTGGTGTGACAACTGTTATGACTACTGAAAGGGTTGATGATTATGGACCTATTGCAAGATATGGAGTAGAAGAATTTGTATCTGATAATGTTGTCTTATTAAGAAACGTTCTTGAGTCAGAAAAAAGAAGAAGAACTCTAGAAGTTTTGAAGTTAAGAGGTACTGTACATATGAAAGGTGAATATCCATTCACTATGGGAATGGATGGAATAAGTGTGTTTGCCCTAGGAGCAATGAGATTAACTCAGAGATCCTCAAATATTAGGATTAGCTCTGGAGTTAAAGATCTTGATGATATGTGTGGTGGAGGATATTTTCAAGATTCCATCATTCTCGCCACTGGAGCCACTGGTACAGGCAAAACTATGCTTGTATCAAAATTTGTTGAAGATGCGTATAACAATAATGAAAGAGCAATACTTTTTGCATATGAAGAATCTAGGGCTCAATTACTTAGGAATGCGACAAGCTGGGGTATAGATTTTGAAAAAATGGAAAGCGATGGCTTATTGAAAATTATTTGTGCATATCCTGAATCAACTGGTTTAGAAGATCACTTACAAATTATAAAAACGCAAATTAATCAATTTAAACCAAAAAGGATGGCAATTGATTCTCTCTCTGCATTAGCTAGAGGTGTAAGTTTGAATGCATTTAGACAGTTTGTAATTGCCGTTACTGGTTATACAAAACAAGAGGAGATAGCAGGATTTTTTACTAATACTGCAGAAGAATTTATGGGGAGTCATTCTATAACTGATTCTCATATCTCAACAATTACAGATACTATATTGTTGCTTCAATATGTAGAAATAAAAGGTGAGATGGCTAGAGCTTTAAATGTTTTTAAAATGCGTGGATCTTGGCATGATAAACGAATAAGAGAATTTATCATTACTAATAGTGGCCCAGAAATAAAAGATTCTTTTTCAAATTTTGAACAAATATTTAGTGGTGCCCCTCATAGAGTTGTGCCTGATCAAAATGTTCAAAATGTTTTTAAAGGATTAGATAATAATTAGATAATTTCTTTAATTTCAGAACCTGAAAAAGAATCTGAATTATTAATTGCTTTTGTCAATAATTCATCTTTATCGGATTGTGCTAGGGCCAAATCAAACCAGAAAGTTGTTCCTACTCCTAGTTCACTAGCCATACGAATTTCTCCACCGTGTTTTTCTATTATTCCTCGAACTATTGATAAACCTAAACCGGTACCCTGCTCAGTATGAACAGAATTCTCTACTCTATAAAAACGATCAAATATCTTTTCTTGATCAGCTTGAGATATTCCTGAGCCAGTATCAGCAATCTCAATTCTTACTTTTGGGAGTGGTGAAACTAATTCACATTGAGGGGCTTCATCATTTTTAATACTTGGAGGGAAAGCAGGACAGGAATCTGGCCAAGTATAAGCTCTTATAATTAGGGAGCTGTTTTTTGGACTAAATTTCAATCCATTACCCAGTAAATTATCAAAAACCTGTAAAAGCAAATCAAAATTCCCAAGAATCGAAGGAATAGTTTCCTCAATATCATGAGCTAATGAAACATTTTTTTCTGTAGCATTGAGTCTGTAATTTCTAAGAGTCTGTTCTATTGCTGGTTTAATGTCCATTTGCTCTAGCTGGACTATTTTCCCAGACTCTAATCTTGATAAATCTAATACATCATTTACTAGTCTCGTTAACCTATCAGTCTCTGAATTCGCAATTCCTAAAAACTCTATTTGTTCTTCGTCTGAAAGCTGATCTTTTAAATCGTGTAAGGTCTCAACATAACTTTTGATATTAAAAAGTGGTGTCCTTAATTCGTGAGAAACATTGCTAATAAATCTATTTTGAGCTGCGTTAAGTTCAACTTCTCTAGTTAAATCTTGGATTGTTACCGCAATTCCTTTTAATTCAACTTTATTTGTATCTAAAACTGATTGCAAGACAATCCTTAAAGTTCTGGCTGGTTCTCCTAAACTGAATCTTAAATCGTCCTTCTCCTTTTCCCTGTTTAAGATAGACTCTATATTCGTATGTAAGTCATTAGATAAAATTTCGGGGATTTCATTTAGAAAATTTTTACCCTCTAAAAATCTTCCTTCCCAACGAAATAGTCTCTTTGCTGTTGGGTTAGTAAGTACAATTTTCCCTTCAGAGTCCAATAATATGGCACCATCAGCCATTGTAGCTATTAGTGATTGCTGTTTAATTTGTGCCGCTTTTAGTTCTTCTATATTAGCTTCGTCATAGTTTTCTAACTGGGTGGCCATTCGATTAAATCCATTTAAGAGTTCTCCTAGATCACCTGTCATAGGTAAAGAAATTCTGGATTTAAAATTTCCTCTTGAAATTTCTCTGACACCTCTTACTAACTCTCTGACGGGTCTTGTAATAGTTAATGCATTAAATACGGCACCAAGTATTACTAAAACCCAAATAGATATAAAAACTGCAATGGTTACTTCTCTAGTTAAGGCAGCACTGGCTAGTGCTTTTTTATTAGGGGTGACTCCCAAAGCTAAAGTTCCAAGATATTTGCCTTTCCACAACATTGGCACAAATACATCTGTTACTTGACCTTGAGGTGTAGCATGCTGCCTAACCAATGGAAACTGTGGTCTCTTTTTTAATTCTGAGGGCAGTTTTAATCTTCTAGTGAGCTGAAACTGACTATCTGAGCTTGTCGGGGTTGCACTAATCGGTATTCCAAGTTGAACAATATCTTCAGCATCAGTAAAGAATATATAACGTAGGTTTCGACTTGATCTCCAGAACTTTTCGGCTACATTTGAAATTTCTTTTTTTTGGTTATTAGCGACTAATTCTGTAACATTCCCAGATAACAATAAGCCAAGATCTCTAGCATACCTAGTATCATTCATTCCAGCATCTCTTTGAATACTATTTAGTGCAAAAAAAGTTATTCCTGTCATTAGGAGGCTCACGACAAGAGTAGCTATAGCTAACAACTTTGTTCTTAAACTGAACCCACTCCACCAAGCGAGGAGTCCATTAATCCAATAGTTTTTATTCATATCTTCATTATCAGTGATATTATATTTTCTACTTTCTCTATTATTGGTATCCACCATAAGCTTAATTCTCCTCAGAAAAGTTTTTTCTGACTTGATGACCAATGTCATTCCTAAAGTAAATACCCTCAAAATGAATTTCTTTTAAATTCTTGTATACTTTTTCAAAAACCATATCGAAATCTTTATCTTGACAGACAATACTTAAAACTCTTCCTCCATCAGTTAATAATTTACCTTCTTCGCTTAAGGAAGTACCCGAGTCGAAAACTTGACAATCATTTGAGTCTAATTTACCTATATTTATTTGAAATCCAGTTTTATATTCGTGAGGATAACCATTGGAGGTCGCTATTACGCATCCACTAACCTTATTAGAAGTATTAATTTTTTCATTACCAGTTAAATTACCCATTGCGCATTTTTCTAAAAGAAATACAAAATTTTGATCCATTAAGGGCATTATCGTTTGACATTCTGGATCTCCGAATCTGCAATTATATTCTATAACTTTGGGCCCAGATTTTGTGATCATTAACCCAAAATAAATTACCCCTCTATATTCAATATTTCTCTTATTTAGTTCATTTATTGTAGGTTCAATTATCTCTTTGATGATTCTATCAAGGTAATCTTCAGTTAATAATGGGGCAGGAGAATAAGCGCCCATACCTCCAGTATTTGGGCCTTTATCTTTCTCGTTAAGTCGTTTGTGATCTTGGGCGGTTGGAAGTAATATATATCTTTCTCCATCGCATAAAGCAAAAACTGAAACTTCTGGCCCTTGAATTTTTTCTTCTAGAACAACAACATCCCCAGAATTACCAAATCTACCGTTAAAAATTGATTCTGCTGCTTTAAAGCATTCATCTTTTGAATTAGGAATAAAAACACCTTTACCTGAAGCAAGACCATCAGCTTTAACTACCAGAGGAATTGATGATGAATTGATAATTTTTTTTGCTTCTTCTAGAGAATTGACTTTCCAAAATTTTGAAGTTGGAATATTTGCATTTTGCATAAATTCCTTCGCCCAAGATTTACTAAATTCTAATTTTGCTCCATCTTTATTAGGACCAAATACTTTAAAATTTTTTTTGCGAAGAAAATCAGCCAATCCATTTGCTAGAGGTATTTCTGGTCCTATTACAACTAAATCTATCTTCAGAAAATCAAGTTTTTCTAAAAGTTCATTTTTATAGTTAATGTCAATTTTTATTCTTTCACATTTATTTATTCTTTCTGAACCAGCGTTACCAGGAATTAAATAAACTTTTTTAACTAATTCATTTTTTTGAATAGCCCAAGCTAAAGAGTTTTCTCTTCCGCCATTTCCAATTATTAAGATATTTTCTAATCTTATAATGCTCCTAGAACTTGGTGAATGAATTCCCATATATTTGTTTTTTAGGGTTATGAAGTTTCGATGAATAATCAGTTAAGATGAAATTAACTATTTCATAAAGTTGATCTCTAATAGATATGTTAATTACAAATCATACTTTTAGTAATCAAATGAGGTCCTAGATCAATGAACAATAAATATGAGTTGATTTATGAAGGTAAAGCAAAAAAGGTTTTTTCTCATGAAGATGTAGATAAAGTAATAATTGAATTTAAAGATGATGCTACAGCTTTTAATTCTTTGAAAAAAGCTAGATTTGAAGGTAAAGGCAAACTTAATTGCCAAATTAGTGCAAAAATTTTCGAACTCCTTATAAATAGGAATATTCCAACGCATTTTCTTGAGCTTAAAAATGAAAATACAATGATTGCAAAAAAAATAAGGGTAATTCCATTAGAAATTGTTTTAAGAAATATTGCTTATGGCTCTTTGTGTAAACAGACTAATATCAAATTAGGGACTAAACTGGCAAAACCATTAATTGATATCTACTTTAAAAATGATGAACTTAATGATCCGCTAATTACAAAAGATAGAATTGAATTATTGAATATAGTAAGTGCTAAAGATTTAGATTCCATAATAGGTTTAACTTTAGAAATTAATAGAATCCTTCAAAAATTTTTTAAAAATATTAAACTTCAACTCGTAGATTTCAAGTTGGAGTTTGGTTATGATCTTAAAAATAATATTCTTCTTGGGGATGAAATAAGCCCTGATAATTGTAGATTGTGGGATCTTAATCAAAAAAATGATATAATTGTGAGTCTAGACAAAGATATTTTTAGAAATGATTTAGGTGGTTTAATTGAAGCTTATAGCGAAATTAACCGAAGGATAAATGATTGCATTTAACTTTATTCAAGAAATAATGCCCTACACAACATAATTAAAATACTATGCAAAAACATTTTTTGAAATTTAGCAAGGTTTTCACTCATATTACTTGTATTCCTTTGATTTTGATATCAAATAATTCAGAACTGTCCGCTAAGTATTTGAGAAATAACTTTGTTCCATCAATACCAAACTTAAAAACACCAATTATTAATAATGATTTATTTCAAGAGATTGAGATAAAAAAAGAGAAAAAATTTCTTCTTGCGGAAAATAATAATGAAATTAATGAAGAAAGTGTTCTTATCTCAGAAATAATTATCGAAGGTTGGGAAAAACATCCTGAGGGTAGAAAACTAGAATTGGCTGCATATGATTCTATGAGCATAAAGCCTGGAAGTATAGTTGATAATCAAATTTTAAATAAAGACCTCAATGCAATATATGCTAGTGGTTGGTTTTCAGGAGTTAAAATAAAGGCTCAAGATGGGCCTCTGGGCGTGAGGCTAATGGTAAATGTAGTGCCTAATCCAATTTTGAAGAAAGTTGAACTTCAACCAATAAACTCTCTAATCTCAAATAATTACGTAGATGATATTTTTAATAATTATTATGGAACAACACTTAACTTAAATGAATTCCAAAATAAGATAGAAATAATAAAAGAACGTTATGTAAAAGAGGGTTATTCTCTAGTGAGAATTAGTGGCCCCGATAGAATCTCTGAGAACGGAGTAGTAACATTAAAAGTTAATGAGGGCATTGTATCTAACGTAAAATTAAGATTCCTAGGTTCTGATGGTGAATTTGTTATTGATGGAAAACCTAGAAAAGGGGAAACAAAAGACTGGGTCATAAAAAGAGAATTAAAAACACAACCTGGAACTATATTTAATAGAAAAGTTTTAGAGGCTGATATCAGTAGACTTTATGCAACATCATTATTTGATGATGTCAAGGTCTCTCTTGGGCCGGATAATTCAAATCCTGGCCAAGTCATAATTTTCTTAGATTTAAGCGAGCAAAGAACAGGATCATTGACAGGTGGTCTAGGTTATAGCAATGGTTCGGGGATCTTTGCCTCACTTGGTTTGCAGGAAACAAATGCACTAGGTAGAGCATGGTCCACAAATCTAAACCTAAATTTTGGAGAATATTCAACTACCTATAATTTCTCTTTATCTGATCCATGGATTAAGGGAGATAGATATAAAACTTCTTTTAGAACAAATGTTTTTTTGAGTAGAGATTATCCCCAAGAATTTAAAAGTGAAAATAATGGAAGGATTTATGCAGTTGATGATACAACAACTGAAAGTACCGATTCATTTTCTTCAATAGTTTTAGAAAAAACTGGAGGTGGTTTTTCTTTCTCTAGGCCTTTAAACGGTGGAGATCCATTTAAGGTTGCTAAATGGAGAGTTCTAGCTGGAATGAATATCAAGAGAGTAAAGATGATTGATGGTGACGGTAATCAAAAACCTTATGGTGATATGACACCAACAACAGGAAATATAAGCGATATTATTTGTATTGGATTGACTGCAAATGACGGTTCCTGTCCTGAAGAAAATACATTAGTGAGTTTCATTGCAAATACTTCTAGAAATAATTTGAACAGTTCTATCAACCCAACTGAAGGAAATAAATTTAGCTTTGGGACAGAACAATTCGTTTCAATGGGCAAAAACTCTCCAACTTTTAATAGAATGAGAGCCTCATATTCATTTTTTATACCAACAAAATTAGTAAATTTAACAAAAGCATGTAAATCTATTAATGCTACCAGTGATGATTGTCCTCAAGCTATTGGATTTCAATTTAAGGCGGGAACTATTCTTGGGGAATTGCCTCCATACGAAGCATTTTGTTTAGGAGGAACATCATCTGTTAGAGGTTGGGGATCTTGTGATTTAGCTGTAAGTAGAAGTTTCGTTGAGGGCACTGCAGAATATAGATTCCCTGTCTGGAGAATGATATCAGGAGCTTTATTCGTCGATGCAGGGAGTGATCTAGGGTCTCAAAAGGAGGTTCCTGGAAAACCCGGTAAATTATTGCAAAAATCAGGTTCTGGTTTTTCCCTTGGAGGGGGACTTGGGGTTAAAACTCCGATAGGTCCATTAAGATTAGATGTTGCTAGCAAGGACCTAAGTGGAGATTGGAGATATACACTTGGAGTTGGATGGAAGTTTTAAGTGTTTTCTTGGCCTGCTAATTATGATGATTGTTATACCTTGGCTGGTGTTATCTCCCGAGAGGGAATAGGCCTGCATAGTGGAGAAAAAACAAGAGTTAGAATTTCTTCCTACGAGAAAGAAGGATTTTATGTTTCTTTTAGGGATAAACCTAACGAGATTTTTAAGTTAACTCAGGAATTAATTGGAAGTACGATGCTTTGTACAGCGGTTAAATTAGGGGGGAGAAATTTGTATACTATTGAACATTTATTATCTTCAATGGCAGGGTGTGGGTTGAGTTATATACATATTGAGGTTGATGGTAAAGAGATTCCTCTTTTAGATGGATCGGCAATCCAGTGGGTTAGAGATTTTGAAGAAGTAGGGATAAAAAAGGCACCTAGACCAGATAATTTTTTTCGAGAGATTAATAAATCAATAATTTTAAATAAAGAAGGCTCAGTTATAGCAGCAACCCCTTCTAAAAAAACAACAATCATATCCACAATAAGTTTTGCCTATAAAGCAATTGGAAATCAAACTTTTGTGATTGATTTAAATCCAAAAAGTTTTGTTGAAATGATTGCTCCTGCTAGAACATTTGGTTTTAAAGATCAATTTCAAGAGTTAAGTGAACTTGGATTAATAAAAGGCGGAAGTTTAGAAAATGCCCTTGTTTGTGATGGTGATAAATGGGTTAATCCACCATTAAGATTTGATAATGAACCAATAAGACATAAAATTTTAGACCTGATTGGGGACTTGGCTTTGGTAGGGTTACCTAAGGCTCAAATTTTAGTTTATAAAGGATCACATTCTTTAAATGCTTTATTGGCCTCATCGCTAAAAAATTAATTTTATCTTTAATTGTTTTGGAAAAGAAATTATTCAGTGAAAATGATCAACTTTCCTCTGAGCAAATACTAGGTTTATTGCCTCACAGATATCCTTTTGCTCTTGTGGACAAAGTCATAGAGCATATTCCCGGGGAGAGAGCTGTTGCAGTAAAAAATGTAACTATAAATGAGCCTCAATTTCAGGGACACTTTCCTGAGAGACCCTTAATGCCAGGGGTTCTTATCGTTGAATCAATGGCTCAAGTTGGTGGAATAATTGTAACGCAAATGCCAGATCTTCCTAAAGGACTTTTCGTCTTTGCTGGAATCAATAATGTTAAATTCAGAAAACCAGTTGTGCCAGGAGATCAATTGATAATTTCTTGTGAGTTATTGTCTATCAAAAGACAAAGATTTGGGAAGGTTAAAGGTGAGGCGCATGTTGATGGGAATTTGGTTTGTGCTGGAGAATTAATGTTTTCATTAGTTGATTAGAGATATGGATTATAAAAATACTGAATTTAACTCAAGTTTAAGTGGTGTAAAAGTGCACCCAAATGCTTTTGTTGATCCAAGTGCTGAATTACATGATGGGGTTATTATCTCTCAAGGAGCTATTGTCGGCCCTGATGTGACTTTAGGAAAAGGGACCGAAATAGGACCGAATGCTGTTATTTTAGGCAAAACTAAAGTTGGTATAAACAATAAAGTTTTCCCAAATGTTTTTATAGGTCTTGATCCTCAGGATCTTAAATATAAAGGGGCCCATACTGAAGTAATTATTGGAGATAATAATACTTTCAGAGAATGTGTAACTATTAATAAAGCAACTGATGAAGGAGAAAAAACTATAATAGGCAATAATAATTTATTGATGGCTTACACGCACATTGGTCATAATTGTGAACTTGGTAATGGAATAGTTATATCAAATAGTGTTCAAGTTGCAGGTCATGTAAAGATTGAAGATAAAGCTATTATTGGCGGTTGTTTAGGTATTCATCAATTTGTACATATTGGATATTTAGCAATGATTGGAGGAATGACTAGAGTAGATAGAGATGTACCGCCTTTTTGTTTAGCAGAAGGGCACCCAGGAAGATTGAGAGGTTTGAATAGGATTGGAATTAAGAGAAGTGGTTTAACAGACAATAAAGATTTTGACTTAAAAATACTTCAAAGTACTTGGAATCTACTTTTTAAATCTAATGATGCGATTTCAAGTTCATTAGAAAAAGTAATGACAAAAGAACTAGATCTTTCATCTTCAAAATTATGTAGTTTTTTAAAAGAGTCAATATCTAAAGAAAGACGAGGACCAATGCCTGTAGTGAATTTATGAATAAAAAGATATTTATAAGTACTGGAGAAGTCTCTGGAGATTTGCACGGAAGTTTGTTATCAAAAGCATTATTAGATGAAGCTAAAAAAAAATTTATAGATTTAGAAATTTGTGGATTAGGTGGGGAAAGGATGAAGAAAGAAGGTGTAAAAATTCTTCAAGATACTACATCAATAAGTGCAATAGGAATTTGGGAAGCATTACCTCTTATTCTTCCAATGATAAGAATTCAAAAAAGGTTCTATAAATTACTAAAAAAATATCCTCCGGATTGCTTAATTTTGATCGACTATATGGGTCCCAATATAAAAATTGGTACGAAATTAAAAAGATCGAAGACTAAAATTCCAATTTTTTACTATATAGCGCCTCAAGAGTGGGCTTGGAGGGTTGGCAATAATTCTACAACGAATCTAATAAAATTTTCTGATAAAATTTTTGCGATTTTCAAGAAAGAAGCAGCATTTTACAAAAAGAGGGGCGGAAATGTTTTATGGGTTGGCCATCCAATGATTGATTTGACAAAAAAACTTCCTTTAAAGAAAGATGCCAGAACTATTTTGAACCTTCGCTCTGATCAAAACATTTTACTTTTGATGCCCGCATCAAGACCTCAAGAATTACGATATATACTTCCTACTTTTATGAGGGCAGCTAAAAAATTACAACAAAAATATCCAAATTTGGTTGTATATATTCCCTCCTGTCGGAATGCTTTTGATGAAAAATTCAAAAAAGCTTTTAGCAAATATCAAGTTAAAGGACTTGTGATTTCTCAAAAAGATAGTTCAAAATTAAAGCCTTATATATATACACTTACTAAAATTGCTTTTTGCAAATCTGGGACAGTTAATATGGAATTAGCTCTATATGGAATCCCGCAGATTGTTGGTTACAAAGTAAGTAGGGTAACAGCTTTTATTGCTAGAAAAATTCTTAATTTCAAAGTAAAATATATTTCTCCTGTAAATTTGTTAGCTAATAAATTACTAATTCCTGAATTTGTACAGAGAGATTTTGACGAAAAAAAAATCTTTTATAAATCTTGTAGGATTATTGAGGGAAAGTCAGAAAAAATAAAAATAAAAAATGGTTATGCTTTTTTAAAAAAAGAATTAGGTGAAGAGGGCGTAGTCCAAAGAGCTGCTAAAGAGATTATTAATTCTATTATTTAAACTTTATAATAAAAAAATGAAAAATTTCTTAACACTAATAATTGCTCTTTCAATATTCATTTACCCTGTTAACGCTTTTGCAGAGGAATTGATTCTTGCAGGAGGTTGTTTTTGGTGTTTAGAGCATGATTTAGAGTCATTAAAGGGGATAAATTTTGTACAAAGTGGTTATTCAGGTGGAAATTTACAAAATCCTACCTACGAAAATCATGAAGGACATCAAGAAGTGGTTTTGGTGAACTATGATCCCCAATTGGTAACTTTACCAGAGATACTTAGGCTCTATTTGAGAAATATTGATCCTCTGGACGGAAAGGGTCAATTTTGTGATCGCGGAGATTCTTACAGGCCAGTGATCTTTTTCAAAGATGAAACTGAGGAAAGTGATGCAAAAAATGCAATTGTTTCAGCCTCTAATGAGTTGCGTGTGCCATTAGAAAAAATATCTTTAGAACTAAAATCAAAAGGCCAATTTTGGTTAGCTGAAGAATATCATCAGAATTTCGCTGAGAGAAATGAATTAAAATATAAGTTCTATAGATTCTCATGTGGGAGAGATCAAAGGTTGGATAAATTATGGGGGGATAACGCTAGATCAACAAATCTTTGGACTGAATGATTTTAAATATTTTATTTATTTGTAATCCATTGAACAAGAGTTTTAACTCCAAAACCGGTTGCTCCTGATGGATTAATCCCCTTATTCTTATCAGTCCAACAAGTTCCAGCAATATCAATATGAGCCCATTTAATCTCTGCATCAAAGAATTCCTCTAAAAATAAAGCAGCAGTAATTGACCCACCTGCTCTAGGACCTGTATTTTTCATATCAGCTATATGAGACTTTAATCCTTCTTTATAAGATTTTTGTAGAGGCATTTGCCATAATTTTTCTCCAGACTGGGCTGATGCAGCTTTTAGATCATTTGCTAAGTCATCATTATTACTCCAGAATCCAGCTACATCATTACCTAATGCAACAACAATAGCTCCTGTTAAAGTGGCGAGATCTATTATCGAATCTGGTTTTAAATTGGATGCGTAAGTTAAAGCATCAGCTAATGTGAGCCTACCCTCTGCATCAGTGTTATTTATTTCAATTGTCTTACCATTAGATGCCTTTACTACATCTCCAGGATGTACTGCAGATCCATTTATCATGTTTTCGCAAGCTGCCACAATAAAATGTACTTCTAGTCCCTTTGGTTTTATTGCTCCAAGTGCTTTTGCTGCTCCTAAAACTGCAGCGCTTCCGCCCATATCATATTTCATCATTTCAATTTGAGAGGCTCCTACTTTCAGGTTGTATCCTCCAGAATCAAAGGTTAAACCCTTCCCAACAAGCGCAATCTTTTCTTTTATAGGCCCCTCTGACTTCAAAGTAAGATGTATAAATTTAGGATCAAGATCAGAACCTTTTGCTACAGCTAAATATGCACCCATTCCTAAATCTTCACAATCTTTTGCCTCTAAAATTTTTACTTCCAAACCATGATCTTTAGCTATTTGAGAAGCTTGTATAGACATTTCCTGAGGCGTAAGACTATTTGGAGGGGCGGCTACAAGTCTTCTAGCTAGTTCTACACCTTCACATATTTTTTCTGTCTCTTCAAAGCTAGTATTCTCAAATTTCTTTAAATTCAACAACTCTATTTCTTTAAGCACTATCTCTTCATCTTTTTTCTTGTTGAATCTATTGTCCTTATAAGCAGATAATCTTGCTGACTCTGCTAATTGATTAATTTCTAGTTGAGAACTTATTAATTCCCAAGGAAGCAAGATGCTGATTTTTTCATTTTCATCAACAGTTTTTCTAATTAGATTTCCGATTGAGTTTTCTATATCACTTTTATTTAGGTCTTTTGATTTGCCAAGACCAACTATGATTAAAGTTTCTAATTTTTGATCTAAAAATTCAAAGCTTAGAGTTTTTCCTTTTTCTCCTTTGAATTTTTTTTGAGTAACTTTTTTTATTAATAATTTTGGGTCAACAACAAATTTTATGTTTTCAAGTTGGCTGGCAATTTCTTCCTCTAAAACTCCAAAAATTAATGAAGCACCTTGCCAGTTATCTAGATTTTTTTGGAATGTGGAAAATTGCATTTGTAAAATGGATTTAATTTACTTTTAGTTATTTGTGAAAGTAGTTGCCCACCTATCTCGAGTTTCTTTATTAAAAGGTGGTAACCATAAATATATCAGTTGCTGCTCTAATTTACGTCTTAGTTTCACTTCTTTAGGTACATCTAAGAAGAAACGAATATCTTGGTGACTCGATAGGTTGTTATGGGCTAGGGCTTCTTTATAATTCATGAGGTAATTTTTACAGTCATGTTCTCCCTTCCATCTTTTATTGGCTACGTTTGTTTCTCCTATATAAAGGATTATTTTAGAACTTTCCATCGAGTCAATTACAAAATACATTGCGGGCCCATTGTGTATATATTGATTGGCTCTCCAAAAGTTTAATGATAATGGCTGCAGGGAAAAGGGATCAATTTTTCTTTCATTGGAAATTATATTTATAGGAAGACTTGTTTGGTGCAAAGTTTTATTGTGAGCATCTTTTTTAATTTTAAATTGGTGATTATGTATCCTATTTCTCCATTCAATTATGAGTTCTCTTTCGATTTTTAAATTATTTGTTTGTTGAAAATTAATTGATGTATTTACATTTGAACCAAATAATTCAAATTGTCTATTTTGATTTGAAGTATTATTTACGTTGAATCTTTCCAATATTTATCAAACATGTATACTAAATTTAATTATGAAAAAATATAAATCAAAGAATTATTTATAAACTAAAATTTATTAATGTTCTAATCAATTTAAAAGATTCTTGTTATCTTGTAATTGAGCCTTAATCTTGCGAAGTAAAAAATAGAAATGGGATTCTTTGAGTCAGACATAGTTCAAGAAGAAGCTAAAAAGCTTTTTACAGATTACCAAGAACTTATGAAACTTGGCTCTGATTATGGAAAATTTGACAGAGAAGGAAAAAAAATGTTTATAAAAAAAATGGAATCTCTTATGGATCGTTATAAGGTTTTTATGAAGAGATTTGAATTGTCTGAAGATTTTCAAGCCAAAATGACAGTAGAACAATTAAAGACACAGTTAAGTCAATTTGGGATTACTCCTGATCAAATGTTCGATCAGATGAATAAAACCTTAATAAGAATGAAGGTTGAACTCGATAAAACTTCTTAAATTTAACTGTTAAAGCTTCATGTCAGATAATTTAATATTGCCATCATGGCTATCAAGAGGAATAGAAGAATATTTTCCAATTAGGGGAACAGATCAATCCTTTTCAGAGATAATTGATCATGCGAAAAAAAATAATAAAAAATTAAGGGTTAAACTCGGGATCGATCCAACTGGAACAGATATTCATCTTGGGCACAGCATATTGTTTAAAAAACTTAGGGCATTCCAAGATAATGGACATATTGCAGTTTTAATTATTGGAGATTTTACTGCTCAAATTGGAGACCCAACCGGAAAAAACAAAACAAGGGTTCAGTTATCGGAAAAACAAGTTAAGGATAATGCAGAAACATACTTAACCCAACTAGGGATGGGAAAGCCAGCTAATGAATCTATTTTAGATTTTGATTCAAAAGATAGAATAGAAATTAGATATAACAGTGAATGGTTAAAAGGATTAAATCTCAATTCGATAATTGAATTAATGGGGAGTGCAACAGTTAGTCAAATGTTAGCTAAGGAGGATTTTAATAAAAGGTACACTTCGCAAGTTCCAATTGCTTTGCATGAATTCTTATATCCACTATTACAAGGCTACGATTCGGTAGTTGTTCAATCAGATATTGAGCTTGGAGGGACAGATCAGAAATTTAATATTGCAATTGGAAGAGATCTTCAAAGGCATTTTAAACAAGATCCTCAATTTGGTGTTCTGCTGCCAATTTTGACAGGTTTAGATGGAATTAAGAAGATGAGTAAATCTGAATTTAACACCGTAGGTTTGACTGAAGATCCTCTTTCAATGTATTCAAAATTAGAAAAAGTTCCCGATAATATAATACCTACCTATTTTGAATTACTTACAGAATTAGATTTAAGTTTTCTTGAAAACTTAAATCCTCGTGAATTACAGAGAAGAATGGCTTTAGAAGTTACTACTTTATTCCATGGGTCCAAAGAAGCATTAAGGGCGCAATCAAACTGCGAAAAATTATTCCTTGGACACAAAGAAAAAGTTGGAGAAATTCCAGAGATTTCTTTAAAAGAAGTAGTTTTTCCAGTTAAGTTTTTTTACTTGTTAAGTGCTCTAAAACTTTTCAAATCTAGCAGTGAATCTAAAAGATCTATTAAAGGTGGGGGTGTAAAAATTGATAGTCAGAAATTAATAAATCCTGATTTAGTTTTTAATTCAAAAAATGATTTGGAAGGAAAAATTTTGCAAATTGGAAAAAAAATAATTAAGAGGTTTGAAAACTGAAAATTGATGAATAAAAGATTTAATTCAGAAGATAAAATAATATTGGCAATTGATGGATTAAATTTAAGTCAAGCAAAATTACTTCTGGAAAAATGTCCTAATATCAAGTGGGTGAAAGTTGGTTTAGAGCTTTTTGTTCGGGAAGGTCCAAGAGTTATTGAAATTTTAAAAGGTTTAAATAAAAAAATTTTCTTAGACTTAAAATTTCATGATATTCCCAATACCATGCGTGCAGCATGTTCCCAAGTTTCAAAATTAGGGGTTGATATAATTTCTATTCATGCTGCAGCAGGTCTAAAAGCTCTTAAGGATTCGAAGAAAGCATCTTTAGAAGGGGCCACCTCAGTTGGTTTTAAACCTCCATTAGTTGTAGGAATAACTGTTTTAACAAGCTTTTCTCTTAAAGATTTTCAAACTGATCTTGATAGAAATAATTCAATTGAAGAAAATGTATTGAGACTTGCAAAATTGTCTTTTGATGCCGGATTAGATGGATGTGTTTGTTCCCCTTGGGAGGTAAAAATGTTGAGATCTATTTATAAGGATAATTTTGAACTTATTACACCAGGCATCAGATTAAATATTGACAAAAAAGATGATCAAAATAGAATTATGACTCCCCATGAAGCTTTAGATAATGGGGCTTCTAAGTTAGTCATTGGTAGATCAATATCAAAAGCTATAGATCCTAATAAAGCTCTAATAGAAATATTCAAATCTATTGATTCTGATTGATTTTGGATTCTTCTCCTTTAAGCAATCTTGTTATGTTTGTTCTATGTTTCCAGATTACTAATAATGCCACAATTAAACTTATGAAAAAATATGAGTGCATAAATTTACTTAGGTAAAAAAACATAAAAATAGGAAGTAAAATTGCAGCTGAAATACTGGCCAAAGAAACAAATTTAGTTTTTGTTAGGACTATTAAAAAAATACCAAGAGATGCGAGTCCAACTTTCCAAGAAAGAGCTAAAAACATACCTAATCCAGTTGCAACAGCTTTCCCACCTTTACCTCCAAGCCATATTGGCCAAATATGTCCTGAGATAGCGGATATCCCTGCTATAACTTCTATTAACCCTTGGTCAGTGTAATATTGAGCAATTTTTACTGCAATAAGCCCTTTCCCAACGTCAATGATAAATACAAAAAGTGCTGGCCATTTCCCAACATTTCTTAAGACATTTGTGGCACCTGTAGATCCAGAACCTATAGTTCTTAGATCTAAATTCTTTAGATATTTTCCAATTAAAAAGCCTGTCGGAATTGATCCTAAAAAATAGCTTGTAAAAATTATTAAGATATTCATAAAGCTTAGTTTAGTTCAAGATCATCGTAAATTTCATTATCTGAACCAGCAAATGCAACCCATAATGGGAATTGAAGTATTGGAATTTCAACAGAGGTTTCTGCTGCATCAATTATAATAAATGGCAATTCTTCATTCGCTTCTAATCTATCAGCTCTCTCGATAACACCTTCAGGCCTTTCAAAAAGAACAATCCCACTATTAGGTCCAAAGTCATCCCTTGTGAGACCAAGTGAATCTTGAAGAATTCTTCTCCATTCACCTAATCGTTCAGGCTGCGAAGCTAAAATAAGTGTCTGAAACTGATCTCCATATAATTCTCCAAGAATAGATATTAAACCCGCCGACAACAAGGCATTTTTTTGTCGAGATCCTCTACTTTCAAGAGAACCTCTTCCGCCCATATTAAAGAACCAATCATCCATAATTTCTATATCTGATGAATCAAGACTCCGTCTTAATTTCCAAGGTTCTGCGTAAAAGTCAGGTTGTTCTGAAAAACTTGAAAAGCAACTTTTTATAATTTCTTCATCTGGCTTAAATGTTTCAGAAAGAGCCGGAACATTAACTACATTATTTGTGCTATTTTTTTGCTTTTTATCATCAAGGGGAGAAGGCTTTACGATTATTGGTTGAGAAACTAATTCAAGTTTCTCTACGTTTTGTGAAAGACTCTGCAAAGCTCCTGTCAAGTACTCTTGAAAGCCTTTAACTCTTTTAGCAATATTATCTGACTGTCCTTTGAAATTTGAATCAATATCTTTTTCTATTTCATTTTTTTTTGTTTCTAACTCCTTTATCTCTTTAACTAAAGAGTCTTTTTTTGAAACGAGATCTCTAAAAATTTCATTAGAAATTTCATCAAAAGATTTATTTGAGTTGTCGTTTTTAGATGTAATTTTTTTATTTTGCGTTGTATTTTTCTTGCTAGTTTGTTTAGTTTTATCATCTGAAATTGACTTATCTATTATTAATTCCTTTTCAGGATTATTGTCGGAAATTTCTGTATTGGTCATTTAAATAATTTTGATGAATAGGCAAAGTTTGATTCTAAGAATTTTTAATTTCTAGGGAGTCAACTTTTTTTATGAGCTCATCTTTTAATTGCTTTGGATTAAACAAAATTGGTAATAAATGAGGACTGGACTTTTCTCTAAAATAAAAAATACCTGGGATTATAGGAAAAAAGAATTTCCATGATATCCAGTTCTTGAATGGAAAAGTTCTAATCTCTTTTCCTAATTGTAAAACGATAAAATCATCATTTGTTATTTTTATTCTCAAGGTGAATGACTGAAGTAATAAAAAAAAGCTAAAAGAAGCAAAAACTATTGTTGGCAAAGAACCAATATTCAAAAACAAAAGCATAAAACTTAAAACTATTAGAATGATTGGCAACTGAAATGAGGGAGATATTATTACTGGTTCCTCTTTTTTTGATTTAGTATTAAACATAGAATCATCCAAATAAAATTTGTGTTAGTAATACATCCATTAAAGATACAGTAACGAGAGTCATTACAACTGCGCCTGTTGTACTTGTTCCAACTTCTTTGGGACCACCTTTAGTAGTGAGTCCATATCCACAAGCAATGATTGAAATAAGTAATCCGAACACTACAGATTTTATTAACATTGAGGTTAAGTCTGAACTAGTTAAACTCACATTACCTGACCTTACAGAAGTCCAAAAAACTATTGGAGGAACTTTATAAAAAATTGTGCTCCAAATTTGTCCACTCCACAAAGCTACAGATAAAAACAAAAGACACTGTATTGGAGACATTATTACCATCGATAGCAACCTTGGGACTACTAAATATTGGACTGGTTCGGTCCTTAACATGGTTATTGCCTCAATTTGTTCTGTGACTTTCATAGTGCCCAGTTGAGCCGCATAGGCAGTTGCTACCTTTCCAGTCATTAAAGTAGCAGTTAGGAGAGGAGCCATTTCTCTTGCCATGCCTACGGCTAATAAACCTCCTATTTCACTTGAAACCCCCATACTTGTAAGTTGTGATGCAACTTGAATATTAAAAACTGTACCTGCGGCAATTCCTGTAATTAATACAATTAATAAACTGCCAGGACCTGACTCCATAAGTTGGTCAAAGAGATCATTTTTGGAAATTTTACCCTTAAAGATAAAATTAATTGCTTGCCCGCCAATGACTAGGCTGCTTAGAAGTCTTTTGAAAAAATTAAGGTAATACATATCTTTATATTAGTTTGTAATTAATTTTCGATCCCATTTTCTCATGATTAAAAGACCAATTATTACCAATATTGAGGGTATAAAACCAATACATAATCTAATAGTTAATTGTGCTGAGTAGCATTGTTCAATAATATTTAGACCATCTTTATCAACAAAGCATGATTGATAACCTGATAAATACAATAAAAATCCTAATAATTGAACACTAAACGCGATACCAATCTTCTGAATAAGTACCATCCAAGCAGTATATAATCCTGCTGGTTTCTCTGGATCTTCATCTATTGCATCAGGGAGTAGTGACCAAGGGATAAGAAAAGCGGTTGAAGCTCCAATGCCAATAAGACAGATAATGAAAATTAAAAGAATGAACAGAAATATGTTACTGGCATTTAGGAATAAACTATCTCCAACTCCTGAAATTTTTGATAATGAAGGTAAAAACAAAGCTGATGTACACGAAATAATCCACATAATCGCTCCATAGTTTAAAGCTGAAATCCTGTTCAATTTATTTGATACTCTGGTCCATATTTGTAAACCAACTAAAGCGCTAATTTGGAAAGGTATCGGGATCCACTTCGCAATATATGTTGGTACATTCAGTACATCCTCGACATAGATTAACGCTACTGTTTGCATTAATTGTAAGGCGCACCAAAGAAGAATATAAAGCGTAATAACTTTTAGAAATTTTTGATTTCTGAAGATCCTTTTGAATTGAAGTGTTATGGCTTCAACTTTTCCTGAAGGCCTTCTTGCTTTTTTTGCAAATGGGGCTAATCCCCAACAAGAAATTAATGTTGCAGCAACTGCAATACATCCGCTTATTTTACCCATTAAAAAATATTCATTATTTGCAGATCCTTCGGACCCTAATACAACTCCAGCAATTATTAACCCAGTTAGTCCTGCAATTATTGAGCCAGTAAATCTAGATGCGTTTAGTCTTGTTCTTATTGCTGTTTTTTCAGAAATTTCAGTAGATAGAGCTGCAAAAGGAAGATTAATACTTGTATAAGCAGTCATTACGATTATAGAAATTATGGCATAGTAAAAAGTCTTGGTTAGCACTGAACCAGTGGGTGTCCACCATATCGCAGTTAAAGAGAAACCAAGAGGAACAGATGCTGCTACCATCCAAGGGATTCTAGGCCCCCATCTTGATTTGGTACGATCACTTAACCAGCCAATTAACGGATCATTTACAGCATCCCATATCTTTATTAACATTAATAATGATCCTGCAATTATTACTGGTAAACCAGCAGAAATAAAGAACTTGAAAAGAAAAAAACCAAATTGAGTGGCGACTAAACCTGTACCTGCATCTCCTAGCCCATAAGAGAACATTAATCTTGTTGTTGATCTAGAAATATTTTTTTTCGAGTGTGAATTTTCCAATCTTTTTACTTTGTTGATTGTTTGATAATGTATTATTGCAATGGTAATTCTATTACTTAATGCGGGCGTGGTTTAGTGGTAAAACCTCAGCCTTCCAAGCTGAAGATGCGGGTTCGATTCCCGCCGCCCGCTTTTAGAATAAATTATTTTTTGCCCCAAATACTTCTTCTGAAATGATTAATAAAGAGCTCCTACTCTTTATTGAAACAGATTTTTCATTTATAGTTAAGGGTTTAAAAATCTCAGACATGCTAGTGTCAATAAATTTTAACCAATTATATTTACATTTCGGCAAGGGGAAATCGATACTTTTTGAATATGCATTTAAACCTATCCAGACCAGCGGATTAGTATTGCCTTTGTTAATGCTAAAGGCTACTGTGTGAGACCAACTACTCCAATCGGGGCTATCTAACTTTGTTCCATGCCAATGATATGTTGGGATATGTTCATTGGTTTGATTATTAGGGAAGAATGATGGATTGAAAATGTTTATTAGTTTTTTTCGGATTTTTATGACGTATTTAAAATATTCTAATAATTCCAAATCTTGTTGACCATGTTCCCAATTCATCCAGCCCAATAAATTATTTTGGCACCAAGAATTATTGTTCCCGCCTTGTGATCTTCCTATCTCATCACCCATAAGTATCATTGGAACACCCTTAGAGATAAGTAAACTAAGAATAAGATTTTTTTGTTGTCTTTTTCTTAAATCATTGATTAAGAAGTTCGTAGTTGGTCCCTCAATACCATGATTCCAAGAATTGTTATGGTTATCTCCATCTCTATTTTGTTCTCTATTAGCAAAATTATGTTTTCTATTGAAAGTTACTAAGTCTTTTAGAGTAAATCCATCATGTGAAGTAATAAAATTTATCGACTTTGGGCAAATATTATCTTCTTTATAAATAGATGGAGTACCTTTTATTTTATCGCTCATATTCCAAGCTGTATCTTTATCCCCCTTCCAAAATCTCCTCAAGTCATCTCTAAAATGACCATTCCAAGTGAAAGTATTCTTAGATGGGAAATCACCTAATTTATATAAACCGCCACAATCCCATGGCTCACTTATGAACTTGATATCGATAAGTTCTGGTTCACATTCTATATCTTCAAAAATTGGAGGATTATCAAGCGGTGAAAGATTTTCTCCTCTTGATAGGGCAATTCCTAAATCAAATCTAAAACCATCAACTCCTAATTCACTCGCCCAACATTTTAATGATTCAATTATTAGTTTTCTAACTAATCCTCTGTTTGCCGCAATAGTATTACCGCATCCGGAGACGTCCTGATAATTTTTATCTTTTCCAATAAAGTAATAAAGATTTTCATCTATACCTTTCCAAGATATTGCTGGCCCTTTTGAATCACCTTCGGAAGTGTGATTGTATACAACATCTAAGATGACTTCAATTTCTGCTTTATGACATTCCTCTACAAATCTTCTAAATTCCTCTCTATTCTTTTCGGCGGATTCATTCGAAAGATATTCAAAATGCGGAGTAAACCAATTAATTGGACTATAACCCCAAAAATTTTTTAGACCATTTGGGGCATCAGTAGGATCAAAACAAAAAATTGGAAGTAATTCAATTGTTGTAATACCCAGTTCTTTGAGATACGGAATTTTTTTTAAAAATTTCTTAAAACAACTTTCATCTTTATCAGTTGATTCAGTGAAAGCTTTGATATGGAGTTCATAAATAATTGTTTCTTCCCAAGAATGTTTCGGTCTTGGATAATCCTTAAAATTAAATAATTGTCTATCGCAAACAACGCTTTTAAGACAAGAATTAGTGTTTTCTTGCGTTTTTAATGCATTTTCTCTTTTATAACTTCCCCACCCAGTTATACCCCTTGAACATGGATCGAGTAATACTTTTTTTTCATAGTTATTGTTGACCTCATTATTTTTTTGTTTTACTCTAAAAGCATAAATACAACCTTCATTTAGATTTTTTACCTCCGCATGCCAGTAAGGACCTGTATTATGATTTTGATCTAGTTTCAATATACTTTTTGGGGAAATAGAACCCTCTTTCTCAAACAATAAGATTTCTACATATTCTGCATTTGTGGCTACTAGGGAAAAATTAACCCCTTGTGAAGTTAGAGAACTTCCTAAGGGAAATGGTTTACCTTTATTGATATGAGTCACTTTATCTTAATCATTGATTAATTTAATACTGAGATAATTTATTTAAATTACTGATATTTGAATAATAGATGCAAAATTAAAAAAAAAACTCAAATTTAATGCTTCACTAATCAACTTTGTTTGATCTTGGAGAGTATTAATTTTCTAATTAATTACAATTTCTTGATCCACCTGTTCAGTGCATTAAACCATTTATAGAGAAAGTTTAATAATGAGAAAATCAGATTTTTCTTGATTTCAAAATACAAATTGTGTTTTTTCATGTGATGAGAAGGAAATATATCTGAAAATTAATAAAACATAATAAATAGCTCAAATTCTTAAATTCACCCCCCCTTTAACATTTTTCCCTTTTGCTAAATGTAGTTAGATTCTTAATCTTAAATCCAGTGTTACCAATGCTTTTTGCTGTTCTCTAAATGAAGGGGCTGTTTTTTATAAATGAAAAAGTACGGCCATAAAAAATAAATTATGTTGCTAAAAATGTCCCTAAAATTTGTATAAAGCTTTGCGCCGCCGGCATTTTCGGTTGCCGTATTTGTATTTGCTCCATATGATGTGAAAGTTCAAGGTTTAAAACTGATTTAAATCTTTTTTTTTAACCCTTAGCTTTAATTTAAATTTCAATGAACAAAGCTGATTTAGTAAATCTTGTTGCAGCTCGTACAGAGCTCACAAAAACTGATGTTTCTTTAGTTGTTGATGCAGCTATTGAAACTATTGTTGATTCAGTAGTGGAAGGCAAAAAAGTCTCTTTACTAGGATTTGGTTCTTTTGAACCAAGAGATCGTTCTGCAAGACAGGGATTAAACCCTAAGACAGGCGAAAAAATAGCAATACCCGCTAAAAGAGTTCCAACATTCTCTGCAGGTAAACTTTTTAAGGATAGAGTTCAAGGGTAATCTTTTAAATCTATTTCTTCATTTAATAACAAGGTGCTCTTTTAGGGCATCTTTTTTTATCGCAATAAAATGCAATTACCTCAATGATCAACACTTTTAACAAGGCATCCAAAATTTTAAAATCTTAAGAAGTAATGAAATGTTTAACTATTTTATTCCTGAAATTTTTGTTGTTATCTAATTTTGTTATAGCTGAAACAATACCAACAAAGTCTAAGATTTTAAAACAATCTAATGATTGTTTTAAAGACTCTCGAACCCAATTATGTAAAGAATTAGTTTCTGAAATTGAAAAACTTCAATTAGTAGTATTTGACCAAAATAGATTCAAATGTCAATCAAGTTTATTGGGGCTGCAAACGGAAATTATTGAAGCTTATTTTTTTAATAATTTCTCAAATGAGAAAATTTCATTAATGATCCCATATGTGATTAAAAATTGTTAATTATTAAAATAATTTATTTTTTTGGAATATTATAAATTTGTTATTTAATTTGTAATGGTAAAAGGTTTTTCTGATAAGGAAGTTAAGAATAATATTCAAAATTCTAAAATAAAAGAAAAAAAAGGTTTAGCTGGTTTTCTTAAAGGCAAAAAATTTACTTACACTTTGCCAGGTAAAAAACAAATAAATATTTTTGGATCATTAGTAATAGGCTTAAATATGATTTTAGTATTGTTAGTCATCCTGTATTTGAAGAATCAAGCATTCCATGATTTTGTATTTAATGTTGGTCGCTAGCTATGTTTTTAGATCGAAAAAATTTATTAGATGATATATTTAAATTTTAGAATATCTTATGAAGGTAGTTAATTTAGTTTCTCAAGTATTTTTTTTTGTAATAACTGTTCTATTTTTGATATATTTTTTAACAGGTTATGACTCCGCTTTCGAGGCAGACCAAAATTGTCATTCATATCTTTCAAGTTACGAAAACCCATCTGGAAATTATGGTTGTGATCATGATACTGAGACACATCAGTGGATACTTT
This sequence comes from uncultured Prochlorococcus sp., assembly GCF_902522795.1. Classification (GTDB taxonomy): domain Bacteria; phylum Cyanobacteriota; class Cyanobacteriia; order PCC-6307; family Cyanobiaceae; genus Prochlorococcus_A. The sequence continues at coordinate 50,652 of NZ_CABYWZ010000005.1, forward strand.
ACAAGTCCAATGAAAGTAAAGAACCAGCAGAAATTATTAAGAAATTTAGGTACAAGTTTTTATAAATCAATTTTCTTATAAAAAAACTTTGCAGATACAATAGATATAACAGCTGTAACTGTGAAAGTAAGGTATTGATAAATGCTTCCTTCTAAGTAGATTTTATTTTTATATAGAGGAAAATCGACTAAAGATCCTAAAGTGCCCCAAATAATTACCCATACAGATACGTATAAGAATACTTTTATTGGATTAGATTTTTTTGCTTCCATTTTTAATTAATACCAAAAATTGAAGAAGTAACAGGTCTGCCGCTAAAAACTAACTCGGTTAATATGAGCATTAAGAATCCGATCATTGCTGCTCTACCATTTACAAGTTCAGCACTACTATTAAACCCAAAAACATTCTTTACTTCATCTCCCTGATTGTCTACCCATTTTGAGTTTTCATTATCAGTTGAAGATGTATTAGTAAAATCATCACTTTGATTTTCTATTGGAGAGCCGTTTTCTTGCATAAAAATTTTATTATTTATTCTAGTAATTTTAAAACTAAATTATTATTAAATTAAAGTTGAAATTATAAAAAAAATTAAGAAAAAAATTATTATCCATAAAAATTGTAATCTTAAAATTAATTGACAAATTAATTTGATTTTTTCTTCAGTGCAATTATCTCCAGTCGAGTTGATTATTGGCTTTTCAATAATTTCATTTTTATATTTACTTTTACCTCCCAATTTAATACCGGAAATATAGGCAAATATAGCTTCTGAAATTCCAGAATTAGGCGAATCATATTTTTTACCATCAAGATAACTTTTTTTTATGATTGATCCATACTCATTAACTTTAGAGCTTACTAAAGGTAATGTAATTAAAACTAATCTTGAGGGAACAAATGTAAAAATATCTTCGATTTTTGCACTGAAATAACCCAAATATTTAAAACAATCATATTTGTAACCTATCATTGAATCTAAAGTACTTATGGCTTTATAAGAAAAACCAAGTGACAAAGGTCCTGGTAAAAAAATTGAAAACTGCATAAAAATAATTCCAATAAAAATCCAAAATAATGGCCCAAATACTCCATCAACAGAATTTTCTGTAAGGCTCTCGGTGCTTGATCTCAAGAGATGTTTTATAGAGGATGAACCTACATCCCTACTTACTATTCTTTGTACCTTCTCTTTGATTATTTTCTTATTTTGTTTATTAATTTGTTTGCGTTTTATAAGCTCTGCAATCTCTTTCACACTTGAAATAAGTCCCTTAGTCGCAATACAACTTGAAAGCCCAAAAAAAATTAACAATCCCCCAAAAAAATGATTTTTTGATTGTACATAACTTAGTTCTATAAATTTTCCTAAACCAAAACTCATTCCAATAGTTGATATAGCTACGAATAACCCCCCCCCAAACAATATATTTTTATTTTCTCCAAAATTATTTATTAAGTAATCAGTTATTTTTTTTATGTAAAAGCCTATTACTTGAACAGGGTGGATTAAGAATCTTGGATCACCGATCAATAAATCAAAACCAATCGATCCAAGGAATATTAAAAATAAATTTATTTCAGCCAACTGAACATCGAGCGCAGACCTTTACCTACTTTTTCAATTTCATGTTTTGAGTTCTCTTCTCTTAATTTTGTCATTAAGGGTTTGTTTTTATCGCATTCTTCCACAAAATTCTTTGCGAAAGTTCCATCTTGAATATCTTTTAGAATTTTCTGCATTTCTTTCTTTGTATTACTATTGATAAGTCTTTTACCGCTTACATAATCTCCATATTCTGCAGTATTTGAAATGGAATCTCTCATTTGAGATAAGCCTCCCTTCACCATTAAATCAACAATAAGTTTAACTTCATGTAAGCATTCGAAGTAAGCTAGCTCGGGCTGATATCCAGCCTCTACAAGAGTTTCGAAGCCTGATTTGACGAGCTCTGATAATCCTCCGCATAAAACCGCTTGTTCGCCAAATAAATCAGTTTCTGTTTCTTCTTTAAAGTTTGTTTCAAGAATCCCAGCTCTCGTTCCGCCAATCCCTTTAGCGTAAGCCATTGCCAATGATCTTGCGCTTCCGGAAGAATCCTGTTCAACTGCAAACAGTGCGGGAACTCCTTGACCATTCTGATATTCCCAACGAACAGTGTGTCCAGGCCCTTTTGGGGCAATCATTACAACATCCACAAAACTAGGAGGTTTTATAAGTTCGAACCTTATATTGAAGCCATGAGCAAAACTTAGTATCTTTCCTTCTTTTAAGTTTGGTTCTATTTCTTTAAGGTAAACATCTTTCTGAAACTCATCGGGGAGGAGAATCATAATCCAGTCTGCTTTTTCACAAGCTTCAGAAACGCTAAAGACTTGTAGACCATCGCTAATAGCTTTGCTTTCAGACTTACTTCCTTTATACAATCCAACAATTACATCCATACCACTATCTTTAAGGTTTAGGGCATGTGCATGACCTTGTGATCCATATCCAATAATCGCTATTGTTTTATTATTTAAAAGACTTAGATCTGCATCTGTGTCGTAAAAGAGTTGGGTCATTAGTTGTAGCTTCTTTGCATTTTATAGTTATTATTTTAGACATTAAGGTGGCAATAAACCAAAAAAATTTTCAATTTAAAAATTAAAATTAAAATATTAATTTAGAAATATTAAGACTGATTTGCTTCACTTGGGTGTGTAATTACTCTATCGATTAATCCATAATTTTTTGCTTCTTCCGCACTTAAAAAATAATCTCTATCAGTATCCTTTTCAATTTTCTCAAATGATTGGCCTGTCATATCTGCCATAGAAATATTTAACATATCTTTGATTCTTAAAATTTCCTTAGCTTCTATTTCAATATCACTTGCTTGGCGTTGAGATGTCCCTCCTAAGGGTTGATGAATCATTATTCTGCTGTGGGGTAAAGCAACTCTTTTACCTTTTGTACCAGCGGCCAATAGGAAGGCTCCCATTGAGGCTGCGAGTCCTACGCATATGGTTACTACATCGCTTTTTACGTATTTAATAGTGTCATATATAGCCAATCCAGCAGTTACTGATCCTCCTGGGCTATTTATATACAGATAGATAGGTTTGGAATTATCATCAGAATCTAAATAAAGCATTTGTGCAACAAGGCTATTAGCAATACCATCATTCACTTCTTGTCCAAGAAAAAGAATTCTTTCAACACCTAGTCTTGTATATATGTCGACCCATCTTTCGTATTGACTTCCTGGAAGTCTGTAAGGCACGCTTGGAGTTCCTATTGGCATGATTTTAAATAGTTTTGTGAATGTTAAATTTTATTTGGTAGATCTTTTTGACTTGTAAGTATTCTATCGATAACTCCATAATCTTGGGCTTCTTGGGGGTTGAGATAACTCATCCTGTCAGAGTCTTTTGAAAGTTCTTCGATAGTCTTTCCAGTATTACGAGATAAAATCTCCAGCATTGATTTTTTATTTTTCAAAACTTCCTCAGCTCTTATTTGGATATCGGTTGCTTGACCTCTTGCTCCGCTTATAGGTTGATGCAAAACAATAGAAGCATGAGGAAGAGCGGCTCTTTGCCCCTTAGTGCCAGATGAAAGGATTACTGCAGCAGTACCCATTGCTTGTCCGATACATATTGTGTGTACTGGAGGCTTGATGTAGCTTATCGTATCGCAGATAGCAAAAGCTTCTGTTTCAAAACCAACAGCATCTCCTGTGTACCAACTTGTACCAGTTGAATTGATATAGAAATAGATTGGTTTTTCCGGATCCTCAAACTCTAGATAAAGAAGTTGAGCAATAATTAGCTCAGTAACATCCATTCCCAGTTGTCTTTTCGCATCATCATCTGAAAATAATGGTAAACCAAGATAAACAATTCGCTCTTTTAGTAAAAGAGAGGGAAGATCAGGGGGCGGGGTCCTCATAACGGTGTTTTCGCCGTAATAAGGAGCAGATACAGTCATTTGTATCACGAAATTAAGATTATGCTGATTCTAGCTAGATTTAGCCCTGTGTCGCTGGTGATTTAAAAGATTTGTTTGACTCAGGATTATTTATTAGTTTTCCAAAGACCATTCTTCCCGTGGGAGTTTGTAATGCTCCTGTGATAACAATATCTAATCTGCTTCCCACAAAATTCTTTGCCTCATCAATAACAACCATTGTGCCATCATCTAAATATCCAATACCTTGCATTTTTTCTTTGCCTTCTCTTACGATTTTTATATTAAGTGATTCTCCAGGTTGTACTTCTGGCCTTAAGGCAATAACCAAATCACTCAAATTCATAACTTTTAATTCTTTAACTTCAGCAATTTGAGAAAGATTATAATCAGCCGTTATTAGAGTTCCTGTCATATCCTCAGTAATTTTCAAGAGTTTTTCATCTACCCCATTACCTTCATACTTTGTTGGATTTATTACAAGTCTTCTCCCATATAAATCTCTTAATTCTTTTAATAACTTGAGACCTCTTCTGCCTTTCGACCTTTTTTCATTACTGCTTGAGTCTGCTAAAGTTTGTAATTCGTCAATTACACTTTGAGCAACAATTAATTGCCCTTCTAATAAGCCGCAACTTAATAGGCCATTGATTCTTCCATCGATAATTACGCTTGTATCTAGAATCTTTGGACTGGCGGCAGGAAGGATCCCTTCATTGACTAGATATGCATCAGTATTATTTGGATTAAATAATCTCAATAATGTCCTTCCATGCGTATCTGCCAACTTATAACCAAGCACACCAAAGAAAATGTTGCTTAATATAGCTGCTAAGGGTTTTGCGAAAAAAACCTCCCTAGGGAAGGGAATTAATAGTATTGGAGCAAGTAGGAGGTTCGCAACAAGTAATCCTAAAATTAATCCAACTGACCTACTTATTAGTAAGTCTGTAGGCATTGTTCTTATTTGATCAAGAAACGTCTTTCTAAGTTGAAGGAATACAAACCCAGCTGCTAATCCTACAAAAAACCCTATTATTGCTAGAACAATCCTAAAACCCTCTACATTAGATACCTGTTTGAGTATATCTATTGGCAATAAATCAACACCAAGCCATCCTGAAGCAGCCCCAGATAATACAAATAAAATTAATACTAAGATATCTGTCATATCTATAATCTACTAGGATTTATTAATTGAGTAAATAAGGATTTAATTTTTTTCGATCCTAAATACTTTTTTGGAGCTTAAAAATGAATTTAGATTATGAATAAGTTTCCAAGAAGCGCTTATGTGCACATTCCTTTTTGCCACAGAAGATGCTTTTACTGTGATTTTGCAGTTATTCCATTAGGAAACAAAGTTGAAACTTTGCAAGGTTATGGAAGCAAAACTGTTAAAGATTATTTGCACTTTTTATATAAAGAAATATTGTCAATTAAGCATAAATCACCTCTATCGACAATTTATTTAGGAGGTGGCACTCCATCAATTCTGGATCCTACCCAAATCAAAGAATTAATTGATCTTTTTAAAGAAAATTATGGAATTGACTATGGAGCTGAAATCACTATGGAAGTTGATCCAGGTAGTTTTACTCAAGATGATCTTTATGGATTCATAAATGCTGGGATAAATAGATTTAGTCTCGGAGTACAAAGTTTTAATAATCAGATACTTCAAAAATCTGGAAGGCGTCATTTGAGAAAAGATGCTGAAAAATCTTGTTTATGGTTAAAGAGAGAATATGATTCTGGGTTAATAAAAAGCTGGAGCTTAGATTTAATTCAAAATTTGCCACTTAGTGGAGCTAAAGAATGGCAAGATGATTTAAAAAAAGCAATAACATTTTTACCGCCACATATATCTATTTATGATTTAAATATTGAAAATGGAACTGTTTTTAAAAAATTAATTGATTTAGGAAAATTAAAACTTCCAAGTGATCAAGAGGCTTTTAGAAACAGTAAATCAACCCATTTAATTTTAAAAAACTCAGGGTATTCAAGATATGAAATCTCAAATTATTGTCTACCGAGGCATCAATCAAGACATAATAGAGTTTATTGGAGTGGTTTAGGCTGGTGGAGTTTTGGTCAAGGTTCCACAAGTTCTCCCTGGGGGGAGAAGTTAATTAGACCAAGAGTTAGTAATGAATATAAAGAATGGGTAATTAGACAATGCGAAGTTAATTTGGATTCATCTCTCATTAATAAGGATTTTGTTTACAAAGAACTTGATGAAAAAATAATGTTGGGATTAAGACTTAAAGAGGGTGTAGATATCTATGGGTTGTTCAAAGAACAAAATTGGGAAAACAAAAAATTTAAAAGCAACTTTAGTAAATTGCTTAAAGAATGGGAAAGATTTCTAGAAAGTGGACTATTAGTAAGAAAGGGGAATAGATTCTTTTTAAGTGATCCTAAAGGAATGGAACTAAGCAATCAAGTTCTCGTTTCCATGTTTAAATGGTGGGATAAGATTAATTAAGATTAACTATACTCATTATTATCATAGCTAAAACTACTGGTATCACTTCTATTGGGCCAAGGGAAACCAAATTGAAAATAAAAAAAGTTAAACCTAAAAACAATAGTTCCAGCAATTCAACGAATATAAATTGTGATTCACCTGTTTGGGAAAAGAAGCATATATGTAATTAATGAAAATCTTTATATATATTTTATTTTTAATTAAATGCTTGCAAATAAAACGTTCTTAGCTAATCGGTCTTATGACAAAATGTTTGAGGTTAGTTAAGTCTTTCAGATTCTACCCAATCTTTTAATTTATCCTTAAATAATTTTTTGCCTTGAATAATCGGTTGGCAAAAAGGTGGTTGATCATCATTGAGGCCTAACAAATCTGCAGTAACCCTTACTTGCCCATCGCAATAGTTACCTGCGCCTATACCTATTGTAGGTATTGTTAAAGTGTTTTGTATTTCTTTAGCAAGCAAATCGGGAATATGTTCAAGAACTACTGAAAAACATCCTAATTTTTCAAGAACAGAGGCATCTTTCTTTATTTTTTCTTGGCTTTCTAAGCTTTCTCCTTGTTTCTTTAATCCAAGATTCAGATAACTTTGTGGTGTAAGCCCTATATGACCCATGACAGGGATTCCCATTCTTATTAATCTAGAAATAACTTTTTGTATTTCTGGTTCTGCTCCTTCTACCTTTACAGCTTTTGCATAAGTGTTCTGGATTATTTTCCCTGCGAACTCAACAGCTTTATCCTCTCCACATTGGTAAGTAAGGAAAGGCATATCTGAAACGACTAAAGGTTGTTCTTCAATTTTCTTTTTAAATCCTCTTGTAACAGCATTAGTGTGATAAATTATATTTTGTAGAGTTAATGGCAATGTCGATTTGTAACCTAAGCAGACCATTGCTAGGGAATCTCCTACCAGGACGATATCAACATTGGCATGTTCTGCAATGGATCCTGATATAGAATCCCATGCAGTTAATGCAATGATTTTTTGAGATTGTTTTTTATAATTAATCAAATCTGAAGGTAACATAATGAATTTATATATCTTTTTTAATCAAGAATTGCTAAGATGTTTTTGACTCGGCCTTTCGCGGTTTTAACGCCTAAACCTGGTCAGGACCGGAAGGTAGCAGCCACAAGGGATGCTTGAGGCAGGCGAGAAAACCGAGTCACTCTATTTTACCTTTTAACCTATATCTTTTTTATTTTGCCTTAACTTTAAAAATTCAGGAATACTTGCTCCTGATTCTTTTTTATCGGAAAAATTATATAAGGGTTGAGTTGACAATCGGTTTTTTATTCTTTGTTGATTTAATGGTTGATTTGTTTCAAATCCTGTAGCAATTACAGTAACTTGAATCTCCCCTTCCATTGCTTCATCGACCACAGCACCAACAATAATATTTGCTTCTTGGTCAACAACATCATAGATAATTTCAGATGCGGAGGTCATATCTTCTAATGTCATGTCCTTACCACCAGTAATATTTATGACGCAGCCTTTAGCTCCATCAATTCTGGCTGCTTCTAGTAAAGGACTATTCATTGCTGCCTGTGCTGCCTCTAAAGCTCTTGATCTGCCTGAACCAATACCTATACCGAGAAGAGCAGTGCCTGCTTCCGTCATAACTGATCTAACATCAGCAAAATCAACATTAACTAATCCTGGGCAAGTAATTATGTCACTAATACCTTTGACTCCCATTCTTAAAACGTCATCAGCATTCCTAAATGCTTCTTGAAGAGGAGCTCCTGCTATAACCTCTTTTAATCGGTCATTTGGAATAACTATAAGAGTATCAACGTTTTCAGCTAGTCTTGCGATCCCCTCCTCTGCTTGACGCATTCTTCTTTTTCCTTCAAAAGAAAATGGTTTGGTTACTATACCTACTGTTAGAGCTCCACTTTGTTTGGCTACTTCTGCAACAACGGGAGCTGCACCTGTACCAGTTCCTCCACCCATTCCAGCGGCAATAAAAACTAGATCAGATCCCTCTAAAGCTTGCTGAAGCTCTTCTTTGGATTCTTCAGCTGCTTTTTGCCCAATACTTGGATTTCCACCTGCACCTAAACCTCTAGTAAGATTTTGTCCAAGTTGAACCCTACTCTCTGCAGAAGATTGAAGAAGGGCTTGTGCATCGGTATTGAGAACTCTAAATGAAACACCTTCTAAATCACTATTTATCATTCTATTGACTGCATTACTGCCACCACCACCAACACCAATTACTTCTATTTTTGCATTTTGGCTTGGAAGGATTTCTCTCGATTGATCAAAGTTTGGATTGTTACCGAAGCTCATCTCTTAATAGGAATCTAATAATAGTATTGGGTGCATTATGAACTTACTGAGCTCATCTGTAGGAATTTGTTGAGGAAAATCCTAAAAATATTTATTTATTAAATATTTTGTTTGAATGCAAAACCCATATCAACACTACAATAATTAAAAAAAATTACTCGAAATCCTTTTTCAAATATTAGGGTTTGAACACTTTTATTTTTGGTTTATCTGGATTAGTAAGATCAATACTATCTATTTTTTTTGAAAAGCTATTTTTCTTAAATTCATTTTTAAGATTATTGATTTTTTGAAATTGATAGTTGATTAAATTTGGCTTAAATCCTAAGAATATTGTTTTTAAATCTTTTTCCTCAACAGTTAGAAACCCATCGGATGAAAAAGTAATTTTATCTATATCTATTTCATAATTTTCTATAGAGATAAAAATTTCAGATAATATTTTTTTAAATTTTTCTTTCCACCCAAAAACTTTTATTGTTAATTTATTCAAATTTTTTTCATCAACATTTTGTTTATTTATAAAAGTTCCATCTTTATCAATGAATCCTAATATTTTTTCGTCTTTTAATATTTTCTCACCGTAAGCTATTGGAATTCTTGAATTAATATGAATTTTCAAACCAAAAGGAAATAATTCTCTATTTACCGAAACATTTTTAAGAGATAAATTTTGTTTTAACTCTTTTTCTAACAAATGAGTTTCAACAAAAATTAATCTAATAGGAAAATTTAAAGATGAATTTTTTACAACATCATTCTGCGAAAATAATTCACTACCAGTAATCCTAATGTCCTGAGCACCAACTTTTTTGAGAGTTTTTATGCTTAATAAGCTCGTTAAAAATAAAAATGAAATTAGAAAAAAAAAGCTTCTATTTTTGATTCCTTTTTGGTTTTTCACAAATCACATCGAGCTTTTTCCATCAGTTGGTCCATCCATTCTCTCGCTTGCTCTGCATCTGAAAATGGTACATCCATCTCTTTCCCATTCCCTACTAATCTCAACCTGCACTTACCTTGAGATTCACTTGTTAGAGGAGCTTCTCCAGAAGTTAGTGCCATTAATTCAACTAATTCCAGTTTCTTTATTGTAAAACAATCTTTTTCTTCAAATTTGCCAGCTTCAAATGCGCTCCACTTTAACTCCCCATCTTTTAGGGACGCTGCACCTGAACTATCTAACTTGCAAAGTTCAGAGTCCCTTGCCCAACTTCTAAAAAGATTTTGCCTTCTTCTTTCTAACCATCCAAGTGCAGTTAATAAAATGAAGATTAAAAGTAATGGTAACCAAAGAAGTCCATGCAACATTTGATTTAAAACTACAAATCTAAAGATATATGTACCAGTTTAGCCACAAGTTGTTCAATTTTTAAACCTGAAGCTTCCCAAAGCATTGGAAACATACTGTTTTTTGTAAAACCAGGAATTGTATTTATTTCATTTAACAAAATTTTATTTGAAGATTTTTCTAAAAAGAAATCCACTCTTGCAAAACCAAAAATATTGAGTGCTCTACAGCTTTTAATAGCAATTTCTTTAATTTCATTTGCGATTTTAGAATCTATTTCGGCTGGGATAATTATTTTATTATTTGAGTGATATTTTGAATCGTAATCATACCATTCACTTTCGTAATTTACCTCGCCTATCTCAGAGGTTAAGAGTTTTGAATTCCCAATTATTCCGCATTCAATCTCCCTTACCTCTAACCCTTCCTCTACTAAGATTCTTGGATCTATTTCATGAGCCTTTTCTAAGGCTTGTAATATTTCTGATTCACTTATGACTTTAGAGATGCCAAGAGATGATCCAGAGTTCGATGGTTTTACAAATACAGGAAAATTTAATTTTTTTAAAATTTCATTAATTATTTTATTTTTTACTTCCTTATCTTTGAGATCTTCATTTTGAAAAACTAGATAATTAACTTGTGGAAATTTAAGTTTTGAGAAAATTGTTTTCATCAATATTTTGTCCATTCCAAGTGCAGAGCCAATAATTCCACATCCGACTAAAGGTTTCTTTGTAAATCTAAGTAAGCCATGAATTGATCCGTCTTCTCCATTAAATCCATGTAAAAGAGGAAACCAAACATCAACATTTTGAAATTCAATTCCGTAAAGAAAGTTAAATTTTTCTTGATTAAAAATTTCTTGTTTTTTCGTTTTATTGTTTTCAATTTCGCCTATTAGGATTTTTTCTGAACTATCACTATCAAGCCAATCTCCATATTTGTTTATGTAAAAGGCTTTTACTGTAAAGAATTCTTTGTTTATTTCTGAATTAAATGCTTGATAAACTGTTTTCGCAGATGATATCGATACTGCATGTTCATTGGAATTCCCACCAAATATTAACCCAATACATTTTTTCTTAACCCCGATCATTTAGAAAAAAATCATAAATAAAGTTCGCCAGTTAAAGAAAAAGGTCTTGCTTCATTTATTCTGACATCTATCTCATCTCCCAATGAAAAATTAAAGTTTAAGTTGTTAGGAATTTCTACGAAAGTTAATCTATTTGTTCTAGTTCTACCCATAATTTGAGAGGAATTTTTTGGATTTAAACCCTCAATTAAAACGCTTTCGATATTATTGATATATCTTTGATTTCTACTCCTAGCAGTTTTCTCGACCAAATCATTAATTTCTTGTAATCTAGCTTTTTTTACCTCTTCAGAAAGTTGATTCGTCCAAACTGCTGCAGGCGTATTTGGTCTTGGAGAGTATGCTGCTGTATTCACCTGATCAAAGCCAATTTCTGATATTAGCTTTAATGTATCTTGATATTGTTGCTCGGTTTCTCCTGGGAAAGCAACTATCGCGTCAGCTGTGATTGATGCATCTGGCATTAATGACCTTATGTTCTCGATAATATTTTTATACTTTTTAATAGAATATCCTCTGGACATTTGCTTTAAAATTTCATCATTTCCACTTTGGAAGGGGATATGGAAATGTTCACAGACTTTATCAAGTTCATAACAAGCTTGAATCAATCTTTTTGAAAAATATCTTGGATGACTAGTAGCAAATCTTATTCTGCGAATTCCTTTAACATCATGAATATAATACAAAAGATCAGTTAGGGTATTTTCTTTTCTCCCCTCTTTTGTAGTTCCTGGAAGGTCTCGACCATAAGCATCAATGTTCTGACCCAAAAGAGTAATTTCTTTAAAATTATCATCAGCTAATTTTTGGATCTCACTTTTTATCGCATTTGGATATCTTGATTGCTCTTTTCCTCTTACAGATGGGACCACACAATATGAACATCTTTCATTACAACCATAAATGATATTAACCCAGCCACAAATAGAGCTTTCTCTTCTGGCACTTGTTATATCTTCAGAAATGAAGGTTTCTTCTGTAGCAGCAACTTGATTTCCTAAATCAACTTTCCCCAGAAGATTCTCAAGGTTATTTACATGTTGAGGGCCCATTACTAGGTCAAGTTCTGGGACTCTTCTTAGTAAGGATTCTCCCTCTTGCTGAGCAAGACAACCTGCAACAACAAGTTTTAAGCTAGGGATTTTGTGCTTTCTTTTTGCTTGTCTTCCTAGAAAGCTATAAACTTTTTGCTCTGCATTATCTCTAATAGTGCATGTATTGTACAAGACCAAATCGGCATTTAATTCATGATCTGCTCTGGTGTATCCCATTTTCTCTAATGTCCCAGCCATTCTCTCAGAATCAGCCTTGTTCATTTGGCATCCAAATGTGGTTATCCAATAACTACCAGTAGTTGAATTCTTTTGAGTTTTTTTTTCGTCTGATTTTGTTTTTGTTAGCACTTTGCTAGGAATTTTTTATGATTCTTTAATTCAAAATTACAAGTTAAATAATTTTGCTGCAATATTTTTGAGGGCGAGCGAGGGGATTCGAACCCCCGAATAGCGGCGCCACAAGCCGCTGCCTTAACCACTTGGCGACGCCCGCCTCACATTTATAAATTTAACAACTCAAGGGTAATTTTTCATAGTTATTTTTATCTTTTAGAGAAATTTGAATTATTTTCTAATTCAGTAAAGTTTTCTTATGATTTAAAATAAAAGAAAATTTAAAAATTTGAGTAATTTCGGCACAGCTGAGGTTCTTATTCCCCGAAGCCTTTGTTTAATAGAAGATATAGATAACCTCATTATCGATGTAGAGGATTTATGTTCAGTTTCCATTAGTTGGGAGGATGGATTTGTTTCTGAGTTACATCCTTTAAAAAATAAAATTACAAAACCAAAAAACATTTTATTCCCAAGATTTGTTGAAACGCATTCGCATTTTGATAAATCTTTTATATGGGCAGACTTTCCTAATCTTGAATCAAACTATGGAGGAGCATTATCAGTAAATCTTGAAGAACATAAAACTAGAACTACAGATAAGGTTCTTGAAAGAGTTGAGAAATCATTAAAACTTGCCATACAAAATGGATACCGAGCAATTAGAAGTCATATTGATACATACAAAGGTCAATCTATTGATATTTGGATTGAACTTTTTAAATTACAAAAAAAATTTTCATCTAAGTTGACTTTGCAATACGTTGCTCTAGCCCCATTGGAATTCTGGGATACAACTGATGGAGAAGATTTGGCAAAAATATTTTCCTCTACTGGAGGCATTTTAGGTGGTGTTATTGTACCCCCTTTCAATAAAAAAGATACAAGAAAATTTCTAGCAAAGATGCTTCTTCTTGCGAGCAAATATAAATTAGAAATTGATTTGCATATAGATGAAGCAATTATTGAACCTGGAGCGGGAATAAAAGTTTTATTAGAAACAATCGAAAATTTAAATATTAATAGTATTCCGATCACTTGTAGTCATTTGAGTAGTCTTATTTCTCTAAGTAATAGAGAGATTTTAAATTTAGGGGAAAAAATGGCTGAGAAAAATATTAAGGTTATTGCCTTACCCCTAACAAATTTTTGGCTGCTCAATCGAAGTAATAAAACTACTTCATTAAAAAGACCAGTTGCGCCAATAAAGCAATTACAAAAATCACATGTGGACGTATCTCTTGGTAGTGATAATGTTCAAGACCCTTGGTACCCATTTGGTAATTTTGACCCTTTTTACATGTTGTCTTGCTCGATACCTATGCTTCAACTAAATCCTTGGGAGAGAATGACTCTATCTTCTATTTTTTTAGCTCCAAGCAGATTATTAAATTTAGAATGGGATGGTTTAATCAAAAAAGGTTGTCCTGCTGATTTTGTGATTTTAGATGCACAAAGATGGGCAGATGTTTTTTCGAGCAATTTAAAGAGAAAAGTATTTATAAACGGCGATTTATATCGCTAATTGGCTAATTTATATACAAAGCATAAAAATTTTTATTAATGATATCAAAACTCAAATTTATAGACAAATTTAGAGAAGTCAAAAACTTAGAGATCATCGAAAATAAATCCGATGTAAAAAGACTTTCAAAAGATTTTTATAACTACTCTCCAATCCTTACTGAAAAATTAGACGAATGTATTGCTGATTTGGTGGTAAGACCTACTGATCACAAAGCGGTAAAGGAAGTAGCAGAAATTTGTTGGGATTTATCTATCCCACTTACTTTAAGGGGTTCAGGTACAGGTAATTATGGACAAGCTGTCCCATTATTTAAAGGAGTTGTAATGCAGATGAGTCAATTTAATAAGTTAGAAGAATTTGATCCAGATACAGGCTTTGTAAAAGTACAGTCTGGATGTGTTATGGGAGATTTGAATAAACAATTAGAGAAATATGGGAGGGAATTGAGGTTACTTCCTAGTACTTGGAAAACTGCAACAATTGGAGGTTTTATTGCAGGTGGATCAGGAGGTATTGGTTCCATTAGTTGGGGATTTTTACGAGATCCAGGAAATCTTATAGGTTTAGAGGCAGTAACGCTGAATGAAAAACCTGCATTATTAAAATTTGATGCTGAAGAATCCGAACCTCTAAATCATGCTTATGGGACTAATGGAATAATTACCTCTTTATTACTTGCTACTGATATCAAACGTAAGTGGTACTCATTAGTTATTGACTGTATTGAATTTGAAAAAACAATAGAAATATTAAAAACTCTTACTAGCGCAGCAATTAATCTGAAATTAGGAGCAATTCTTGAAGAAGAAATTGTAGATCAAATGCCAAAATGGTTTAAAAGTAAATCTAGAAGTCACAAGATATTAATTCAATCTACTCTTGGAGGAATAAAAACCATAGAGCTAATTTGTAAAAAATTTAAAGTTGAATCTACCCTACTTGGGGAAGAAGAAAAGCTCGCGAATGGAATTTCTGAAGTCGTATGGAATCATACAACTCTTCATATGAGGTCTAAGGATAAAAATTGGACGTATTTACAAATGCTTTTGCCACTTAATAATGAACTAGAATTAATTAATTTTTTGAGAAAAAAATGGGGTAAAAAAGTTCTTTGGCATTTAGAGGCAGTTTCTCAACAAGGATCACCGCGATTAGCGGCTTTGCCATTATTAAAGTGGAATGGGGCAGAAGAATTAAATGAAATAATGGAAGATTGCAAGAAACTTGGTGCCTTTATTTTTAATCCTCATGTTTTAACTGTTGAAGGTGGAGGTCTCGGAGTTGTGGATGCTGATCAAGTAAAAGCGAAATTAAGATTTGATCCTAAAGGGCTATTAAATCCAGGGAAATTGGAAGGTTGGGAAGTAAAAGAACAATTTAAAATTTAACATTTTTCTTTATTCGCAAATTTAATAAATTCAGCAACTAAAAAAATAGAACCTGTTAGAACAGGATGATTAGGTGGCCATTTTTCTAGGGAAAATAAATGCTCAATGGCAAGTTCAAATGTTTTAAATTCAATTGTTTTTTGAAAGTCAATTTCTTCAATTTGAGAGAGATCATTTAATTGCCAACTAGGTTGGTTTGGAACTGGCACAAGTAATAAGTGATCATTTTTCTTTAGAAGTGTTTTTAATATTGCGTAAATATCTTTTTGTCTTTGGACACCTAAAATCCAATAAATTCCTTTATCTTCATTCTCCCAATTACTTCGCTCATTAGAGAGTGCTTTTGCCGCAGGATAATTATGCGCACAATCTACAAGAATTTCTTTGTTGTAATAATTTATTATTTCTAGCCTTCCGTTCCAAGTTGTTTTTTTAAGACCTTCAGATATGTGTTTTTCTTTTATATTAAATCCTAAATTATTCAGCGCTTCAATTGCTCCAACAGCTACCGAAGCATTTTGCTTTTGAAAAATTCCTTTTAATCCAAGCTCATAGCTGTTTGAAATTGAATCTTTCCAAATAATTTCTGCTCCTACCTCTTTAACTTTTTTGGATATTAAATTTTCAACTTGACTATTTTGATTGCATGAGATGACAATTGAGTTTTTTTCAATAACTGCTAATTTTTCTTCGGCAATTTTTTCAATCGTATCTCCAAGAAATTCTTTATGGTCTAAGCCAATATTCCCAATAGCAATAATTGGTCTTAATTTATGGGCTGTTGTCGCGTCTAATCGTCCCCCTAAGCCAGCTTCAAGAATGAGTAATTCAACTTTTTTATGGTCAAAAAAATTTAGCGCGCAGCAAATGATTTTTTCAAAAGGAGTTAATTCAAATGTTGAAAATTTTTTTTCTATTAATCTATAGATTTTTTTAAAATCAGTTTTATTAATATTTTTTTTATTAACTCTAATCCTCTCGCATACATCCAAAAGATGAGGAGATGTCGTTACACCGAAATTAATTTTAGCTTCAAAAAGTATACTTTCTAAATATGCCGCGATTGATCCTTTTCCATTGGTTCCAATAATATGTATCGCAGGGATATTCTTGCAAGGATTACCAAGTTCTTGAAGTGCTTTTTTAATTCTTGATAAACCTAACTTGATATTATCCCTTTCATATTTAGGTGATAATAATTCAAAAATTTTTAAATTTGCATTTTTCAAAATTTAAATTGCTATGATTCTTCAAAAATTGAATTTAGCTTATCCAAAAGAATATTAATTTCTCTTCGAGATATAACTAATGGTGGGACAATCCTTACAACATTTCCTCCCGCAGGAACTACCAATAATCCTTTATCAAAAGCTTTTAGCGTAATTTCTTTTGCATCAGCATAATCATCATTGATCACAAGACCTTGTATTAAACCTAAACCTCTTTTCCCGCTAATAATATTTGGAAATTTTTTTGACAATTCTTCAAACCCAGCACTTAATTGTTCCCCTCTTAGATAAACATTATTGATAATATTTCTTCTATTTATTTCTTCTAATACAGTTAGGGCAGCTTTACAGGCGAATGGGTTACCTCCAAAAGTGCTTGCATGATCACCTTGAGAAAAAATGTTAGCTTTTTCTTTTACCAATAATGCTCCAATTGCATGACCTCCTCCTAATCCTTTAGCAAGGGTGAATCCATCAGGTTCAATTCCTAAATTCTCATAACCCCACATTTTCCCAGTTCGACCTACTCCACTTTGGACCTCATCTAAAATGAGAAGAGAATTATATTTGTCACATATTTCTCTCAGGCTTTTAAAAAATATTTTACTTCCAGGAATTACGCCGCCTTCTCCTTGTATTGGTTCAACTAAAACGCCTGAAATTTTTTGATCATTATTTTCACACTCTTCAAATAATTTTTTTACCGAATCAAAATTGTTAAATTTAAAAAATTTGAACCCTTGAATCATTGGTTCGAAACCTTTTTGATATTTGGGCTGTCCAGTGGCACTCAAGGCTGCAAGCGTCCTTCCATGAAAGCTGGATTCTGCTGCGAGAATAATTGATTCTTTACCTTTATTTGTCGTATTACCATATTTTTTAATTAATTTAATTGCTGATTCATTTGCTTCCGCACCACTATTGCAGAAGAAGACGCTTTTAGCACAACTCATATTTGTTAAAGTTCTGCTTAACTGTTCTTGTTCTTCAATGTTGTAGAGATTAGAAATGTGCTGAATCTTTTTTAGTTGAGTTGATAACCTTCTTCTTAAAACTCTGTCGCTATGTCCAAGACTACAAGTTGCTATACCAGCGACTGCATCAAGATACCTTTTACCTGTTTTGTCCCATAGCCAACAACCTTTCCCTTTTTTGAAAGATATATCAAATCGACTATAGGTATTCATCAAAGTGGGAGCGGTCGGACTTGAACCGACATACCCGAAGGTGCCGCATTTTGAGTGCGGTGCGTCTACCAATTCCACCACGCTCCCAAGGCTTTTGAAAAAATGAACTTTTTCATTATAACAAAAATCAACTTATTGACTATTGTTTTGCTCAAGGAAAATTTATCAAGATAACGTTAGTTAATAGTTAATCTTTTCGATAAAAACTTAGAATTATTTATTGCATTCGCTGACAAGAAATAAGGTAAATAAAGAATATTTAAACATTTATGATACATTTCTGTGATTAAATGCGAGTAAAAGTCTTTTTTTAAAGAAGATAGCTTCATGATTAGTAATATTGTGTTATATTAATTAAAAAAACCAAATGTCTAAAACTCAAGCTAAAAAATTATCTTTTAAATTTGTACCTTATCTTTTTATTGCTGTAACTATACTTACAACATTCGGATCTAATAGCGGAACTTGGGCATGAACGAATTCAAACTTAATGGTTTAAATAAAGATTGGTCTAATCGCTTTCTAGTTTTGTTTATATTATTTTTTGGGTTGTATTTCACTAATCAATATTGCTTACGTTTGAATTAATTTCCTTAATCTTAAAAATTTCTTACTAATTGATTAAGCTGCTTCGAGTTTTGAAAGATTCTCACTTTTAGGTTCAATTTTATATTCACCCTCCTCAAATTTATTTTTACTAATCTCTCTAATTATTTTTACACCTAGATTTTTTAGTTTTAATTCAAAATTTTCATAACCTCTATCAAGATGTTCTAATCCATAAAAATTACTACTACCTTTTGCGATGATTCCTGCAATTATTAATGCAGCTGATGACCTTAAATCTGAGCCAACTAGATTCATCCCATTAATTGTTTTAACACCTTTGATGTGAGCTACGTTTTTGTTTAGTTTTATACTGGCACCCATTTCATTAAGTAAATAAATATGATTCATTCTGTTTTCGAAAATTGTTTCAGTTATCTTTGATTCACCATTTGCGATTGTCATTAGAGTTGTAAATGGCGCCTGCAAATCAGTAGGAAAGCCTGGGAAAGGAGCTGTTTCAATATCTACTCCTTTAATCTCTTTACTCTTGATAGAAATCGAATTACCTTTAATAGTAATTTTACTACCACTCTCTTGAAGCTTATTAGTGACAGCTTCAAGATGATGAGGGATTACTGGAGAAATTGTTATTGAAGAGGAAGTTGCAGCAGCAGCAATTAGAAAAGTTCCAGCTTCTATTCGATCTGGAATTACTTTATGAGTACAACCAACCAGCTTATTAACACCATCAATAATAATTGTTTCTTTACCGGAGTCATAAATTTTTGCCCCCATTTTATTAAGCATTTGGCATAAATCTTGAACTTCAGGCTCTCTAGCAGCATTTTCAATAGTAGTTCTTCCTTTGGCTAAAGATGCTGCCATTATTAAAGTTTCAGTCGCACCTACACTTGGACAATTTAATTTAATATGAGTGCCATGAAGTCTATTTTTGTCCCCCCTTGTTTTTGCCTTTACAATTCCCTCTTCAATAATAATGTCTGCTCCTAGTGCGATTAATCCATTAATGTGCTCTTCTATAGGCCTTGCACCAATATTGCATCCACCTGGTAACGGTACTTGAGCTTCTCCAAATTTAGTTAACAGTGCACCTATACAAAAGAAACTAGCTCTTAATCCTTTAACAAGTTCATATGGAAGTTCTTTAATCGAAATAGTTGTTGGATCTATTTCTAGTTGGTTGCTTTTACGAACTAAATTCACTCCTAAATTCTTTAGGATATTCCCCATCTTTTCAATATCAGTGAGAAAAGGTACATTTTCAAGAATTATTTTTTCATTAGTTAGCAATGATGAGGCTAATAAAACTAAGGCGGAATTCTTCGCACCACTTATTTCAACTATTCCATTTAACTTGCCTTGGCCAAGAATCTTTAAATTTTGCGATTTAAGATATGACTTCGTTTTGCTTCCGCAAATCATTAAGACTTAATTTATTAGATTCATCATGACAAACTAATAATATTAAGTCCACCCTATGTAACGTCATGAGTATTAATTAAAAGTGAAAATGTATTTTTTGATTTCTTGGGAAATAAAAATTTAATAAATAATTGATCAAAATATTTATGTAATTAAAATATAGTTGATAACAAATTTTTCAAAATACTCATAGAAAATTCTTTTTTAAAAATAACTAGTAAAAACAATAATCTAGTTAAAAGATTTAGATCATTTAAAAGAGGATCATCTCCAAAAGATCGAGACTTTTTTTGCATAGAGGGTACACATCTCATTGAAGAATTGCTGAAGTCTGGAAAAAATCCCTCTAAGATTTTAGTGACCGAAAAATGGCTAAGAAAGAATCAAATTCTAAGCAAAAAATTTGATGAGTCATTAATAAATATTGTCTCAGAGGAAGTCTTGGCGTCTGCGATTTCAACAATTAATCCAGATGGGATAGCAGCTTTAGTAGAGATTTCAGCAATACCTAATTATCAATTTAATAGAAAAGATGATTTTGTTCTTGTTCTCGACAGAATTCAAGATCCTGGGAATATGGGTAATCTATTTAGAACCGCTTTAGCTGCGGGTGTTAATGCAATTTTTTTAGCTGGAGGTGCGCACCCATTAGGCCAAAAGGTATTAAGAGCTTCCTCAGGTGCAGTTTTTCATCTGCCATTTTTAAGATTTGATGGCATTGAAGAAGAAATATTAAATTCTTTACTTAAGTCTTTGTCTGAATTATCAAATGTAGGATTTAAGATTTTCTCTACTAGTAGCCATAATGAGAGTTCAAAAAAACCTTCAAAACCTTACTGGGAAGTTGATTGGTCTAGACGTACAGCATTAATTTTGGGTAATGAAGGTCAAGGTATTCATAAAAAAATTCAAGAAGCTTTTAATGAAACAATTACAATTCCGCATAGCGAGATTGTAGAATCATTGAATGTGGCTTGTGTTGCAGTTCCGTTATTACTAGAACGAAAAAGAGTCGCATACTCTTCTAAATAAATAAATAAAAAGTGACTGATTCAAGTTTTGATTTTGATTTAATCGTAATAGGAGCAGGATATGGAGGTTTTGATGCCGCTAAACATGCTGCTGGTAAGGGACTGAAAGTGGCAATAGTAGAATCTTCTGATATGGGAGGCACTTGTGTTAACAAGGGTTGTGTTCCATCTAAAGCTCTTTTGGCTGCAAGTGGTAAAGTTAGAGAAATAGCTGATTATGAACATTTAGCTAAATTTGGTATTCATGCTTCACCAGTAAGGTTTGAGAGATCAAAAATTGCAGATCATGCAAATAATTTAGTTTTAAATGTTAGAGAAAATTTAACAAAAACTCTTAAAAGGAGTGGAGTTGAAATTATTTTGGGGAATGGAAGAATTGAAGGAAATCAAAAAGTAGGTGTAAGAGATAAAAACGGAATTGATAAAATTTTCACATGTAAGGATATTGTTATAGCAACAGGCTCTTCTCCTTTTGTGCCCCGTGGAATAACTTTGGATAATAGGACCGTATTTACTAGCGATGATGCGGTTAAACTTGAGTGGCTTCCAAGATGGATAGCAATTATTGGAAGCGGATATATAGGTCTAGAATTTGCTGATGTTTATACCGCGCTTGGTTGTGAAGTTACCATGATCGAGGCTTTGGAGAATATTATGCCAACATTTGATCCAGACATCACTAAAATTGCTAAGAAAAACCTTATTCAAGCAAGAGATATAGACACAAAATCAAATGTCTTTGCGACAAAAATAACGCCTGGATGCCCTGTAAAAATAGAACTGACTGATGCAAAATCTAAGGAAGTTGTAGAAACTTTAGAAGTTGACGCTGTACTAGTCGCAACTGGCAGAAGTCCTAATAGTAATAACTTAAATCTTGAGTCGGTTGGGATCGAAACAGTAAAAGGTTTCATTCCTGTAGATGATCAAATGAGAGTTAAGAATGGTGATGAAATAATACCTAACATTTGGGCTGTTGGAGATGTAACGGGAAAACTAATGCTTGCCCATACAGCTGCAGCGCAAGGTACTATTGCTGTTGATAATATTTGCGGTGGTAATGTCGAAATTAACTATAAAAGTATCCCAGCAGCAACCTTTACTCACCCAGAAATAAGTTCAGTTGGTCTCTCTGAAGTTGAAGCTAAAGAGATATCTACAAAAGAAAATTTTACTTTGGGAGTTGTCAAAAGTTTCTTTAAGGCTAATTCAAAAGCATTGGCTGAATTAGAGAGTGATGGATTGCTAAAGTTGATTTTCAATAAAGATAATGGGAAAGTATTAGGAGCTCATATTTTTGGGTTACATGCAGCTGATTTGATTCAAGAAATTTCGAACGCTATTTCAAGGAACCAAGATGTAATTGAATTATCTAAAGAAGTTCATACTCATCCTACTCTTAGTGAAGTAGTTGAGGTCGCATATAAACAGGCGGCTTCTCAAATAAAATAATATCTAAAATTAATGGAGATAAGACGCAGGCCACCAAATCCAACAGTAAGGGTAGAAAATTTAGAATATGCTGTACCTCATAGAGAAGCACAAGCAAAAAACATTCTGGAAGAAATTGTATGGCACAAGGATATTGAAATTAAGAATTTTAAAAAAATAGTCTCTTTAGAAGATCTCATCAAAAAAATTGAAAAACTTCCTACTCCCAAAGATTTTTATAAAAATATCTTGGAGTCAAAAATAAAACCAGGAGTTATTGCTGAAATAAAAAAAGCTAGTCCGAGTAAAGGAGTAATTAGAAAAGATTTTAACCCTGAAAACATAGCAATTTGTTATGAAGGATTAGGTGCATCATGTATCTCAGTACTTACCGATAAAAGGTTTTTTCAAGGTAGTTATGAAATACTCGAAACTGTAAGGAAATCAACTAATCTCCCTCTACTCTGCAAAGATTTTATTATTTCTGCTTATCAGATTTATAAAGCAAGGGTATCTGGTGCTGATGCAATATTATTAATCGCTGCGATTTTAAGTGATGATGATTTAATTTATTTAAAGAAAATAGCTGATAATTTAAAGATGAGTGTTCTTGTTGAAGTCCATAATTCTAATGAATTAGAAAGGATTCTAAAGTTAAAATCTTTTAATTTGATTGGAATAAATAATAGGGACTTAAAGACTTTTAAAACGGATTTAAAAACATCAAAAGAATTGATGCATACATATGCAGATATATTTTTAAAACAAAATATTATTCCCATAAGTGAATCTGGAATTAATTGTGCCGAAGATTTAGAATCGCTTAGATCTATTGGAATTATGGGAGTATTAATTGGTGAAACTTTTATGAGAGAAACTGATATTGAACAATCGTTCAAGAAATTATTTAACTCAATTTAATATTGACTTCAAATCGTGCTATAAAATTTAATAAACAGAGTTGTACTGAATATATATGCAAGCTGTAATTTTAACAGGTATTGTTGCAGGATTTGTGCATGTAGTTAGTGGCGCTGATCATCTAATTACAATGGCACCAGCAGCGATTAATAATCCCCAAAAAGCTCTTAAAAATAGTTTCTCATGGGGCTTGGGACATTCTTCAGGAGTCCTCTTGTTAGCTTTTCTAGCGATTTTTATTAAGGATATTACGCCATTAAACAAATTTTCTAGTATTGCCGAATTCCTAGTTGGAATTTCACTTCTAATTGTTGGAGTATTTGCTATGAAAAATTCTTTTCAATTAAGTATCCACTCGCATTCCCATAAGCATGAGAATGGAATTGCCCATCGTCACTTTCACTTTCATGTTAAGGAACAGAAGAATAATAATAAGCACTCACATGCTTTGACTGGTTTAGGCTTGCTACACGGTATAGCTGGAGGTTCACATTTTCTTGCAGTTCTTCCTGCTTTAGCACTACCTTTAACAAGCGCTTGCTTATATTTGATTTCATATTTGATTGGTTCAATCATAAGTATGAATCTTTTTACTTGTTTAATCTCTTTTACTACCTTTAAAGCAAGTCAAAAATTTATTAAAAGATTAATAGCTGTAGCAGGAGGGCTTTCCTTTTCTTTGGGATTATTTTGGATTCAAAGAAGTGCTTCTGTTTTTTTGAATTAAAAAATTTTTTAATTTAGGAATAATCAATTTAGAGGTGACAATGCCAATTATTTTTTCGTTATTGATTAATCCAAATTTATTACTATCTTCGCTAAATTCAATATTGTCGCCAATAACCTCAACGTTATTTTGATTTACTGAATTTATCCTTTTTATTAGGTTTTTATTTTTAATTGGATGATTAAAAATAACTATTTGTCGCTTTTTAAGTATTGATTTATTCTTTTTATATTTTTTAAAAAATACAATGTCACCTTCTTTTAGGTAAGGAAACATCGATTCACCACTAATAATCGCGGTTTTTCTTAAACCTAAAAAAAATAAAATAAAATCAAAAAAACTTTTGAAAATAATTCTGATTAACTAGCTTTTACAAAAGCGTCTGATCTTCCTTTTGAAGCCCAGAAGATATTATGAATTTTTTCTACATAACTCATTAGTTCTTCAGCTTGAGCTAAATCAATATTAACTTTACATGCACTGCATAATTTGGCCGCCTTCCAAATGGTTTCATGTAAGTCTGGATAAGTTTCTAAGTGAACAGGTTTAAAGTAGTCTGTCCACAAAATTAGAATTTCTTTCTTTGTTTCTTTTGCTTGCTCCTCTTTAACTGCAACATATCTAGAAAATGTATTACTATATGAAGCCCACTCTGCTGAATCAGTGCTAGAAGGAGCTTCTAATGCAATAAGTTTTTTTGTCATTGACAAAACTGCTTCAGCTGCAACTCTCGTAGATGCTGGATCGTAAACACCACAAGGTCCATCGCAGTGAGCATAGACTGTCATTGGGGATTTGTTATCTAGAAAAGAATTGATGAATTTACTTAACATTTCAAATATTTGATGTTGTATATATATTACTTGGAGATTAACTAAATTGAAAAGTCTTAGATATTTTTCTTACTTAATTTAATTGACTTTTAATAATTCAACTTCAAATATTAAAGTCGCATTAGCAGGTATTACATTTCCAGCTCCTCTTGATCCGTATCCAAGTTCCGGAGGTATTGTTAATTTTCTTTTGCCACCAACTTTCATGCCTGCTACACCTTCGTCCCAACCTTTTATTACTCGTCCAGCACCCAAGGGAAAGCTGAATGGAGCTCTGCCGATACTGGTATCAAATTGTGTACCGTCTTCTAGTGTTCCTGTGTAATTTACAGTAACTGTTTGCCCAGCACTAGCCTCATCTCCTTCCCCGTTTACGATATCTGCGATAATTAGACCACTTTCTGTAGTCCTTGAATAGTTGTCTGATGGTGTTTCTTCTGCCATAGCAAAAAGTATAGGATTTGGATCTGATGGGTCTAGTTCAAATAAATTATTATTTGAGACATTTGATGATTTTGCAACAGGTGTTCTTTGAACTGACTGAGTTTTTGATTCAGCAGCATTAACAACTTGAGGTGTATTAAATTGACTGAAAAGAGTTAATGAAACACAAAAAACAAAAACTGCAAAACTAATAAAGACTTCTTTCACTTAAATTTTGAAAGTTACTAAAACTTAGTCTACAGAATGAAGGTACAATAAATGGGTGATTATAAATTTAATTTCGTAATTTTAGATTGTTAATCCCAACTCAAATTAAAAGTCTAAGACAATATTTTTACCCTTGTTTAGGAGGGATTTTAGGAGGAATTTCAGTTTCAACTCATTTTTGGCTGATTTTTATGCCGATATCATTATTTATTTTATGGAAGGGAAGTGAAAGGAGAATAGCAAATTTTTGTTGGGGTTTTTTCTTTATCTTGATAAGTCATTCTTGGCTTTATGATCTTCATCCATTGACATGGCTTGGGTTTTCAAAGCTTGCAAGTTTAATTATTGCCATTTTAATATTATTATTTTGCGCTTTTTTGGGTGGGATATTAGTTTATTTATGGGGATTGTTAGTTGAAATTATTCTCTGGAAAGAGGATGTTTTTAAAATGAAAATATTACCTTTAACAGTAAAAGTATTTTTTTTATCTTTGACTTGGGGTATTGGTGAATTGATACTTTCTCAAACGCCTTTTTTTTGGATAGGTTTAGGAGAGAGTCTTATCCCAGGTGATATTTATCTTGCTGGTTTAGCAAGATGGATTGGTGCAAGTGGTTTATGCGTATTACAAATATTGATTGGATTTTGGATTTTTTATACTCTAGGTAGATGGGAAAGAAAACTTTACTTTAAGAAAATATTTCTTTTAGGACTTTTGGTTTTTATTTTCTTACATTTATTTGGATGTTTAACAACTCCAATAAAAAGAAATTATGAATATCCAGTAGCTATTTGGCAAACTAATATACCAACAAGAGAAAAATTAAAAATAAATGATGAATTTATTGAAGAAAAGCTATTTATCGCTCAAAAATATGCTTTATCAAACAAAGCGAAACTTCTTGTTGCTCCAGAAGGAACTCTATCTAATAATTTTTATTTTTCTAAAGGCATTAAGGTTAATTCCTTGTCAGGAGGTTTCAGAAATTCAAATAATGAGTTAAGAAGTTCTTTACTCGGATTTAAAATTGGAGATAAATCTTTTACCACATTTATAGATAAAAATAGACTTGTTCCAATAGGTGAAAAAATACCTAGATTTCTAGATAGTTTTTCAAGAGGATTATCTGCAGTAGGAGGAATTCAACCTGGCTCTGATTCAAGATTTTTTGATCCTAAATTTACACCCCCTCTAGCAGTAGCTATATGTTACGAAATTAGTGATGGACTAAAAATAAGAAAGGCTATTAATAGCGGTGCAAAACTAATAATAACTGCAGCAAATTTAGATCCATATCCAGCTAAGCTTTATAATCAATTCCTATCTTTGGCTAGATTAAGAAGTATTGAAAATAAGAAAAATAATTTACTAGTATCAAATACCGGCCCTTCGGGCTTAATTCAAGATGATGGAAAAATAATTAAACTTTTAGATTATGATGTTGAGCAAAATGAAATAGTGTTCCCTAATTTTTCATCCGAAAAGACTTTCTACACAAAATTTGGAGATAAACCTATTTTGTTTTTATTTATATTATTTATGGGATTAAATTTCTTTTGGAAAATTAACTAATTAATCCACCACCTAATAAAATTTCTCCCTTATAAAAAACTGCAGCTTGTCCGGGCGTTACCGAACTTTGACTTTCTTCAAAAATTAATTTAAATGTTGTAGTTGTATTATCTAAATTATTCAAAGGTATTAATGTTCCTTTTACTGGAAGACTTCTATATCTGATTTGTGCTTCTACTTCTATCTCTTGTTTAGGTTCTTCGATTGAAACCCAGTTAACCTTACTTATTGTTGCTTCTTTATTAAATAGATCTCTTTTATCTGCTACATAAACTATGTTTTTTTTTCTGTCTAAACTTTTTACATATAATGGGTCCGGCCAAGCAATACCCAAACCTTTTCTTTGACCTACCGTAAAGTGCTGAATTCCATTATGAGTTCCTAGGACTTTCCCATTTACATGAACAATTTCTCCTTCTTTGGGTTCAATGTGTTTGTCTATAAATACCTGCATTGATCCATAATGCTCAACTAAACATAAATCTTGACTTTCTGGTTTTTGAGCAGTTCTAAGGCCTAATCTTAGGGCTTCCCTTCTTGTTTCTTCTTTTTTCATTTCACCAAGAGGAAATTCTAATCTGCTTAGTACTTCTTGAGAAAGAGAATAAAGAAAATAACTTTGGTCTTTGTTTTCGTCAGCACCTCTAAGAAGAAGGAAGTCTTTAAATACAAAGCTCTTGCAATCAAGTTTTTCAGAATAAGATGATTTTTTTATCCTCGCATAATGTCCAGTCGCAATATGAGTAAAGTCTTTTTTGCTTATTGCGTAATTAAGCATCTCTTCAAACTTCACATTTTTGTTGCACATAGAACATGGAAGTGGAGTGAATCCTTTCTCGTAGCTTTCAGTAGTTTTTTTAATAACCTCTCTTTCGAAAATTTCTCTTGAGTCTATTATTTTATGATTAATTCCCAAATCTTCACAAAGGCCAGCAGCATCTACTAATCCTTCAGAACAACAGGAGCCTTGTCCTTTCATAAGCCAAAGAGTTAGTCCCTCAACATTCCAGCCTCTTTCTACAAGAAGAGCAGCTGAAAGGGAACTATCTACGCCACCAGAAAGACCTACAATAATATTTTTCTTCTTTTTAGTTTTATTATTGGAAGAAAAAGAGTTCTCTAATTTTTTATCCTTTTGTGTCTTTAACATGGAAGTTTAAATTTTGAACAGAACTTCAATTGCTTTGTACTAATTATGAACGAAATTGTATGGCCAACAATTGACTCTAAACATTTAATTGTTGATTCAAAGCAAATGTTGATATTAGAGAAAGAAATGTTTTCTGATGGAATGCCTCAAGAAGCATTGATGGAAAAAGCTGGTATTCAAATTAGTAGATGGCTCTTGAAAAGGAAACCTCTTCTGAAGTATGGAATAACAGTTTTTATAGGTCCTGGGCATAATGGTGGGGATGGTGCAGTAATAGCTAGAGAGCTTTTTTTGAAAGGTTTTTTAGTAAAGGTATGGTGTCCATTCCCGATAAAAAAAACATTAACAAATAACCACCTTAATTATCTTACATCTATTGGTGTCACAAAATTAGTAGAGCCCCCTGATGCAAATGGCAAAGAACTTTGGATTGATGCTGTTTTTGGTAATAATCAAACAAGAAAAGTTGATAATAAATTAATTAAACTTTTTAATCAAAAATTTCATAACAAATATGGCAAGGTAATAAGTATTGATATTCCAACAGGATTATGTCCTGATAAAGGAGAGCCTTTTTTGGATAACGCAATAAAGGCAGACTATACCTTAGTAATTGGTCTTAATAAGATCGGGGTGACGCAAGATTCTGCATTACCTTTTATTGGAGAATTGCACCATATAGATGTTGGGGTACCTAATAGCATTCTTTCCAAAGTTGATAAAAAGATTTTTAAGGTTACTTACAAAGATTTAAAAAATATTGATTTACCTTCTTTACCAAAAAATTCCAACAAATATAAAAGAGGTAGAACATTATTAATAGCTGGAAGTGAGAAATATCCAGGTGCTGCATACTTAGCATTAAAAGGGGCGATATCAAGTGGAGCGGGTTATATCTCGGCTGTCCTGCCTGACTTGGTTGCTGAATCTATTTGGCAACTTTCTCCAGAAATAGTTTTAAAGGATACTATGGAATCTAATCAAAATGGAAATGCATTATTATTTAGTGCATTAAAAAATATTGATTTAAGTGCATTTGATTCTGTAGCTGTCGGCCCAGGGATAGGAATTGATAATGATGATTGGCAAAAATCAAAAGACTATCTTATTGATTATGGAGGGTTATTGATCTTGGATGCAGATGCACTTAATAGAATTTCGGAATCTAAGTTAGGGGCAAATTTCTTTTTAGAGAGAAAATTTAAAACATGGATTACACCTCATACTAAAGAATTTCGAAGGTTATTTCCCAATATCAATTCTGCTCCTAATTTAGAGCTAGCTCTTAATGCTGCAAAAGAATTTAACATTAGTATTTTATTTAAAGGAGCTAACAGCATAGTTGCCGATAGTAAAAAAATTTGGCAACTTTTCGGAACCGATTCACAAACAGCTCGCGCTGGATTGGGTGATCTTTTATCTGGATTTGTAGCTGGAAGTTCTGCAATTGATTTAACCTTTTGTAGAAACATAACAACAGATTTTTTTGCTAAATACGTACTTTTGCATTCATTTGCTGCATCAAAGTGCAAAAAAAGGGTCAAATGCTTCTGCTATAGGTGACGAATTGTCAAAATTAATGAGAAATATAAAAATGAGACAAATATCTTGAAAGAAACAATTTAAGAGAGTTATTTATAGTTTTAAACACATAAGTGTAGAAATATTACTTGAAATCTGAAGCGCGCATTAAATATATGGCTATTTCTATAAAAGTGTAAGAGAGTTTTAATACCTAAATTAGGTTTAAAAAATGATTACTTCATCACCAACACAAGTAGAACCGCCAAAAAGGAGAAGTAATGATCCAATCAGCTGGTATTTGCAAAACATTGGGAGGGTTCCTTTATTAACACCTGCCGAAGAGATTGAATTGGGTAATCAAGTCCAAAAAATGATGATTCTTACAGAAGACGGACAATTAAATGAAAAGGTAAATGAATTTACAACTCAGCAAAAAAGAACAATAAAAATCGGTCGAAGAGCTAAGGAAAGAATGATGAAAGCTAATTTAAGATTAGTTGTCAGTGTTGCAAAAAAATATCAAGGAAAAGGTCTGGAACTTCTTGATTTAGTACAAGAAGGTTCCCTTGGGTTGGAGAGGGCTGTTGAAAAATTTGATCCGACAAGGGGATATAAGTTTTCTACTTACGCTTTTTGGTGGATTAGACAGAGTATGACAAGAGCAATTGCATGTCAATCAAGAACTATCCGTTTGCCTGTTCATTTAAGTGAAAAGTTAGCCTCTATTAGAAAAGTTAGTAGAGATTTGGCTCATAAACTTGGTGCTATGCCCAGCAGGATTGAAATTGCAGAAGCGATGGAAATTGATGTAGAAGAATTGGATTCAGTTTTGAGACAAGCCTTATCGACAAGCAGTTTAGATGCTCCAGTAAATGGCGATGACGGTAGAAGCTTTTTAGGTGATTTAATTGCTGATAGTAATAATGAAGAACCTTTAGATCAAGTTGAACAAAAAATGCATCAAGAGCAACTTGGTAAGTGGTTAAGTCATTTAAGCGAGCAAGAACAACATGTTCTCAAATTAAGATTTGGGCTTGATGCAAATGAAAGGCACACACTTGCTGAAATTGGAAGATTATTAGAAGTTTCCAGAGAAAGAGTAAGACAAGTTGAACTTAAGGCACTAAGGAAATTAAGGAATTTAACCAGAAAATTACCTAGCGGTATTTAAGCTAATCTTCTGCCCAAATATATTTGGTTAATTCTTCTGAAGGGGGTTCGGGAGCTTCAATAGCGTTTATAACTGACTCTGATATCTCTGCATCAATTTTCTTTTCAATAATTTTTAATTCTTCTTCCGTTGCGAATTTACCGTCAATTATTTCTTTGGCTAATTTCTTAATAGGATCTCTTTTCCCCCAAAACTCCTTTTCTTTTTCAGACCTTAATTCATCTGGATCTGCAAGAGAATGTCCTCTATATCTATATGTCAAACATTCTAAAAGTGTGGGACCCTCTCCTGCTCTAGCTCGCTCAATTGCTCTTTGTGCTGCTCCTCTAACTGCTAATACATCCATTCCATCAACTTCCTCGCCGTGCATACCAAAAGCTGATGCTTTTCTCCAGATTTCAGGATTACTAGTAGCTCTATCGTGAGCCATACCAATAGCCCATTTATTATTTTCAACAACAAAAATTATGGGCAATTTCCATAACTGGGCCATATTTAAACATTCAAAAAACTGCCCATTATTACAAGTCCCATCACCAAAGAATGCTGCAGTTACAGCATCACTATTACTATTACCAGCAACTTCCTTTTTGTATTTACTTGAAAAGGCTGCCCCTAAGGCAACTGGAATTCCTTCTCCAATAAATGCATACCCTCCGAGTAAGTGATGCTCTCTTGAAAATAAGTGCATAGATCCACCTCGGCCTTTGCTACAACCAGTAGCTTTACCAAAAAGTTCACTCATTACTTCAAATGAGGGAACCCCCGCACTTAGTGCATGAACATGATCGCGATATGTACTACAAAACCAATCATGTTTCTTTTTCATGGCGCCAATTACTCCCGTGCTTATAGCCTCTTGACCGTTATATAAATGAACGAAACCAAACATTTTTCCCCTGTAATACATTTCTGCACACTTATCTTCAAACCTACGACCAAGCGTCATGTCTTCATAAAGAAATAATCCGGTTTCTCGATCTAATTCGGCTTTTTTTATGTCTTGAAGATTTGAGATTCTCTCTACGTGTGTTTCCAAGAAAATACCTTAACGAAGTTTTGATTTGTTAACATTCTAAGCTGTGGAGGGCGATTTTCATGAATTTTTTTAATAACTCTGTAAGACCTTGTGAAAAAAAATTTTAACTTGATAAGATTTGTCTAAGAATTTTCAATAGGATATTTGTTTGGAACTTCCTTTAGACCATTTTCGTTTAATTGGCGTAAGCCCCTCTGCAACTTCTGAGGAAATATTAAGGGCGTTTCAATTGCGGTTAGATAAAACACCCAATGAAGGTTTTACTTATGAAGTTTTAACCCAAAGATCTGAGTTGCTTCGCCTCACTGCCGATCTACTTACAGATCCAGAAAGCAGAAGAGAATATGAAAATTTGCTATTAAATGGGAATTCTGGATTAGATTTTTCTTCAAATAGAGAAGTGGCAGGATTAATACTTCTTTGGGAAGCGGGCTCACCAAAAGAAGCTTTTAAAATCACGAGAAAAGCATTGCAACCTCCACAAACTCCAGCTTTAGGAAGTAATAGAGAAGCTGATTTAACATTATTGGCCGCTTTAACTGCAAGAGATTCGGCAATTCAAGAACAACAGCTTAGATCCTACTCAAACGCGGCAGACTTTTTACATGAAGGTATACAACTTCTACAAAGAATGGGAAAGCTTGGAGACATAAGAAAAGAACTTGAAGAAGACTTAGTTTCTTTGCTTCCTTACAGAATCCTAGATCTACTTAGTAGGGATCTAAATGATCAAGAGTCTCATAAAAAAGGCTTAAGTATGTTGGAAAATTTAATAATCAAAAGAGGTGGTTTAGAAGGTAATAATAAATCTGAATATAAAGATTATTTAAATCAGCAAGAGTTTGAAGCTTTTTTTCAACAAATTAAGCCATTTTTGACAGTGCAAGAACAGATTGATTTGTTTCTTGAATTACAAAAAAGAGGATCATTAGAAGCAGGATTTTTAGCTTTTCTATCTTTAACAGCTATTGGTTTCTCTAGAAGAAAACCAGAAAAATTATTTGAAGCTAGGAGAATTTTAAAAAAACTAAATTTAGCCGGTCTTGATTCAATGCCTCTAGTTGGTTGTTTAGATTTGCTTTTAGCTGATATTGACCAGGCCTCTGCAAGGTTTTCAAGTAGTTCTGATGAAAATTTACGAGATTGGCTTAATAGTTATCCTGGAAATAAGTTAGAAGCAATATGTATTTTCTGTAAAAATTGGTTAGAGAATGATGTCTTAGTTGGGTATAGAGACATTGACTCAAAAGAGGTGGATTTAGATTCATGGTTTGAAGATAGGGAAATTCAAGAATTTATTGAAAAATTAGAAAAGAAATTAAATAAAATTTCAATTAGATCAAATCTTCAGAACCAACAGATTGAGAATGAATCCTCCTCAAAAACGACTGATGAATTTGATAATTTATTGGACAATATTTATGAAAGGAGACTACCTTGGCCTGGGGGTATAAAACAAGATTATGAAAAGGTTGAGATCAAAGAAAACGAGTTCAATGAGGATTACTTTAAGAAAAAACCAATAGAGTTTTATAATTTTTTAATTGAAAAAATTGCCGAATTAAAGTTTAGTTTTGGGGAATTCTTGAAGGATAAAGAGATTATTAATCGGTCACCTTATTTAATTTATATTTATGCGTTTTTGATTTTATTTGCATTTGGGATAGGTATTGGATTTTTAAGAAATAATTTTAAAAAATCAATTCAGGACGAAGCTGTTTCTGAAACACCTTTAATTGCTATAAATAAAAATCAAAAGCAAAAGCTTAGTGAGAAAGATATTATTCAAGAAGTAAAAAAAAGTCCTACAAATAAATTAAAGTCTATTCCTGAGAAATCCATTGAAATTATTTCTCCTGAACTCAAAGAACTTAATACCTCTTCACCTTCTTTGGAAGATATAAAAAGTTTAATTAATGGATGGCTTCTGAGTAAAAGTAATTACTTAGCTGGGAGAAGTGATATTAATCTTTCTAAAATTGTTAGTGATGGTTTGATTGCTCGAACAATAGAAGAAAGACAGAACGATATCAACAAGGGAATTTCTAAAGAAATTAATTCTCAAATACTTAAGATAGATTTAGAATCTCAATCTGCATCTAGGATAGTTGTTTTAGTTGAATTAAATTATCTAGAAAGAATAGTAAAGAATTCTGGGGAATTTGTTAATGAAACTTCCTTGAATCCTCTGAAAGTCAAATATATTTTGGGTTTTTCAAATAATTCATGGAAATTGGTTGATTTCGTGAGTGGCTTGTAATTACAAACTTCAAGATCATCTATAATAATTAAAATTACTTTTTTATAATGTTTGAGGAACTCTCGTCACGCTTTGAAGACGCAGTAAAGGGTTTAAGAGGCGAAGCGAAAATTAGTGAAAATAATATCAATGATGCCTTGAAGGAGGTAAAAAGAGCTCTCCTTGATGCAGATGTTAGTTTGTCTGTAGTCAAAGAGTTTATATCAGATGTCAAAGATAAAGCTATTGGAGAAGATGTAGTTAGGGGTGTAAACCCAGGTCAAAAATTTATAGAAGTTGTAAATAAAGAATTGATTAATATCATGGGGAATGAAAATTCTCCATTAAATGAAAATGAAAATAGTCCAACAGTCATTTTAATGGCTGGACTTCAGGGAGCAGGTAAAACAACTGCATCTGGAAAATTAGGCCTTTATTTGAAGGAAAAAAATAAAAAAGTTCTTTTGGTTGCTGCAGATATTTATCGACCAGCAGCTGTAGAGCAGCTTAAAACATTGGGAAGTCAATATGACTTGGAAGTTTTTTCAGCCAAAGAAAAAAATAGCAAACCTGAAGAGATAGCAAAGGATGCATTGAATTTTGCTAGTGAAAATGATTTTAATTCGATAATTATTGATACTGCAGGAAGACTGCAAATTGATGATTCCATGATGAGTGAAATGGTTCGAATAAAAGAAGTTTCTAATCCCGATGAAGTTTTGCTTGTTGTTGATTCAATGATTGGGCAAGAAGCTGCTGACTTAACAAAGTCATTTCATGAAAAAGTAGGAATTTCAGGAGCGATATTAACTAAGTTGGATGGAGACTCAAGAGGAGGTGCTGCTTTATCAATAAGAAAAATAAGTGGTAAACCAATAAAATTTATTGGTGTAGGCGAAAAAATAGAGGCACTGCAACCATTTCATCCAGAAAGAATGGCTAGCAGAATTTTAGGCATGGGTGATGTACTGACACTTGTTGAAAAAGCCCAAAAAGAAGTTGAACTTGCTGATGCAGAAGCGATGCAAAAGAAACTTCAAGAAGCGACTTTTGACTTTAATGATTTTGTTAAGCAAATGAGATTAATTAAAAGGATGGGATCACTTGGTGGATTGATTAAATTGATTCCTGGAATGAATAAAATCGATGATGGGATGATAAAAGATGGAGAAGATCAACTTAAGAAAATAGAATCTATGATCTCTTCAATGACTCTTGAGGAAAAACAAAAACCTGAGGTTCTTGCTGCTCAGCCTTCAAGAAGGCAAAGAATCGCTCAGGGTAGCGGTTATGAAGCAAAAGATGTAGATAAAGTATTAGC
>NZ_CABYWZ010000006.1 GCF_902522795.1 uncultured Prochlorococcus sp.
GAAAAATTGTGGGCGACAATTTTTAAAGCTATAAATTTAAATTCTAAATCAATTATCTTATCTCACTTATCATTAGAAAGTTTTTATGATTTAGATGATGATAACTTGAGTATTAATATCAAAAAAATTAAAGAGGATTTTTCACTAGAAATTTAATAAGAAGATATACATTTTATTTTGAAGTAAGAATAATATGAGAAGAAGGAGAAGGTAATAAAATTAAATTTCTAATTATGACTAATAAGAAAAAATTTAGTTATTCAAAAATGATTTAAATTACAAGATTTTTTTAAGATTTAATAACATCAAAATTTTCTTTCATATACTTCAATCAAAGTGAAAAATAATTTTTTCAAAATGAGTTTAGGCAAAAAAAAATATTAAGTTATATAATTTTTCTTTTTAAGAAATTTTTAAACTTCTTCTATTTTTTTTTTTTTTTTGAGTTGAGGTATTTCATCATTAAGGACTAAATTCTTTACTCCTGCAAGCAGTATCCAACCTGCTATGCTGATTCTTCCGTCAAAATATTGAATATCAACTAAATGCATTAGGATCAATAAGGTTAATGAGATTAACCAAGCTCGATCTAAAATAGAGCTTTTATTAACATTTAACTTCACAAAAAATAACTTTAAATAGGCTTTAATTACTAAATATGTAGTTGGGATTAAGATTAATAAAGCTGCAGGTATTCCGTAATTAACCATTAATTCTAGTGGCAGATTATGGGCGTGTCCTTTCCAAATCCCTGACTCAGCTAATAGGAGAGAAGTAAAAGATTTTGAACCATGTCCAAAAATTGGACTTTCTGAAATAAAATTTAAAGCATATTTCCAAATACCTAATCGCGAAATATCTAAATTTGCATACTCAAGGTTAGTAAAATTTATCCAAATTCCTCTGGGAATAATTTTTGCTATTAAATTTCTAAACTCTGATTCAAATAAAGATGAAGTCAAAAATAAAGTTATAAAAGATATTCCGGAAATAAAAGTTAAGATCCATAATTTAATTCTTTGTGCATAAATAATAAATATTGGTAGTAAAAGACATAGCCATCCAGCTCTTGAAGCAGTTAAGATTATAAGCAAAGAAATTGAAAATATAAGAAGGATTTTAAATAGAATTTTTACTTTATTTTTATTATCGAAAAATATAAAAGCAAGAGAAAAAGGCCATATTAGATTTAACCAAGCAGCTAAATAGTTAGGATTGTTAAATAAACCTGTAATACCTGTAATACCATCAATTGGTCTTTGGTACCAAACGATCAAACCATAAAGAGTTTCCATAGGACCAAACCAATTAAGAATAAATTGAGCAAAACACGAAAAAATTACAGGAATTGATCCAAAAATAAATATTAATATGCATTTTTTCCTATCATTGTTAGTTAAGAGATATTTCTGAAAACCAATAAAAGCAAAAATCAAAGGTACCCAGTTTAATAGTCCTATAAATATTAAAGATGAATTATTCGAGAGATTATTTATTGAATTTTTATCAAAAAAATTAAAAAAAGCACTTATTAATAGTAAAAGACAACTTGTTACATAAATTAAATTGATCCTATCATTTATGAGTTTTCTTAGATCATTCCAAAAACTAATAATTAAGGAAAATAGTAAAAAGATTATTGATAAAGCTATCGCAGATGGGAGTAGAAATAAACCAATAAAGAAAGAAAATTTACCCAAATTCTCAGAACTTTTAAAAAATTTTTTATGTATTTTTCCCAAAAAATAATTGAAGGTATTAGTTGATTTGAAAAAGATAATTTTCAACGCTTCCTGCAGGATTCGAACCTGCGGCCCACTGCTTAGAAGGCAGTTGCTCTATCCAGCTGAGCTAAGGAAGCCGGAGGTTTTTGGGAAATTAGATTTAAGAACAGGTCGCAATGATGAAATATCATACGATTTTGAAAGTTCTTAGCATTCCCAAATAACATCTTTACTATTTTAAAACAGCCCTGCACACTCAACAAGTAAATTTCTAAATAGAAATACACTTATAAAAATTATTTCATTTGCATTAGAAATTTTAAATATCTTTTTAGTTGAAAAAATCATCAATATAAATGAAATGTTCTTAGGCGTTCTCTTGTTCTTTAATTTTATTTTTGAAATAGAACTTCTATTTCTAGAAAAATAAAAATTTCAATCCTGTTAACAGATGAAAAAATTATTAATTTATCATTTTTCGAAATAATACTCGGAAAGTTGGTAAAATCATAATCTATGGTAGATTATTTTTTGTGCCAAAAAAAGTATCACAAAAAAAAATAGAGGAAATCATTAATGGATTTTTTAATGGTAAAACAATTGATGAATTATCCAAAGAATTTGATTGTACAAAAATAACTATTAATAGACATTTAAAAAAAAGTATTGATAAAGAGCAATATAAACAAACCTTACTTCAAAATAATAAGAGAAAAGCAATAGAAGTTAAAAAAGATAGTGACTCACAATTGCAAAAATTTAATGAAATATCTCATAATAAATCAGATTTAATTAATTCATTATCTGATTCAACATTTGTGGAAATTGCACCTTTAAATTTTGAGATAGATAATGCTCCCCAAAAAGATTTATCATCAATACCAATTTCTAAGGTAGATTTCCCTAAAATTGTCTATATGGTTGTTGATAAAAAAATTGAATTAGAAATTAAATTTTTAAAAGAATATCCAGATTGGCAGTTTCTCTCTCAGGAAGAATTAAATAGAAAAACAATTGAGATTTTTTTCGAATTAAAGGTTGCTAAAAGATTTTGTAATACAAATCAAAAAGTTATAAAAGTACCGAATACAGATGTCTTTAGGATCGCAGCACCCTTTCTATTAAAGAAAGGCATATCAAGAATAGTGGGTGATGATAAATTAATATCTTTGTAAATTTTCTATTCTTCAGTAGGATTCAGTGTTAAAAAGCTTCCAGCTAAAGTCCCACTTATAAAACTAATACCTATTATGAAACTAATAGGAAGCTCAATTGTATTGCTCACAATTAGATTTACTTTCCTTTTACTTAGACTATTTTGAATCCCAATCATTAAAATTAAGAATAGTGTGATATTAAATGTAAAAGTAAAAATTATTTTTTTTAATTGAGAAAACATTCTAAATTCTTTTCTGATATTAATACATATTATAAATTAAACTTTTTGATATATTGTTCTTTTTTGCTAGGTATTTAGAAGCTTGTGATAAAGATAAACCTGCTTCAACTAATTCATTGAGTTCTTTTTTTAATTCAAATTGATTGAATTCTGAATTTTTATTTTTTTTAACTCCTTTAATAACAATTGTGATTTCTCCAAGTACATCTCTTCCTTGAAAATATTCAATTACTTCGTTTATGTTTTCCCCAATATGCTGTTCAAATTTTTTTGTTAATTCACGTGAAACTTTAACTTCTCGATCTCCGCCAAATATTTCCCTTAGTTCAATTAATAATTTTTTTAGACGATGTGGTGACTCATATAAAATAATAGTCTTGTCGCTTTTGCCTATTTCAAATAAAATTTTTTCTCTTTCATACTTTTTTCTTGGTAAGAAACCTTCAAAAGTGAATTTAGAGCTAGGAAATCCACTCGATACTAGAGCAGTTGTAGCAGCACAAGGGCCTGGAATGCAAATAACCTTGATTCCTTTTGAAGTTGCATTTTTTATGAGTTCTTCCCCTGGGTCACAAATACTAGGCATACCAGCATCACTAACTATTGCAACAGATTTCTCAGAGTTTAATTCATCAATTAATCGCGAAGTTTTGTTATGTGAATTATTCTTGTTAAAACTTGTTAGTTTGTTTGAAAATTCGTATTTGCTCATTATTTTTTTTGTTTGTCTAGTATCTTCACATGCAATTAATGAGACATTTTTAAGAATATTTAAAGCTCTTGGGGAAATATCATTTAAATTTCCTATGGGTGTACCAACAATATATAAAACACCACTTTCAGGTTCTTGGTTTTTATGAGAAGATGAGGATTTGATATTCATATAATGATTGAATTACCTTCTGGTATAGACATTAAGAATCTCGTAAATGATTTGAGGAGTTTCAGTTGGGAAGCCTCTGAGACATTACTCTATTATGCCCAAATACTTAAAGATTCAAAAAACAAAAATGATATTTTAGAGAATGGCAATATAAATGATCCAGTAACTTTAGCCGATCTAAAAGTGAATGAGATAATTATTAGCAAAATAAATGAAAAATACAGGAATGTTAATTGGAAAATATTAAGTGAAGAGAATGTGAAAAAAATACCATTTGAATCTGATCTTAATCATGATTGGGTTTGGGTACTTGATCCTCTTGATGGGACAAAGGATTTTATTCAAGGAACCTCTAATTATGCAATGCATTTGGCTTTAAATTATAAAAATAAGCCATTTATAGGATTAGTACTAATTCCTGAAAAAGATGAATTATGGATTGCTTATGGAGAGGAGGTTTGGTGTGAAAGAAGGAATGGATCAAAATTAAAACCTAGTTTTTCTAAAACTAAAGATCTTAAAGATATGACTTTAGTGACTAGTAAGAATCATAGAAATGAAAATTTAAAAAATTTAATAAAGAAGATTGAATTTAAAGAAGTTATAATTATGGGAAGCATAGGTTGTAAAGTTACATCTATATTGAGGGGAGAATGTGATTTATATATTTGTATGAGTCTTCCAAATAAAAGTTCCCCAAAAGATTGGGACTTCGCTGCACCTGAGGCTATTTTGAAATCTAGCGGTGGAGCATTAACAAATTTGTACAACCAAGAATTAACTTATGGAAAATCAAATTTTGAACAAGGTGGAATTATTGTCGCATCAAATGATATTAGCCACCATGAAAATTTATGTTTAGAAATTAAAGATATAATTACGAAATATGATTTATATCCTCTCCCTTTTTAATTAAGAGGGGCAACTGGAGTCGGGGTTGGCTCGGGATAATTCATCCCATTATTTTGAGATACACCTCTTAATGTGAGGTTAATTCTCCCCCTACTATCAATTTCTCTAACTCTAACGGTAACCTCATCACCTTGCCTTACTACATCTTCAACTCTCTCAACTCTTGCTTCGGATAGCTGGGATATATGAACCATCCCTTCCTTCCCAGGGAGTATTTCTACAAATGCCCCTATTGGGATTATTCTTGTTACTACTCCTGAGAAAATTTCACCTTCATGGACTTTTCTAGTAAGACCCTCGATAATCTTTTGTGCTTCTTCAGCTGCTGCTCCATCATGAGAAGCAATTGTGACAATCCCTCCATCTTCTATGTCTATTTTTGTATTGGTTCTCTCAGTAATACCTTTAATAGTTCTGCCACCAGGGCCAATAACTGTTCCAATTAGTTCAGGATCAATCCTAAAGCTTAATAATCTTGGCGCGTGAGGAGATAGGGATTCTTGGGGTTTGTCAATTGCCTCCTGCATCTTTTCTAAAATATACAATCTTGCCGAACGAGCTTTTTTTATAGCATCAGAAATAACTGAAACTGTTAGACCGGTAATTTTCATATCCATTTGCAAGGCAGTTATTCCTTTTTCAGTACCTGCAACTTTAAAGTCCATGTCACCAAGAAAGTCTTCTATTCCTTGAATATCTGTAAGAATTCGGACTTCTTTGCCTTCTTTTATTAAGCCCATAGCAGTACCACTTACAGGAGCTTTTAAAGGAACTCCCGCATCTAATAATGAAAGCGTGCTTCCACAAACAGACCCCATTGAAGTTGAACCGTTCGAACTTAAAACTTCACTAACAACTCTTAATACATAAGGGAATGTTTCTTTCCCAGGAAGAACAGGGATAATCGCTCTCTCAGCTAATGCCCCATGGCCAATTTCTCTCCTTCCTGGAGTTCTCATTGGTCTTGTTTCACCTACTGAATATGGAGGGAAATTGTAGTGATGGAGATAAGTTTTTTCAGTGCTTGGGTTGAGGTCATCCATTTCTTGGGCATCACTCGGTGTCCCTAAAGTCGTTGTGGACAAAACTTGGGTTAAACCTCTTTGAAATAATGCAGAGCCATGAACTCTTTTTGGAAGAATTCCAGCAGATGCTGAAATTTTTCTCACTTCATCTAGTTCGCGCCCATCAACTCTTTTCCCATCATTTATTATTTGTGACCTCATTAATTTTTTTGTTAATTTTTTAAAGTCGGAACTTAATAATTTATCATTCTCTGAAATAAGAACTTTTAATTGGTTGTCTTCTTTCAAAGAATCAATTTTATCTTGAGTCTCAACTTTTATTTTTTCGAGTTCAAGATCTCTCTCTTCCTTTGAAAGATCAAATTTCTTTAAAACTAACTCAATCGGTTTTGTGCAATTTTTCTCTAAATAAGAGGGCAATGTTTGATCTTCTTCAGGGTCAGATGGCTTAATCTGTTTTATTCCTAAATCTTTTAGTAAATCTTCTTGCGCTTTAATAAGTTCAGTAACTGCTTCATAACCAAAATCTATAGCTTCGATAGTATCTTGTTCCGATAACTGGTTAGCACCTGCCTCAATCATAACAATGCCTTCAGGTGAACCTGCAATAACAATGTCTAAATCTCCTTTTTCTATTTCTCTATAACTTGGATTTAAGATAAAATCATCTCCTATAAGACCAACTCTAACTGCAGCCATTGGTCCATAAAATGGTATTTCTCCAAGTAAAGTTGCTATTGAAGCTCCAGTAACAGCCAAAACATCTGCTGGAACCCTTTCATCTAAAGAAAGGCAAGAGGCAACAATTTGTATCTCATCTCTCATCCATGAGGGGAAAAGTGGCCTCATGGGTCTGTCAATTAGTCTTGCAATTAAAGTAGCTCTCTCTGGAGGGCGACCTTCCCTCCGCATAAAGCCACCTGGAATTCTTCCGGCAGCATATAGTTTCTCCTCATAGTCACATATTAGAGGTAGAAAGTCTGATGGGTCTTTTTTGGCAGTTTTTGTCGCTGTAACTAATAGAGAGGTGTCACCGCATTCAATCATTACTGATCCATTTGCTTGAGGAGCATATAGTCCTGTAGTTAGTCGTATCTCTCGTCCGTCAAACGTGATCGACTTATTTTGTCCTTCCACTTTTTAAATTATAAATCTATACATAATTTATTCTTACATTTAATAGGGACATATAGAGTAAATTATTTAGATAAGCTATAAAAATTTTTAAAAATGTCCTAAAAATGAGTTTAATTTCTATAAGTACTATTTTTTCTTAAGAAATATCGTACTTAAGGAAAAACTTATACTACCAACTTGATTTAACTACTCCAGGAAGTTCACCGTTATGAGCTCTTTGTCTTAACTGATTCCTGCAAAGACCAAAATCTCTATATACACCTCTAGGTTTACCAGTTGCCCAACACCTATTTCTTACTCTATTTGGTGCAGAGTTCCTTGGCAGACCTTGAATCTTTCTATGAATTTCTAATCTTTCCATTGGATCTTTTGCAGCATTAAATTCATCTAATAATGCTTTCCTTTTTGCAGCGTATTTTTTCACAAGTTTTTTGCGTTTAACTTCTCTCGCAATCATGGACTTTTTCGCCATTTAGTCAGAATATTTAAAACTAATTACTATACTAACAGCTTGAAGAACAGTTTTTGAAATTTATTTATTGGTTTAATAGTCTTTGTACTATTAATAGTTGACTAGTATCTCTGATAATAAGTAGAACGCTTAGTCCAACTAAAAGAAAAAAACTGGACTGAGTAACAACCATTTGTACCTTGACTGGAACAGGTTTCCCCCTAAAACCTTCAATTAAAGTGAAAACAAGTTGTCCTCCATCTAATAATGGTAAAGGTAATGAATTAAGTACTGCTAAATTAATAGAAATTAAAGCCGCAAATAATAATATACCTGTTCCACCTTGTTGAGATAATTGTGCACCGATTTCAACGATTTTTACAGGCCCACTTAATTGTTGAGCTGTTGAGGAGAAATTTGTTATTAAACCTTTATAACCTTGAATTGTTTTTACCAAAAGTGATGAAAATTCATTATTAGTATATTTAAAAAGTTCGAAAACGTTTTTAGTCTTTTTAGTTTCTTTTCTTATATTAGGTTGCAATTGAGCACCTATTGTTCCTTTCCCATCAATATTTTTTGGTACCAAAGTTAAATCTTTGAAACTCCCATCCCTTTCAATTTTTATTGAAATTGGTTCGCCTGATGAATTTTGAATTTCTTTTACTAAAGTGGAAACAGCTTGATCCCCAACTCCTAAGGCATTAGTTTCGATTTCTAATATTTTATCCCCTGGTTCTAAACCAGCAAGAAAGGCAGCCTTCTCAGGTTGAGTAGCCAAAACTAAAATGCCTGGTTCTGGATCAAATGGGATACCAATAGTAGTAACATTTATAATCAAAATTGAGTAAGCAAGTATCAAATTGGCAAATACTCCAGCGGAAATTACAATAACTCTTTGAATTATTGGCCTATTTTTTAAAAGATTTGGATCTTTAGGGTCAATATTATTTAGTTCTTCATCAGGGAAGGATACAAATCCTCCAAGAGGAAATGCTCTAAATGAATAAGTAATATCTCTAAACTTTTTTTGAATAATTGAAGGCCCAAAGCCAATTGAAAATCCATCAACATAAATACCTTGTAAAATGGCCGCAAGAAAATGCCCCATCTCATGAAAAAATATGAGGAATCCAAGTACTGTTATTGAGGTTAAAACATTCATCTTTTTATACTAAGCAGTTTTTAAAAAATTTGATCCAAAATATGGAACCAGAGCATCTGGAATCTTAACGCTACCATCTTTTTGTTGGCCATTCTCTAGAATCGCTGCCATT
Source organism: uncultured Prochlorococcus sp. (assembly GCF_902522795.1). Taxonomy (GTDB): domain Bacteria; phylum Cyanobacteriota; class Cyanobacteriia; order PCC-6307; family Cyanobiaceae; genus Prochlorococcus_A. Next base: position 8,809 of record NZ_CABYWZ010000006.1, read on the forward strand.
GTTCTTCCTATAGCGAGACCACTGCCATTTAAGGTATGTATATATGTATTTTTTTTATCAATTTTTGATCTTATTGATGATCTACGTGCTTGAAAGTCAAGGCAATTACTGCAACTTGAAATTTCTCTATAACATTTACTACTTGGAAGCCAAACTTCAAGATCAAAAGTTCTACTAGAAGAAAAGCCTAAGTCTCCAGTACAAATATCTACTAATCTGTAGGGTAAGTTGAGCTTTTTTAAAATGCTTTCTGCATCAGAAGTAATCTTTTTATGAGCTTCTAAGGATTTACTTGGATGGCAAAACCAATAGAGTTCAACCTTATTAAATTGATGAAGTCTTATTAAACCTTTAGTATCCCTTCCATAACTTCCAGCTTCTCTCCTAAAACATGGACTATATGCAACATACTTAATAGGTAACTGCTTGGAATCAATAAGCTCGTTTCTATGAAAAGCAGTTAGTGGAACTTCAGCTGTTGGAGAAAGCCATAAATCATCATTGGAACACTTAAAACTTTCATTTGAAAATTTTGGTAATTGACCAGATCCGGTAAGACTTTCTGAATTTACTAAAGCTGGCGGCATTAACTCCAAGTAACCATTTTTAGTATGAATATCGAGCATAAAATTAATTAATGCCCTTTCTAATCTGGCACCATTGCCTGTAAGAGTGATAAAACGACTTTTTGATATTTTTGTTGATTTTACAGAGTCAAAAATATTAAGACTTTCTCCTATTTCCCAGTGTGATTTTATATTCTCTTTTATTAAAGGATCCCCCCAAGTTTTTATTTGTAAATTATCACTTTCATCTTTCCCAATAGGCGCGTCTTTGCTAGGAAAATTTGGCAAATTATAAATCTCATCATCTACTTCTTTGTCTAATATTCTTTGTTTTTCTTCGAGTTCAGAAATTTTAATTCTATATTCGTTTCCCTTCTTTTTTAAAGAAATTAGTTCTGGAGAATCATTGTTTTTAGATTTGCTGATTTCTTGACCAATTAATTTGCTTAACTTTTTGCTCTTAGATTGAAGACTGGTTATTTCTATATCAATATCTTTTTTCTTAACAGTTAATTCGTGAATGTGGGATATATTAAAAACTTTTCCTCTCAAGGATAAACTTTCTCCAACAGATGTTGGATTTTCTCTTATTAATTTTTGATCTAACACTCTTTTTTTTTTATACATTAATTAAGATAGTTAATCACAATTAATTATTTGGTTTTTTTGATTAAAAATTAACTAAATTAATGATTCCTAACTTATGGAATATTTTAAAATTAAATTTGTTCACGATGCAGAGCGGGCTCGTCCTGTGGAGGACCATTCTTTTAGAAAGTCAATTTGCTCTTTAGCGGTTCTTGATAAAGGAACTAATTCAGAAACTGCCTTTATTAAATCTTTCTCCATAAGCTCTCTATTTTCAGAGAATGATATATGCATCCCCTCTATTACTGCTTGTTCAAGTTCTGCCCCTGAGAATCCATCTGTTCTATCGATGATAGTAGATAGAGGAAAACTATAACTTGGTCTTCTTTTTTTTAGGTGCAAATCCAGAATACTTAATCTTTCTTCGGAATTTGGCAAATCAAGAAAAAATATCTCATCAAACCTACCTTTCCTTAATAATTCAGCAGGAAGCTTATCTATAGCATTAGCGGTAGCAATTACAAATACGGCGGATTCTTTTTCAGCCATCCAAGTTAGCAAACTTGCCAAAACCCTCTGACTTGTTCCTCCATCGCTTCTAGCATCACCACCAAAGCCCTTGTCAATCTCATCGATCCACAGGATACACGGAGACATTGCCTCAGCTCTTGAAATTGTTTCTCTAGTTCTTGCTTCGCTTGAACCAACGAGGCTAGAAAACAGTCTTCCAACATCTAACCTAAGTAGCGGCATAGACCAACTCTTAGAAATTGATTTTGCGGTAAGCGATTTCCCTGTTCCTTGTGCCCCGACGAGTAAGACACCCTTGGGAATAGGTAATCCATAATCTCTAGCTTCTTTAGAAAAGGCCCTGTATCTTTGATTAAGCCAAACTTTTAAAACATTTAAACCACCAATATCATCTTGACTTGATTTAGCCTCGAAAAATTCTAAAATTTCACTTCTTGCGATCACTTGTTTTTTCTCTTCAAGAATATCTTTAATATCTTCTTTACTTATTTTTCCTCTTTGAGCAAGAGCCTTTGCAGTGACTTGCTTTAATTTTATTTCGGTAAGTCCACTCGAGGCTACAGAAAGCTCGTTTAAGTCTTTTTCCTCAAGATTTGAATTTGTATTGATAGCAATTTTTTTTATTAGATTTTTCAATTCTTTTTGATCAGGTAAAGGAAGATTTAAAATTGTCATTAATTCATCCAGCTCTTCTGATGATGGAAATAAATGAGAACTAATTATTAAATTATGACTAGTTTTCTTAAGCGTTGAAGATAGTTCTTTAATAGTTCTATTGACAGATGGATCGTCATAAAATTTATGAAAATCTTTTACTAGCAAAACAGTTGAGGCTTCAGAAGTTTGCTCTTTAAGCCAATTGAGCACTCCTAACGGATTGTTAGAAAATTTACCTTCTTCATTTATTAATCCTTTTATACCGCTAACACAATCCCAGCAAACGAATCTTTTTATATTTAGTCTTTCACAAGAGACATTAACCAGTTTTTCTAATCTTTCCTCTTCTTTAGTCCTGATCCAAATTAATGAGGTTCTTGATTTTATGAGCAATTCTAAATTTCTACACCAAGAATTCATTATGTAAGATTCAGACTATTTTTTACTATTAGGTTCAAAAGGTAATCTTTTATCAGAGATCGTTGAAGGAGAAGTTGTTATAACTTCATTTTTGGCTAATAATTGTTGATCCAAAATTTTCTGTAAATTCTCAGGAAGAGCTTCTTTATTAAGCAGAAAAGTCTGAAATGCTTGGAAAATATTAGCAACAACCATATATAGTAAAACTCCTGCAGGTAGTGGGAAAAACAGAAACATTCCAGTAATCATTACTGGTGTAATTTTGTTTGCTGTTGATTGCTGTGGATTGGCAGGCATTCCCTGACTAGATAAAACTTGAGAGAGAAGGAGGGTTAATCCAAAGGCACCAACTAATGTCGCAATATCCCAATTAATTGCCCCATCCACATAAAAACCAACTTGACCAAGAGCCTTAATAAAAAGAAAACCACTTTTAGCAGCTAGACCAGGGATTTTTGCCTCGATTGTTGCATCCCCAGGTTTAATCGCTGTAACTATACCTTCCTGGGAAACTTTAAGATTTTCTGATCCTTTAGAAACACTCCAAGTAGGGAGAAATTTTGAACCATTATCGTATTTAGATAAAACCTCCGAATAGCTATTACCATTTGTTGTTTGTAAATTTATTTTAATGGATTCTTCTGTTCCTAATTTTGTACCATTAGGGATGGTGGCAACTACAGGAAAATGTGATTTTTCTGTAATGAATATAGAATGTCTTGGGGATTTATAAGGTTTTGGATCGATTGCTGCTACTTGATCCTGTGGAACTACCTTGAGATTTATGTTGTAGGGAACATCAGCAAATGGAGATCCCCTTAGGGTTGCAAACAATGCAAAAAGCACAGGCATTTGTACAATCAAGGGAAGGCAACCTGCGAGGGGACTGCCAAACTCATTCATTAATTTTCCAAGTTCTTCTTGCTGTTTCTTTGGATCACCTGAAAACTTAGATTTTATTTCCGCTTGCCTTTTTTGCATTACTGGTTGAGCAATTTTCATTCTTCTTGCGCTTCTAATAGACCCAGCGCTAAGAGGAAAAAGTGCAATTCTTATTACGACTGTCAATGCAACAATCGCTAATCCATAACTGGGAACTAAACCGTAGAAAAAATCTAGAATCGGGATAAGTAATTTTTCAGAAATGAACCCTATCACGATATTAAAAAGAGTGAAATTTTATTAGACATTTTATTTTACAGGAAAATAAGGTTTTTGTAATTAATTTAATTAGGATTTAGTAGCAAATCCTTCTACCTCGTTGAGATTTGGAATTTGTGATCTTTTGTTTATATTTTCTTCAATAAATTTTTGCTTTTCTCTGAATATAGGTAATGATTTCATTTCAACCTTTGATCCGTCATTAAGAATAAGAACCATATCGCCATATGAACCGAATCCTCTTGGAATTGATCTGATTTCGTCGATGTTACTTAATGAAACTTGTGTTTTGTTTTTACCAAACCATCCGCCATCAATTGTAATTCTTTTGTTTGTAATTTTATATCTCAACCACAATGCTCTAACAATTGCGGCAAAGGTAAAGGGTAAACCCAGAAGAGTTATAGCTGCAAGTAGATTTATTATTAAATCACTTTTTGCAGGCCCACCTTCATAAAAGATTTCTTCATTCATGTTAATCATTTGATTAGACGAGATTTGAACATTAAGTTTTGAAATTCCTCCAAAAGTCTACTTTTATCATTGCAGAAATCTCCAATTTTAAGGTTAACAAGTAACCAATATGGTTTGTGGTTATTAATTTTTTGAATGTTTGTTAATAACCACTCTTGAAGGATTCGCCTTAATTTATTTCTTTCTACAGCTTTTTTTGAAACTTTTTTACTAATAGCAATAGCAATCCTAAATTTGTTTGAGGTATTTGTTAGTTTATGGGTTAAGAGAATTTCTGGATTTGATCTTGCAACTTTAAATGTCATTAATTTTCCATAATATGTTGTGGAATTTTTATGAATGTAATTAAAAGTCCTATGACCTTTTAAACGCATTTCCTTAGGTAAGGCCATTTAAAATAGAAGTTATACAGCTATTCTTTCTCTACCTTTTTGTCTTCTCGTTTTAATAACTCTTCTGCCTGTATGAGAACGCATTCTTACTCTAAAACCAGATACACGTTTTCTCTTTCTTGAAGTACCGCCAAAAGTTCTTTTTGTCATTTGTTTAATTATCCTTATTTAATTTATCATTTAATCGATCACTATAGTCCAGCTTCCTAAATAACTTGAAAATGATTTTCCTTTAGGTTGCCCATATGAATGAAATTGATATAAACCTGATTTTTTTGGATTAAAGATTTTAAAGACAACTGCATAATTGTCTTTATTAGATGGAATTGGGCTGTAGGGGTAAATATCTAGTGAACGTAAGCCTGATTCCTCAGTAGTAATTTCTAAATCAGCTGGAATATCTTCTAAACATTTTGTTCTAGTATCAAAACCGCCAATTCTTACTTTACAAAAACTAATTTTTTCACTTTTTAAAGTGGATTTAAAGGTTTTAGGAATTGCTAGATTAATTTTTAAGAGATCGGTTTTTCTATCAGATGGCCTTAAGAAAAAATAGAGTGTATTTCTTAATTTCCTTTTATCTTCTTTTTGAAACCACTTTAATTGTCTGAAATTAGAGTCTTGATCCCATTGAAATTCTAACCCTGCTTTAACATCTTGGGTGTTATCAAAAAAAGGAGTTGAAACTAAAATTGTGGGAATAATAAAAAATCTTAAAATTTTAAGATTAAAAATAAGTTTCTTTGTTTTTTTTAACATTGAGTAAATAAAATTTTAAAGGTTGAATTCGTGGAATTCAAATTTAAAGAGGAAAGATGGTTTTATTAAGATTAACACCTATCTGTCCTTAATTTTGCAGCGCCTCTTAAATAGGGATGTTTTATTGGATTATTGAATGGCAATAAAACTTGAGCCATTATTCTTATACAAAAATCAATATCATTAGGTACGTACATTTGTTGACAGTCTATAAATGCTACTGAATCAAGTCCATTAAATTTCCTTGCAATTGAAGCTGGGAAACATGCATCTAAATCTTTTGTTGCGGTAAATGTAATGGATAATATGTTCGTTTTAATCAATTTGTTGCGTGAAATTAGTTCATCAATCAATTCCACTACCGCAACTTTTATTTCCCCAATAGAATTCCCAGATGCTGTTGTCGCACCACGAATAAATGTAATTTTATAATTATCATTCATTTTTTCATACATATTGATTTAAGGCCTATATAGCCAAAGTACTTTATTAGTTGAGTCAAACTCAAAAAATATGTTGTTGATAACTTTTTCAATCATTCTACTTCCAGGGATTAATCCAAGTATTTTCTTCTTTTTCTTCCCAAATGTTAAGGGTTGAATTTTAGGATCAATATTAACCATTTTTGCTGCAAGTTCTCTAGCAACAATTTCATCTCCAACTTCATCAACAAGGCCAAGTTCTTTTGCTTGTGTTCCAGTGAAAATTCTTCCATCAGCAAATTTTCTTACTTCTTCAACAGGTAAATTTCTCCCTTCAGCAACAGCTTCAGTAAATTGTTTGTAACTTTCATCTATAAGCCCTTGTAGCAGACCTCTACCTTCCTCACTCAGAGGTTTATCTGGAGAAAGTATATCCTTAAATACACCGCTTTTGACAGTTTCAAATTTAATGCCGATTTTATCTAATAATTCAGATAAATTATTTCCTCTTATAATCACACCAATAGATCCTGTAATTGTGCCTGGATTTGCAACAATTTTGTCAGATGCAACACCAATGTAAACACCTCCTGACGCTGAGATGTTCCCAAAACTAGCAATGACTTTACATCCTTTATCTTTTAGTCTTTTAATAGCTGAATATATTTCTTGGCTATCCCCAACAGTGCCACCTGGAGAATCAATTCTCACGATTAAAGTAGGAAATTCTCTATCCTCAATTTGTTTAAGAGCTTTAAGGACAGAAATTCTTGTAGAACTTGTAATAGGCTCATCTATTACTATACGAGCCATTCTTTTTTTTGACTTTCGTCTAAAAGGCCAAATCATTCTTTTAAGGTAAATTAAAAAACTACTTTAAAAAGACTATCAGCAGACCTAATGAATTCAATCCTAAATTGGTTTTTAATGATACTCCCTTTTGCACTTTGGGGTACTTCAATGGCGGCCATGACTCCTTTAGTATCTAGTGCTGGGCCTGAGTTTGTGGCTTCTTTAAGATTACTTCCTGCAGGGATTCTTGTTCTAATAACAACATATTTGTTTAAAAGAGATTTAAAAATTTACAAATGCGATATGAAGTGGTTTTTTGTTTTTACGATTGTCGATGCCTCTTTTTTTCAGTTGTTTTTAACTTATGGTATTGAAAAAACTGGAGCAGGCTTAGGTTCTGTCTTAATTGATTCTCAACCACTTTTGGTGGCCATCTTAGCGAGAGCAATTTTTGGAAATTTAATTAATCCAATAGGCTGGTTAGGACTACTTTTTGGCTTGGGTGGAATTATATTTTTAGGAGTGCCACAAGAACTTTTAGGAAATTGGTGGTTGATGTCTGATAAGTCTATAAATGATGTTGTTTTTAACTTTGGAGAACTTTGGATGCTTGCGGCTTCTCTAGCCATGGCTTTAGGAACAATTTTAATAAGATTCACTTGTACTAAAAGTGATCCAGTTGCCGTTACAGGTTGGCATATGGTTTTAGGGAGTTTGCCCTTAATTATAAGGCACTGTTTACAATCAAATTTCAAAATAATCCCAGACTGGTCAATAATTGATTGGGGACTTATGTCATTTGCAAGTATTTTTGGAGGAGCAATAGCGTATGGTTTATTTTTTTACTTTGCCAATAATAAAGAAATAACTGGATTTAGTACTCTTGCATTTTTAACACCTGTATTTGCTCTTCTTAGTGGAGGTGTTTGGTTAGATGAAAGACTCACGATTGTGCAGTGGATAGGAGTGGTGTTTATTCTTATCTCGGTATTTTTTGTTAGCCAGAGAAAGAGTTTATGGGAAAATAAAATTTCTGATACTACTATTTAATTAGTGTCTTTTTGTAAAAAGTCTAATAATGCGAATAGTTTTGATTAGTACTCCAATAGGATTCTTGGGGAGTGGCAAAGGAGGTGGGGTTGAATTAACTTTAAATTCTTTAGTTTCAGGTTTAATTTCTTTAGGTCATTCTGTTGAGGTTGTAGCTCCAAAAAATTCTAAGTTACATGAAAGTAATGTAAAAGCAAAATTACATTTTGTGGAAGGTGAAGATCAAATTAGTTGGCAGCATCAAAATTACAATTCTCCTGTGGGAATCCCAGATAATTCTCTTTTAGTAGGAATGCTTGAAAAGGGATTAGATGTCGCCAAAAATGCAGATGTATTGTTGAACATGTCTTATGATTGGTTGCCTATTTGGATGACTCTAAATTTAGAGATACCCATTGCACATATTATTAGTATGGGTTCTGAAAGTTTAGTAATTAGTAATTTAATATCTAAGGTATATGCTAGATATCCAAATAATTTTGCTTTTCATTCGAAAATGCAAGCTAATGATTATCCATTCATAAAAAAACCAACAATTATTGGGAATGGTTTTAATTTAGATAATTATATTTTTCAAGATTCAGTGAAGGGCCCCTTGGGTTGGGTTGGTAGAGTGGCGCCGGAAAAAGGTTTGGAGGATGCAGTTTATGTGGCAAATGAACTTGGCGAAAAATTAAAAGTTTGGGGACTTATTGAAGATGAGATGTATGCGTCAAAGATAGAAAAATCATTCCCTCAAGGCACTATAGATTGGATGGGTTTTTTATCTACCGATCAATTACAAAAAGAACTTGGTAAGTGCAGAGGGTTGCTAAATACTCCTAAATGGAATGAGGCATATGGGAACGTAGTTGTTGAAGCTTTAGCCTGCGGGGTGCCTGTTATAGCTTATAAAAGGGGAGGGCCCAGTGAAATTATTCAGCATGGGCAAACAGGTTATCTTGTCGATCCTGATGATAAAAAAAATATGCTTTCCTGTGTTGAGATTATTGAAAAAATAAAGCGTCAGAAATGTAGAGAATGGGTAGAAAAAAATGCCTCCTCAGATATATTTGCAAACAAGGTTGTGAACTGGCTTAATGAGGTAATCATCGAATATAAATAAAATTAATATATTAAATGATTCTTCTGAACACAAACAAAAGACTTTTAAACTCAACAATAGTTTTAATTTCTGGGATCATTATATTTATTTTGGGTTTAGGTACTACAGGACTGGTAGATGAAACCCCCCCCTTATTCGCAGCTGCGGCAAGGGCGATGAGTGAATCTGGTGACTGGATAACTCCAAAGGTGAATGGAATGTTCCGCTTTGATAAGCCTCCATTGATATATTGGCTAATGGGATTTTTTTACTCATTACCGAAAAATGAGATTTGGGATAGCTTCGGGACACTCTCAGCAAGACTCCCTTCAGCTTTAGGATCATTATTTTTAATGATGATGATTGGAGATACTTTATTTTGTTGGCCACAGAATAGTGATAGGCAATTCCTCACTCCAATAGTTGCATCATTAGGCTTTGCGTTATCTCCACTAATAATTATCTGGAGTAGAACTGCCGTTAGTGATGCCCTCTTAACTGGAACTTTGGGCATTAGCCTTCTTTTGTTTTGGAGAAGAATGGCAAGTGAAAAAAATGACCAATGTATTTCAGCGTGGGTATTTTTAGGTTTTGCAATTTTAACTAAAGGACCTGTCGCATTTGTTCTGGCATTATTGACTATTACATCTTTCTTATTTAGTCAGAAAAATTGGAAAACTTTGCTCTGTAAAATAAGGCCTAAGAAAGGGTTTTTAATAACAATTCTTATCAGTGTTCCATGGTACATATTGGAACTCTTAAAAGAGGGAAAGCCTTTTTGGGACAATTTTTTTGGTTACCATAATTTTCAAAGATACACCTCAGTTGTAAATAATCATGCCGAACCATTCTGGTTTTTTCTTTACATAATGATATTGGCTTCTTTACCATTCACGCCTTTTTTGTATCACGGGATATTCAAAGCCTTTAAGGATTTATTTAAAAGTTCAAAACAAATTTGCAATTTCACTGAGACCCTCTATACCTATTCTCTATGTTGGTTAACATCAGTTTTAGTTTTTTTTAGCCTTTCTGCTACAAAACTACCAAGCTATTGGTTGCCAGCAATTCCAGCAGCGGCAATTTTAATTAGTAATAGCTTTATAAACTTAAAAAATTCAAGTAAAAGTTATCTATATTTATGGATTTTCAATATTTTAATTTTGTTTGGTGTTTCAATGGCATTCTTTTTCTCAAATAATTGGTTAAGTTCAATAAATGATCCTGAAATGCCTAATCTTGCATCTGAACTAATAAGCACTGGGATAATTTTTAAAGCCAAATTATTTTTCTCTTCATTTACACTTCTTGCAATAACTTTATTTTCTTTAAAATTAAAAAATATCCTTCTTTATCTTCAAATTTTACTTTTAATTGGACAATCTTTTTTGATGTCCCCAATAAGGAAATTAGCAGATACATCTAGACAATTACCTTTAAGGAATATCTCAAAATTAATTTTAGATATTCGGGAGGGGAGGGAAACTTTAGCAATGATCGGGATAAGAAAACCGTCATTACACTATTATTCGAGGCAAATAGTTTTTTATGAACCGAACACTGAGGAGGGATTAATAAATCTTTCAGAAAGGCTAAATAATGATAGAAGAGAAAATTATGAGGATCAACCCGATTATGAATACAAATCTCTTTTGGTTGTGATAGATGAAGTCTCTTCTCGTCGAAAACAATGGTTAAAAATTAATCATCAAAAATTAGGCAAATTTGGGATTTATAATTTATGGCGAATTCAAAAAAGTGATCTAAATAAGTATTCGAAATTTCTAGTAAATAGTGGTTATAAATCTGACTGGAAAAATAGAAAAGTTGAAAAATTCTAACAAAGTCTTTTTTTTAGCAGAGCGTTTTTTAGATCATCAAGGCTGCACTTGCTGGGAATGTCGATATTATTCAAATCTTCCATTAATTCAAGATCGATTACAGAATCTTCGGCTAAAAAACTAAAAACTTCATTAATACTTACTCCCATATCTTGAGCCATTTCCGAGATAAGCCGTAGAGTATCCCTTCTCACAGAAATCCTGAGATCTAAAGGGATATATTCATTTTCAGGGTTTGCTGACTTCATAACCTAAATCTTAAGACATTATTTATTTATCAGGATATAATCTTTACAATATTCATTAATCATGCTTAAAATTTTATGCTTTTTTCAGCTTTTAAATAAATAAACTCATAAATATTTTTAATAGGGGAATTGTAATTATTGAAATTAAAGTTGTAGTAAAAAGAATTTTTGAAGCGATTTGTTGTTTTACACCATAAGCCTCTGCCATTAATATCGTTGAGATTGCTGTTGGGGTTCCTGCCTGAAGAATTACTGCTGATGATTGATAGAAATTAAAATTTAAAGATTTGCATACTAAAAAAATGATAAAAGGAAGAATAAATAACTTTAATAAAATTGAAAATTTAATTTCTGCATTTAGATCCAAAATCCTTTCCTTTTGATTTGTGATTATTCCAAGTCTTGTTCCCACAATTACTATTGCCAAAGCAATAACTATTCTTGAAGGAATCCAAAGATAATTTCCTAAGATTTCATCTATTTGGAAAAGATATGCAAGAAGTACACCAATAATCCCTCGCGATGCAGGACTATTTATCAATGCATCTAAAAGTCCTTTGATGTTTGGGATTTTATCACTGCTGAATTTTTTTTGAAGAAAAAAAGGTCCAAATATCCATGCGAAAAGTGTTGTTCCTAAGTCAAATCCAATAGTGAAATTTATAGTAGTTGAAGGTAAAAGAGCTAGCGCAATTGGTATTCCAAGAAATGATGTATTACCTATTAGGCCCGCTAGCTGCAATGTGTAATTTGGAAGTCTCTTATTAAATATTGGGATTATATTTATTAAAGTTATTAAAAATCCAATTACCGAGAATGCTAAAAATGCACTTTTAATTAGGTTTATATCAATGCCTTCCTTTAATAAGAGACCCATCACACTTAGTGGAATGCCAAATCTTATTAGAGGTCTTGCAATATATTTTGAAATCCTTGGATTTTTTTTTCCGATAAGAAAACCAAGGATTAAGAAAGGGATAATATTTATGAAAAGTGAGTAGATAGTATTATTTAAATATTCATTAAAGCAATATTAACTTGCCATAGTGCAGTCAAAAAGTTTTTTTAATTCATTTAGGATTTAAATTATTTTCCAGATTGCTTTGTCAGGAATTAAAGGAGATTTATATAAATTTTCTGGTTCTTTAGTTAAAACTCTCCAAGAAGGAACCCGACAAGTTACATAAGCAGGACTTTCTATTAAAACTCCCGGTTTCTCATCAAAAGTACAAGAAAATCCTTCTTTCCAATATCCACCATTATTAAGGCTACCTTTAAACCAAACCCAGCATTTTGAAGTTTTCAATATCAACTAATTATTTTTTTCTATTTTAATAAAGATTTAAATAAATCTAAAATTTATTAATTAAAAAATTTTTTTCTTATTTTAATTTTTTTGAAAAATATATTTTAGAAATTAATATTAATAGATTTAAGATCAGGGTAATTAAATTTGCAATTAATATAGGTTTAGAAGAAATCTTATAACCATAAATAATCCAAGACAAAACTCCAATAATAAACATTATTAATGTTGTCAAAGAAACATCATCTGCTTTTTTTGTTTTTAAAGTTTTTATCAATTGAGGTAGAAATGCCGTTGTTGTTAAAATTGCTGCAAAATAACCAAATATATCTACATTCATAAAAATATTTTTTAAGAACTATTCTTTAATTAAATCAGATAAAAATCCTAAAGGATTTCTCATGTTTGATGAATATCCAAGAACATCACTTGAAAAAAATTTATAAATAACTTGATTTTGATTATTTAATAAGAAGGAAGCTCCTCTTTGAGGAAGGTATTTTTCATTAAGAATATAATCACTCCAATTTTGGATTATTTCATTCATATTGTTTAATCTAAATGTTGCTAATTCAAATGGTCTTAAATAACCATCTCCGAAAACCTGTTTAAATGAATTACCTGAAAATTTTAGAAATTTTAAAACATCAATTTTGTCAAATTCTGAATAGATTTGCTTTGCTTTTTGATCGCCGGTGTAACCTCTAATAACTTCTTTAATTGTTTTAAAAGAATTTATTCCAGATAGCATCAAAAGCATATTGACCCAACCTCCTAAACCTATATTTAATCCTCTTGAAATTTTAAGATTGTTATGAATATGGTTATTAGAAACAACTATTAAATTTTCTTTACGAAAGCCAGTAAATTTGCAAAATTTTTCTTTTCCATTTTGGTTCCCAATAGCAATTGCAAAAATATCTAAATTTTCATCTTGATTATTATCGATAAAATTTCTCAAATTTATTGCATATTCAAAGCTATCAAAATCTCCCAATAAACCAAATAAAACAATTAATTTGAATTTTTTCTGCCCATTAAAGTTGAATTCTTCAACAAGATTTTTAATACCATTTTGAAATTTGTCAATCACGATGATTTAAATGTTTTATAAATTATTCTCAAAAAAATTTTTCATACCTTGATTAGTATAAAATTTTACATGAAAAAGTCTTTTTTGGAGAAATTTTTCGTTTGTTTGTTTCTATTATTTTAAAGAAAACAATTTAAATTTATGACAGTAGGAATTTATTACGCAACTACAACTGGAAAAACTGAAGATGTCGCAGATCGTCTTCACAACTTTATTCCTTCAGCAGAATCACCAAAAGATGTATCAGATGTTGATGATCTTTCAGAATTTGAAAATCTTGAAGGTATTATTTGTGGCCTGCCAACTTGGAATACTGGAGCGGACGAGGAGAGATCTGGAACTTCGTGGGATTCAATATTAGAAGATATAGGCAAACTAAATTTATCAGGAAAAAAAGTAGCAATTTTTGGTTTAGGAGATTCTTCTACCTATACTGAAAATTATTGTGATGCAATGGAAGAACTTCATAGCTACTTCACAAAAGCAGGCGCTGAAATGGTCGGTTACGTAGATAAATCTTCTTATACATTTGATGAATCTAAAAGTGTTATAGGGGAAAGCTTTTGTGGATTACCTCTTGATGAGGATAGTGAATCTGATTTGACCGATTCGCGTCTTGAGGCATGGGCTTCTCAGCTTAAAGGTGAAATCCCCTCTTTGGCTTAAATTTTTGACAAAAAACCTAAAAAAATAGTCAATTTAATAAATTAAAACTTTCTATCCCAATTAGAGATGCCTTTTTGTATGATTGCTTGTAAATCTTAAAAATAATGAAAAATTTAAAAGAACAGAGTTGCAAAGATATTTTTAAAAATGCTTATGAAAAAAGATATACATGGAATACTGATTTCAAAGGCTATAAAGGCAAGTGTACTTATTTATTTGAAGATAATTCTTATGAGGGTGAGTTCTTATTAGGTGAAGACTTTAAACCTGAGATTAAAAATATAGATGAAGAAAACATAAAGAAAAGTATTGCTTCTCAATTGTTTGAAGTGTGTATTCACAGGGTAAAAAGAGAATTTAATTCAGTTCATTCAGAAAATAATTTTAATTTACTTAAAAGTTCTGAAAATGGGATTGAAATGAATGTTTCTGGGAGAAATGAAGGAGATAAGTATAGGGTTAAAGATGATTGTATTAATATGGTTTATAGAAAAATTCATGGAACAATTATTGAGATTTTTGTTGAGGAATTTTTTGATACTGGAGTTGGTTTTCTTAGTAAGAAATATACTAGTCAACAAATTAATCCAAAAACCCTAGAATCAAATTCTCAAAAAATTGAATACAAAGATGAATTTATAAATATAGGTAAAAAAGATTATTGGATTTTAAATTCGAGATCAATAAAATATTTAAACCAAAATCAAGAAGAAGAAATACAAAAGTTTGTTTTCGAGGATTTAAGTTTATTGAAATAAGTTTTTTATTCAACCAATCTAAATCCTTTATCAAGTAGTTTTTGATAAAGAAGTCTTGCTCTGAAGGCTAAAATTTGTTCTTCATTTTCATTACTAATTACATGAAAATAATTATTGTCTAATTTGTTTTTGCTAAAACACACGTTTGCTTCACCTAATCTTAAAGTCCAGTTTTCTTCTTTAGCTAATTGTTGATTAGGTCCTAGATCCCAAGGGCATTTTTCAGGATATTTTTCTCTTTTAGAGCCCATATTTTTAATATTATCTATCCAATATTAGTAAAAATTTAAAAGTATGGCTATAGATCTTTGTTCAAAGCTTTATCTGAAATGCAGTAAAGGTATTATTTACTTTTTACTTGCAATCAAGCAATAAAATGGGTCTTTACTAAAAAAATTGAAGATATTTTGGACTGGTTCATTAAACTTTTTAATTATTCTTGGCTCATTAAATCCGTTTGATATTAAGACTTTTCTTACATATTTAATTCTCTCTTCTTCAGTGGATGAAGTCCAAATGTTGGGAGCCTTATGCCAAAATGCTCTATTTGAAAAAGATATTATAAACTTGCCATCATTACTCAAAATTCTTACGATTTCTCTAGATAAATTTTCTGGGTATTGTAAATATTGCCAAGCTGCGACCATTAAACAGAAATCAACACTTTCATTACCTAAAGGAATTTCTTGATTTAAATTGAAATTTTGTATCCAATAAGTATCAAAAATTTTATTTTTCTCAAGTTCTTGTTTGTTTAATCCATGCCCAATAACTTTTTTATATTTTTTCTCTTGAGGTAAGTAACTATCCCAGCTGGACATTAAATCTAGGACAGTTGAATTGTCTGAAATTTCTTTTTTATAAACATTTGATAGATATTGCCTGAAGTTCGCATCTAAATGATAAACAAATTTTGGGTCAGAATAAAATTCTTCATCATTGCTCTCATCAAGTTTTTTTCTTTGATAATTATTTAGAACTTCCAAAACGATTATTAAGTGATCTAATTCAAATTTAATAAATAGTTATTCATATTGTGATTCAGAAATATATTTTGCATTTAATTAATTAAAGATTTTTAAAAAAGCTAGACATCTATTAAAAAAAAGTTAAATTAATAATTAATAATTTTGTAAAAATGATTGAATTCAAAAGGAGCAAAAAAAGTAGATCTAAAAATGCCCTTTTCAATCCCTATAAAAACGGAATAAGTCAATACGATATGGCATATCTTTCATCAAAAAAAGTTTTAAAAAATAAAACTTTTAATCTACAAAATGATTTTCAAAAAGATAATTTAGCTGCATAAATATGCCTTATATTAATGTTTCTACTTCAGCAAAAATAGAGGATAAGAAGAAATTACTTGAAGAAATTTCAATATTAGTCGCGTCTTTAACAAATAAATCAAAAAGATTTGTTATGGCTAAGTTAGATGATAATTTAGAAATGTATTTTGATGATGAAAGACCTTGTTGTTTTTTAGAAATTAAGTCGATAGGCTCTTTAAATCCTTCAGAGATGGCAAAGCAAATATCTAATTTTGTTTATGAAAAAATTGGAATTCCAATAGATAAAATTTATATTTCTTTCGAGGATGTGCCCGCTTCATTATGGGCTTGGAATGGAAGAACCTTTGGTTAATAATTTATTATTTTAGGTACTAATTTAATGGAAATAAATAAATTAGCTGATTTAAACAGTCTTAGAACTGCTCCTCATTTAAGCAGTAGTCAAGAAAAAAAACTATTAATAGAATTAGAAACTAATATTTATAATGCCGATTGGATAACAATAGGAATAATGGCAGCTTCTGATACCAAAGCTATTGAAGCACTGAAATCAATTTCTAATAAATATTCCTCAATAAAATTTGGTAATTTAGATTCGCTTCATGCTGATGGATATGTTTTTTTAAAAGGCAACCAAAAAACTGGTAATGTTTTTGTTAGATCTGAGAATGGTCTGGGAGAAGGAATTTTAATAACTTGCCAATATGATGAAGATGCAGAAGAATCTAATACTTTTGGACCTTTGCCATTAGATTTTTTTTCATGATTAATTTCTAATTTATGTTTATATTGGATTAAGTTTTATGCTATCCAAATACCAGATAATGCTTCTCAGAAATTAGAGTTAAAAATATTTTTTGTTTTAAGTTTTGTTATTATGTTTAATGGCATTGATCTAAATTCTAAACTTCTTAAAATTTGATGTTTTTTCAGGATATAATTCAAAATTTAAATAATTTTTGGTCCAAAGAGGGTTGTTTAATTATGCAGCCATATGATTCTGAAAAGGGTGCTGGTACAATGAGTCCTCATACTTTTTTGAGGGCAATTGGACCCGAACCTTGGTCTGTTGCATATGCTGAGCCATGTAGAAGACCCACAGACGGAAGATTTGGTGATAACCCTAATCGTGCACAACATTATTTTCAATATCAAGTAATAATTAAGCCTTCCCCAGATGGGATCCAAGAAAAATATTTGAAATCTCTGGAATCTCTTGGAATAGAGGCTAAAAATCATGACATAAGATTTGTTGAAGATAATTGGGAGTCGCCAACTCTTGGAGCTTGGGGCGTAGGTTGGGAAGTATGGCTAGACGGAATGGAAGTTACTCAATTCACTTATTTTCAACAATGCGGGGGAGTTGATTGTCAACCAATACCAATTGAAATTACATACGGTTTAGAGAGAATTGCAATGTTTTTGCAGGATAAAGAAAGTATCTGGGACTTAAATTGGAATAAAGATCTGAAATACAGCGATATTTGGCTTGAATTTGAAAAAGATCAATGTTCATATAATTTCTCTGAATCAAATCCTGAAAATCTCAGAAAATTATTTGAGATATATCAAGATGAAGCAAATTCATTAATTGAAAAGAAGCTAACTTACCCCGCGCTTGATTATGTTTTAAAGTGTAGTCATAGCTTTAATTTGCTTGATGCTAGAGGCGTAATATCAGTAACTGATCGTGCCCATTATATAGAAAAAATCAGAAAGTTAGCTAGAGAAGTCGCGTCTTCATGGATACTAGAGAGGGAACGCATGGGCTTTCCCTTAGTAAAGTAAGATTTATATCTCGAAAGTATCAGAATGTTATTTCCTAAGGTAAAGAAATATACATGACAAAGTGATTTTTTATTTTTGGATTATTTCTACCAAATTTTTGTTGTAAGGTAACAAAAATAACAATTTTAATAAATGAAATTAAAGAATTATTTAAAAAAGCTATTTTTTACTTCAGTGACATTATCGCTACTTCTAAATAATCAACATGTAAATTCTGCAGAGAAAGAGGTTAGGTTATTTTCTGGTAGACATTACAATACAGATAAAGAGGTTTATCAAAAATTTCAAGAACAAACTGGCATCAAAGTTAGATATATAGAAACAGATGGAAAAGCTATAATTGAGCGCTTAAAAAGAGAGGGTAAAAATTCTCAGGCTGATTTAGTAATTCTTGTTGATGCAGCAAGAATTGAAAATGCATCAAAGGCAAATTTATTTCAAAAAATTAATTCAAATATTCTAGAAAATAGTGTTCCAAATAATTTAAGAGATCCTAGAAATAAATGGTTTGGCCTTACTAGGCGATTAAGGGTAATCATCACAAATCCGGATATTGTGGATATTACAAAAATCAAAAATTTTGAGGATCTAACCAATCCTTCTTTTAAAGGAAAAGTATGTCTAAGAAATAGAAAAAGTCCTTATAATCAATCTTTGGTTTCTAATCAAATAGCAAAGAAAGGCGTTGGCCAAACAAAAATTTGGCTTAAGGGTTTGATATCAAATGTCTCCACTACCTATTTTTCTGGAGATTCTTCATTAATAAGAGCTGTAGGGCAGGGAACGTGCGGTATTGGAATCGTTAATCATTATTATGTCGCAAGGATGCTTGATGGAGTTAAAGGCCCAAGAGATGCTTCTTTAGCAGAAAAAATAAAATTAATAATACCCAATCCTGCGCATGTAAATATAACTGCTGGGGGCGTATATAAATATGCAGAAAACAAGACTGAGGCTATTAAACTTCTTGAATATTTAGCTTCTAGTGAAGGTAGTCAAGGTTTAGCTAATAAAACTTATGAGCACCCTTTAAAGGAATCAAGTCAAAATAGAATTGTTAGTAAATTTGGAGATTTCACTCCAGATAATGTGACTATAAAAGAAATTGGCAAATTCAATAGTAAGGCAATAGAAATAATGAAAGAAACTGGTTGGAATTAACAAAAATCTAAATATATTTTTAGTATAAATTTTTTAATTTATATTTTAAATATGGGAGAGGTGGCTGAGTGGTCGAAAGCGAACGACTCGAAATCGTTTAATAGGTAACTATTCGTGGGTTCGAATCCCACCCTCTCCGTTAAAAATAGTTTCTAGAAATCCCAAAAATAAAATAAGAGGGCATTTATTTGCCCTCTTCGAGTCTTCTGCACCTCGTTGTCCACAAAGTCGATGAAGTGCTTTTGACTCCTGAATTATTTCTACTCCTACTGAATGAGAAAAGATAGTCGCGACAACCACAAAGCACTAATACTCGGGTATTAATACTCTATTAATTTCAATTGAATAGGAGGATAATTAAGGGGTAGAGATATAGGAGGTTTTATGTTTATGAGACTCACCACTCCATTCACTGCCCTAAAAAATGCAACTTCAGATATTTGGAGAATGCATGATTTTAATTATCAAATGCCAAAAGATCCAAGACAAGATTATTGGGAGAAAGAGTGTATAGATCACCCAACAAGTTCTCATTGCAAAGTTTACTAAAGGTAATATAAATTCAAGACATTAAAAAACTTTTGAGGTTATTTTCTTCTAAGTAAGCAGATATTCTTTTAGTATAAAACTAAAGAAAGTATGGCTATTAATAATTCAATATCTAAATATGACTGGCAGTTTCTTGCAACAGGATTTTTTTTAATTTCAGTTTATATTTTTACAGATTTAATTGGCGTCATTGATAAAGAATATTTTTACTTTGTACCTAGATTAATTAGTGATCAACCCCATAGGATTTTCACATCAATTTTAATCCATGCAGATCTAAATCATTTATTAAGTAATCTTGGAGGAATAATCATTACTAGATATTTTTTGATGAAACTTGGAATCGAAAGCAGATTTTTTTATCTGAAATTTATTTTTATTTGTTCTTTTATTAATTTCTTTATTATTTGGGTTTACGAAAAGATTTTATCGTACTTTCTTAATTTCTATCCCAAATATGCTGCTTTAGGATTTAGTGGAATAATTTATGCTTTATTTGGATTCATACTATTAAGCTCTTTTTATGGAAAGAAATATTTTTTAGGTAAAAAAATCGGTTTTAAGTCCAATTATGAAGTTCAGAAAATGTCAAAAACAATATGCTTTATAGGTTTGATTTTCTCCTTTTTGCCAGGGGTAAGTTTATTAGGTCATTTAAGTGGTTTTATTGCAGGGTGTTTTTTATTCTTGATCTAAATAAGATAATTCTTTATTGATCAAATTAATATAGATATTCACCCAGATATTCAACTTTTTTTAAAATTATTTACTTTTAAACTGATCAATTTTGATATCGAAAGTAACTACTATTCCAATACTTATAAGGAGTAGTCCAATCGCAATTTGGGGTGAAGGTAATACCATATTAGAATTATTTACAGCAACTCTATCGAATCTTTACCAGTTACTAAGAAAGATTGAGTAATATTAACTTTGAATAAAGTATCACCTTAAAAAATGGCAAAAGTAGAAAATGATCTTGATATATATTATGCAGTTGGAAATGCAAATACTCAAAGACAAGAAAACGAACTTGCAGCAATTATGAAAAAACGTAATTCTGCAGGATGGAAGTTGATCTCAACAAGTAGCGCAATAGTAGATACTAAAAACCAGTTTTCAAATCTTTATCTATTTTGGGAAAAAAATTAGTAATTAATATTGTAGATACTTTATGTGTTTCCCCAGTAAGTTTTACAAATTAGAAACTCTTCGCACGTTAATCTCTTATAAGTAAATCCCCTTCTCTCTGAATTAGAGTGATTTTTCTTTATGTCCACAAATGGGAAACTGTCACATGTGACAGTTAAGTAACATTACATTCAGCGCTTCCACAAAATAGAATTTAATGGCATAGTTTATATATGTGTGAAGGAGTGGATTTACTGAAGCAGTGGAAACAAGGAAACACTTGTTTTGGTAGAACCATAAAAGACCCAATTATCAGGGGTCTTTTTTTTTTGCAAATTCTTTGCTTCTAATTACTTTCATGTCGTTCCAAGGATTTCTTATAAAAAATTTGATATTTGATAAAATGAGTTACTTTCTAAATATTCCCTGTTTGTTTCTATAATTTCCCCTGTAGGAAAAGATGTTATTTGCCCTCTACGTTTTTGATAATCATCATTAATGTTCATCTAATATGAATAAAAAAGATCTAAATTTTAAATCAGTAATTTTTAAAATATTTTTTACCTATTTAGGGGTTTATTTTCTTGCTCTAATATTCAAGTATGCCTATGATCTTGAGTCCCTATTTAATAATATTCAATACAAATATTTGATTGCTTTAAATATAGTTTCTATATTTTTAGGCCTTCCTTTATCAATTATTTTTGATTTTATCTTAATAAAGATTTATGGGTTGAAATATGTTTTATTCTTTTCTCCTGCTTTAACCATTTTAAGTGTAATTCAAGTTCTTATTCTGAGGAAAATTAAATTTAAATTTTCTAGAAATATATTATTTTTAAAAAACCCAGAAAAAAATAATCTTTATAAATTTTTTGACAATATTACTTTCAAATCTTTTTATATTTTAATCATAAGATCTTTCCCAATACTACCTCATGTTTTGGGTAGCTATATCATTGCCTCGTCAAAAATTAAAAAGAAAGTTATTCTATTAAACACATTTTTGGGATCATTTTTTTACTATGTTTTCCTTTATCTAATAATTAGGTAATCTTTAGTGAAATTATTTTTCCCAAAAGGGGTCTGTAGTTAAAGAAACCCTTAATGTAGATTCTTTATAATTTTTAATTTCACTGATACAAGCCCTCACTGTTTCACCATTTACATCTATTTCACAGGCTCCACAACTTCCTGTGAGGCAGCCAGTAGGGATATCTAAACCTGCTTTTTCAGCAGAAGAAAACCAGTCATCACCATCTGAAACAAATG
This sequence comes from uncultured Prochlorococcus sp., assembly GCF_902522795.1. Lineage (GTDB taxonomy): Bacteria > Cyanobacteriota > Cyanobacteriia > PCC-6307 > Cyanobiaceae > Prochlorococcus_A. Next base: position 30,810 of record NZ_CABYWZ010000006.1, read on the forward strand.
TTTCTTTATCGTTTGGCCATATTACTTTTATATTTTTTTTCTCTTTCAACTTAAAAATGATTTGAGATTTAAATGTTTGTGGAATTCATTCGCAAGATTATCAATAATGGATTGTCTCTTCTCTTTATAAGATATTGACTTTTTATTTAATATTGGTAGATTTTTACTCTTCCTTATTAAATTAATATATTGTGCTCTCCAACTGTCATTTTCAAAGATCCCATGAATGTAAGTTCCTGCAATAGTTCCTCCTTTATTATTTTCTTTGTACCAACCAAGATCTGAATCTTCAAAAATAGGATTAATCTTTAATGAACTTTGGATTTCATCTAATACAGTTTGACCATTATGAATTTCAAATCCATTAATTTCTGATTGGCACGGCCATATAGATTTAGAGTTAATTTGACGTGTTAATTTTTTTTTAAAGAAAGTCGTTTTTAATGGTAGTAATCCAATACCTTTAATTTTTTGTTCAGAATAATTTTTGGACCCCTCTTTGAAATGCGGATCTTCAAGTGTAGTTCCTAACATTTGTAAACCTCCACATATTCCAATAATATTTCCTTCGCTTTTTGAATAGTCCCTTATGTCTTGAGATAAGCCAGAATTTTCAAGAAATATTTGATCTTTAATCGTTTGTTTGCTGCCCGGCAGAATAATGAAGTCATACTTACTTAGGTTTTGTGATTTTCTAATCCATTCCATTAAAATTGTTTCTTCATTTTCTAGGGGATCAAAATCCGAGAAGTTACTAATAGATGGTAATTTTATAATTCCAACTTTGATTTCAGGATTTTTAGAAAGTGATTTTTTTTCTATTAAATCTAAAGAATCCTCTGGAGGAAATGAATCATTTAACCAAGGAATAATTCCAATAACAGGGATTTGAGTTTTATTCTCTATCCATTTTTTTCCATTTTCAAATAATGAAAGGTCTCCTCTGAATCTATTTATAATAATTCCCTTAATAAGTTTCTTTTCTTCAGGCTTCATTAATTCAAGAGTACCAATTATTTGTGCAAATACACCTCCCCTTTCAATATCAGTAACTAATATGCAATTTGCATTTAAATATTTTGCAATTCTTAAATTAGTAAGGTCTCTATGAATTAAATTCATTTCTACTGGACTGCCAGCCCCTTCGATAATTAAGCGGCAATTCGGATTCCTTTCGTAAATAGAATTTAAACTTTTTTTAATTACTTTCCAGCCTGGAATAAACCAATCTTTATAGTAATTTTGTGCGGTTGTGGTGCCTATGCTTTTGCCAAGGTGAATCACCTCGCTTACTGAGTTTCCTTGTGGTTTTAATAAAATGGGATTCATCTCTGCAGAGGGATTAATACCACAAGCAAAAGCTTGAAGTGCTTGTGAATATGCCATCTCTCCACCTTCCCAATCAACCCAAGCGTTGTTACTCATATTTTGTCCTTTAAAAGGTATTGGTTCTTCTCCTAAATTTTTAAGAATCCTGCAAATAGCAGTAACCGTTAACGATTTCCCTGCTCCACTGGAAGTACCTAAGACCATTATTGGTTGCCTTATTTCATGTAATTTTGCTTCTAACTCCATTAGTAATTTATATTAATTTTAAAATTTATTAATTATTAAATTGAATTATAATTTGGTAAAAAATTTGTGTTAATTCTAGCCTCTGCTTCTCAATCTAGAAAGAAATTACTAGAAAATTGTCAAATCGAATTTATCCAAATAGCAAGTAAATTTGATGAAACTACTATTCAAGAAAAGAATATATTTAATTTAGCTTTGGAATTATCTTTTCAAAAGGCTAATAGTTTATCTGAAAATATCCAAAACTTATCATTGCCCGAAGAATTTAATTATGGAACTATGGAAATACTTGGGTGCGATTCAATTTTTGAATTTAAAGGAGAAGCTTATGGAAAACCATCTAATAAAGAGGAGGCATTTATTAGATGGAAAAAAATGTCTGGAGAATTTGGATTTTTACATACTGGTCATACTCTAATAATTGGGAATTTTGATTCAACTTCCAATATTTTTAAAATCACTGAAATAATAAAAAAAACAGTAAGTTCAAGAGTTTATTTTTCTAATTTGGAGGATTGGGAAATCAAGAGTTATGTAGATACAAATGAACCTTTATATTGCGCAGGAGGATTTGCCTTGGAAGGTATTGGTGGTAAATATATAAAAAAAATAGAGGGTTGTTTTAGTAATGTAATGGGTTTAAGTTTGCCATGGCTCAGAGAAAATTTATATAGATAATAAAATTGAGCAAAAAAAAACCCTATCTAAAGATAGGGCTTTTTTAAAGATGAAATAGAAATTAATCTAGATCAGGCATTTCTAGAGCTGGTTCACTCTTTCTGTCGATTCCTTTCTCGAAACCAGCAGCGGCAGCTCTAGCACGTCCAGCATGCCAAAGATGACCGATAAATGTAAACCATCCTAGGAAGAATTGAGCTGCAGCTAACCATTGTCTTAAGTTAACGAAGTTAACAGCATTTGGCTCTGTAATGATTCCACCAACAGAGTTGATAGAAGCGTTAGGAGCATGAGTCATATATTCAGCTGCTCTTCTTACCTGCCAAGGCTGAATATCATTTTGAATTTTCTCAAGGCTCAATCCATTAGGACCTCTTAAAGGCTCTAACCATGGACCTCTGAAATCCCAAAATCTCATTGTTTCACCACCAAATATAATTTCACCAGTAGGAGATCTCATGAGATACTTACCTAGACCTGTTGGTCCCATTGTTGAACCTACGTTAGCTCCAATTCTTTGGTCTCTCACAAGGAAAGTAAAGCTTTGAGCCTGTGAAGCTTCAGCATTTGTTGGGCCATAAAATTCTGAAGGGTAAGCAGTATTGTTAAACCAAATGAATGTTGAAGCAATGAAACTTGCTACACAAATTCCACCAAGAGCATAACTTAAAAGTCCTTCACCATTCCAGATGAATGCTCTTCTTGCCCATCCAAAGGGTTTAGTGAAGATATGGAATATTCCTCCAATAATTGCAGTAATACCCACGTAAACGTGTCCACCAACAATATCTTCAATGGAGTTGACTCCGATTATTGAACCAGCTCCTCCCCATGGAGATCTAAATAGATAACCAAGAATAACTCTCGGATCTAAAGTTGGATTAACAAGTCTGACTTCACCACCACCAGGTGCCCATGTGTCATATGCACCGCCAATAAAACACCAGTTAACAGACCATGCTAATGCACCTACACCCAATACAATCAAATGATATCCAAGAATATTTGTCATCTGATTTTTATCTCTCCAGTCGGTAGAGAAAAATGGAAAATCTTCTTCAAGTTTTTCTGGGCCTGCTAATGAGTGGTAAATACCACCAAAACCAAGAACAGCAGAAGCTATCAAATGAACCACGCCTGCTTGGAAGAAAGGCATGATATCAGTAACTTCACCACCTGGGCCAATCCCGTAGCCAAACATTGCAACGTGTGGCATACAGATTAAACCTTGCTCCCACATTGGTTTATCAAAAGTGAAATGATTAACCTCAAAGAGCATCATTGCTCCCGCCCAAAAGACTATGAGTCCAGAGTGAGCAATGTGAGCTCCTAATAAACGTCCAGATAAATTGATTAATCTAGCATTACCTACATACCAGGCATAACCAGTTTCCTCAATACTTTGGTTTGGAGCTCTTAATAGATTATTAAAGGGCGTTTCCACGTGGAAGAACCTCCTCAGGGAATACAAAGTTTTCGTGTGGTTGATCCACAGAAGACATCCATGCTCGCATACCTTCGTTCAAAAGTATATTTTTTGTATAGAAAGTTTCAAATTCTGGATCTTCTGCTGCACGGATTTCTTGGCTTACGAAATCATAAGCTCTTAAGTTTAGTGCTAAGCCTACAATACCAATTGAAGATGTCCACATACCCATAACAGGTACAAATAGCATCAAGAAATGTAAGAAACGCTTGTTTGAGAAAGCAATACCGAAGATTTGACTCCAGAATCTATTCGCTGTAATCATTGAATAAGTTTCTTCTTCTTGAGTTGGGTCAAAAGCTCTAAATGTTGAACTTTGAACCTTACCATCTGTGTAAATACTTGTATCTTCATACAAAGTGTTTTGAACTGTAGCTCCATGAATAGCGCAAAGTAGAGCACCACCAAGAATTCCAGCAACACCCATCATGTGGAATGGATTTAAAGTAATATTGTGAAAACCTTGAATGAACAGAATATAACGGAAGATTGCTGCAACACCGAATGAAGGTGCGAAGAACCAACTATGCTGTCCTAAAGGATAAATAAGGAAAATACTTGTAAATACTGCAATTACTGCTGAAAATGCTAAAGCATTGTAAGGTCTAATTCCAACAAGGCCAGCAATTTCAAACTGACGAAGCATAAAACCAATTAGGCCAAATACTCCATGTAATGCAACGAAGTTCCAAAGACCACCAAGCTGTAGCCATCTTACGAAACTACCTTGGGCTTCAGGACCCCATAAAAATAGAAGACTGTGTCCCATGGCATCACCAGGGGTACTTACAGCTGCTGTTAAAAAGTTACAACCTTCAAGGTATGAGCTTGCAACTCCATGTGTGTACCAAGAGGTAACAAATGTTGTTCCGACGAACCAACCACCTATAGCAAGATATGCACAAGGAAGTAGAAGTAGTCCGGACCAACCAATAAATACAAAGCGGTCGCGCTTCAACCAATCATCGAGGACATCAAACCATCCTCTTTGTGGGGCGCTACCAACTGCGATCGTCATGAGAAATCGTTTTTAGCTTCGGGATACGCAGTGACTGTAACAAAGATTGAGAGTAATGTGGGGAAATATTTGTATATCTGAAATGCCTTGTAAAGCTTTCCTGACTTTTTTATTAAAAATTAGGTAAGAATACTCCCTTAGTTTGTTAAATTATCTGAATTAGGCTCTAAAAAAAGATAAAAATGAATTCAGACCTCACGTCATTCGATAAAATCGAACAAAAAATTGGTGGATCAAGAAAAATTTCAAATTATATTATTGGAGGAATGTTGACTATAGGAGGTATTGGTTTTCTTTTGGCCTCTATATCTAGCTACACAGGAAGGGATTTATTACCTTTAGGAAATCCTTCAACTTTGTTGTTTATCCCTCAAGGAATAATAATGGGAGCATACGGAGTAATAGCTAATTTATTAAATTTTTACTTGTGGTATTTGGTTTACATAAACTTTGGTTCAGGAAGTAATTATTTTGATAAATCCTCAAAATCTGTAGAAATAAAAAGAAAGGGATTATTTAAAGATGTTGAAGTTAAATTAAATTTTGATGAAATTAAATCTGTTAAGTTGGATATAAGTGAGGGATTTAATCCTAGAAGAAGAATTGCTCTAGTATTAAAAGGTAGAAAAAAACCTCTCCCTTTAAGCGGTGCAGGTGAACTAAAACCATTGCTTCAAGTTGAAGAAGAAGGAGCTCGTCTAGCTAAATTTTTAGACGTTAATTTGGAGGGCCTAAAATAAAAAAAAAATATTATTTAAAAACATTATCTTTTATACAGGTTTTGTTTTTGGTTCAAGCTTGTAGTTATAAAAGTAAGATTGATCCAAATTATTACTGCCAAAAACTTAAATTTAGTTGTATTAAGAGTAATAAAGTAGTCAATTTTAAAACTTCAAAAGGTGATTTTGTGGTAAAATTATTTGGTAAAGATAACCCAGTAACAGTATCAAATTTTCTGGAAAACATAGAAAATAATATTTATGTAAATCAAAAATTTTATAAAATAATAAACTATCCCCAAATAAGATTTATACATGGCGGCGTTAATCCAGAAAATAAATCTTATAAAGAACGAATACAAAACCTGAATAAGACAAGTCCAACAATACCTTTAGAAATAAAATTCATAGAAGAAGTAAAACCGAGATATAACTATCAAATAAAAAATCCTAGTGAAACAGTAAATTTAGTTAATACTTTTGAGAGTGGATCAATCGCTATGGTTAAAAGCGGTAAGGATAAGTCTTCATCTACTGAATTTTTTTTTGTAACGACTAAGATCCCAGAACTTGATGGAAGATATTCGATTTTTGGAAAGATTATTAAAGGGTTAGACGTACTCGAAAAAATCAATAAAGAAGACTACATTAAGGAAGTCCAGATTTCTAATTAAATTTCTAGAGAATATTTATTTATTTTTAACATTTCTGTATTAACTCCTGAAGAGCGTTTAAGAGCTACCTTACCAGTCCTCGCTATTTCAAGTATGCCGTATGGCTCGAGTAATTTCTCTAGAGCAACTAACTTCCCAGGATCTCCAACCACCTCGAGAGTTAAGGCCATATCTGATACGTCAACAACTTTTGCACGGAAGATCTGCACTATATCAAGGATATTACTCCTAGTATCTTCTTTCGATGAAACTTTTAGTAACATCAATTCCCTTTCAACAGCTGCGAGATTAGTAAAATCTACGACTCCCAGAACATTAAATAACTTATTAAGTTGCTTAGTCATTTGTTGAAGAGTTTCATCATCACCTTCTACTACCATTGTTAACCTTGAAATCCCTTTAGATTCTGCAGGTCCTACTGCAAGGCTATCTATGTTGAATCCCCTTCTGGCGAAGAGACCTGAGATTCTACTCAAGGCTCCCGATTCATCTTCTACAAGAACTGATAATGTATGTTTCATATTTTAAAAGGTTTTTAAATCTCTAATCCATTCATAAGAAATTCTATTGAATACTGAAGGGTCTTCATCATGGATACAATGCCCTGAATTGGATACTATTTTTAATTTTACCCATCTATGGAAATTTGCAATCTTTTTACCAACAAACAAAGGTATGAAATTATCTTTTTCGCCCCAAATTAATAAAAAAGGAACTTTTTTTGAGGCGCTAAGTTTTCTCAAAAGGTAAGAAGCTTTAAATTTTTCATCTCTAGAAGACATTCCAATACACATTGCTCTTAATGATCTAGCTGAACTTCTCCTTAAAACTGGTTTTGTTACCAAATCTATTAGTTCTCGATCAATATTATCTTTTTTAAAATAGGCAGAATTTAGTCCAAGTTTAATAACCCCTAATTTAGTTATTAAAAATAAAATAATCTCCAAAGGGAAAAACAAAAAAAATATTGTTATGAATCTATCTTGAAATTTCTTAAAAAATGATTTTTTTGTTATGGACTTTTTATTTTCTTGAATTTGATCTGGCAAAGGCGATGCAATAACTGTTGCAATCTGATCCTCTAATGAAACAGCACATGTTAAAGCAACTAGTGATCCAAGGGAATTGCCAATAAGAATTACTTTCTCAGAATTCTTTGGTTTTATTACCTGTGCAATAAAGTCTTTCACTTGATCACACCAAATCTCATTATTTAATTTTCCAATTTGTCTAATCCCGGGTTGATCTGAATCCCCAAATCCTATTAAATCCAAAGAATAAGAGGCAAAATTCTTTTTCGCAAAATACTCTAAATTGTTTCTCCAATGTTTTCGACTTGCTCCAAATCCATGGAGAAAGATAATTGGAACCTCATTTTCTTCGCCTGTAACACTCCAACAAATTTTAAAACCATTCCAATTCCAGTAGTTAGGAATGTTTATATTTTTTTTAAAATTATTATTCATATATTCAAAAAATTTTCAAGATATTTGAATTATCTACATTTTTAACAAATAAATGTATTTTGAATGTAAATTATAGTAATCACTTAATTTTACTATGGCTAAAGAAATTTTTAGTATTGCAGCAGTTTTTTGGATACTGATACCAATAGGATTAGTTGGTGGTGCTTTGTTATTAAAGTTTCAGGGAGACTGATTCTCACGGATACATCACAATTTGAGTTATGGTCTTAAAGTTAAGTAAATCTTAAGTATGAAGATTCTTTTAGTAGGAGCAACAGGGACACTTGGTAGACAAATAGCAAAGCAAGCTATAGAAGAGGGACATGAAGTAAGATGCTTTGTAAGAAATCCAAGAAAAGCTTCCTTTCTACAAGAATGGGGTTGTGAGCTAACAAAAGGTAATTTATTAAATTCTTCTGATATCGAATATGCATTGCAAGATATTGAAGTAGTTATTGATGCAGCGACTAGTAGGCCAGATGATCCTAAAAGTATTTATGAAATTGATTGGGATGGAAAACTTAACTTATTCAATGCTTGCGAATCTTTAAACGTAAAAAGGGTAATATTCCTTTCTATCCTCCTAACAGAAAAGTTTAGAAATGTTCCTTTAATGGACATTAAATTTTGCACTGAAAAACTTCTTGAAAAATCTGACTTAGACTACACAATTTTCAAATGTGCAGCTTTTATGCAAGGAGTTATTGGTCAATTCGCAATCCCAATATTGGATAGTCAAGCAGTGTGGATGAGTGGAACTCCAACTAAAATTGCTTATATGAATACGCAAGATATGGCGAAAGTTGTTGTAGCAGCAGTAAATAATCCAAAAACTCACAGAACATCATTGCCATTAGTAGGTCCCAAAGCATGGGATTCAAATGAAGTTATATCTTTATGTGAAAAATTTAGTGAAAAAAAGGCAAAAATTTTTAGAGTTTCCCCTTTCCTTATTAGTGTCACTCAAAAAGTAGTTTCCTTTTTCCAAGATTCTCTTAATGTTGCTGAGCGATTGGCTTTTGCTGAAGTAACTAGTAGTGGTGAATCATTAGATGCTGACATGAGCAAAACTTACGAAATATTGGAAGTTAAAAAAGAAGATATGACCTCACTAGAGAGTTATATAAAGGAGTATTATCAACAAATACTTAAAAGATTAAGGGAGATGGAAGCAGATCTTAATATTGAAGAAAAAAAGAGATTACCTTTTTAATATTGCAATTTTAGAATCAGATAGTATATTTGTACTATATAAATATTATTGACCTATGTCTGTTTCTAAGTCTAAAAACCTTGAACGAAAACTAGATAATTTTGCAACAGAAGCAAAAAATGAATTGAATAATGTTTGCGGATCTTCATTATGGGAAAGCCTTGGGTTTGTTTTTTTTGATCAGTTAGAAGATTCTGAAAAAATTGCGAAAGCAAATTTTTACTATGGACAACTTCAAATAATTAATGAAATTAAATTTTCAATTTGAATTGAATTGCATATTTTTACGTATGTAATTTTTTTTAAATCAATTTTGGCCAATCTTTTTCTGATAATATGTACTTAGTAAAAGATTAATTAATGATTGAAACTTCAGGTGTAATAGAAAAAGAGCAGGGGAATGGATTTTATTTGGTTACCTTAGAACAACCTGAAGGACATCAATGTTTATGTAGAGCTGCAGGTAAATTGACTAAATTTAGAATTAAATTATTAGCTGGAGACAAAGTGTTAGTTGAGATAAGTCCTTATGATCTTTCTAGAGGGAGAATAACTTATAGAGAGAGGAATGCAGGCAATGCTAAACCTACTACTAATAAAAATAATCCCAAGAGAAATAATAAATAAAAGTTACTTTAGATAATATTTTTTATCGCTTCTTTAAACTCACTTCTTTGTTTAACACCTTGCCATTGTTTTTTTAATAATTTTTCTTTAAAAAGTTGAACTGTTGGTGTGCCATTAATACCAGCTTGTTTTGCAATATCTTGATCTTTATCAATATCTATTTCAACGCCAAGAACTGCACCATCAAGTTCTTTAATTACCCTTTTTAACTGAGGTTTTAAAACATGACATGGGCCGCAACTTGGAGAACTAAAAATTACTAAGATAGGTTTTTTGCTCTCGTGATAAAGTTTCCTTAATGCATAACTGCCTTTTTGCCATTCAGAATTTGAATCGAAAGTATCTTCATTAACTTCTTCTTCATTAAAATCTGATGAATTAAGTTTTTTTTCTGGTTCTGGTGTTTCTCTGACTATAGTTTTTGCTAAGTTTTTCTCGGCTAGCCACCTTTCGGTAGCTAATGCTGCCATGCACCCAGTTCCTGCAGCGGTAACTCCTTGTCTCCACTCAGAATCGACAACGTCACCTGCTGCGAAGATTCCTTCAATAGATGTTTCTGGCCTTCCTGATTTGCAAGCAATATATCCTTTATTATCTAAATCAATTTTGTTGCCTAAGAACTTCGTATTTGGTGTGTGCCCTATCGCGTAAAAAAGACCTTTTATATTGATTTCCTCTTTACCTTCTAGAGAGTGAATAGTTTCTATTTTCTCAAGCCATTCAGAGCCATCCGCTTTATTAACTTTTGTGTTCCAATGAATTTCTATCTTTGGATTAGCTTTTACTCTATCTACCATTGCTGCGCTAGCCCTTAATTTTTCTGATCTAACAATCAAATGCACTTTGCTTCCATACTTTGTGAGATATGCTGCTTCTTCACATGCAGAGTCGCCCCCTCCAATAACAGCTAATTCTTCACCTCTAAATTGTGGGGTCGCTCCATCACATATTGCACAAGCACTTATTCCTTTACTCCAGAATTTATCTTCATTTATCACGCCTAATCTATTTGCACTTGCTCCAGTTGCAATAATAATTGAGTTAGATTTTATAGTTCCTTCTAAAGTTTTTAATTCAAAGGGATGTGAATCAGTATTTATTGAGACAACATCACTTTCGTATAAATTAGTGCCCCATCTTTCTGCTTGAGCTTTCATTAGATCCATTAATTCAGGACCAAGTACACCATCTGGAAAACCTGGATAATTTTCAACAAATGTTGTGGTCATTAATTGCCCACCAGGGATTCCACCAGAATTAAATCCTGTAACGAGCAATGGTTGAAGATTTGCTCTTGCGGCATAAATTGCAGCTGTATATCCTGCAGGACCTGAACCAATAATTACAACATTTTCTACATTTGAAGTGTTCTCTTTATTCTCCATTTATTTGCTAATTTCAATATTAATAATAATAAACTAACCCAAATAATGTAGGGCGGATTTCACTCGATAGATTTATTACTCAATCGTTGACTTTCTGATCTAATAACTTTTTTAATTCCTTTGGGAAGTTTAAAACAGAATCTTTTAAATTTTCGTTCTTTTCTCCGATATGTAATATCCACTCTCTAAATTCTTCAGCGATTGCATAACTGTCTTCATACCTTTCTAAAGTGTCCATTGCAGAAATTCTATTGGTTGCCCAACAGGTCGCTATGTCGATCCTTTTTCTAATGAAATTGTCCATTGAAACTTAAAAGTTGTATATAGATAAACACACCAGAGAACATATGTATTGTCTAATAAGTTACAACTTTGTACTTCCAAACAATAATTTAATCTTTAATTTATATTTGAGCCGATTTTCGAAGGAATTATAAAAAAAATATAAAGAAATAGAGTTAAACCGCTTCGCTGTGATTGGCAAGTAATCTTTCAACTTCCTCAAAACCCTCATTAGCTGAATTTATTGCAAGTTCCTCACTAACTTTTTCTTCTGAAATTAATTTTGCGGATATTTTCTTTAAAAGAGATTCTTTCTTTTCTCTTAGTGAAATGACAATTTCCTCTTCAATGATAGATTTTATTGCTTTAGAAATTATTTTTTTGTCATTTGCCTCCTCAAATGTGCCCTGGACTAATTCCTGAATAAATAATCGATGCACCTCACTACTTCTAAGAAAGCTTTCAGTGGCATTAATAATTCCTTCAACAAGAGCCTCATCAGGTTCAGAATCATTTTCTGCGAGCTTAAATTCCCAATCTAAATGTCTTCTTTGCCAACCTGCTGAGTGGAGACTAGGCATGACTGTCTGTGAATAAGTATCAACCGACATTTCATAAATTCTCTCTGCTAATTTTTCGCACCAGTCCTTACCATGCTTTTCTAGATTTTTCTGCATAGCTTGCCTTGGAACAGCATGACCACCATGATGACTGTGACATACCCCATCTGGACATTCGATTGCTTTTATACTCATTTGAATATTTAGTACCTATATATTCTAGATAGCTATTTTTTATAGAAAAGAAAATATATTTTTAACAAAAATCCAAGACTTTTGACTTTCTTCAATTTATATTTAGTATGTTAAAAAAATAAATAAATTGACAAAGATACTTATTCCTTCCGAAACAAGCTCTGGTGAAAGGAGAGTTTCAGCTACTCCAGAAGCGGTAAAGAAATTAAAAAGCCTTGGATGTGACGTTTATATTGAAAGTTTAGCGGGAAAATTATCAGGATTTAGTGACTTGTCATATGAAGAATCGGGTGGAAAAATAATAAGTAACTTAGATCAGAAAATTTGGGGTGAAGCTGACCTAATATTTTGTGTTCAAACTCCATCAGAGGATAATTTAACTAAATTAAAGAAAGGTGCAGTTCTTCTAGGTCTTCTTAACCCATATGGTAATAAGGAACTTCTCAAGATTATAAATAGTAATAAGATTTCAGCTTTATCACTAGAATTGCTTCCGAGGATTAGTAGAGCCCAATCGTCTGATGTTCTTTCTTCACAGGCCAATATCGCTGGATATAAAGCAGTTCTTTTAGCTGCAAGTGAGTTAGATAGATATTTCCCAATGCTTATGACTGCAGCAGGCACAGTTCAACCTGCGAAAGTAGTGGTTCTTGGTGGTGGAGTTGCAGGATTGCAGGCAGTTGCGACAGCAAAAAGACTTGGTGCAATAGTATTTGTATCTGATATTAGACCTGCTGTTAAAGAACAAGTAGAGTCCCTCGGAGCAAGATTTATAGAACTTCCTGAAGTGGATGAAAAACCTGGAGAAGCTGGGGGTTATGCAAAAGCTGTAACACCCGAGTTCCTTTCAAAACAGAAGGCTACTTTAACTAAATATTTATCTGAAGCCGATGTTGCTATATGTACTGCGCAAGTTCTAGGTAAAAAGGCCCCTGTTTTAATAGACGCTCCCATGATTGAAAAAATGAGACCTGGTGCAGTAATTATTGATTTAGCAGTTTCTCAGGGAGGGAACTGTGCAGGAACAAAATCAAATGAAACTATTATCAAAGATGGGGTAAAACTTATAGGAGCGGGCGAATTACCCTCTTCAGTTCCTAATGATGCAAGTTCACTTTATGCTAAGAACTTAACATCTTTGATTACACCATTTATAAAAGATGGTGTAATTAAATTAGATAAAGAGGATGAACTCATTTCTGGATGTTTATTAAGCGATGAAGGAGTTGTTCTTCAAAATAAAGTTTTTGAAAATTGAGGTTTTAAAATTATGTCTTTTATAAGTCTTCTTTGGGTTCTTTTACTTGGTAGTTTATTAGGCCTCGAGTTAATTGGAAAAGTTCCCCCTACCCTTCACACACCTCTGATGAGTGGAGCAAATGCAATTTCAGGAATAACAATGCTTGCAGCCTTAACTTTAATTGTAAAAGCAGAAGGTAATGTACCACTTTTAATCATTGGTTCAGTTTCTCTTGGATTTGCTCTTTTCAACGTTGTAGGCGGTTTCTTTGTAACTGATCGAATGCTCTCGATGTTTAGTCGTAAACCATCAAATAAGAAGTAATTTTTAACATGAATCTACCTGTAATCATTAAATTCGTTATTGACCTTCTAGCAGTACTTTTACTGGCTTTGGGAATAAAAGGGTTGTCAAAAGTAAAGTCAGCTAGGGATGCAAATAGATTAGCTGCATTTGCAATGTCGCTATCAGTAGTAGGATTACTTTCTTATTATTTAGGCACTTCTGGAATTGCTATTCAGTCTTGGATTTGGATAATAATTGGGTCAATCATAGGTAGTTTATTCGGATCAATTCTTGCAAAAAAAGTACCTATGACCTCCATGCCTGAAACAGTGGCATTGTTCAATGGTTGTGGAGGAATGTCATCGCTTTTAGTGGCCTTAGGAGTAGCTATTTTCCCTATATCTAGTGGCCAAGAAAATTTTGATTTTTTTAAGTCACTTATTAACGAAGTTTCAATATCTGTTTCTATATTTGTTGGTGCCATAACTTTCACGGGTTCAATTGTGGCGATGGCAAAGTTACAGGGTTTGTTGTCAACTCCAGGATGGACTCAGAGCAAAGTTAGACATTTTGTAAATATTGTTTTTGCAGTTGCTTCCTTGATAGCCTTTCTTGATTTGATAAACGGCAATACAAGCTCTATTTGGCTTTTAGTTATAGTTTCTTCTTTATTAGGTATTGGAGTTACTTTGCCAATTGGTGGAGCAGATATGCCAGTCGTTATATCTTTATTAAATAGCTATTCAGGGATTGCAGCAGCAGCAGCAGGTTTCGTTGTAGATAGTCAGCTTTTGATAGTAGCAGGCGCAATGGTTGGAGCGGCAGGTCTAATACTTACTCAAGTAATGTGCAAGGGTATGAATAGATCATTGGTCTCAGTTCTTTTTGGAGGATCTTTATCTGCACAAAGTACAGCCTCTTCTGGTTCAGGAGAATATACAAATATAACTTCTTGCAGTGTTGAAGAATGCGCATTGACTTTAGAGGCAGCCAACAAGGTAATTATTGTTCCTGGTTATGGTCTGGCAGTAGCTCAAGCTCAACATACTTTAAGGGAAGTGACAAAAAAACTAGAGCAAAATGGTATTGAAGTTGTTTACGCAATTCATCCTGTAGCAGGGAGGATGCCTGGACATATGAATGTACTTTTAGCAGAAGCTGATGTTCCTTACGAACAACTTAAAGAGATGGACGTTGTAAATCCTGATTTTCCAGCAACGGATGTTGTTTTAGTTTTAGGAGCAAATGATGTAGTAAATCCTCAAGCTAAAAATGATACCTCTTCTCCTTTATATGGCATGCCAGTTCTTGATGTGCAGGAAGCAAGAACGGTATTTGTAATTAAACGTGGTATGAGTGCAGGTTACTCTGGAATAAAAAATGATTTATTTGATCTGCCAAATACCTCAATGGTCTTTGGGGACGCAAAAAAAGTACTGAATGATTTGATTGGAGAATTAAAGGATCTTGGAGTTGGGGAGAAATAATAGTATATCTTTTAGTTTTTCAGATTACGCAAAAAATAAGCCATTTCGAGAAGTCTTACCTTGGATAGGTGGCGACTTACAAACTTTGAGAGATACTTTTGTTATTGATTTTGGTAAATCAAAAAAAAATAAAAAAATATTCTTTCCGATTAATAAAATTCTTTCTAAAAAATTTGAATGTGATTATCTTCTAGGGTTTTTAGAATTACCTGAAAACTTAGACTCACTTAGGGGTTTTGTAATCGTTACACATGGTTTAGGGGGCTCAACTAAACGGTTTGGTTTAAGAAGAATCTCTAGAAAATTAGCAAATAATGGTTTTGGGGTTCTTAAATTAAATCTAAGAGGATCTGGATCTGCGAGATATTTAGCTAAAGGAAATTATTGTGCTAGATGCTCCAGTGATGTTATTTCAGCAATTAATTATTTTAAAAAATTCATTTATTTAGAGTTTAAAGATCTCATTAAGATAAACAATCCTCCAATTTACGGAGTTGGATTATCTTTAGGCGGAACAATTCTTTTAAATGCCTGCTTAGATTACGATGAAAACAAAGGAAAAAAACTTTTAGATGGCCTAGCCTGTGTGAGTAGCCCTTTAGATTTATCATCATGCAGTCTCTGTATTGAAAAATCTAGAAATTATATCTACCAAAAATGGTTACTTCACCGCTTAAAAAATCAGTTATGGGAGGGATTTAATGATGAAGGCAAACTCCTTGATAACGAGAAATTAAGAATAAAAATTAGAAATTTAAAAAGTATAAGAGAATTTGATAAGAAATTTACAGCTCCTAGTTGGGGATTTAATTCTTTAGAGGATTATTATATTAAAGCTTCTCCAATATTTAGAATCCAAAACTCAATAAAAAAATTACCTCAAATGCTTTTTATTCATGCCAAGGATGATCCATGGGTTCCATATACGGATACTTTGAATTTAAGAAAAGAATCTATTGATAAATTCACTATTTTTATAACTGAAAAAGGAGGTCATAATGGTTTTCATTCGATTAATGGCTGCTGGTCAGACGAAGTTGTAAAAAACTGGTTTATGAGTATCTAGGACTATTTAAAAATGGAGTTTTTTTGAAAATCCATTTTTCTATTGGCTTGCCGTTAATAATATGTGAGGTAAAAATTTCAGAAATTTTTTCTGGAGAAACTTTCTCATACCAAATACCATCAGGCCAAATAAGAAGAATTGGACCGTTCTTACATATTCTTAAACAGTCAGCTTTTGATCTTAATATATGAACGTTTTTTGTAGAGGGATCATTCTCAAATTTTTTTAAAGTCTTTTTCAGACATTCCCATGTTTTTTGACCTTCATTGCCTTTAAAGCATTTCTGTTTTGTGGGTGTTGCGCATAGTAGAAGATGTTTTTTTATATTCACTTTTATCCAATACTTACATATTTTTTCCCTTTTTTAATTTCTTGCTCAACAAAAAGTCTGGCCCAATTGTCTACTTCAAGAATATCCTCCAATTCGGGACTCAAATTCAAATTCTCAATATGTGATTCACAAGCTTTACTTATAAATGTTGGAATTTCTTGAAAAGAAATTTTTTCCTTGAGGAATTGTTCAACAGCCATTTCATTAGCAGCATTTAAGACTGCAGGCATAGTCCCAGAAGATTTTCCTGCAGCATAGGCAAGTCCCATGCATGGATATTTAAACTCGTCTGGCTCTTTAAAAGTTAATTTTCCAATTTCACTTAGGTTTAATCTTTTCCAATTTGTTTTAAATCTTTCAGGCCAACTCATCGCATATAAAATGGGTAGTTTCATATCTGGCCAACCTAATTGAGCTAATACTGAAGAATCTTCCATCTCAATCATTGAATGAATAATACTTTGAGGGTGGATAACTATTTCGATATTTTCGTAAGAGGTCCCAAATAAATAATGGGCTTCTATAACTTCTAATCCTTTATTCATAAGAGTTGCAGAATCTACAGTTATTTTTTTTCCCATATCCCAATTAGGATGTGAAGTCGCATCTTCCACTGTGACATACTTTAAATCCTCAACGGCCCAATCTCTGAAAGCACCACCAGAAGCTGTTAAATGTATGGCTTTTAAACCCTTAGGCATCTCTCCTGTTGAAAAATCTGCATTTTCATAATTAGGTAATCCTTGTAAACATTGAAAGATAGCAGAGTGTTCTGAATCAGCAGGTAAAAGCCTACTATTATTTTTCTTTAATGCAGGAATAACAATTGGTCCTGCCGCAATTAAAGTTTCTTTGTTAGCAAGTGCAATATTTTTCCCCGCATTAATTGCTGACATTGTTGGAATTAATCCTGCACAGCCTACTATCCCTGTCACCACAGTATCTGCCTTATCCCATGCTGCAACTGCGTTAATGCCCTGCTTTCCACCTAAAACCAAGGGAGTATCATCCAAATCTAAGTTATTAATATTATCTTTTAAATCTTCTATAAGACTTTCATCCTCAATTGCAACTACCTCTGGTTTATGTGTTTTAACTTGTTCAGTTAATAAATTAATATTTCTTCCTGCAGAAAGAGCTACGGCTTTAAACTTATCAGGCTGCTCACTAGCTATTTCGAGAGTTTGAGTCCCTATTGAACCAGTAGAACCGAGCACAGTAATGTATTTCAATTTTCTCTGATATTTCTAATATCTTCCCATTTAAAGGTGTATTTAAAAAACAAAAATTTCAAATTGGTTTTTTTCTTAAAATTTAGACCCTTATCCATGTTGTTATTTCCTTTGTTTGATCAATAAGTTCAATACCTTTTTCTTTCAACAAATTCCTGATTTTATCGGCCTTCGCATAATTCTTTTCCATTTTTGCTTTCAATCTTTCATCGATTAGCGATGATATTTCGTCTTCTTTTATTTTACTTTCTTTTACTAAAACCTCTCTTTTTAGACCAAGTACCTCAGTCAACTTTTCAAGAGTTTTAAAATTCTCAAGTAGAAAGAATTTTTCATTTAGGTCTATTTTAAAACCTTCAACCCTTTGAAATTGGTTTAAAAAGTTTTTTAATGGTTTCGCTAAATCGTAAATAATTGCAATAGCACCTGCTGTATTAAGGTCATTTCCAAGAGCCTCAGTAAATTTAAGCTTTTTTTGAGATAATTCAAATCTTATTTTCTCTTTGTATTCTTCTTCGAGAGATTCATTTTTATCAATAGATCTAAAAGCACCTTTTGTAAGGTCCATAAAAGAAAGTGCTACATTAATGTTTTTCCAAGCTTCTGAAGCACTCCTTAAAGCTTCTTCAGTAAAATCAAGTGGTTTTCTATAATTCACAGTCATAACAAAATATCGCAAAGTCATAGGGCTTATACCTGACTTAATTAGTTCTCTTATAGTTTTAAAATTTTTAAGGGATTTACTCATCTTTTGTCCATTTACATTGACCATCCCATTGTGTAACCAATAGTTCGCAAGCTTTTTGCCATTGGCTGCTTCTGATTGGGCGATTTCATTCTCATGATGCGGAAAAATCAAATCAGAACCACCTAAATGGATATCAATAGTATCTCCTAATTCATCTTTAACCATCGCCGAACATTCAATATGCCATCCTGGCCTACCTTTACCCCATGGCGAATCAAAAAATGGTTCATCATCTTTAGCTTTTTTCCATAGCGCAAAATCTTGCGGATTAAGTTTTTTACTATTTTCCTCATTAACCATTCTTCCTTGCTGATTGATATTTTGTTCTTGTAAATTTTGATTACTTAGCTTTCCATAATTTTTATTTTTAAAAACAGAATAATAAACGTCTCCATCCCTAGAGTATGCATAACCTTTGTCCTCAAGGATTGTTATGAAGGAACAGATATTGCATATATGATTCGTTGCTCTTGGCATGCTATCCGGACGCATTATCCCTAAAGAATCCATATCTTTGTGAAATTCAATGATATTCTTTTCAGATACTTTCTTCATTGAACTGCTTTCTTCTTTCGCTCTTTTTAAGATCTTGTCATCAATATCTGTAAAATTTTGAACATACTTCACTTTGAAATCACTGTAAATTAAAAATCTTCTCAATACATCCCAAGCGATATAACTTCTAGCATGACCAAGATGACATAAATCATAAACAGTTACCCCACAACAATAAATTTTTACTACATCATCAATAGGCTTAAAAACCTCAACTTTTTTGCTTAAAGTATTAAAAAGTTTGATCATCTTAAAATAAGTATTTCATAAGGTTTATTTTGTCTCCATCCAATTGTCTCCAATTCCAACATCAACTAAAAGAGGCACATTTAATTTTACACAATCTTCCATAGTCTTCTTTACTAATTTCGTCGTAATTTCTAAAGAATCTGGTTCAACTTCAAACAATAATTCATCATGTACTTGTAAAAGCATTTTTGCTGGAACATTCATTTCTATGAATTTTTTATTTAGTTGAACCATTGCAATTTTAATAATATCTGCACTTGAACCCTGAATTGGGGCATTGGCTGCGGCTCTTAGTGACTGTGCTTCCATGCCAGCTCTTCTTGCCGCTTGCAAATCAATTTCGTAAGGATCTTTTCCTAGTAATCTTCCAAGTCCATTTTTATCAAACTTAAATTCTCTCTTTCTACCAAAAATTGTTTTTACATAGCCTTTTGATAAGGCAAGCCTTTCTTGAAGTTCAAGAAATTTGAAAATTTTTGAATATCTTTCTTTGTATTTTATTAGGAATTCTTTTGCTTCTGGAGTACTTACTCCTGTAGAACGTGCAAACTTTTTAATTCCCATACCATAGATAACTCCGAAATTTATTGTTTTCCCAACTCTCCTCTCATCAGAGGAAATTTCTTCTTTCTCAAAAATTAATCTTGCAGTCAAAGAATGAATGTCTTCATTTTTATGAAATGCATTTATCAGTATTTCTTCATCCGCAAAATGAGCGAGTATTCTTAATTCGATCTGAGAATAATCAGCTGATAAAAGTTTCCAATTTTTTTCAGGCAAGAATGCTTTTCTGATTCTTCTACTAAATTCAGTCCGAACCGGGATATTTTGAAGATTAGGATTACTACTACTTAGTCTCCCAGTCGCTGTAGCAGCTTGATTAAAGTTTGTATGAACTCTTCCTGTTTTTTCGTTAATAAGATTTGGAAGAGCATCAATATAGGTGCTAAGTAATTTGCTAAGAGTTCTATGTTTTATTAAATGTTGGATTATTTCATGTTCGTCGACTAATCTTTCCAGAACTACTGCATCTGTACTCCATCCTGTTTTTGTTTTCCGTGATTTTTTCTTATCCAAATTTAATTTTTCAAACAAGATCTCACCAAGTTGTTTTGGTGAGGATAGATTGAAACTTTCCTCTGCTAACTCATAAACTTTAGTTTCAATATCTTCTAAGGTACTTTTTAATTCTTTTGAGAGTTTATCTAAATAAGGGATATCGATCGTAATTCCATTCATTTCCATTTGGGACAATACCGGCTCTAAAGGCAGCTCGATTTCTTCGAACAATTTGATTAATTCATCTTTTTCCTTTGAAAAACTTTCTTTAAAAATTTTGACAATCTTAAAAGTTAGAAAAACATCATAACCGCAGTAAATACTTGCTTCATCAATATCAACAAATGAAAAGTCTTTATTTTTTCCAACTGTCTCCTTAAATGAAGGAGGCTTAAATCCAAATAATCTAAAACTAATTTCACTTAACCCATGTTTCTCCTGATTATTAAGAAGGTAGTCTGCTAACAAGGTGTCAAAGGTTACGCCTTTAAGACCCAGTCCATGATTAAAAAATATTTGCCTATCAAATTTAGAATTTTGGAGTGCCTTTTCTTTTTTTGGATCTTCTATCCAATTTCTTAGCTTTGAGAAAACATCTTCAATTGATAATTGATTGGGGGTCTCCTTTTTTGTTTGATGACCAAGAGGTATATAAAATAAATCATCATTTTCTTCTCCAAGACATAACCCTATCCCAACAAGTTCCGCATCGATTGGATTCAAACTATTGGTCTCTGTATCTAAAGAAACTATTTGATTAGTCTTGTCTAATCTTTGAATTAATTTATCAAGTAATTCGAAATCATTTACAACAGTTACCTTGATTTTAGGGATTTTATTTTGACTATTTTCTAATTCACTTTTACTTGATCCCTTTTGATCTTTCTCCTCCTCTTTAGCTACATTATTTTTGTCAAAACCACCTTTGCTGAAAGTTGAATTGAAAATATCAATTTGTCTAAGTAGTGTTGATAGTTCTAATTTTTTCAGTGACTCTGAAAGTAGTTCTTGATTTATATTTTTTAATTCATAACCGTTACTTAAAATTAAAGGCACCTCAGTATTTATTTTTGCTAGATCCCTTGAAAGAAAAGCATTATGTTTATCGTTTCTGAGCTTTTCTATAACTGAACCTTTGATGAATCCTTTATATTTCTTATCGTTGTTCTGCTGAATCTTGTCCAAAGCTTGATAGATTCCATCAAGCGTATCGTTCTCTTTTAGTAGATTAATTGCAGTTTTTGGACCTACCCCCTTAATACCTGGAATATTATCAGAACTATCACCAGTTAGGGCTTTGAGATCAACTACTCTTTCTGGCGCAACACCTAATTTTTCTTTTACTCCATTTTCATTCATAAGAGTTGGATTTCCACTTTTCGCATATGGACCCCCACCCATATAAAGTACATAAATATCTTTTTGATCATCTACTAATTGAAATAAGTCCCTATCTCCAGAAAGAATATTTACACACCATCCTTTAGAAGAAGCATCATTTGCAATTGTGCCTAGGAGATCATCTGCTTCGTATCCTGGAGATTTAAAAATTGGTAAATTAAGGCTTTCTTCTAAAATGATTTCTAGTTGTTCAATATCCTGAAAAAAAACATCTGGTGCTACATCTCTATTGGCCTTGTAATTTGGATCTAATTCATGTCTGAAAGTAGGTTTTTCTGTATCAAACGTAATACAAACACCCTCAGGACTAATAGTTTTACAATTATCCAGAAGGCTTTTTAGAAATCCATAAGTGACACTTGTTGGAAATCCCTCTTTAGTGGTTAAACCTCCATCAATCCCTTTGCTAAATGCATAGAAACTTCTAAAAGCAAGTGAGTGGCCATCGACTAAAAGTAAAATTGGTTTTTTAGAGTTTTCAGATTTTAAACTCATTTTCTCTTCTTAGCCCAAGGTGGGATGTCAATAAAGATTTTCTCTCCAGGTTCTAATCCATCAATTACTGCAGTTTTATTTCCACTACTTATCCCAATTTCGATTTTTTCAAACTTGGGAGAATTGTTTTTATCAACTTTCAAAATTCCTTTTTCACCTTTTTCAGTGACAATAGAAACTGTTGGAACTAGGATTTTTTCTTCATTACCTTTGACTCTAAATTCAAGATCTGCAGTCATTCCAATTTTGATTTCTTCAGAAATATCTTTAAAATTTAAAGTTACTTCGAATGAGGTTACATTATTATCTTTTACAGCTCTTGTAGCTATTTTTTTAACTATGGCACTATATTTTTTTGAGGGGTAAGCCTCAATTCTTACTGAGGCTTCTTGACCTATTTTTATTCTGCCAATGTCACTCTCAGGAACTTTAGCAACAATCTCTAGGCCCTCTGATAATTCAAAAATAAAGTTTTTGGTTTTAGGGTCAGAACTTAAGTTTGTACTTGGTGTGACATAAGATCCTATCTCAGCATATTTTGCAGTTATCTTTCCTCCATAAGGAGCTTTAATAAGATAGAAACTTTTTTCAGCTTTTGCATCATTAAGTTTTGCGCTACTAATGTTGTAGTTATTTTTATAACTTTCGTAGTCTTCTTTACTTACCGCACCTTCTTGATATAAATATTCCCTTCTTAAAAATTCAGATTTTTGTTTTTCTACATTTAATTCAAGTTCTTCAATTTTATAGATAAAGTCATCATCATCAAGAGAAGCTAAAATCTGATCTTTTTTAACAAGATCGCCCTCATCTACTTTGATTTCTTTTATTAAGCCTTGCTTCCGAGGCCCAATATTGCTTGTCCTTATTGCTTTTACTTCACCACTCGTATTAATTGAATCTGAAAGGATTCCTTTTTCAACTTGAACTACAAAATCAGAAATGTCTTTTGATTTATTTTTCTTGAAGGAATTGGTTATGAAAACGAAAAATATAGTTAAAAAAAGTAATATAATTCCACTTCTTAGATTTATATTTTTTTTTATTAAATCAAGCATTTCTTTTGAAAAAAAGTAATTGAGAATATTTGGGAACTAAATAAATATTCAAGTCGATTATAAATAACTTATCCAAGATTGGTTAAGTAAATACTATATTACTAGAAGATGTTTTCTGAATAGTTTTTCCATAAATTTTTTCAAATGTTAAAAGCCGGTATTATTGGATTACCAAATGTTGGAAAATCAACTTTATTTAATGCACTTGTAGAAAATGCTAAAGCTCAAGCGGCTAATTTCCCCTTTTGTACGATAGAACCTAATAAAGGCATAGTTTCTGTCCCAGATCAAAGATTACAAGAGCTAGGTAATTTAAGTTCTAGCCAAAATATTATCCCAACAAAAATTGAATTTGTAGATATTGCAGGATTAGTAAAAGGAGCCAGTAAAGGTGAAGGTTTGGGAAATAAATTTTTGTCAAATATCAGGGAGGTTGATGCAATAGTTCATGTTGTAAGGTGCTTTGAAGATAGTGACGTAATTCATGTTTCCGGTAAGGTAGATCCCTTGGATGACATTGAAATAATTAATCTGGAATTGAATTTAGCTGATTTATCTCAACTCCAAAAAAGAAGAGAAAGAATTAAAAAACAGGTTAGAACTAGTAAAGAGGCAGCAAAAGAAGATAACTTACTGGAAAAAATTGAAGAAGAGCTACAGAAAGGACTTTCAGTTAGATCAATATCTTTGAGTGAAGAAGAAAATTTAATAATTAAGCAACTAGGCTTCCTTACTGCTAAACCAATCATTTACGCAACAAATTTGAATGAAAATGATTTAGCTGAAGGTAATGATTTCTCATCAAAAGTTCAGAGTTTTGCAAGAAATGAAAATACAGAATGTATAAAAATATCAGCGCAAGTCGAATCTGAATTAATAGAGTTAGAACCAGAAGATAAAATAGACTACCTTATTGGCTTAGGAGTAGAAGAAGGGGGATTAAGTTCATTAATTAGATCAACATATAAATTATTGGGATTAAAAACTTATTTCACTACCGGAGAAAAGGAGACAAAAGCTTGGACAATAAAAGATGGGATGACTGCGCCACAGGCAGCAGGAGTAATTCATACTGATTTTGAAAAAGGATTTATAAGAGCTCAGACTATTTCGTATCAAAATTTAATTGATTCAGGTTCAATTGCCAATGCAAAAACTAAAGGTCTTTTAAGAAGTGAAGGTAAGGAATATATTGTTAACGAAGGTGATGTAATGGAGTTCTTATTTAACGTTTAGTAAGTCTCTTAAGGCTTACTATTTTGCTTTTTGATTTTAAATTCAAAAAATGAAATTAATAAAATTAAGATACATCCTAAGCAACTTCCTATTAACCCAAAAACAATGGTTGTAAAGCCATCATCGTAGCCATATTGTAGTTGTGGTAAGTGAGGGGGTATTGGCATTATTTTTCAACAGAATTTTCAATATCTTCCATTAAATGTTTAGTTGATCTACTAAAACCATTAGTTTTTAGATAGTTTTGAGCCTCTCTAAATTTTTCAGCTACTCTTTTTGCATATGGAGTATTCATGGAATTTTGAGTCATGTTGAAAATGCGACTCATTTTATAATCTGATTTAGGTAACCCCTTGATAAGTATTCAAAAATACAAGAATATAAAAATAGGATTTTTTACTTACTAAGAAATTTATTGTGAAAGTTCTTGATTCTCCAAATAAAGTTTTTTCAAATTAGAGAAATTGACAATGACAAATATATTATTAATTCTTTTTTTTATACTTTTATTTTTATTACTTTTTTATTCAAAAAGAAATAGAGGGTTAGCCCAAAAAACAACAATTAGTCCAACTTATGTACCTTTCTTAAAAGAACAAGAATTTAATCCTGACATAAGTACTGATAATTGGGATTTACACAAACTTAGATTAGATAAATTTAAAAGATCACAATATAAGGGATTAACTTTCTTCGTAAGTTCAGAAAATAAAATTTACTATCTTTCTGAAGAAGGGGATAAGGTTTATTGCTAACAGGTGAAATTAATTTTATAAATAATAAAAGCCAATAGAAATTAATAATATTAATGAAGTATTTTTTTTTATTATCAGAAAAGTTCTATAAGTTTATCGAATGGGAGTGGAATACTTTAAAAAATCTAAGAAGAACAAAAAGAAAGAATTTTTTTCTAAGAGGATCATTTGCGGTATTTAGTTTATTCTCTATTCTTTTTGTAATATTTTCTCCTCCTATCGCTTTTGGATTGTTATTTGGTGAGGGATTGAAATTTAGTACTTTTTTTATTTGGATATGGATTTTAAATTTGAAGTTTTTTTGAAAATGTATAATTTATTTCCCGAGATTATTTAAAATTAATAATATAAAAAATTTATTTTATGCCAAAAATATTCAAACAAAATAGGTTCGCTTTGTTGGGAGCTAATATATTAATAATTTTACTTTGGGTAACTATATCTTCCTTTTTTATGAATTTATTTCAAAGTGAAAATGCCCCATTTTATATGTATAAAATTTCTTTTTTAATCAGATTCCTTCCTCCTATTTGGGTTACATGGTTCCTTTGGATAAAAAGAGGTGGTTTAAAAAGATAAATTACAAAACCATTTTTACGGATTTATTATAAAAATAAATCAGTTAAGCTCAGAAAGCTTACTTGGAATTTTCATGTAAGAATTAGGTAATTGAGAAATTGTTTTTAGCTAAGATATAATCTTTTTTTTTTACAAATATTTGTCTCATAAAAAAGTGCTTGTCAGTATCCCTATTGACAAACACTCATGACGATCATTTTTTAAAAATTAAACAGGCAATCTATTATCAATTTCTACTACTCCAGAATCCATAAGACGGCCGATCTTAATAACTAAAGCCATATCTAACCTTGAAAATTCAGATTGATGGTTAGTTATCCAATCAAGTTCAGAAAGAGTTATAACTCCCAAAGTATTTACTTTAAGAAAAAGTAAGCCTAAATTCATTTTAAAAAATACCTGGGATTATCCATCCGAACAAGCCATAATTTACAACTAATGCAAATAAGCCCATCATTGCCATTCTTCCATTAGTTCTTTCGGCGTTTTGCCAATAAGTTGGTTTTGAATTTTCCATTTTTCTGATTTGTAGAAATGATAAATAGTAGGTTTTTAAACGAAACCAGGAATTATTTGACCTGTTGTTAGGTATGCTCCAACAGCAGCAATTAATCCAAGCATTGCGAATCTGCCGTTAAGAGTTTCAGCAACAACTTTTTCTTTTTCGATTGTTTTGACTTTTGTGTTTGTGTTTTTCATTTGATTAGAAGATGAATAGTTTAAATTTTCGTTTTGAAATTGCTTGGTTAAATAAGCAACGAGGATGGCTGTAAAGAATACAATTACGGCTAAGAAACCTGAAAGTGGACTCATTAAAAAATGCCAGGAATAATTTGTCCGGTTGAAACGTAAGCACCTACTAACGCAACAAGGCCAATCATTGCCCAACGACCGTTAACTTTTTCTGCATTTTGTGGGTAGCTGTCGTAAGAAACAGACTCATCTATGTAAGGACGTGTCTCAGTAGGAAACATATTCTGTCTGCCGCCTGATTCAGTAGTAACGTTTGAATTAGCCATTGAAGTTATGTAATTGTTAATTAATGTAACACTACTATTAACAAATGTAAAGTATTAAGCCCAAATTAAGTTATTTTCAAGATATTTACTACATTTATGTATCATAACCGTGACATATGTCTTTAAATAGTCGTTTTTTGGGATTGCTTTTTTTATTTTCTTGGCAATCTCCTGGGTTGTATTTTATTGGTTTGCCTTGGCTTTATACATGGGGCTCAGGACGTTTTTGTGAAGTAAAAGATGATGCAAACTTTTTAGCGGATATTATTTCATTGAGATCAAATAAATCAGCTGCTGCTAAAGAAATGCTGGAGTGCAAAGCTCTTTTAGGTTCTTAAACTTCTAGTACTAATAAATAAAAAGTAAATTAAAAATTAAATTCTAAGAAAAAAAGTGATTTAGGTATGAAACACTACAACATTTAACTTTTGGGAATAATTAATTTAAAGATATAAATCTATTTCGAATAATTATGGAATTCGCAAAAAAAATCATGACCGAAAAAGCTGAAAAGCTCAATGGTAAAGCAGCAATGCTTGGAATGTTTGCTCTTGTGGGAGCTTATTATTTTACTGGTCAAATTCTTCCAGGTATTTTCTAGTAAAAATCCTTTTTTTAATTTTTTCAGGGCTTTATCAAGCCCTTTTTTACTGGATTATTATTCTCTTTTTAATTATCTAATAATTCAAATAATTTACTTATTAGAAGCTTTCTTTTAAAAAAAGTTTTATCAATATATTTTTTATTCTCTTCCTTTAAAATTTCCTGACCATTTAAGCCTAATCCTTTAATGACAAACTCTTTATCTTCTTTAATCCAGTTATTTATCATTTCCCCCGTCGTCTCTATATGGAATTGTAATCCGTAAGCAAAATTACCAATCCTAAAAAACTGTTCCTTACAACGTGCACTACTAGCAATGAGTACTGCTTTATTAGGTAATAAAATCCTATCTCCATGCCAATGTAGTACATGAAAAGGGTCTTCAAAAAGTGCTTTAAAGTCTTTATTCGATTTGTCTATAAAAATTTGAGACCATCCAATTTCTGGTAATGCTTTTGGAGTTGATCCATATTTAAGAATTTCTACATCTCCCCCAGCAGCACTCGCAAGCAACTGAGCACCTAAGCAAACACCGACTATAGGTCTCTCATTTTCTAATTCTTTTTTTATAAAATCTCTTTCTAACTTAAGCCATGGATATTTTTTGCTTCCAATATCTTTAACACCCATTGGTCCACCCATAATTAAAATTAAGTCACCTTTTTTTGTTTGCGGAAGAGCATTTTTATTATCTAAACGAATAATTTCTATTTTTAAATCTCTTTCTTTAGCAAATTGTTCAAAAAGACCAGGCCCCTCTATTTCTAAATGCTGCAAAACTAATAGGCGTTTTATTTCCTTCATTCACTTTCCATTATTTCAGCTGATTCAGAACAGACATTAACGCTAAACCACTTCATTGCCGACCAAGTATCTTTTTGGTATGTACCTGCTGCAATACTCACAAAACAATCATTTTCATACCAACTTCGATAACTGGGAGTTACTCCCGTTCCTTTTAATCTATTTTCTAAGCCTTTTCCATATTTTTTAATAACAAGATTTAAAGCTTCATTCTCAATTTCTCTTTGCTTTTCATCAGCAAAACCTCCTAGTGGAGTAAAAAAAAGAATTGAAGCAATAAGTAAACGTATCATTGAGTCTTTAGTTTATATGTAGCTAATTTCATATCGATTAATTAATTTTTTAAAATCATCTACTCTATTTTTTCCATTTTTTAATGGTCTTGAGGAGTCAAGTACGGCTGCACAACATAATTGCCAGCAAGATTTTTCATCTAGTCCCAATTTCTTGCATATATTTTTTGGGGCTTTGATAACTGTATTTATTTCTGCAATATGTTGAGTGGTTTCCCATAATTCTCCTTCAAGAAAATCAATTTCAATACTTGATAATAATTCTGTAGCAACGTAATCCTTAATTAGCTCAGTTAATTCCACGATATTTTATTAAAGCAGAGAAGTTAAATAATCTCTTAGTATTTTTTATAGCAGGATAAAAAAAAAGGAACTAGTTTCCACCTCATCTTGAATATCCTGTAGATTTTAAGAGACTACATCATTTCGTATTGATCAAGTTTGGTTTTTAATTTTGTTGCTTGCTTAATCAATGACAAAGCTTCTTTTCTGCCAGTTGAATTATTAGCCTGGACTGTAAGATTGGCATATTTCTTTGCGATTTTTTTTTCCATAATTTAATATATATAAGTACCGTTTTTGAATCTAGAAACTAGCGAGTCACAACTAGAAGTAGATAAGGAGTCAACGGTTAAAACCTCAGAGTCAACAAATTGGAACGGGTTAACTCGTATTTTTAATTTATAATCAATTAATAAAAAAGCTGTTGGTATCTACGATAACATTGTTTTCAAACCCTTAAGCTCATAGAAATAATAGCTTTTTTGGGCTGGATCCCTTATCCGTAATTATGAGATACTTCTGTCCATCCTTTTTGGTGTAGTTCGTGCCACTTTTCCCAGGCTGAATCTATGTTGAGTTTTTCAGAGGATTTGTACCCTCCAGGTTCTCCGAGGTGATTTGTGTAGAAAAGATGAGTATGAATTTTAAAATTAGGTTTAGGAGAGTTTTTGCATTCTTCGAAAAAGATAATTCTGCTGCCTTCGGGATTTAGTAGGCATCCGTTAGGTTTGCTAGTGCTACAACCAAATGAGTACTTAGGATCCATACTTTACCTTTAATCGACCGGTTAATTATTGATACGTTTGTACTATAAATTATATTCTCCTTGTTTTGCTGTCAATCCTTTTAAGGTTAAGTACTTATTTACTAATAATTATTTTGTTTTTTAATAAATAAGATAATTTTTTTAAGTTTATGAATTACAGGGAAGATCTAGAAATCAAACTACAAAAAGTAACACTTGCAATGCAGGAAGTTGTAGATGATATCCATAAAACTGAACCTGAGAAGCAAAGAATAATTTCCAAACTTATTGAATTTAAAGAAGCAATCATTTCAAAGGGAATTGAACTTAACATTGAATTAGAGGCAGCCTAGAAATATTTAATATCTCATGAATGTTTAATAACTTTTAGAATAATGTTATTAACAAAGAAGGGTTATTTATCAAATGCAGCCTGGAACTTTTGAATTATTGATTCTAGTATTTATCTTTTTAGGTCTTCAAGCTTGGTGGATCATCCCAATAGTTATTAAGAATAATAAATTAAATAAGAGAGGTAAGGATTTAAGAGAGGAAATTAAGCAATTAGAAAAGTTATATAAAAAATAAATTAGTTTTTTATTTTTGCAAACTACCTATTATTAGTGAAACTCAAATATCTAATGAAATTAAAAAAATTTATTCCAGTTTGCCTCCTCTTTATTGGGTTTTTAGCTTTACCACAATCTTCTCTTGCAGAAGAAAAGATTGAAGTTATACCTATTATTCAAAGTTCAAAAGGACTAAGTGGTAAAAATTTTAATTATCTCGAGGGTAAGCCTGAATTAAGACTCTTAAAAGTAAAAATTCCAGTTGGCTTGAAAACTCCAATTCATACTCATCCTTCCCCAATGTTGATTCATGTCACCAGAGGAAGATTAAAGCATGTGAGGGGTGAAGAAATTAATTTCTTTAAAGCAGGTGATGCATTTATAGAGAGTAATAATGGGCCCCCCCACTATGTGAAAAATGTTGGGAAGAAGCCGGCCATACTTCACGTGGGAGTTGTATCAGTAGTTGGAATGCCTACGGCCATAAATAAATAAGATTTTTCTCAAAGTTGTTCTATCAGTATGAGGATTAAACTTTTATGAAGAACAGCTGTAGTGAGATACTCCTCCATAGTTAAAATACTGGCTTGGCTTTAGTCGATTATATTTTTGATCTATTTCTGAGGATTGTTCTATATATGGATTGCTAAAGACATCCTGTAACTCTTTTATTTTTTTGTAATTTCCTTTTTCAGCTTCTTCATATGCGGGAACGACCATCCATTCGCGCCAAGTATAGACTGGATTAAGGGATTTCATTGATGCTGATTTCGCTTTAATATTTCCTTCTTTCTTCAAGATTGATTGCCAGTTTTGAAGCCATACTTCCCACCTATTATTGAGCTCATCATTAATTGGTAAATAAAAACTGTCTTTTAAAGAATCTAAGTTATCAGGTATTTCAGAGAGTTTGCGGAACAAAATTGTATAGTCTGCTTTTGAAATGACCATGAGATTAAAAAATTCATTAATTAGAGTTTCGTTGTAATGTTCTAAACCAAGCTTGTTTGCCCACATTTTCATCAATTCCTTATTCATTAATTCGGAAAAGTCCTTTTCGATTTGATCTAACTTTTCTTGAGCTTGTTTGCTTTCTGAAAATAACGGACTAAGGGAGGAACAGAATGTTTTAAAATTGATTGCCGCAGCAGAAGGTTGGTTAAAAAATGAGAAATGTTCACCTCCACCTGTCCATGGTTGAAATCTTGGATCAAATAATTCACAGAATCCAAAGGGGCCATAATCCAAGGTATAACCTCCAGCAGCACAATTATCACTATTGAAGTTACCTTGGCAATAACCAACTCGCATCCAGTTGGCTATTAGTGATATCAATCTAGATCTATATAAACAAGCTAGTTTTATTACCTTACTTTCAAGTGAAATCTCATTTTCGATTTCATCTCTATAGTTTCTATCAATAAGATGTTGAACTATCATCTTTAGTTCACTAAGAGCTTCATCATAAGCATTATTGCGAACTCGTCTTGCAAAAAGTTCAAGCTGTCCTATACGTAAAAAAGACGGAGCGACTCTTGTAGTAATTGCCGCTTGATTATCAATCATGATGTCAGGTTCAAAATTCCTGGACCCTTTGGAGTACCATGGCCTCCTAACTTTTTCTGATTGTGAGACAAAAAGTGTTAAAGACCTTGAGGTAGGAATTCCCAAGGCATCCATTAATTCCTGTGCAAGAAATTCTCTAACGCTAGATCTTAAGACAGCCCTACCATCTGCTCCACGACAGTAGGGAGTTTGACCTCCTCCTTTTAATTGCATCTCCATTCTTGTCCCATTGAATAAACCTTCAAAAACAGAAATTGCTCTGCCATCGCCATAACCATTGCCAGTACCAAAGGGACATTGTTGAGTATATTCAGTTCCATAAATTGATAATGCATAACCTGTTGCCCAACCAACAGGACTCATTGGGTAATTAGCAACAGAAATATCACCTGAGAAAAAACGACAAAAATTATTGTCTTTAGTAAGATCTGAGCTTAGTCTTAGTTCTTTAAAAAGTTTGTTGCTATGGGTAACATATTCTGGTTCTGGAATAGCAGTTGGAACAACTGGTACGTAATGACCTGAATATACTGAACGCGGCTTATGATCATTTCCATCTTTTGTTGATTGAGGATCTGCCTTAAGATAATTCATAAAAGAATAGTCAGATAGTTGAGAAAATTCAGAAAAATTTTCTATAAGCTTTCCTTTTAATGAATCAGATTTGGTTGACATCAAATTTGTTATCTATTCTTTTAGGTGCTCTAATTTCTTTATATTAATCACCTAAACGTATTTTATATAGATTCTATTAGGGATGGTTTTTGCCGATACGTTTGAGATTTATTATAAGTTAAAATTTAATACTTAATTAAAAACAGGGTCCGCGGTAGGACATTTTTTTTGCAAAAAGATTTAAAATCTAAAAAATATCTTATTATTGCTATGACTATTGAAACGACTATTCTAGATTTTCAACTAAGTAATACGTTTGAACAATATGAATCTCATATGAATGCTGAGGAACAGCAGTCGATGTTTAAAGAAATGGGAGTTAAAACATTTTATATTGGTAAATCTTTAGATGATCCTCAAAGGGCAACTGTAATTTTTCAAGGACCAGAAAATGTTCTATACGATATTTTTATGAATCCTGAAACAAAACCTATTGTTGAAGCTTCAGGTCATATTTATGCGGGGACAAAAATAACTCGATGGGTTTCTTGAAAAAATAAATCTTTTATGAATTATCAACTTTTAATTGAATCATACTCCTTTGGGACATCCCTTTCTGAGCAAGAAATAGAACTCTTAAGTCTGGAACTTGAAACTCAAATTATGAACATTAATATATCAACAGAATTTGGCTGTTTTAAATCTGCCCCCACGCATATTTGCGAAGGTTTAAATTTAAAAAAAGATACATATTGGATAATGTGCCTTGCTGAAATATTAGATTTACATAAGCCTCCTAAATTTGGGAAAACGAAAAGCGTGGAGGTTTTCGATTTACTTCTTGAAAAAGGACTTGTTATTGGTTAATTGTTTAATTATTTGAGTATCAAAAAAATAAATTGTTTCTTCTTTATTCTGGTAGCATTAATTTAGTTTCAGATTTATAAAAGAAAGATACTAATGAATTGATATTGGGAAATATTATTAAGCTTAAGAGATCAAGTGAAAAGAAATTTCAGTTAGGAAATTTTAAAGGGCAATAGATGACAAAATTAAGGCTAATGCAATATTGAAATCCAAATCTTGTGATGAAAAAATTATTGAAAAATATAGAGAAGAATTATCTAGTTTATATTCCTCAAAATTTGATCTCATATTTGATCATAAGCTGAAAATTGATGAAATTAAGAGAAATGAAATAATAAAAATGTTGGAACAAAAAAGCAAGGAAAGATTAAAAAATCTTGATTATAAAGGAGCAATAAAAGCCTTAAGGAGGGCAGAAAAATATTTTTCATATTAATATCAATCTAAATCTCATAGATTTTATAAGACAAATTATATTTATAAGTTTGAGTATAAAAATAATGAAAGGGTTGCTTTTTTTTGAGAATTCGTTTTTCTAGATATATATCATTTTTGGTACTACTCATGGTTATGCCTCAATCTACCTTGGAAAGCTTATTATTTTTTTTGATATTATCTCTTGTTGCAACTTACATAGTTAATTTAAAGTATTCTTCAAATTTAAAAATACAGAAGTAGTTTTTCATTTATCTTTTTTGAATTTGATTTATTTCTTGGGATCACTCCATGTATCTTTGTACAACCAGCTCAAAAAAGTAAGAGTAAATATATTCCCAAATGCATAAGTTATTCCTAATAATGGGTCATAAATATTGGCAATAATCGATGACATTATTAAGATTATCAACCCTGAAACAACCAAATCCTTAATAGGCAAATGGTTAATATTTACCGAATTTATCATTTGATAATTGTTTTAATAGATAAATTAAGTATAAAACCAAAAAGTAATTTATTTATTTATGAGGAAAAATCATCTCAGATATGAATAATTTTAGAATTGCTAAATTAATTATAGTTTTTTCATCATTATCGTATTTGATTGGAACTTTTTTAAGAAATTATAATTCTCCAGAAAATATAGAAAATAGATGTATTTTTAAATTTGAAAAAGATTTTAAAAATAATTTGGATACATCTCATGAAGAATGGAATCAAATTTTAGATTTAGCTGATAAAAATTATTTAAAATGTATGGGAATACCTCAGTATTAATTATGGGAGAGGCAAAGAGAAGAAAAAATTTAGGTATTCTGCCTAGAGAAAAAACTGAAAATATAAAGTTGCCTCAACTTGATAAAAAAGCCATACAACAAAAAGTTAGGTCTACATTATACAAATATCCAATTATCCCATTTCTTTTTTATGGAGCTGCAATATTGATCCTAATCGGAGGTTTATTTTATGTATTCAAATCCTTTAATATTGCCTAATTCAAAGGATTATTAATTTTGATATTTATGATTTTTTGGCATCATCAAAAAAAACTTGAAGGATAATGAATGAGCAATTTTTATTGCGCAAAAATAAATCAAAGAAATAATATATGAGAATTATTTACGATTGACACCATCATATTGTGTTGTAATTTTAATATAAATTAAAACTATTTATGAAAAAAATAAATAAAAAATATGCTGAAATAATGCGTCAAGCTGATAATGCAGTTGGAAGAAAAGAAGTAGTTAGTTTATTAAAAAAAGCTGCAACTATTATGTCTCAAACAGAGGAAAGCTTAGCTGCTTAAATTAGAATGCTATTTTATTAGGATAAATAAAACACAATAAAGAACTATAGATGAAGATGCAGCCATAAATATAAATGGTAATATCATGCCTGAGTTTAACCATCTTAAAAGTCTAATTTTTTTGTTAATTACTCTTGTCATTTTCCCTTAATATTTTAATTGCAACTTAACAAGTAAAAAAAATTGTGTAAATGATTAATTAATCTTTTTATATTTAATTTTTTAAAGAAAAATATTTTAATTTCATACTTATTTTTTTTTAAAGAAATTTTTAGGTAATTAATACCTTGTATTCTTCAAATTTCTCATGCAAAATTTAGAAACATTAGATTTCTAAATAATGATTGAAAATTTAAAAGAGAGCCCTGAAGTATTTAAAGATTATGATTCAGAACTGTTACTTAAAATTCTACATAAGACATCGCTGGAGAATAAAAAAGGTGATGGTAAAGAACTATTTGTAGATGAAAATTGGAAAGTTAATTCAAAAAATATGAGTAATTTAATTCCTTCAGATAATTTAAATTTGAAAAGAATATTATCAGATATTTTCCCAAATAAAAAAATAATGATTCAGGATAATAATGATGGGTCACAAACAATTTCCTTATCTTAATTTAAGTATTATTAAAAGGTTTTTTATAAGATTTATGCAATGTTAATTTTTTTAAGAAAAATTAGTAAAAATTACTCTCGCGGAATTTTTTTGAAGATGTTATTGTTCATTTACGTTCATCCAAGTTTATATCTCTGGACGCATGATATGGGAGTAGGGAACGGGATTCTCATTAACTGCAAAAGACCATGAATAACCTCTTACAAATAAGAGAAAAAATCAAAAGAGCCAATAGGCTATATGAAGCTCAACTTTTGGCAACTAAAAGTGGAGAAGTTACTCCATACAGAAGATCCGTTTTTGAAGAAAGAATGAGAAAAACACAAAAAGAAATGAAATTGAAAGACTCAAAAAATTAAATTCTTTTTTTGAAACTGATCCATAAGGGGGTTTAACCCTCTTTTTTTTTATTTTTATAAAAACAACGTAATTATTAATTTATTTTTTCGATTATCGATTATTAAAAAGAACATGATTTTGATGCCTTCACTATTGATTTAAATTATATAAATGGCAAATTTAATTCAGTAATTAATAGGTAAATAAATATGTTTAAAAAGAAAAATAAAAAGATTAAAACCACAACCAATAAATCAAATTTAGATCAAGTTTTATGGTTTATAGAAAATTATTTGCCCCAAAAGAAAGATCGAGGTGTTCAAAAAAAATTGTATATGGATAATCTAGAAGCAGAGACTATTAAGATATTTTCTAAATTAGCCTCTCCAGGTTCTAAAACATTATTACCAACTTCAAAAAATACGATAATCTCTTTTACCTTTGGTAATTGGGCCTTGCCTTATCTGAAATTGCTAAAGAAAATAGGAATATCTAAGTAAGAAAATTGTGATCGGCTAGAACTAGATTTATCCCGTAAATAAAAATAAATAAAGATTAAAAAGTCTCAGAAAGTTCTTTTCGAAATTTAAGAAGGAATACTTACTTTACATAAAAAATACAATTGCTAAGTTTAAGATAAGAGATCTATTAATTAATGTTTCTAAATTATCTGCCCAGTGAAATGGTTGAAGTTGTTGGTTTGACAATGATTTTTTCATTTCTAGTTGGAACTATCTTAATTTTGTTGTTTACTTCAGATCAGGCAAATACAAAGAATCTATATTTAAAGAAGGCTAAATAAATTTTAAATAATTTGTTTATCTGTAAATGACCTCTGTTTTTAATAAAGATAACTCGCAAGTGTTGAACATAATTTTTAGTATTAATAGATAAACAAATTTTAGATTATGGGCGAAGCTAAAAGAAGAGAAGAATTAGGATTGCCACCTAGACAAAAAAATGAATTAAATAAATCTGATAGATACCTTTCATGGCTTCCAATTACTAAATCAAGAATTAGAAAATACCCTTATATGGGTGTAGCAACAATGGCACTAGGAGCGATAATTTTCTTAGTAAGTGGGGGCGCAAACAGAATTAATTAGTTAAGTTTTGCTTGGCTTAGAATGCATCTAAAATTTTTTTTGTAATAGTTTAATGCCAGATATTATTGAAATTATTGAAGCCACACCAAGAAATATCGAGTAAAAAGGTTGCAAATTAATAATGCCAAAATTACCCGTATGCCATTTTATTAACCAAAAAGCATCTACTCCTAATGGTTGAAGAATACTATAAATAGTACCAGATACAATAGTAATTAGTAAGGGGATTGCTGAAATTGCGGTTATTTTTCTGTGAATTTTTCTTTGATTTGTTTTTAATTTTTCCATCTATTTCCTCAAATAGAAATGTAATTCTTTTTCGTTTTTGCATGGCATCCATTTATCTTGATTCTTATGTATTCCTTCGCAACCAAGTTCTAAAGATCTATTTTCGGCGTCCTCTTCAGAAAGAAATGTACCCTTCATATGTGCATGCGAATAACTATTTAGGTTTAGAGATAAGGAGAATAAAAAAATAAAAAATTTATAATTTCTAAGAAAAAAATGCATTATTTCAAATTAAGTATTTGTATTAAGGAGAGATTTTATCAAATATTTTTGTTTTGCCAGTTTTGGTAAATGAAACTACTTTGTAGTTCTCATAATCATGAGAGTGCGAATCGTGAGAATGAATTTCCATCCCTGGAGAGCCAAGTGGCATATCGGGAACTGATATACCATGGATATTTGGTTTTTCTCTAAAAAGTTTGTTGATTGATTCAATCGGGACATGGCCTTCAATAGTATAGTTAGCTATTTGAGCAGAATGACATGATCTCAGATTATTGGGAATTTGATATTGGTTTTTAATTACTGAAACATCCTTAACTATATTATCAACAACTTCTAATCCATTATCTCTTAAATGGTTTATCCATTTTTTGCAACAACCACATGATGCTGATCTGTAAGAAACAACTTTTGGGATATCTATATTTTCTTGAGTTAAAGCAATACTCTTATTTGGATTAATTATATTTGTAAAAAGAATTCCAGAAAAAATTAGATAATTTAAGAATCCACTTTTAATAAATATCTTATTAAGTGCCATACTAATTACGACGATTAAATTTAATATTTAAATCAACCATAAATGAAAATTTATTAAATCGCTATTTAATAAAAATTAAGATGATCTCATTCGTATTCTTTATTTCTGTCAAAAACTTCTCTTAAATATATATCTTTTAGCTCGTCATTGTATGAATTTTCTTTTGCAAATTTCTCTAATTCCTTTAATTCTTTTTCTGTCATTAAGCAGATTTGGATATATTGTTTTTCATTTCTTCAATTTGGTTGATTAATTCATCTAACCATTCTGTATTATTTTCGGATCTTTTCTGAAAATATGTAATTTTTGGCTGATTTATTTCTAGTGTCTCATAATCTCCACTCATAAATCACCCCTAAATTTATACTCAGCATAATTTATCTAGAGAGATTATGAACATCAATAGGTTCTATTACTCATTAGACATTTACCAAGAGTAATAAGTTGCTTTTTTAATATTATAAATATAAAGGAATTTATCTCTAATAAATATGGCAACTAATGAAGAACTAGAAAAAAGAATTGAAACTTTAGAAAAAGAAGTACAACATTTAAAAGCTGTTATCCAATATCAAATGAGAAATAAGAAAAAGTGATTCTTATTGCATAGCAATTACTTTTGTTCATATAAGCATTTTCTCTTGGTTGTTTTAGGTACCTAATGAAAAAGCTAAATATTAAAAATTAGTCCATTATTAGTCATTTTTGAAAAAATAAATTTAATCATTGATATTTAGGACATATTTGTTTTTATATGTATAAAACTACTTGATATGATTAACTCAATAGTTATTACATTATTATTATTAGGCTCTTTAGTTGCTTATAAAAGATTCAAAAGAAAGAAACGGCGATTTCACGCACCACCTACAAATCAGCTTCCTAGTTAAAGATTAAATACCATCTTCGTCTTCTCCAAAGGGATTGTATCTAATATCCCAGATTAGAACTACTGCTATAGATAAAAGCAATAGTCCAAAAATAACTTGGGGAGGAGGAAATAACATTCATGAAATATAACAATTATCAATAAGCTTTGCTTATGAAAATTTTAAAGGGTAATCGACATTGTTTGGTTCTAAATGTTTTACATAACATGCTGTTGTGCAATCTACTCCCTCACTATTGATGCTACAAGAAGTTATACATTCAAAAAAACTTTCCAAAGCATCTGAATCTTTAATATTTGAATAGATGGCTTTTTTCATGATCAATCTTCCATTCTGAAGCTTATCTAGCAATTAATTTTTAATAATGTCAAATTTTAGGTAAAGTACCTAATCACCATTTTTTTTAAAATAACTATTGAATCTATAAGTTTTTTCCCACCCTTCCTCTAATAGTTTTTTATATTCATTTCTCGCTTCTTCGATCGATTCAACTCTAGAGCCTTTTATAACTGGCTTACTTGATCGCTTAAAAACACAACCATAAGAGATTAAAATTGCATTAATCAAAGAAGAGTTCTTAGAACTATCTTCAAATCGTTCAAATACTTTAATCCTCGACCTGGCTTTATTGATTAAAGTAAATTTTTCCATAAAAAAAGGGCGTTAGATTCGCCCCAATAAAAAAGCGGAATAATCCCCATCACCCAGCCTTTTTAAAATCTTAGCACTACATATGGTGTTTGTAAGTATTTAAAATTACCTATTGATGGGGTTGTTAGTTTCTGTTTAATTTGTCATTATAGGAGTCCCCATCACCTAGGCTCGTAAGAGTCTTTTTTTTTGCTATTTTCCCTTTTAGGTTTAGCCTTTTTTAATTAGTGTTTAAAGACTTTTTATTTAATTTTTAAATTCAATAATTAATAATTAAAAAAATAATTTTATTCATGCAAACTTACATTGTTCACTGGCAATTTCCAGATCAAGAAAGTCATATGCAAGGGGCCGAAGCTTTTGCAGGTTTTGTTGAAGGAGGATGCGAAGGTGATGAATTTGAAGGGTTTAAAGTCCTTAATCGAGTCGTAAATCCTGAGGGAGCTAATGGTTGGGCAATAGTTGAATCTTCAAACCATCAGAACATTTGGAAATGGAGTAGTATCTGGGTCGATAATTTTGGCGTGGAAATTGAAGTTACACCAGTTCTAACGGATAAAGAATTTCTTTCAGTCCATAAAGAAATTGCAGCGGTCTCTAACTAATAGTAAATCTTTTGAGTGTTTGACTGTCGATCTAAAATAAAAGGTATTATCTATTTTTATGGAAAATTTTCTTCTAAAATTGTAAATCAATACAATTAAATATTAATGCTTTTAGATGAAACTGAAAAGTATGAAGATGCCATTAATGCAATAAAGAAAGATATTGAATATATGACTTTAGAGCTTAAAAAAAACTTGAGGAAAAAAATATAATCTTATGAATGAAACGCAAATAGCATTCATTATGATCGCTAATTTTTAGAAATTATTAAATAGACATTCTCACAAACTAACCGAGAGAGTCTAAATCTCTACGATGGTGAACTGTGTTCCCCTCATCTTGTGAAACTTTTTGTTCTTTCATTAAATCTGCAATTGTTGGATAATCTTGTGCATTATCAAGATCTCTTGCATTTTTATCTTGAATTGCGAATGGTGATGTTTTTAAATTCATAATTAATTTCCTCAAAATTTTTGTTGGATTCTGATTACAGATCCTGGATTGTCATGTACGTAAGAGTTGAATTCTCTCGCAAGCGTTAGGCAATCGTATGCATCGCGTGCGTAGAAACCAACTTCATGTGTCTTATTTGATGAATCTTTGTAACTCAACACATATTTATTACAAGATTTGATCGGTGTGGAAGGCATTTAATTTATTTCTGTTACCACTAAGTTCTAACTAGGTATGCTAATCAACCGACTATTTGAAATGTACGGTTTAAGGCACAAACATATACGGATAGAGGACCAACAACTAAATTTAAAAATTAATATAATGATTCAATTGGTTAGGTCAGATATGGAGAATGTATCTTTTACTCATATAGAATTATTTTCAATAGTAGTTAATAATTTCCTTACATCCATCTCTTTAAAAACCAATGCTTTATAAGCAAATGAATTATCTCACTAAATAAGTGTGTTCTATATTATAAATATATTTTTCTCCATCATCATCATCGTCATCATCATGAAAGGAAGAGATTAATACAATAACTCCTCCCAGTCCTAATAACATAGATAAAAAGAGAATAGGGTCGGTCATTTTTTTATTTTGAAACATTCAAATTAAATTTGAGGAAGCTTTTCAATTTCTATATTTTCTTTTAATTATTTAGGTTAGAAATTTCATATGATAAAAAAAATTCTTTTATTTGAGAAAACTGAAAGTAGATCTAAAATAAGGAAAAATTTGCTGTTTTTTTAAGTAAGTTTTAAAAATATTTCAAAAATCAATGTGCGGAAGATTTGAGCTGAAAACTAAATTTGAGAAGTTACCAAAGGTTTTGAAACAAGACTATCCAATTGGACTTGATTCTAAATACGAGACTCAAAATCTAATAAGACCTAATGATCCTGTGATTGTAATTAAAAACGAAGGAAGAATTAAAACTACTTTTATGACATGGGGCTTTATTTCCCCATGGGCGAAAGACCCATTTGATAAAGAGAGACCTAGACCATTTAATGCAAGATCAGAAACCGTAGAAGAAAAAAAATTATTTAGTGGAAGTTGGAAACATAAAAGATGCCTAATACCTGCGAGTGGTTTTTTTGAAAAAAAATATCTTGTTCGGAAAGTAAATTATGAGACTTTTTGGTTGGGAGGAATTTGGAGCAAGTGGACCTCACCATATGGAACAGAACTTGAAAGTTGCTGCGTTTTAACAACTGAACCAAACGATTTAATTAAACCTTTACATCACCGCATGCCTGTGATCGTACCTAATGGATATGAAGAACAATGGACAGAGCAAGTTAAAGATGCAGATGAATTAAAAGGATTATTTCGAATCATGATGAGTTGGTCACCTGATGGTTGGCTATTAGAAGATGTAAAGAAAAAAAAACTGATCAAATGAGTTTGTTTTAAATGAAAAGCTTACTAAATCCAAGGTTAGATTAATGGCTAAATCTTATTGGTTGATTAATTTAAATAGGTCAGAAGTTAAAAGATTTATGAAAAACGATAAGAGCGTTGATGGAGTTTTTGAGTATATGTTTATAGATACTGGAAAAATAGTGGGAGGCTTAGGAAACAAACCACCATTAATAACAAATACGGTCTCTGTTGAAATAGATTTGGCTAGAGAAATTTACGAAAGATTACTTTCTCAGGGATGGAGGAAACTTGAAAAAGTTTGGACTCAGAAAAAGAGTTAGATCTGCACGACAGAACTTACTGATGAAAAATAATTTGAAATCTAATGAAGAGAATATTAGCTAAAATTGACAGCCGATCTAAAATATAGGGAAATTAGTTAATTATTTTGTGCAGATAAAAAAGAAACATCCAAAATGACTACCAGAATAAATAAATATTTAAGCGAAGTCGGTTATTGTTCTAGAAGAGAAGCAGATAGATTAATCCTTGAAGGAAAAGTAACCATTAACGGCAAAATTTCAGTAATTGGCGCCAAAGTAGAAGCAAGTGATCAAGTAGAAGTTAAAGGTCAAAGAATAGAAAAATCAACGAGACAAAAAAACATATACTTAGCCTTTAATAAGCCTGTAGGAATTGTTTGCACAACAGATAGAAAGGTAGAACCCAATAATGTCATAGATTTTATAAAGTATCCTAAAAGAATTTTCCCTATTGGAAGATTAGATAAGCTTAGTGAGGGATTGATTTTTTTAACTAATGATGGAGATATCGTAAATAAAATACTTAGATCAAGAAATAATCATGAAAAGGAATATATTGTAAAAGTTAATCGTCAGATTAATAGCGACTTTATTCAAAGCATGAGTAATGGAGTTGAAATATTTGGCACAATAACTAAGAAGTGTATCGTAAAACAATTGGGTCCAAAAAATTTTAAGATAATATTAACTCAGGGACTTAACCGTCAGATTAGAAGAATGTGTGAGGCTTTAGGTTATAGAGTACGATCATTAAAGCGTGTAAGAATTATGAATATTAAGTTAGACTTGCCAACAGGAAAATATAGAGAATTTAGCAAAGAAGAACTCTTAGAATTAAATGGATTACTCGAAAACTCTTCGAAAACATATGACTAATTAAAAAACAAACAGCATGGTTATTAGAAATGTTGGGTTATACATCTCCCTAAGTTAACCAAAGATATGCAATCACAAGTCCGTTAAGATTTTAATACCAATGATTAGTATAAAAGTGAGTTGGGAAACTCTTTAGTATGAGAAGAATTTGATTAAGTGAGGATGACATCATTTGAACCTTAGACTTGGTTCTCACAAATCACTTTCTCGGAAGGACCAATATCTGAGATTTCATGCTCTCTCAATTTATAAACTCTTTTTTATTCTGAAACCTTATAAGACCATCTTGTATTTGTTAGAAATATCCTCAATATTCCTAAAAGTTAACTTAGTACTAATTAAGGTTTTAAAAGAGCCTACAAACTTGTCAAAATGAAAAATGGATCCAGTTTAAGTTTTTTTTAAGGATAAAAATCAACCTTCCAACGCATGACGCAATAACTTAAAGGGTTATAACCATTGCAGTTCCAGAACTTAAATATTTTTACAGCAAAATGATGAAAATTTGCATCATTGAAAAATGCCCAACCAAAATAAATAGCAAATGCAGTTATAACAAATGCAGCATATTGAAGCCAATGGACTCCAAAACTATCAACTCCATTTTTATCAAAATTTGAATTACTCATTTAAAGAATTGGATATGCTATCCAACCAAATAAGGTGTAATTAATAATCACAGCCATAAATCCAATCATTGCTAATCTTCCGTTGGTTCTTTCTGCAATAAACCAATAGGTATTTGGCCATTCAAAATCTCTAGCCGTATTGGATATTTGATCTTCTGAAACTGGAGACTTTTTAGGAGTATTTTCCTGATCAAGATAATAATTACTATCTGGGTAAAAGCTTTCGCTTGAAAAATTATCTTTGAATTTGTTCATTTTATTATGAATTTATTTTTAAATATCCT
Source organism: uncultured Prochlorococcus sp. (assembly GCF_902522795.1). GTDB lineage: Bacteria > Cyanobacteriota > Cyanobacteriia > PCC-6307 > Cyanobiaceae > Prochlorococcus_A. The sequence goes on from NZ_CABYWZ010000006.1 coordinate 74,769, forward strand.
AAAAAAGTTTTTTAATTTATGTTGTTATTTACCGCATGATTTCCATACAAGTAATATTGCCATTCTCTGAGATCCCAATCGAAGTTAAAGAATTAGAACCTTCGACCTAGTGTTCCCAAAGCACTTGCCAAGCCCAGTCAGGCACTAGGTCTTATGGTTTTCCTTCATTTAGAGAAGATACTCCAGAAGAGATTGAGCAAAAAGAAAACAATTACGATCTAAATACGAGAGATTATGATCAACATTTGAGAAGACTACAAAAATTTAAATGTTCAAGATATAAGCAAACTTTATATTATTTAGGCCCAAGAGGAGGGGTTTATTATTATTCATACGGAACTAAATATTATTGCTGATGGAAGTGTTGGGGTTTTGGTTAATTCTCTTAGCTGTCACTTTAATAGTTATATTCGTACTTGCCCTTCTTCCTCCACCAGAAGAGGGAACATTGCAAGAAAGACGGAATAATCCAGAACTGAATACAAATAATCAAGGTTTACATAATGAAAGGCTAGATAAATTTTTTAAATCAAAATACAAAGGAGATATGTATTTCATTGGCCCAAAAGGTGGGTACTATTATTATCAAAACGGAAGAAAAGTTTATCTCTAATGAAACGCTTAACGCCTAGAGAGGTAATGGAAAAAATTAAAGAAGATAGAAAATTATCTAATAGAACAAAAGACGAATGGTTAGAAGAGAGGAATAAGGTTGATTTAGAAACCAAGAACGTCAAGGAAAATGAAACAGAAAAAGAAACATTATCAAGATTAAGATTAAGAAATGAATACGCTTTGCCTTTATCTGAACAAGAAATAGACTTAGTCTCTAAATCTCAGCATGAAGATGAAGAGGAAGCCAGATACTGGAAAAATGCAAAATTGAGAGAGGGGTCTCCTCGAATATTTTATGGGCCACGAGGTGGTCGATATTATTATTCTCGTTACGGAAATAAAGTTTATTGCTGATATGAACTCAAATAAAGTAACAGCAATTGCTACTTCCGTTATCGCTGTATCCCTATTAGGGTTTATTTTTAATTCAACTTATAATTCCCCAGAAAATATAGAAAAAAGATGTTATGCGAAATATAAAAGACGTTTAGAAAAGGGGCCAAGTCTTTCTGAGGTAGAAACTAAAGGTGACCCTACAATTTGGTTTCCTCGCCGTCAAGAATATCTTTATAGTAAATGTATTAAATGAAACGCTTACTAATTGCACCGCTATATTAAATACGATTGACAGTCGATATAGAAATTATAAAAATTAAATATTTCAGTAGATCGGAAGAAGAAAGCAAAAATATTACATGCTTTACTTACTTTTAATCTTGATATGTTTTAAATAAATTTAATTGATTATTTCTATGGAAAAATTTTCCCAAAATCTTCTTAGGCTTTCTCTTTCAATATTATTTTTAAGTTTTCCTATTGGTTTTTTATTCACAGGTCTTGAATATTTAAATACCAAAAAGTTTTTATCATCAAAATATGATGAATTAAATGAAAAGATAGAAGACTATATTGAGGATATGGAAAAAACTTATCCTGAAACTATAAAATATTTTCCTTCAACTAAATTGGCAGATAAATCTCCTCTTGCAACATTACTTTTAACAAAATCAACTATGAAATTATTTCAAGTTTCCGAATATCTAAAATATAAAAATTCTATTTTGAATACTACTGACGAGATATCAAAGACCGTTGATGCATTTATAGAAGAATTAAGAATTGAATATCCCGAATTAAATAGAATACTTCCTAGATGAAACGCTTACTACTTTCACTACTAGCTGCTATCGCTTTACCTAATTCTGTTAATGCAAATATACAAATCAAAGATAGATTAGATACTCCTCATATTAATTTTATTAGTCAAAGAGCAATAGCCAATGTTGACTTAGAATTTGATGAACCTTCAGGTTTAGTTTTTGATGTAGATAAAAAGTCTCTTTGGACGGTTAGTGACGACACTTCCAAATTGTTTAATTTAGATCTTAAAGGAGATATAAATCGAAAAAAAACAATTAATTCTCCTCTCGATGAAAGTGAAGGTATTACCTTGAATAAAAAACGTAATCTTTTAGTAGCTGTAATAGAATCTCAATATCCTAAAGTAGTTACTGTTGAATTGGATAGCGGAAAATATAAAAACTACTTATTAAGTGAAATGAAGAATTTTTCACTTATAAAAAAATTCTTTAAATTGCAGACCTTAAATAAAAGTCATGGACTAGAGGCAATAACTTTTTTACCAGAAGAGGAAACATATATTGTTGCAAAACAAGATTTTCCAGCAATGCTAATAAAAATTAATGGTGAATTAAATAAAATACTTAGTTTTAGAAAAATTGAAAAGTTCTCCAACTATGAAAATCAATTAAATAGTTTTGATATTAGTGGGCTCGATTATGATGTATTAAATAAAAAAATCTGGATATTGAGTGGTTTAAATAGGGAAATCTATATTTATGATTGGGATTCAAATACAATTATTAATCAATATAAAATCCCCTACATGAATTGGGCTGGAGGAATAGCAGTAAATTATGATGATAATAAATTTCACATAGTTACTGATGTAGATAATGAAGAGCCAATGTTATTTGTTCATTCTTATAACCCAGAATTAATATATCAAAATAAATAAAAATTTTTACAAAATAAGGAAAGAAACTTGTCGTTTTCTATTGCTAAAGTCAAATTTCAGGTAAAGTACCTATCCTCAGCCAATTGTTTTGCCATCATTTCTGCTGATTGCAACAATAGCCGATCTGGGTACTGAGCTCCCACCATCAGGAAAGTGACATTTGTCAGGATTATTTTCACCTGGATGCTGGACTCCTACAAACATAGTCTTTTTATCACTACTCCATGTGATACCAGTGATTTCACACTCTTTAGGACCTACTAAAAATCTGTCAATTTTACCTGTCCTAGGATTTGCGCATAACATTTGGTTATTACCCATTCCTTCAAAGGCTCCTTGATTAGTATATTTACCATCAGTTTGTATCCATAAGTTACCTTTTGAATCAAATGCGATTCCATCAGGTGAATTAAACATATTATCCTTCGTAATATTTTCAGAGCCCTTCATTAAACCTTCACCAACAACAGGATTACCAGCCATTGCAAATAAATCCCATTTAAACCCGTCAGCGGCATGTTCATTATTGTCAGGAGTCCATCGAACTATTTGACCATATGGATTTTCGACTCTTGGGTTAACTGCATTAACAGGTTGATTAGGTTTAACACCTCTATTTTTATTATTAGTTAAGGCACAATACGCCTCCACTTTATTAGGATTTGCAGCCACCCATTCAGGTCGATCCATAGTTGTTGCACCAACTTGGGTTGCCGCCATCCTTGTGAAAATACTAATATCTGAATCGCTCATTCCCGATTCTTTTAAATTAACCCATCTCCCGGTTCCATTCTCATTAAAAATCGCCACAAATAAATCACCTTCCGTTAATAGATCATAATTTGATGCAGCTCCTTTTATGTACTTTCCTTTTGAAACGAATTTGTATAGATGCTCTCCTCTTTCATCATCTCCCATATAGGCAACAACTTGACCATTCTTGGAGACAACAACTTCACAGTTTTCATGTTTAAATCTACCCATTGCCGTCTGTTTCCTTGGCATTGATTGTGGCTTAGAGGGATCAATTTCAGTAATATAACCATGCCTATTAATTTCATTCGGATTTTTTACAACATCAAATCTATCCTGATTCATAACCCAGTTGTAACCCCAATCTTTAGTTTTAACCCCATATCTTTTCAAATCTGCTGACAGATTTGCATTAGGGTCTGATGGAGATGAGAAATAACCGTGAAAATTCTCTTCACAAGCTAAATAAGTTCCCCAGGGAGTTCTGCCATTACCACAATTATTAAATGTACCTCTTGCTAATTTGCCTGTTTGATCCTCATCTGTTTTAAGTAATGGATGACCTGCAGCTGGTCCGTCTATAGCCACTTTCGTATCTGCAGTAATTTTTCTGTTATAAAGAGAATCTTTAACTATTTCCCACTTCCTACCTTTTTGTGCAACTTCAAAAATCGATACTCCATGTGCAGCCATGCCTTTTCTAACATCATCAGGTGTTTCAGGAAGCCCACTAGCACGGTTACCATAAATTATTTTTCTATTACAGTATTCATTATTGACTGCAAGTACTGACTTGCCATTAACCTCAAAAAGACTCATTCCATCATTGTTATCTCCAAATGATAGTTCTTGCGACTCCCCAGTTCCTCTTGTTTGCTGATCAAATTCAGGGGCTCCGCTCCATAATGGATCACCCCAAGCTGCAACCGTATGCCAACTAAAACCTTTTGGGACAGTAATTGTATCTTTACTATTGGCTGCTAAAGGTGTAAAACTAATGCCATTAAAGTCTGAACCAAATCCAATTGCTTTGCTTGGAATAGTGGCAGCAGCAAAAGCACCTATTCCTATAGCAAATGAACCCTGAAGAAATTTTCTTCTTGAAACAACTTCGTTAAAATCAGACACAACATAAAAGTGATAACTAATTTAAAAATCTATCTCTAAAGTTAAATTTAATTTAAGGAGTTTCTAAAGTTTAAAATCAGCTCGAAAAGAGCATAAGAGTTTAGTTGCTTTCTAATAAAAAACTTGTTGACTCATACCCTTTTCAGTTGCTATAAATGTTAGTACACTTGTACTATATAACTATGGAGGACTGGCAGGAATGGGATTACTTAGAGGACGAAATATTAGTAAGAAAACGACGGAAGATTTGTATTACTTGCAATCACTTCAGGTACAGCACGACAAGTTCTTGTGTCACCATCCTTACTTGTCCCTTTCATCAAAAGCTTATTCCTCAAGGTGATCATCTAATTAAGGGATGCAGATACTGGAGGGAGAACAGCAGAATATTTGCTCCAGAAGCAGCTTAAAATAGCTGAATACTCTGTATAGAAGTACGCACTAGAAGCTTTAACTACAAGTTATCCACTTTATGGACACTTTTCAACAGTTTTTTCCACAGGGTTGTGAGTAAACATATTTAATCTGTGGATTACAAAAGTTAACTTATGTTTTGTAAAAATTCTTACCTTAAAATTCTTTTGCATCCTTTAATATTTACAAAATTTGCTTATAAAATAAAGTGAAAGAAGAGCCTCGTAAAAAGTTACCTAATAAAAAAATAGTTAAGACAGCAAAGTTCGAGGCAAAAGAACAATTTACCAAATCTTCATTAGAAAATTTAAAAACAGAAAACGAACGTCTAATAAAAAACCTTATTGATTCAGGAGAATTTAAACCTAAAGATTGATAATAGTTTTTATATTAGTGAAAGGAACTTTGTACGGGTTAAGGAACGATTAGGTTCGGGAGTAGGTACGTATAAATACTCAGTAAATAATTAAGAATTCCTAGAGTATCTTCATGGTTGTCGTGAGACTGCAGCGCAAGCTGCAGAAATCAACCATACTCTTTAAACAAGGAATAAATATGACCGATCCAATTCTCTATCTTTCAATGTTCTTGGGACTTACTGGAGTGTACGTTTTAATTTCATCTTTTGGCGATGATGACGACGATAGTAATGACGATGGTGAAAGATATATCTACAACCTTGAATACGTAAAGGTAGGCAAATAGCTTTTTATAACTTCAATAGACTTTAAAGTTGAGAAGGTTATTAATTAATGAATTATGCTATTGTTAATAAATCTCAGGTAGAGATAAGACTAATCAATATTGACCAAGCTAAAGAATTTCTGAAAAAGAATCCCAACTGCAAGAGTCAAATACTTTCTGATAATCAAGTTGTGTTGATCTATTCAATAGACCAAACGCAAAGAATGACATCACTTATTAAGCCTGTGTCTATGACCTTAAACAAAAGAACAAATGAAAAAACTAAACAAAAAATATGCTGAATTAATGCATCAGGCGCAACAAGCTACTGGAAGAAAAGAAGCAGTCTTATTCATTACGAGGTCATCAATTAGGAATTAATGCGGGAAGTGTTGCTGATGCAATGGGGCATACATTAAGAACACATCTTGAATCATATGATTACGCTAAAACTACAACTACTAAAAAAGCATTTATAAAAGCTAGAGAACTTCAAGCGGTTTAATTATTTACAGTCGATCTAAAAAAATTCCTTTAGCAGAAGTATTCATTTCAAGATCTTTAACTCAATACTAAATGCTATACCCTATAAAAGATTTATAGATTTATTAATCAAATGAATACTTATTTAGTAACTGCAACTTTTAAAAATGTTTCTCTTATGGGTGCAGCGTATGATCTTTTTTTAAAGGTTATTGAAGATGGAACTTTGAATGATGAGTTTGAAGGATTTAAAGTTTTGGGAAGGTATCATGCCTCTTACTCAAATAATGTTTATATTATTGTCCAAGCTTCAGCAGGTATAAAAATGACAGAACACTTTGCTCCTTGGAAAGTTAAGTTTGATATAGATTTTGATATCAAACCAGTTATGACTGACGATGAAAAAGTTGCTGAACATAAGCTTGTTGGTTCATTAATGGCAGCAGAACAGAAAATGGGATTCACAGGTTAATTATTTTTCAACTATGGAAGAATCTTCTTGGACTTATGCAGAATCATAAAAAACTTATTGAGATTAAGAAATGAAACGTGGAATTTTCTACATCCCTTTAATTATTTTCATTTGGGGTTGTTCCAAGACTTCAATGACAGAT
>NZ_CABYWZ010000007.1 GCF_902522795.1 uncultured Prochlorococcus sp.
CTGACGTATTCAAAAGGATAGAATCATCAAATGATTTTTCATTAGCTTCTGTCAAAACTTGTATTGCCTGATTATATGAAAATGTTTTGCATTTACTTATAAGACTGAATTCATTTATTTTTTCCGTTTGACTAATGCAAACGCTTATCGGATTAAAATTTGGTTTGATTCTATAGAACTCAAGCCATAAATTATCCAAATCTTCTGTCTCTGAAGTGCTATCAATTGTAAGTGATCGACCTTCATTAGTTCCTCGACTATAGTTTATTCTTACTGAAGCAAATTGATCATTTTTAAGCGATAACTTTCTGATTCCATCCTGAATAAGTTGTCTCAAAGTTAATTTATTTATTTTGAGATTAATATTTAAAATCTTGCTACTTTTTTCTAACCTTTTCAGGTGTTCATCAAAAAGAATAGGTTTGTTTTCTTTTATCAAAATGGTTTCAAATATACCATCAGCAAATTTTAATCCTCTATTATTAGCAGCAATGAATATTCTATCAATATCCAACCATTGATCCTTGTGCCAGGCTAATGTTTCAATCATTTTAGTGAATCAATTAACGGTAAAAGTTTCCACTTTAGTTCATTAGTTTCCTCTACAGGATTTGAGTCAATAACTATTCCGCAACCAGCATATATATTGATTTTTTTATCTTTAATTAAAAATGATCTTATTAGTATATTGCTGTCAAACTCTCCATTCCAGTCAAGCTTCAAAAATGAGCCACAGTATGGTCCGCGTTCACATTCCTCTAATTCAAAAAGTCTCTGGCATGATCTTAATTTTGGTGCTCCAGTTATAGAGCCCCCAGGCCAACAAGCTTTTAGTAAATCAATCCAATTCTTGTCTTTTTTTAATTTGCCTCTGATTACTGAAGTTAAATGATGAACTTTTAAGAAACTTTCAAGTTTTAATATTTCTGGCACCATAATGCTTCCTGTTTCGCAAACTTTACTTAAATCATTTCGTATTAGGTCAACAATCATAATATTTTCGGCTCTATCTTTTTCGTTCGTTATTAAATCGATAGCATTAAGTGCGTCTTGATTTAAATCCTTATCTCTGGATCTAGTTCCTTTTATAGGTCTTGATTCTATAAAATTTTTATTATCCATTTTTATAAATCTTTCTGGCGAAGTAGATAATACCGCCTCTTTATAATTATCATTATTATTTACTATTATTCCTCCAAAGGGAGCCCTTAATTTTCTTCTTATTTTTAAATAAATATCTAGAGGACTATAGTTTTTGGAAGATTCAATTTCGCATTTAGTTGTTAGGTTTGCTTGAAATAAATCCCCTATAGAAATTAATTTCTTCAATTTTAAAATATTTTTCTGAAATTTTTCAGCCATTTCGTCCAAATTAATTTTTGAAAAATCAAAATTCAAATTTGTTTTAACAATATTTTCCTCTTCAATAGTTTTTATATTGTTGATTATATTTTTATAATTCATCATTTCATATGAGTTTGTGCCTTCAATAATTATTTCTTTTTTTATTAGATTACATTTAATAATTGGATCATATGATGCAATCCATAATGTTGCCATTTCAGATTGTCGCCATGGGTTTTTTGGTTCTATGTATACTCCAGCTTCATAACTTAACCATCCGATCCAAAATCCTTTTTCAATATTTTTTAAATTGTTAAAGGGATTATTAGTTTTATCTAAGTTATTGATATCTCTTGATTGGATTATTTTTTTAGGTTTAATTCCTATTATTGACCATTCCCCATTTTCTTTACCATCACTGTCTAGCCAGGCTAATCCTTTATCTCCGAATTTTTTTGTTAGCTGATATGTAATCAGTTCTGGATCTATCCATTTTTCTAGAATTATTTTATTTATTTTCATTTTTTATTAATGTTATTGAGCCATTTTTCATAAGCAGCATTTCTAATTCTGCAGCTATCACACTTACCACATGGTTTTGAATCACCTGAATAACAACTCCATGTTTTATCTAAAGGTACATGATTGTCAAAAGCTAATTTAATAATTTCCTCTTTATTTAAATCTATTAGAGGTGTCCAAAGTTTTATTGGTTTATTTTCTCTTCCTCTTTTATTTGCTAAATCTGCTAATTCTTGAAATTTTTTAATGTAGTCAGGTCTGCAATCTGGATAACCAGAATAATCCAGTGCATTAACTCCTAATCCTATAAAATCCGCATTGATTGCTTCGGCATAACTTAGTGCAACGGCAATAAATATAGTATTTCTACCAGGAACATAAGTATTAGGAATTTGATTAGTCTGTACTCCTTCTAAAGGAATATTTTTTTGAGTATCAGTTAATGAAGAGCCTCCCCATAAAGATAAGTCAAGCTTAATGATTTTAAATTCTTCGATATCAAAGTATTTTGCAATTATTGAAGCAGAATATAGTTCTTTTTTATGTCGTTGACCGTAGTCAAATGATAAGCCAAAAATTTTAGCTTCGGATTTTTTTGCAATGCTAGTAACTGTAGAAGAATCTAAACCTCCAGATAATAAAACTACTATCGATTTATTTTTAAGAGTCATATGATTTCATAAAATTTTTAAGTATTTGTGAGTTTGAAGACTCAATTTCCAATCGGGATTATTTTTTACGAAATCAATAGCCAGAGAAAAACCATTCGTATTGTTCCATGCTGGCTGTAAATAAAAAATTTTATCTTCTTTTTTGAAGCCATCTTCGCTTTTTGAGAGTTGATATTGTTTTAAAGTTTCTTTTTTTATTTGAATAGCAAATTCAATATCCTTTATTTCATTTATGATTACCTTGATTTCATTACAGTTTTTTAAAAAATAATTTTTTGGAGGTGAGTGTCTTTTAGGCGATAAAGTAATCCAGTCATAACTTCCTGATATCGAATTAACTCCACTTGTCTCAATATGAATCTTCATTGAGTTGTGTTCTTCTCCAATAGTCATTTTTTTTATGGCTTCGCAAAAATTATCCAAATTATGTTGTAAAGGTTCTCCACCTGTAATAACGCAAAAAGACGCTCCTTTTTCTCTTGCAATTTTTATGCGATCTATTATTTTTTCAATTGATATAAAAGGGTATTTCTTCTCGTCCCATGAATTCTTGGTGTCGCACCACGAACATCCAACTTTACAACCAGCTAATCTCACAAAAAAAGCACTTTTCCCAGCGTGATAACCTTCACCTTGTAATGAATGAAATTGTTCGACTAAGGGTAAAAAGTTTGTCATTTTTCCATTCAAAAAAAATAAAGAATATTAATTTGATTGAGTTAGCTTTTCTTGACAGGCTTTTATTAAACCCTGAAATAAAGGATGAGGTTTTCCAGGTCTTGATAAAAACTCAGGATGATATTGACATGCTAAGAAGTATGGATGATTTTCTAACTCAATTAACTCAACTAATCTCCCATCTGGTGATGTACCACTTATTTTGTATCCGGAATTTAAAAAACTTTGTTTGTAGTAATTATTAAATTCGTATCTGTGGCGATGTCTCTCATAAATAACATCTTCATTATATAATTTTTTTCCAGTTGTATTTTTTATCAATCTACATGGATAAACTCCAAGTCTCATTGTCCCACCTAAATCAACTACATCTTCCTGTTCTGGTAATAAATGTATCACAGGATTGAGAGTTTCTGGGTTTAGTTCTGAACTAGATGCATCTGGAAGATTAGCTACATTCCTAGCCCATTCTATAACTGCACATTGCATACCAAGGCACAGGCCTAAAAATGGAATTTTCTTTTCCCTAGCGAATTTTATAGCTGAAATTTTGCCATTAACTCCTCTATTCCCAAATCCTCCGGGTACGACAATTGCATCAACTTCATTTAAGTAAGTTTCTGCTGAATCTTTTTCAATCATTTCAGCGCTTACCCAATGTAAATCTAATAAAGCCTTGTTTTCAATGCATGCATGTCTTAAAGCTTCAACTACAGATAAATATGCATCTCCAAGTTCAACATATTTGCCTACAAGAGCAACTTTTATTGGATCTCCAGGATTTCTTAGATTGTGAATTAGTGCTTCCCAATTTTTCAAATCACATTCTTTGTCTTCTAGTTCAAGATACTTCAGAGTTTCTTTGCACAAACCCTCTTTTTTTAATGCAAGAGGTACAGAATAAATACTATCTGCGTCTAATGCTTCAATTACTGACTTAATATTTACTCCACAAAATCCACTAAGTTTCTTTTTAAGACCTTCATTTATTGATTTGTCACTTCGGCATACAAGTAAATCTGGCTGAATTCCAATTGATCTTAATTCTTTTACTGAATGTTGTGTTGGCTTAGTTTTTATTTCGCCAGATGTTTTGATGTAGGGAAGTAATGTTACGTGTATGTATGCAACATCATTCCTCTTGACATCATTTCTGAATTCTCTTATTGCCTCTAGAAAAGGTAAAGATTCAATATCACCAACTGTTCCACCAATTTCAGTAATAATAATATCTGCATTGCTGTTAGCAGCTACTCTATGAATCCTTTCTCTAATTTCTCTGGTTATATGAGGTATTACTTGCACAGTTCCACCGTTATAACTACCTCTTCTTTCTTTATTTATAACTGCTTGGTAAATAGATCCTGTTGTTACACTATTCAACCTAGTCATTGCAGTATCAGTAAATCTTTCATAGTGACCTAAATCTAGATCAGTTTCAGCCCCATCTTCGGTCACAAATACTTCTCCATGTTGGAAAGGACTCATTGTGCCGGGATCAACATTTAGATATGGATCTAGTTTTAATATTGAAACACTATATCCTCTAGACTTTAATAATCTACCTAAGCTTGCAGCTACAATTCCTTTACCTATGCTAGAAACTACTCCTCCGGTGACAAAAACAAATTTTGACATTAGATATTTTTAATTAAGCACATCCTCCTTGTATTTTATTTAAACAAAAAACTTTTAGAACTTCCATTTATATTCTTATTCATCAATTGTTATTTCAATATCCAAATCTTTAAGTTGTGATTCTGAGACATTTGAAGGTGCATTTGTGAGAAGACATTTTGCTTGTTGATTTTTTGGAAAAGCAATGGTTTCTCTGATTGAATCTGCACCTATGATTAGCATGGTAATACGATCTAATCCAAACGCTATTCCACCATGAGGAGGAGCACCCATTTCTAAGGCTTCTATTAAAAATCCAAATTTTTCATCAATCTCTTTATCAGTAAGTCCTACCGTTTTTAAAACCTCTCTTTGCAAGTTCGCTTCATGAATACGTAAAGAGCCACCTCCTAACTCCAAGCCATTAAGAACTAGGTCATAAGCATTCGCTATGGAGTTCTCGATTTCCTTTTGGAAGTTTTCAGAATTTTTAGATTTTATAGTTTTTGGAGAACAAAAAGGATGATGTAAAGCTTCATATCTATTTTCCTCTTCATTTTTCTCAAACATGGGGAAATCAGTAACCCATAAGAAATTCCATTTACTTTTATCTATGAGATTTAAGTCTTTTGCGATATATTGTCTCACTCTATCTAATGACTGGTTGACAATTTGTTTATCTCCAGCACCCAAGAGTATTAAGTCTCCATCTTGCGCTTCGGTGATTCTTAAGATATCAGTTATATGCTCTTCATTTAGATTATTTTTAATTGCACCAATAGTTTCAAGCTCATCTCCTTTGACCCTTATAAAGGCTAATCCACCAGCTCCTGCATCTTGAGCTACTTGGAAGATATCACCTCCGGGTTTAATTCTTACGTTGCTAATACTTAAATTACCTCCTTTGACTGTTATGGATTTTATAGAACCTCCAGATTTAATTGCTTTGGTGAAAATATTAAAGCCAATATTACCTAACACATCTCCTAAATCTTTTAATAACATTTGATATCTAGTATCTGGTCTATCAGTGCCATAATCATCCATTGCCGCTTGCCATGACATTCTTGGAAAAGCATTATCAAAATTAATATTTAATACTTCTTTCCATATTTTTTTTATAAGACTTTCATTAAAAGATATTATTTCTTCTTCACTAATAAAGCTCATCTCAATATCTAATTGAGTAAATTCTGGCTGTCTATCTGCCCTTAAATCTTCATCGCGGAAACATTTTGCGATTTGATAATACTTATCTAAGCCTCCAACCATTAAAAGTTGTTTAAATAGTTGTGGGGATTGGGGTAGAGCAAAAAATTCTCCATTCGAAAGACGTGCAGGAACAAGAAAATCGCGAGCGCCTTCTGGAGTCGATTTTGTAAGTAATGGAGTCTCAACTTCAGTAAATCCAAAATTATCAAGAAATTCTCTAGCAACTTTAATAATCTTGTGTCTTGTTTTTAAATTTTCTAGTAATTTTCCCCTTCTTAAATCAATGTATCTATATTTTAATCTGAGTTCCTCTTTTGTATTTTCATAATCATGTATAGACACTGGAAAAGGTAGGTTTTTTTTAATTTGGTTGAGAATTTGCAAATCTTTAACCTTAAGCTCTAACTCTCCAGTACTTAAATTTGTATTTATGGAATCTTTGGGCCTTTCATTAATAATTCCGCTAACCATTATTACTGTTTCATTTCTTAGAGTTTCTGCCTGTTTAAATAGATCTGCTCCATCATCGGGATTAATTGTTATTTGTAGGAATCCACTATGGTCTCTTAAATCAATAAAAATCACACCACCATGATCTCTTCTTCTATCTACCCATCCGCATAAATTAACTAATTTACCAATATCTGTATTATTGAGATCTTTGCAAATTTTGTTTCTCATCTAAGTATGATTTATTTATCAATAACTTATAATAATCTTTTAAGGGTAAATTTAGTTAATAATTTTTTTTATAAAATGCTCTTTTTGTTATTACCCCTTTGAATTTTTTGCCTCTAATTAATATTTGAACTTCATTATTTATTAAGGCATGCGAAGTATTGATGTATGCAAAAGCTATAGCTTGTTGTTTAGTTGGAGACCAACTGCCGCTTGTGATAGTCCCAATAGTTTCATCACCTTTAAGAACTGCGCAACCTTTTCTTCCAATTGCTTTACCTTCTATAGAGATACCAACTAACTTTTTTTGAATACCTAATCTTGATTGCTCTTCAAGAAATCCTCTTCCAATGAATTGGTGATTATTTTCTAGATGTACTAGCCAGCCTAACCCTGCTTCATATGGGGAGGTTTCTTCATTTATGTCTTGACCATAAAGATGCATGCCTGCTTCAAGTCTAAGAGTATCTCTAGCTCCTAAACCACAAGGTGCAACATTTTTGGAAATTGAGAAATCCCATAAATTAATTGCTGCTTTTTTAGATAAAAGTATTTCTAGACCATTTTCCCCCGTATAGCCTGTCTTGGAAAAGAAGATTTTTTCTTGAGGCGAAATATGTTCAAAAATTTTATATTCGCATCCAAAGTTAGGGATATGTGAGATCGACGATTCAATCCATTCTTCAAATAAATCGAATGAGTTTTTTCCCTGTAGTGCTAAAAGTACTTTGTCTTTTTTAAAGTTTGTTATCGAAATTTCAGACATATTTAAATTATTTTTTATCCACTGAAAATCTTCTTTATATCTACTTGCATTAACTATTAACAATAATTCTGATATGTCATTTTCTTGTATACCAAGGTCATAAATTATTAAGTCATCTATTATTCCTCCTTTATCATTGAGCATTACTGTATAAAGCCCCTGACCTTTAGAAAAGGAGTATAAATTAGTAGGAAGAAGTTTTTGAATATAATCCTTTGGATTGATTCCTTTGATAGAAATCACACCCATGTGAGAAATATCAAATAATCCTGCTGAAGATCTAACTGATTCATGCTCTTTAATTAATCCTGAAAATGATATGGGCATTTCCCAACCTGCAAAATCCACTAATTTTGCATTGGATGCAACATATTTCGAATAAAGAGGACTTTTTAGCAAATCCATGAATTATTTTGTTTTTTTGTATTTTTACACTGTAGTTTAGAAATTTTTTATTGCATATTTTCTAATGTCAAAATTAAGCTTCTAAGTACTTTGGCTGCCACTATGCTACTTACTCCGCTTTTATCAATTTCTGGAGATAATTCCACAATATCTGAGGCTACAATTCTAAGGTCTTTTAAAGTTTTCAATATTTCTTCAAAATCATTCCAAAAAAATCCGCCCGGTTCTGGAGTGCCCGTCCCTGCTAATAAACTGGGATCAAACCAATCTAAATCTATTGTTAAATAGATTGGAGACTTAGCGTATGGCAGGAGAGCTTGTTTTAACTCATTTGCATTTCCGCTTGGACAAAAGTTAACTAATTGGTTGTTATTATGCATAATTTCAAATTCTTCCTTAGTTCCACTTCTAATTCCTACTTGCAAAATTTTCTTTTCAGGTAGTACTTCTAAGCATCTTTTCATAGTACAAGCATGACTATGTTCATTTCCTTTATATGATTCTCTTAAATCTGCATGAGCATCAAGTTGAACCAATATCAAATCTGGATATTTTTTTACTAATGCTTCAATAGCACCTCTTGTAATAGAGTGTTCGCCTCCAAGCATAATAGGACTAAGGTGTTTACTAATTAAATAATTTGTTGCAGATTTAACCGATTCAATAACGGACTTTGAGTCATTTTTATCAATTAGTATTGATCCAAAATCAACATACATAATATCCTCTAAGTCTTTTTTTATTTTTGGACAATATGTTTCTAAACAAGAACTGACTTGTCTTATTGCTTCTGGACCAAATCTTGCTCCTGGTTTAAACGAACATGTCCCGTCATAATCAACTCCAAATATACCAATTGAGCAATTCTCAGGACTTCTATTTGCTCCCATATAAATTGCATTTTCGTTATTAAATAAATTTTTTATCATGTTATGAATCTAGTTCTTTTAAAATTTTATTTGGCATCATTTTGAATGCTGCATTTTGAAAATTTAAATTCCAAATTTCACAACCTTTTTCTATTTTTAGGACTTCATCATAATTTTCTTTTGATAAATATAGATCTTCTGAAGAAGCGAATGTCCAACTCCAAATCCCGCTTGGATATATAGGCACAAAGGAATACATAGTTTCAGAAACTTTAAATATATTTTTTAGGGTTTTCAAAATATTTATGTGAATATTTTTGAAGGATTCAGGAGATTCGCTTTGCGTTGCTAATATCCCTTTTGGTGTAAGTATTCTTTTACATTCTTTGTAAAAAGAATCTGAAAATAATAAATTTGAAAATTCGGAGGGATCTGAACAATCTATAAAAATAACATCGTAAAAGTTATCTCTCGTTTTTTTTACCCATTTAACACCATCATCAATATGTATTTCTAATCTTTTGTCATTCCATGCTTCGCCTCCAATTTCTTTTAAGTATTTTTTAGATATTTTGATTACCTCCTCATCAATTTCTACTACATCAATTTTTGATATTTGAGAATATTTAACGCATTCTCTGACAGTACCACCGTCACCACCGCCAATAATTAGTACATTAGATTTTTTGTAAATGCTACTTAATGCAGGATGCACAAGACACTCATGATAATATTTCTCGTCTTTTAATGATGTCATCCAGCAATCATCTAACATTAAAGCTTTACCGTAATATTCATTTTCAATAACAATAATTTCTTGATATTTTGAGGTTTTTTTAACTAGAATCTTTCCACTTAGCCCGAATCTTGAGCCTTTATGATATTCATCTATCCATGTTGTAATATTTGTCATTTGTTTTTAGGAATTTTTCCCGCCAATTTTTGCTTCGCTATTTGCCAAAGCCTTTGAAAGTCTTTAGGAGTTTGTTTTTTAATATTATCTCCTGCATGCTCTTCGACGATTGAAAATCTGTCTAAAAATTTTATATTAGTTTTTTGAAGAGCTGATTCAGGATTGATCTTTAAAAAGTTTGAGAGATTAAGAAGGGTAAAGTAAATATCACCAAACTCATTTTTTATCTCTGAATCATTTTTACTTTTAATTGCGTCTTTTAATTCATTTATCTCTTCTTCTAACTTTTTAAAAATCTCATCAGTACTTTCCCACTTGAAACCATGTTTTTTAACAACATTTGTGATTTTATCTGTTCCAACCGTTGGGGGTAAATTTTTAATTTTCAAATTTAAATTTCTACTAATTGACGATTTTATATGAGGTGTTTCTTTTTCTAAATTTTTTATATTTTCCCAAATCTTTTGAGATTTTTTTAATGATACTTTTTCTTTTTTGTTAAAAATATATGGATGTCTATTAATAATTTTCTTGTTTAGATTTTTTATAACATCATTTAGTGCAAATTCTTTTTCTTCGTAACCGATTTCAGCATGAAGCATTACTTGTAATAAAAGATCTCCTAACTCTTCACATATGTTATCAGTATTTTTTTCATATATCGCATCTATAAATTCATTACTTTCCTCATACAAAAAAGGGATTAACGATACATGAGACTGTATTTTTTGCCATGGGCAGCCCCAAGTTTTATCTTTTAATGCTTTGATATTAGATATTAAGATTTTAAAATTGTTTATAGTCTCTAAATCGGAATTGTGTTCCAATTTATATCTATTGTTTGAGGACATAGGATATATTTTATTAATTAAATTTTGCCTCAATCATGAAATATTTAAATACTTAGTATAAATTTTTCAACTTCATCTATTAGAATGTTTTAGTATAAGGGCGATTAGCTCAGCGGTAGAGCGCCTGCCTTACAAGCAGGATGTCCCTGGTTCGAACCCTGGATCGCCCATTTATTATTTTTCTAATGACTGAGATCGTCAATCTTTCAATCAGTCAAAGCGCTGCTTCAGAATTATCTAGGCAATCTTCCTTTGCAGGTTCTCCTGGAGAAATGTCAATTGATTTGGTTGAGGATAAAAATTGTTCCGAAGGTTGGATGCATATTAAATTAAGGCCAGGTAAATGTAATGGATCCCCTATCTCAAGAACGGAAGGAGTCACTTTATACGCGGATGTAAAAAAGTTTAATTTACTGAAAGATTTAAAATTAGATTATTACGGTGATTTAAGCGGCGGTGGATTTCTTATTTCAACACCAAAAAATGCAAAACGTTGTTCTTGCGGTTCTGGCTTCAAACTTTTGTAGAATGTAGGTGCCTTTTTTTGCAAACTAATATTATTTTCATTAATTGGCTTCTATCAAGATAAAATAAATAAAAAGTTTATTGAAATAAATTTGCATATGACAGAGATGAATGATCAATTATCTTTAAAGAATTATTCACCTTTTGAAGTAGAGAAAAAGTGGCAAGAAAAATGGGAAAGTTTAAAGGCTTTTAGTCCTAACCCTGAAGATGAAGGGGAACCTTTTTGTATTGTTATACCACCACCAAATGTAACTGGATCTTTACATATGGGTCATGCATTTAATACAGCTTTGATAGATGTTGTAGTTCGTTTTCAAAGACTTTTAGGCAAGAATGTTTTGTGTTTACCTGGAACTGATCATGCTTCAATAGCTGTCCAAACTATTCTCGAGAAACAATTAAAAAGCGAGGGTAAAACAAGCGAGGATGTTGGAAGAGATGAATTTCTTAAAAGAGCATGGAACTGGAAAGAACAAAGTGGCGGCAGAATAGTTTCTCAATTAAAAAGGATAGGATATTCAGTTGACTGGACCCGAGAAAGATTTACTTTGGATCAAAAATTAAATGAGGCAGTTGTTGAGGCTTTTAATATTCTTTATAAAAAGAATTTAATTTATAGAGGTGAATATTTAGTTAATTGGTGTCCAGAATCTCAATCTGCCGTAAGTGATCTTGAAGTTGAAATGCAAGAAGTAAATGGTCATTTATGGCATTTTAAATACCCTTTAATTTCTGAAAGTGGCGAACAGTTAGATAAGTACTTAGAGGTTGCAACAACAAGGCCAGAAACTCTTTTGGGCGATACTGCTGTTGCAGTTAATCCTGATGATACAAGATATAAAGAATTTATTGGTGTCAAAGTAAAAGTCCCTTTCGTTGACAGAGAAATACCTATTATCGCTGATTCACATGTTGATAAAGATTTTGGTACAGGATGTGTCAAGGTTACTCCTGCTCATGATCCAAATGATTTTGCAATAGGAAAAAGGCATAACTTAAAACAGATTAATGTAATGAACAAGGATGGAACTTTAAATATTAATGCAGGCAAATTTCAAAATTTAGATAGATATGAGGCTAGAAAGAAAATTATCAAAGAATTGGATAACTTAGGCCTTTTGACAAAGATAGAGGAATATAAACATACTGTTCCTTTTTCTGATAGAGGTAAGGTGCCAATCGAACCTCTATTGTCAACACAATGGTTCTTGAAAATGGATGAAATATCTCAAGGATGTCTTAATGAAATTGATTCTAAAAAACCATCGTTTATTCCCCCACGCTGGGAGAAAGTTTATAAGGATTGGTTAGAGAATATTAATGATTGGTGTATCAGTAGGCAATTATGGTGGGGGCACCAAATACCAGCGTGGTACGTTTTAAATGACTCTCAAGACACAATAGAACAAAATACTCCATATGTCGTTGCAAGAAATGAAGAGGATGCCTTAATCAAAGCTAATAAACAATTTGGATTAAATATTAAATTGGTTCGTGATAAAGATGTTTTGGATACTTGGTTTTCAAGTGGTTTATGGCCTTTCTCAACCCTTGGTTGGCCAAATACAAATGACCCCGATTTTAAAAAATGGTATCCAAATAGCGTTCTTGTAACGGGTTTCGATATTATTTTCTTCTGGGTGGCCAGAATGACAATGATGGGCAATACTTTTACGCATAATATTCCTTTTAAGGATGTTTATATTCATGGTTTAGTTCGAGATGAAAATAATAAAAAAATGAGTAAAAGTTCAGGAAATGGTATCGATCCAATACTATTAGTTGATAAATATGGTTCTGATGCTTTGCGATTTGCTTTGATTAGAGAAGTTGCAGGCGCTGGACAAGATATTCGGCTTGATTTTGATCGGAAAAAAGATACATCTTCAACTGTTGAAGCTTCAAGAAATTTTGCGAATAAATTATGGAATGCAACTAAATTTGTATTAATTAATAAAACTTCTAACAATAATTATTCGCTTAATGATAGTGAGGAAATTTCTTTAGATTTATGTGATAAGTGGATTTTATCTAAACTTAATAAGGTAAATATAAAGGTCACTGCTTTGTTGAAAGAATATAAATTGGGAGAATCCGCGAAACTACTATATGAATTTACGTGGAATGATTTTTGTGACTGGTATGTAGAATTTTCTAAACAAAAGTTCAATAATAAAGAGACTAAAAATAGACAAATATCTGAAAAGGTTTTAATAAAAGTGCTCAATGATATTTTGGTGATGATTCATCCTTTTATGCCCCACATTACTGAAGAACTGTGGCATGTATTGCAACTTAAACCAGATAACGAATTATTATCTCTTCAAAAATGGCCAACCCAAGAATATAAATTTGTTGATAATAAGCTGAATAATTCCTTTCAGCAACTCTTTGAAATTATTAGATTGATTAGAAATTTGAGAGCTGAATTAGGCCTCAAGCCATCAGAAAAAGTTCCTGTTTACTTAATTTCAGATAATGATGAATTGATTGATTTTTTAAAAAATTTAGTTGATGATATTCAAACCTTAACTAAATCTTCTGAAGTATTTATTTTTAAACCCAATGCTGTTGATAAAAAAGAGTTTGCTAAATCTTTTTCTGGGATAATTAGTGATTTAGAGGTTTACTTACCTTTTCAGGATTTTGTAAATATAGATGCATTAAAGGAAAGGTTAAACAAGGATTTAAAAAAGGTGACTATTGAATTAGATAATTTAAATAAGAGATTATCTAATAAAAATTTCGTGGATAAGGCTCCAAAAGAAATTGTTGATGAATGTAGATTTAAATTAAACGAAGGCTCGTTACAAATGGAGAAAATTACTAAAAAACTCGAACTTTTGAATTGAGAATGAATATATTTATTGAAAATATTTATAATTTGTCTTTTTTTTTTAATACTGGAATAGGGATTTTTTCGTTTGTTTGCATTTATATTTTAATTGTTTTATTAATACTTCCAGTTTCTTGGTTATCTTTATTAGCAGGTTTTTTATATGGCTCATATTTCGGATCTATTATCGTTTTCATTTCCGCTTATGTAGGAGCATTAGTTGCTTTTTTCGTATCAAAAAGTTTTTTTGCAAAAAAGCTAAAAAATCTTTTTAGCCGTTACCCAAAATTAAGTGTTATGCAAAAAGTAGTAGAAAAAGGCGGACTGAAATTAATTTTTTTAGCGAGATTATCGCCGATATTTCCTTTCAGTATTCTTAATTATTTTTATGGTTTGAATAATGTTAAATTTCGAGATTTTGCTCTTGGACTTCTTGGAATAATTCCCGGAACTTTTCTTTATTGCTCAATAGGTAGTTTAGCAAAAAGTATCCAAGAGCTAAAAAATGTGCAATCACCAAATAATTTATATATGACTATCTTTGGAATTATTTCAACTTTTTTAGTTATATATTTCTCAGCTAAATACTCCAGAGAATATTTTGAAAACTCCTAAGTATTTACTCTTTAATATTCCAATCTCTAATAGATGCAATTAAGATAAACCACAAAAGCCTAAATTTACCTAGTAAAGTTTTGTTGGCTTCTAATTCGATATATTTTGCTTGTCCACAAGGCGTTTTTATGAATTTGAAAACTGTTTCCCTAGGCATAAGTCTCTAAAAAGTCCTGATAATTATTCTTACATTTTATAGCCAAGATTTTCAGTTTTTTTTACTTTAAAAACCACATTTTTCATTGACTACTTTGTTGAATATTATTTTTTAAAAATTTAAATTTTCTCTCCAGCTTTAAAACCTCTAAAGCATTTGAATCTAGGAAACCTAAGACTAAAAGTCACCGCATCCTTGGATTTAGTTATAGCGTCAGCTCTGATTTCTACAAGTTGACCAATAAGTTGATTCCGTTTTGACCAATATTCTTCACGTTGGATATCACTAAATCCGCTTCCACAACTAAGATTGTATTTATGCCCATCATCTTCCCCCTCTACTAGGACAGCTCCTAGTCTACCTTTATTGCGACCTGTGCCTTCCTCAACAGATACAACCTTTAAAGTGACTTCAATAAAAGGTTTTGCTTTTAACCAACTGTGTGTTCTTTTGCATTCATACATAGCATCAGGATCTTTAATCATTACTCCTTCATATCCACCCTCCACAGCAGATTTATTCAGCTCTACAAATCTTTTCTGTCCCTCAATGGTGTCGAGATCTACATTTTCCCATTCAAGTGTTTTTATGTGTCTTAGAAGAGTAGGATGTTTTGCTACCCATTCTTTTATTAATAAACTTCTTGATGTTTGACTAGTGTTCCATCTTCCTTTTTGGAAGTTTTCAAGGGGACATAAGTCAAATAGGTGTAGAACTGCGTCTTTTGTTTGTTTGCCATCTTTTCTATGAACCTGTTTCATTAAATCCTGAAAGTTAGCACTCATTACTTCACCATCTAGGACTAAATCATGAGGTGCAGGATCTTTTTTTAAGACGTTTTCTATCTCTGAGATAATATGACCAAAATTATGGAATTGTTTTCCATTACGAGAAAACATTTCTACTTTATTTTGTCTAATAATAGTTAACACGCGCACACCATCTAATTTAATCTCAATTTGCTTTTTCCCTATCATTTTTTTTTCATGATTTGCACTGTCATGAGCTAAGGGACAAGAAAAAATAGGAATCGCATATTTGGGAAATTTCTTGGCTATCTTGTTGATTGTTTTTACAGATACACCACATCTAAGATCTTTTATTAAAACTCGTCTATAAAATCCATTCCACTCTTCTTTTGTGGCAGATTCCATAGCCGTAATAATTGCATCGCGAGCAGCGTAACCAGTAAGTTCTCTTTGATTAAGCTTATTTGCTAATTCCCTAAAATCTTCCCATAAAAAATTTTGACTTTTTTCATTCTCTTTTTCAGGAACAATTTTTACACCAAAAGTTACCAATGGATCAAGTGCCATACGGATCCCCTCAAAAAAATCATCTAGACCTTGTTCCATCGCTTCTAGGATGATTTTTTCTTTATCTAATCTACTTGGGTGTAATTCTAATTGGTGTATTATCTCTTCTTTAAACAATTCTTTTTGCCTCACAAGAAATTATTAATTCACTTTTGCTATTCTGTCTATTTTCCAATCATTATCATTTTTTGCAAAAGTAAAATCTAATGGAAGCTCATCTTGTTTATCTTCTGATTTTAAATTCAAAGTTATTATGATTTGATCTTCTTGGACTCTAGGTCTTCCTGATTTTAAATTTCTGTATTTATTAAGGTTTAAACTAGCTAAAAATTTAAGAAAGTCTTGTCGCTTCACATGTGTTTTATAAGTTTTTGTAGTCAAACCATACGCTGCATCAATTCTCCCAGCAGCTATTTGATCAAAAAACTTTCTTACTAATGGATTAATTCCTCTGGCGCTTATAACTAATTTGACTGCATTAAAAGTCCAAAAAGAAACTAGTACAGCCCCGCCAACTAGTAATGCTTTAATCCCGATATCTTTAACTAGTGTTGCATCCATGTTGATTTGTTTTTTTATTACTTTAAGAAAAGAAATCGTTTTTGATGGCTTTTTTTGTCAAAATAATACTAATTTTAATTCATAATGTCCGTAATTCCTCTTTTACCTTTATTTCATAAATTTAATAGCCAATATTTTGAAAATTCTCTAGCGGTAAATAATCAACCTTTAGTAAAAGTTAGATGGAGTGATAATAGATTAAAAACTACAGCTGGTTTTTATAAAAGAAAACGAATTAATGGTTTTGTAGATTCTGAAATTATCTTATCCAAACCTATTTTGAGTAAATTATCTACTAGTGATATAAATAGTACTTTATGTCATGAAATGATTCATGCATGGGTAGATAGGATATTAAAAAAAAATGAGATACATGGTCCAAATTTCTTAGAAAAGATGAATGAAATTAATGCGAAAGAGAAGAATTTTCAAATTTCTGTCAGACACTCATTTCCTATTCAAAGGAGAGAATTAAAATATATAGGAACTTGTCAAAATTGTGGTGAGAAATTTTTCTACAGGAAAAGGATAAAGAATATTGCCTGTAAAAAATGTTGTGTAAATTTCTTTAATGGATCATGGAATAAAAAGTGTTTAATTTTGTTTGATTAAAAATATAAGATATTTTTTTTTGTTTCTATATTTGGAATTATTTATTTTTTTAATGTAATTTATGTTTTAAAAAGCATAATACTCTATGGATTCAAGGAGAATTAGAAATCTTAGAAATAGTTTTGATAAAAATATTGTTGATAAACAGGTTGATAAAATTTTCGAAACTGGCAGACAATTTGTTGATGGAGTATCTGGTGCTAGGCCAGGAAAAAGAAGGAACTCAGATTTTCAAGGAATAACAAGTAAGAGTGTTAAAAAAGTAGGACGATGGGTATCTGAAAAAGTGGATTTATTTTTTGATGAGGATAATGATGATTGGAATGATGAGAATTTATATGATGATAACAGCGATATTAAGACATTTTCTAGAGAATCAACTTCTTATGAATCTACTAAAAAGCACTCAAAAAGACCTTTAGAAGCAATATCTTTAAGGCAACCAAAAAATTTACAGATAACTGAGCAAAAAAAATTACCTTATGTGAAAGAGAGTGAGGAGGAAGGTTGGCCAGATGAAATGGATTTTAAAGTTGAAAGATGGCAAAGAGCTTCAGAAAAAGAGAATAATACTTCGATAGATCAATCAAACCAACAAGTTCAATCAAAATCAAGAAATCTTCCCAGATCAAGAAGAAGAAGAGTATAGTTTTGTAAATTCTTTAATTCCTGAATAGCCTAATAAACTTTCTAAATGTGGATTGAATACTTCTCTAATAATTGTGAGAGGCTTTTTTTCTCGAAAAAATCTATAATTTCTTGACCAAAATGGACCTTTAAAACAAAATTGATCCTCTAACCAATTTGAATTAACAAGTGAAATTCGGTCAACTTCTCTAAACAATTCTGATCTGTCTTGTGTCAAGTTCTTCCAAATTGGTTCTTCTTTGGCTTTTAAATTTTCATTCACTTCTTCTGCATTCCACCAACTTTCAGCCCATGCTAGGTTTTTATTATTATTTTTAATCCATACTTGTCTTCTAATTAAAGGTCCATTTAATTGATTTAATTCTTTAGGACCTTCTTCAATGAATAGAGGATCTACTCGCATTGCAATTAATTTAATTTTCGTCTCTTGATTAGTTAAAAGCTGTAAATGTCTAGTTGGACTTCCGTCCCCAAGCAGCATTAATTTCCATGGACCAGATATTTTTGGTAATGAACTTTTCACTAAAAAAGTAGAGGCTTTTTCTTCCCATAAAATTTTTGGTGAATTAAAAAGTTTATTATTCAGTGCTCAGAAGGAATGCTTTTAAGATGATAACTTTTTTTCGACAAAAATATTTGCCTTTTCTTTTTTTATTTCTCTTATTTTTAGCCAAACAAGTAATGCAGTTAAATCAGCTTTGCTTACTCCAGGAATTTTTGAAGCATCACCAAAATTTTTTGGCTTTATCTTATTTAAATTTTCTCTAGCTTCTAAAGATAATGTATCTATCTTTTCATAATTTATTTCTTGAGGCAGAGATTTACAGCTTTGACGATTTATTTGTTCAATGTTGTTTTTTTGTCTTTTAAGGTAACCCTCGTATTTAATATCTATTTCAACACCTTCCTGTATTGAAGAACCTAGATTTTTTTCAGTCAAATTGTATTTAATTAGATTTGAATAATGAAAATTTGGTCTTTTTAAGAGTTCTTTCAAAGTTGTTGAGCCTTTGATCTTTGATCCCGTTTCTAATTCTATTTTTTTTGATATTTCATCAGTATTTTTTAAACGAGTGTTATTTAATCTAAATTTCTCTTTCTCGAGAAGTTTCATTTTTTCTTGATAGGCCGACCATCTTTTCTCATTAATTAGCCCTATTTGATAACCTAATGGTGTTAATCTCCTATCCGCATTATCTCCTCTAAGAGTTAACCTATATTCACTCCTACTAGTTAGAACTCTGTATGGTTCTTTGAGATCTTTGGTAATTAAATCATTGATCATTGTGCCTATATAACTGCTTTCTCTAGTGAAGATTATTGGATCTTTTTTGCTTAGTTTTCTTGTCGCATTAACTCCTGCAACTAATCCTTGTGCTGCTGCTTCTTCATAACCAGTAGTCCCATTAATTTGTCCCGCGCTAAATAAATATTCAATTTCTTTCGTTTCGAGTGATGTTTGGAGCTGTGTAGCAGGTATATAGTCATATTCCACAGCATATGCTGGCCGCAACATTTTACATTCATTCAATCCGGGTAAGGTTCTTAAAAGTTCTAATTGAATATTTTCGGGTAAACCTGTAGAAAATCCTTGTACATATATTTCAGGGGTATTAATTCCTTCTGGTTCTAAGAAAATTTGATGTGATTCTTTATCAGCAAATTTAACGATTTTATCTTCAATTGATGGACAATATCTTGGTCCTTTGCTATCAATAAAACCGCCGTAAATGGGAGTTAAATGTAAATTGTCTCGAATTAGTTGATGTGTTTTGGCAGTTGTTCTTGTGATGTGACAACTAACTTGGGGCATATTATTTTTTATATCTGGGTCAAACGAAAAATATTTATCTGCTGCAGTACTTGGTTGAATATCTAATTCATCAAAAATGATACTTCTTTTATCAACTCTTGCTGGAGTTCCTGTTTTTAAACGTTCTGTTTTAATACCAATTTCGTGTAAATTTTGAGTAAGACCTTTTGCTGCTTGTTCGCCCGATCTACCAGCTGACATTGATTTATTTCCTATCCATATTCTTCCTTCTAAGAACGTACCAGCAGTGATGATAACTGATCTTGCGGAATAATAACTACCAAAGAAAGTTCTTACACCCTTTATTCTTTTTTTTAAGGTTTTTTTGGAGTTCAATCCAATTTCTTCAGTTTTTGCAATATCCAGTTCAGTAATCATTGCTTCTTTTAAAGATAAATTATCTGTGTTTTGTAGTATTTCAATCATCTTTTTTGAGTATTCTCTTTTATCTGTTTGAGCTCTTAATGCCCATACAGCTGGGCCTCTACTTGCATTTAATATTCTTTTTTGTATAGCTGTCTCATCAGCTAATTTACCAATAATTCCACCTAATGCATCAACTTCATGTACCAACTGACTTTTTGCCGGTCCGCCAACTGCAGGGTTGCAAGGTTGCCAGGCAATCCTATCTAAATTGATTGTAAATAAGGCTGTAGAAAATCCTAATTTTGCTGTTGTTATAGCTGCTTCGCATCCTGCATGTCCTCCTCCAATAACAATGATGTCAAAAGATTCATTTGTTGAGTGATGATCTTGCATTTTAGGATTGATTTAATTTGCTAAATTCCTAAATCTCGTAAATTGAGGTTCAAATAATAATTTAACAGTTCCTACGGGTCCATTTCTATGTTTAGTGACAATGATTTCTGTAATTCCTCTATCTTCAGTCTCTGGATTATAGTATTCATCTCTATAAATCATTAATACTAAATCTGCGTCTTGTTCAATAGATCCTGATTCTCTTAGATCGCTTAACATTGGTCTTTTATTTGTTCTAGACTCTACCCCTCTACTAAGCTGAGATAAAGCTACTACTGGTACTTTTAATTCTCTTGCCATGCTTTTAAGACCTCTTGTTATTCGTGAAAGTTCTTGCACTCTATTATCAGGGGTTGATCCTTCCATTAACTGCAGGTAATCAATCACAATTAATCCAAGTTCTTTTTTTTGTTCAGCTATTAATCTTCTGCAAAGAGATCTCATCTCTAAAACACTTAAGTTAGGCTTGTCATCTATAAATATTGGTAGTTGACCTAATGAATTGATACCTTCTCCAAGTAATGGCCATTCATCTTGCTGTAATCTTCCTGTTCTTAGCCTCCCACTCTCGATTCCAACTTCCATAGAAAGTAATCTATATGTCAACTGTTCTTTACTCATTTCAAGGCTAAATACACACACAGGTAAATCTTGAGATTGTGCAACATTTTTAGCCAGATTAAGAACTATTGAAGTTTTTCCCATTGAAGGTCTTCCAGCAACAATTATTAAATCACTTCTTTGAAAACCTTGAGTCATAGCATCAAGATCATAGAAATTTACAGGAATTCCAGCTACTGAAGTACCTAATGATCTTGATTCTATTTCATTGAAAGTACTTGTAAGGATTTCAGCTGCTTGAGTCAAACCTTTTGAAGGTTTTTCTTGACTGATTTCAAATATTTTTTGTTCTGCTTTATCTAGAACTTCATTAGTATCTTGAGTCTGATCAAAACCTAGTTGAACCACTTCATTTCCTGATCTAATAAGTTGCCTTCTCATGAATTTGTCGTTAATTAAATTAGCAACTTGTTCTATGGAAGCTGTAGAGGAAACATTTTCAACTAGTTCTACCAGTTTGCTGTTTCCTCCAATTTTTTCTAGTGATCCATTATCTGCTAACCAAGCACTCATTGATGTTAAATCAGTTGGTTTACCCTGGGTATGCAACATTAATGCTGTTCTATAAATTTCTTGATGGGCATTTATATAAAAAGCTTCAGGTTTAATTAAGTCTGCAATTCTTCCGATCGCGTCTGGATCAAGAAGTATGCCACCAAGAACAGCTTCTTCTGCTTGAACGTTTTGAGGAGGAACTAATCCAGCATTTTCACTATTAAAATCTTTTTTAAAATTTTTATTTTGCCCATTATTTGGAAAAGGTACGGAAACCATATCTTTAATTGCTTAGATATATACTCTGGCTTCTTTTCAAAATAATGCAACAAATTGATTAACTTGTTACTTCAATATTTACTTCTGCATTTACTTCTGGATGTAATTTTATTTTTGCAGTAAAGGAACCTAAATTATGAATATCAGGAACAGTAATGTTTCTTCTATCAATTTCTTTTTTAGTTGCCGCTTCTATTGCTTCTGCAACATCCCCATTGGTAACCGTTCCAAAAAGGACACCATCTTCTCCAACCTGTTTTTTGATAGTGAACCTACCTATTGTAGATAATGCAGTTTGGAAATCTAAAGCCTCTTGCTTTAATTTATCAGCAGCGATTTTTTCTTTTTCTTTTTTCCTTTCAATTTGTTTAAGGACTGCTGGTGTTACATTCATTGCCTTGCCATAAGGTAATAGAAAATTTCTTGCGTATCCAGGTGCTACTTCGACTAGATCTCCCTCTTTACCTAGTGATGCGATTGATTCAGTTAATGCGACTTGTACTCTTTTAGCCATGAAAATATTGAACAATATATTTAATAATAAGACCTAGAGGGTAACTTTACTTTTTTTGCAAGACCTAATTTTGCAAGAATCTTAATATGTTCCCATGTTATATCTATCTGACCTCTAAATAATCCTTGTTTTGCTGAGTTGGGAAATGCATGATGATTATTATGCCACCCTTCTCCAAATGTTAAAGCAGCAACCCACGCATTGTTTTTAGATGAATCACCACTTTCAAATGGTGCTTTACCCCAACAATGCGTCGCGGAGTTTACTAGCCAAGTTATGTGATAAACAACCACAAGCCTTAATGGAATGCCCCAAAGAACTAAAGCCCATCCTCCAACTCCTAATTTTTGACCTATTGCGTATAAAGAGAGTCCAATAGGAATTTGCAAGAATAAAAAATATTTATTTAGAAATCTATAGTAGGGATCCTTGATTAAATCTGCACTTAGTTTTGGAACAGCTTTTAGTGCTTCAACGTCTTTAAACATCCAGCCCATATGACTCCACCAAAACCCCTTTTTACTATTGTGATGATCTACTTCAGTATCTGAAAAAGAGTGGTGATGCCTATGTAAACCTACCCAATCTATTGGTCCATGCTGGCAGCTTATAGCTCCACAGGTAGCAAAAAATCTTTCTAACCATCTTGGAACAGTGAACGATCTGTGTGATAACAATCTGTGATATCCAAGAGTAACTCCTAAACAAGCAGTTACCCAGTAAAAAAATAATAATGAAGTGACTGCTGGGAGACTCCAAAATTTTGGTTGTATAGCTATAAGAGAAAGAATATGAATTGCAACCATGAAAACTATTGTTCCCCAAGTTTTATGTAGTCTTGGAGGATATCTTTTTGAATGGCTGGAAGGTTCCAGTAATTTTTCTGAGAGCTCTATAACTTTTTCAGCTGGGACAGGTTTTTTTAATTTTGCTGTTTCTTGGAAAATTACTGAATTCATGATATTGAAATGCTATTTTCAAAATTACCGATATGTAATATTATCATACTATACTATTAATAAGTTTAATTATCTGTGAGTCTCGGATATCGCGATAAATTATCTAGAGGTCGAAGGGCTATGGCTCATTTGATACATCTTTGGCATGAAAGAAATGGCTGGTCTCACAGAGTTTTGCCATTACTTTCTGAAGTTCTTGATTTAGGTAAGGTTCATAATTCCCAAATTTCTAATCTTAGAAATGGGAAGTTATCTTCGCCAGGTCCTGAAGTTTTTCTTGCTTTAGCTCAAGTTAATACGATTCTTGATCAAGGTATAGAAAAAATCAGGGATCGTTTTGAAAGTGATTACCCAGAGTTATGGAAATCTTTGGAAGAGTCGGCATTACCCCTAAAAAATGATTCTGGTAATCCATTGTCGGCTGGGGAGTTATTCGAGATATTTTCAGGATTAAAATCTCTACCATCATCTTTTGACTGGTACATAGAAGATGAGGAAGCTTCTGCTTTAAGTGATGCTCTGTCAATGCATTTTTGTCAGAATAAGGCTTGGAGATCATGTAAAATTCAGGTAATGGAAGCCTATGCTGTCAATAAATCTGCCCGTAGAGAACGTTTTGCTGAGGTGGTAGCAGGAATTAGAGATTATACTGCAGAAGAATTAGATGGAGAACTACTTGACTTATATGAGGCTTCGAAAAAACTTTCTTTTTTTAAGGGTATGGGACCTAATGGTTTCCTCGCAGAATTAAGAAATTTAGCTTCTGAAAAATAACATGAGTTTTTAAAATAAATGACACTAAACAATAACTCAAAACTGGCTGAAAACGTTGTTTTTACTATAGAAGAGAGTTTAAGTAAAGTTTTCCAAGAAAGGTCTAATCAGGTTTTCAAGAAATTAGAAAATATTTTGACAATTTTTAAGGAAGAAAAAGTTTCTACTAGTCATTTCAATCAATCTTCTGGTAGTGGTCACGATGATATATCTAGAGAAAAAATTGATGCGGTTTTTGCAAGATTGTTTCTTGCTGAAAAGGCAGCTGTGAGGATGCAATTTGTGAGTGGAACGCATGCAATAAGTTCTGTCTTATTTGGAATTCTTAGACCTGGAGATGTAATGTTATCTCTTACAGGACAACCATATGACACGTTAGAAGAAGTCATAGGAATAAGGGGAGGAGGAAAAGGCTCACTTAAAAATTTTGAGATTGAATATAAGCAAATAAATATTTGTGAGAATTTTGATTCGTTTGAAGAAAAAATTGTTAATTCTTTTAAAGAAAATTCATGCAAATTAGTATTCATACAAAAAAGTTGTGGATATAGTTGGAGAAAATCTCTTACGAATAATCAGATAGAGAAAATTTGTAGTCTCATTCATACTCTTGATCCTAAATGTATATGTTTTGTTGATAACTGTTATGGGGAGCTTGTTGAAGATAGTGAACCAATTTCTAAAGGGGCAAATATAATTGCTGGATCATTGATTAAAAATTTGGGAGGAACAATCGTTCCTACTGGTGGGTACGTTGCGGGAGATGCAGAGTTGGTTGAGATGGCATGTTCTAGATTAACCTCACCAGGTATTGGTTCTTCTGCAGGAATAAATTTTGGACTAGGAAGATTAATTTTACAGGGTTTGTTTTTAGCACCACAAATTGTTCATGAATCACTAAAAGGTGCTGATATGGTTGCAGCAGTCTTTAAAAATTTGGGATTTAAGGTTTTACCAGAGCCAGCAACTTATAGATCTGATCTTATTCAATCAATACGATTGAATAATCCTGATTTGGTACAAAAGGTTTGTCAATCTTTTCAAAATTCTTCACCAGTAGATTCTTTTTTGAATGTTGTTCCATCTCCAATGAATGGATATGATTCAAAATTATTAATGGCAGGAGGTACATTTATTGAGGGCAGTACAAGTGAATTTTCTGCTGATGCTCCTCTAAGAGATCCTTATAATATTTTTGTTCAAGGTGGTTCTCACATGGCTCACATCAAAATTGCATTAATTCGATTATTATCTGAATTATTAGATGAAAAATTAATTTCAAAGGATTCTCTTCTTCCTTTATCTACTTAATCATGTCTTACCAGTTTCCAGACAACCTCAACTATGCTGATACACATGAATATGTCTTGGAAGAAAATGGATTATTAAAAATTGGAGTTAGTGAATTTGCTATAGATCAATTAGGAGATATTGTTTTTGTTGAATTAGCAGATCAAGGGACAATTTTAGAGAAAGGTGAGACTTTTGGAACAATAGAATCAGTTAAGGCCGTTGAGGAAGTCTATCTGCCTTTTTCAGGCGAAATAGTATCTGTAAATGCAAGTATTATTGATAACCCTGAGCTTTTACAGAATGATCCGATTGGAGACGGTTGGTTAGTCATTTTGAAACCAAAATCAAAATCATCAATTGCTGATTTGATGACTTCTGAGGAATATCAATCAAAGGTTCTACCAAAATAAGGCAAACTTTTTAAAAGGAGCTATTTTAAAGAAAAATATTTTAATATGACATCCAAATTTGGGTCCGATTTGTTTATAGATAGACATCTTGGTTTAGGAGATAATGATGAAAGAGTAATGCTGAATAAGCTTGGTTTTAATAATATTGATCAATTTATAAATCAAGTTATTCCTAAAGATATTCAGCTTAAAGATAAATCTTCTGAAATATTGCCCCAAGGTTGTTCAGAAATTGAGGCCTTAAATGAATTAGAAGAGATTGCTAAGAAAAATACTAAAATGAGATCACTAATTGGCCTTGGTTATTATGACAATCACATGCCTAAAGTCATCCAAAGACATGTTTTTGAAAATCCAAGGTGGTACACGTCTTATACTCCATATCAAGCAGAAATTGCACAAGGAAGATTAGAAGCTTTATTTAATTTTCAAACGGTTGTTTGTGAACTAACAGGATTCCCTGTTTCCAATGCATCTTTGTTAGATGAGGGTACTGCTGCTGCTGAAGCTATGGCCATGAGTTTTTCCGCAAGAAAAAATAAATCTTCAAAAGTGTACTTAGTTGAATCAAATGTTTTTGATCATACTTTTAATGTTCTACAAACCAGAGCAAAACCTTTGGGAATATCCTTAAAACGCTTTACTCAAAGCAATCTTCCTAATCATGATGATGTTTTCGGAATGTTGTTGCAATTACCTGGTAAAAATGGGCAACTATTTGATCCCACATTCTTAATATCCCAAGCACATAGATTAGAAATTATTGTAACGGCATGTATTGATCCACTGGCACAAGTTTTAATTAAACCAATTTCTGAATTTGGTTTTGATATTGCAGTTGGTAGTATGCAAAGATTTGGTGTTCCAATGGGTTTTGGTGGACCCCATGCAGCATATTTTGCCTGTAGCGAAAAATATAAAAGGCTTATACCTGGAAGAATTGTTGGGCAAACTCTCTCTAAAAATGGAGAAAAGTCTCTAAGATTAGCATTGCAAACAAGAGAGCAACATATTAGAAGGGAAAAGGCTACTAGTAACATTTGTACCGCTCAATCTTTGTTAGCTATAATTTCGTCTTTTTATGCTATTTATCATGGACCTTGTGGATTAACTCAAATTGCTAAGAGATTAGTTGAGTTAAGAATAAATTTGGAATCATGTTTAGCTGATTTAGGTTTTGATCTTCCTGAAGGGATTAGATTTGATAGTGTTGATATTTATTCTAGGCACTCCCAGAGGATCCATAATGAAGCTCTAAAAAATGGTTATAACTTAAGGATTTTGCCTTTGGGATCAACTATTGAAAATTCAACTGGCTTTGGGATCTCTTTAGATGAGCTTAGTAATGAAAAAGAAATCAAAGATATTGTGACTTTCATAGCAAACCTTATAGGAAAAAAAGAAGATTTAGAACATATAAAATTTGATAAAAGATTTCATTTTGAAAGTTTAGCTTTGAGATCTAGTGAATGGATGCAGCAAGATATATTCACAAATTACCAAAGTGAAACGGAATTAATGAGATATATATTCCGACTTGCTGAAAAAGATTTTTCTCTGGTAGATGGAATGATGCCATTAGGAAGCTGTACAATGAAGTTAAATTCTTCAGCAGAGTTAAATCCAGTCTCTTGGGCTAATTTATCTTCTATTCATCCTTTTTCTCCACTAGATCAAACTAAGGGCTATTCAAAAATAATATCTGATCTAGAAAAATGGATAAGTGATATTGTTGGTTTGAAATCAGTTTCTTTTCAACCAAATGCTGGCTCTCAGGGAGAGTTTGCAGGATTATTAGCAATAAATTCTTATTTTGAATCAAAAGGTGAACTTTCAAGAAAAAAATGTTTAATTCCTAAAAGTGCTCATGGAACAAATCCTGCTAGTGCGGTTATGGCAGGATTTGATGTTTTAACGGTTGAATGTGATGACGAAGGAAATATTGATTTTCGAGATTTGTCGATCAAGGTCAAGAAATTTGATAACCAAATAGGAGCCCTTATGTTAACTTACCCCTCTACTCATGGAGTTTTTGAATTGCAAATCAGAGAGATATGTGACTTAATACACTCTGTAGGAGGATTTGTATATTTAGATGGAGCAAATTTGAACGCTCAGGTTGGATTATGCAAACCGGGGAATTATGGTATTGATATTTGTCATTTGAATTTACATAAAACATTCTGCATTCCACATGGAGGTGGTGGTCCAGGAGTTGGTCCAGTTGCTGCATCAGAAACTTTAAGCCCATTTCTTCCTACCCATTATTTAATGGATAATAATTTATCTAATAATTCCAATTACGTATCCTCTGCAAAGCATGGTAGTGCAAGTATTCTTCCAATAAGTTGGATGTATATAAAAATGGTTGGTCTTAGTGGTCTTAGGAAAGCAACTGCGCATGCAATTTTATCTGCAAATTATATTGCGCATTCTTTAAAGCATAAATTCAAGATTCTTTATAAAGGAAAAAATAATTTTGTCGCACATGAATGTATTTTGGATTTTCGAGATTTAAAATCCAAAACTGGTTTGAGTGTAAATGATTTAGCTAAACGATTAATAGATTATAGTTTTCATGCCCCAACTATAAGTTGGCCTGTTCCAGAGACAATAATGATAGAGCCTACTGAAAGTGAAAGTTTGGTTGAATTGGACAGATTTTGTGAGGCTATGCTTTTGATTGGAGAAGAAATCAGCGAAATAGAAAAAAATATTGAATTAAAGAATAATAATTTAATAAGTAATGCTCCCCATACGCTGAAAGAGTTAATTGCCGATAATTGGCATTATCCTTATTCAAAAGAAAAAGCTTCTTTTCCTTATAAAACTTCAACATCTATTAAGTTCTGGTCTTCAGTTTCTAGGATCGACAATGCATATGGCGATCGCAATTTAATTTGTTCTTGCAATGTAAATCAAGGAGAGACTTTCGAAGAAAAAAAATGTGCTTAAAGGACTAGCGTCCTTGTATTTACTTAGTTATTATCAGTGAGAATAAAAATTTAATATTTTCTTATAGAATTTTTTTAAATTTTTTTATTAAAATAATCGAGCATCAAATTTTTTGGGGTATTTGAAGCTATGAACAAAGAATCTAAATCTGGTAATGTTAAGCACCTGCCAGTTAAAAATGTTGACTTACCAAATTTTGTAAATAATTTTTCAGGAGATAACTCAAACATTTGTTCTATTGAGGGAACTAATGTCATAAGAGTACCTTTTGGTAAAAAATTTTCAAAGAAAAAAAGGCCCGAAAAGAATCAAAATATCGCTACTCTCATACTCCCTTTAAGTTCGTATAGTAGTCCTACGCCTCCACACGTAGCATAATTAAGATTTAGTCTAATTTATTTCTTTGAGAGTATCTGTATAATAATTTTGCAGTTGTAACGTTGCTTGATTCCAATCCCATTTTTCTGCTTCGTTTCGTGCCTCCTTCCTCATAATTTCTCTTTTACCTTCATTCTCTAGAATTTTTTTTGTCGCTTTAATCAAACTCTTTTCCCCATTATCTTTTTCATCAGGATCATATAAACAACCATTAATTCCATCGCTAATAATATCTGGAATCCCCCCCTTGTTGGCTCCGATAACTGGACATCCTGCTGCCATTGCCTCTAGTAAAACTAACCCAAGTGTTTCTGTACTAGATGGAAATAAAAATATATCTCCAGAGGCATAGGCGCTAGCAAGTTCATCGCCAGATAAATATCCTATGAAATTAGTCTTGGTATTTTCGAAGATTTTCTCAAGCTGGTTTCTATATGGTCCGTCACCTACAAGTGCTAGGCAAGCATTAGGGATACTTTCTAAGACTGGTTTAATTCTCTCAATTTGTTTTTCTGCTGATAATCTTCCTACATAAATCAACAAGTAATTAGCATCGTTATATTCCCCAAATAATTTTTTTCTCATTTTCTCACTTCTCAAATCTGGTCGGAAACTGTGAGTATCTACTCCCCTTTGCCATAGAGCAGTCCTTTGAATACCTTTATCTTTTAACTCATTTACCATAGCGGTGGATGTACATAAATTTAACAAGGCTTGATTATGTGCTGCCTTAAGTAATTCCCACAAAAGTGGCTCTAACATACCCATACCATAATGTTCTAGATATTTTGGAAGATGAGTATGGTAACTGGCAATTAAAGGAATATTATTAGTTTTAGCTAACCATATGCCGCCTAAGCCAAGTACAGCTGGATTAACAACATGTATCAAATCTGGGTTAAATTTTTCTAACTTATCTGAGACTGCAGGACCTGGTAAACCAAGCTTTAACTCTGGGTATAAGGGTAATGGCATTGCTGCAACTCCGACCACAGTTGCGCCCATATATGATTCTGGACACCCCTCTGGACAAAAAATTATAACTTCATCACCATTTTTTATTAAAAATTCAATCGTTTTAGTAAGTCTTGTGACTATGCCGTCAACTTTAGGTAAAAAAGTTTCAGTAAACAATGCAATTTTCACTTTCTTAAGGTAATTATTTCAGAAATGTTAATAAGTCTTTATAGCCTCAGCTTGTTTTTTAGTCCAGGATGAAACACAAGGTATGCGCTTAAGATCACATCTATTGGAGTATTTTTTAGCAACTTCAACAACTTCTTCTAACAAACCATTATCAAGAGTCGTTGGGTTTAATCCTAATTCTATAAAGCATTTATTATCAACAATGAGATCATTTTCTACTGCTTCATTCCTTGGATTTGGTAAATAATTAATATTAGCACCTGTTAGAGAGGCAACTTTTTTAGCTAGTTCTCCAACTTGATGACTTTCAGTCATTTGATTAAAGATTTTCACTCTATCTCCTGGTTTTGGAGGATTTTCTAGAGCAAGTTGCACACACTTTACAGAGTCTTTTATGTGTATAAAGGCTCTTGTTTGCCCTCCTGTTCCATGAACGCTTAAGGGATATCCAATTGCAGCTTGCATTAGAAATCTGTTTAGAACAGTTCCATAGTCTCCGTCGTAGTCAAATCGGTTTGTTAATCTAGGATCTTTTAAAGTTGCGTCTGTATTTGTTCCCCAAACAATACCTTGATGTAGATCAGTAATCCTTACAAGATCATTTTTGTTGTAGTAGAGAAATAATAATTGATCTAAAGTTTTAGTCATATGGTAAACACTACCTGGACTTGCAGGGTGTAATATTTCTTCTTCAAAGCGGCTTCCATCTGGTTGCGGAACTTCAACTTTTAGATAACCTTCTGGAATCGTTGCACCCCTATGTGATCCATATCCGTAAACTCCCATTGTTCCTAAATGTACAACATGAATATCTAAATTACTCTCTACTATTGCGGCGAGAAGGTTGTGGGTGCCATTAACATTATTATCTACTGTATATCTTTTGGTAAAACTAGATTTCATTGAGTAAGGCGCTGCTCTTTGTTCTGCAAAATGGATAACAGAATCTGGCTTTTCATCAATGAGCAAATCGAGTAATTTTTGATATTGTTTAGAGATATCCATGTTGAGAAATCTCATAGGCTTCCCTCCAATTTCTTCCCATGCTGAAAGTCGTTCTGTTATAGAAGCAATTGGGGTTAAAGATTCTACCTCTAGATCAATATCAATTTTTCTTCGACTTAAATTGTCGACAATAATTACATCATGATTTTGCTCTGCTAAATTCACCGCACAAGGCCAACCGCAAAAACCATCTCCACCAAGAACAATAACTTTCACTCAGAACTCCAGAATTAATAGATTCGTAATATATTTATTAAATTACTACAGTGTGCTTCCAATTTGCGAAAAAACATTGAAAATAGTTTCAAATCTTTTTTCTTAATTACTATGCATAAAAAAATAAGTTTTTTGTTATCTTTTTAAACTTTGCTCAATCAAGAGAATTAGATAGATATGTTTTTTTCCGGTGAACTTGCTACTGCAAAGTCTTGTTTTTTAATTCTTCCTGCCAGAAAAGCTTGTCTGCCAGCTTTTACGCCATAATTTATCGCTTGCGCCATTAGAGCAGGATTTTCAGCTTGTGCTATTGCACTATTGATTAAGACACCATCAGCTCCAATTTCCATAGCTTGAGATGCTTCACTAGGCACCCCAATTCCTGCGTCAATTATTACTGGCACCTTTGCATTCTCAATAATTATCCTTATATTTGATAAATTTAATAAACCTTGCCCGGAGCCTATAGGCGAGCCTAATGGCATTACAGTTGCACAACCTATTTCTTCTAGTCTTTTTGCAAGAATAGGATCTGCATTGATATAGGGAAGTACAGCAAAACCCTTTTTAATTAAAATTTCGGCTGCTTTAATGGTTTCTATTGGATCTGGTAGCAAATACTTTTTGTCAGGAATAACTTCTAACTTCACAAAATTATTTTCTTCTTGACCAGATAATTTTGCAAGTTCTCTACCCAAAATTGCTATTCTCACTGCCTCATCGGAATTAACACAACCAGCTGTATTAGGAAGCATCCAGTATTTTTTCCAGTTGATCTTTTCGAGTAAATTTTCTCCGGTCTGATCGTTTTTAATTCTTCTAACAGCGACGGTTATAATTTCCGTTTCAGAATTTGACAAACTTTCTACCATATCTTGAGTAGATTTGTATTTGCCAGTACCCACCATTAATCTACTGGAAAATTTTTTTCCACCAATTAGTAAAGAAGAATAATTTTCCATATTTAGAATCCCTTATCTTTAATACCTTTATAAGGTTTATAATTATTTCTTTTTTCTAACTCCTTACTTTTTTTAATTGCTGTTTTGTTTTTTGGATCTATCACCAAAACCTTTTGATAAGTTGCATATGCCAAGTCGTACTGAAGTAAACGCTGTTGTGCTGATGCGAGGTTATTTAGGGCTATTGGATATTCTGGGAGTGATTTTATTGCAGAGTTATAGTGTTTAATTGCTTTCTTAAATTCATTTTGAGCAGCATAAGAGAATCCCAAAGCATTGTTTATTATCGCTTTGGCTTCATCAGGTTCATTTTCATAATTTTCAATTGCTTTTAAAAAAGTTTTAGTTGCTTCAGAATATAGTCTTTTTTTTATCTGAATAGACCCGAATTCATATAATTCTGTAGCTTGAGTGAGAGAATCTAAACCTTTCTGCTCGAATTTGACTAAATTTAATTCTTCACTTCTTGTTTTTAGAAATTGTCTGAATACAAAAATAGAAATTATTATTAATACGACAAAAAGAATTATTAAATAAGATTGAAAGGAAGATATTTCCATCATTTATATTAACGTTTATAGATTATATTCTTTTTTCTATTAACTAACGGAAGAAACAATTTTTTCAAAACATTTAGGATCATTTAATGCTAATTGAGCAAGCATTTTTCTATTAATAATAATTCCTGAATTTTTCATGCCATTTATCAACTTGCTATAGTTCGTTCCATTTATCCTGGCAGATGCGTTAATTCTAGAGATCCACAGTCTTCTAAAATCCCTTTTTCTTCTTCTTCTATCCCTATAAGCATTACAAAGAGCTTTCATCACTCTTTGATTTGCTGTTCTGAAAAGATTTTTGTTGCCGCCTCTAAAACCTTTTGCAAGATTCAAGATTTTGTTTCTTCTTTTTCTGGCTATGCTGCCTCTTTTTACGCGTGCCATGAATATTAAATAAAAATTGGTTAAAGATTTATGCGTATGGAATCATTAATCTTACATTATCAGCATCTCTTTCATCAACTACGGCTTTTGTTGATAGATGTCTTTTTAATTTTGAGCTTTTATGATCAAGTAAATGATTATGGAAAGCTCTTCTTCTCATGAATTTACCCGTCGCAGTAGCTTTAAATCTTTTGGCAGCTGATTTACGAGTTTTTAGTTTAGACATTTAAGTCAAATGTGTTTAATTAGGATAATCTAAACCTTTATACGCATTGGTGCAAATTAAAGTTTTTAATTGATTAAGAAAGTTCTAACTTATGAAACTTAATTTTGCCTTTTTAAACTTATTTTTAGGATGCATTTCTTTTTTATTAATAAACACTAAATTTACTTTAAATGTAAAAGGAGAGGAATTACAAAAGGTTGAACTCAATAATGAAATTAAAAAAGGGAAATTTTTAATTGGTTTAAAGCAATATTTAGGAGGGGAGAATGACAGTTTTTCAAAAAAAAAGAATATCAAGTTCATCACGCATAAAGGTTTTTTAAACCTGATATCATCCAACGGTATTAAACATAAATCAAAACAGATTAATATCAGCTGGGTGGATATACCCA
Source organism: uncultured Prochlorococcus sp. (assembly GCF_902522795.1). Taxonomy (GTDB): domain Bacteria; phylum Cyanobacteriota; class Cyanobacteriia; order PCC-6307; family Cyanobiaceae; genus Prochlorococcus_A. The sequence continues at coordinate 33,941 of NZ_CABYWZ010000007.1, forward strand.
TCAAAAATCCAAAAACAATCGAAAAAATTGTTTTTGGTCCTTTTGCTAGCTATGAATCAGCAAAAAAACAAGCAGAGAAACTTAAAGATAAAGGATTTGAGACGACTGTTGCTTATCCTAAAAATTGGGAAGTATGGATTCCATTTGAAGATGATCTGCCAGAGTTTGAATTAAAAAATAAGATTTTCAGAAAAATAAAAAATTATCAAATTACTCCTGTTCTTAGAAATGAATATAGTGTTATGAAACTCGAAGGACCTATATATATTTACGCTCAAGAGGAAATAAAAATAAATGGTGTTAATTTTGGTAAAAATTTTTATTTAATAAAAGATTCATATGGAACCTGGACCTTAGTGCAAAAAATTGAATTTGACGACTATTTGGCAGGTGTTTTGCCATATGAAATTGGACCGAATTCTCCTTTAGAAGCACTCAAGGCTCAAGCAGTTATTGCAAGAACTTGGGGAATATTTAATTCTGATAGATTTAATATGGATAAATATCATTTATGTATAAGCACTCAATGTCAAGTTTATAAGCCTTCTAAAATTTCAAATAAAAACGTACAAAAAGCTATAGACGCTACTTCAAATTTAATTCTCACTTATGGTAATCAACCAATAAATGCTTTTTACCATGGCTCTAATGGTGGAGTATCTGCTACTGCAGGCGAGTCTTGGCAAATTCAAGATTATTCTTATTTCAATTCAATCATTGATGGTTCACAATCATTAAAAAAAATTTTCAAACTTCCAATTACAAATGAATCCGATTTAAATAAATTTTTAAATTTTGATAAAGAACAGTTTTATGGGAGTAATCATTCTCTTTTTCGATGGAATAAGAAAATTTCTAGTCTTGAAATTAAAGACAAGTTAATTAAAAACAAACTTATAAATATTAATGAAGATGTTTTGGATTTAAATTCTATTGAACGTGGGTCTAGTGGCAGAGTGACAAAATTGGAAATACAAACGGACAAAGGTAATAAATCTATTGTTCTTGTTAAAGATGATATTCGAAGGGTATTAAATTTTATACCTAGTAATTTGTTTACTATTAATAAATTAAATGATGATTTATGGCTTTTGAGAGGAGGAGGCTTCGGTCATGGTGTAGGTTTATCTCAGTCAGGAGCAATTGAAATGGCTAAATTAGGATTCTCTTATGAACAAATATTGAATCATTACTATCGAGATGCAAAACTGAAAAAACTTGAGATATTGTCTCAATGAAAGTTAAGTAATTAAAAATTTACTTTTATGAGTAAGGGTTTTTATAAAAATCGAAGATTGAAGTCGTTTATATTTCTTAGTGCTTGTTTTTTAGTAGCATTTTTTCCTCATGCTTACAATATCGATAATTTCTTTTACATTTTATTTACTCTTTCTTTTGTGATTGTTTTTTACGGTTTAATAGTTATTTCAAGAAATTTCAAAAGGAACAACGTTTTAAATACTGTAAGCAAAAGAATTAGCAATAAAGAGTTGCCTGTTCTTGATATTTTAGTCGCAGCTAGAGATGAAGAGAATGTTATAGCAAGATTAGTTGAAAGATTATTTGGTTTAGATTATCCAACCAATAAATTAAATATTTACATAATCGATGATGGTAGTTCTGATAAGACGCCTTTAATTTTAGATCGATTATCTAGACAATATGACAAGCTAAAAGTCGTCAGTCGTTCTCCAAATGCAGGAGGAGGAAAGTCAGGAGCTTTGAATTATGCCTTGAAGTTTACTCATGGTGAATGGTTATTAGTTTTGGATGCTGATGCTGAATTAAAACAAGATTCTTTGATAAGGTTGTTTAGTTTTGTAGAAGAGGGTGATTGGTCTGCAGTTCAACTAAGAAAATCAGTAACAAATGTAAATAAGAATTTTTTAACTTCCTGTCAGTCAATGGAGATGGCTATGGACGCAATCTTTCAATATGGAAGATTATCAGTTGCTGGAGTTTCTGAATTAAGGGGAAATGGCCAATTAATTAAGAAAGAAACATTATTGGCATGTGGTTCTTTTAATGAAGATACAGTTACAGATGATCTTGATTTGAGTTTAAGATTATTATTAACAAAATCTAGAATTGGAATCTTATGGGATCCTCCAGTTATGGAGGAAGCAGTTGAGAATTTAAATGCTTTATTAGCACAAAGGCAAAGATGGGCAGAGGGAGGTTTGCAAAGATTCTTTGATTATGGAGATCAGTTATTTACTAAAAAAATTGATTATTTGCAGAAATTTGATTTAACTTACTTTTTCATCTTGCAATATGCACTACCAATCATTTCTATTTTTGATTTGGTTTTCAGTATTGCTTTAATAGATTCACCTATTTACTGGCCTATTTCATTTACAGCTTTTATGTTATCTGGAATTGCTTTTTGGTACGGTTCTTCTTGTAAAAGTGAAGTACCTGTATTGCAAAAAAGCAATTTTTTGATGGTTTTTGTATCGGTTTTTTATTTATCACATTGGTTTTTAGTAATCCCTTGGGTAACAATAAAGATGTCTATTTTTCCTAAAAAGATACTCTGGCGAAAAACTCTCCATACTGGAGTTTGATTTATTCATCAAGGTCTATAATTTCTCCATTAAAAAAATTTGCTAAGTTTTTTGAACTATCATCATAAGTTTCTTTTTTAGATATTTTTGTTGACGAATTAGTTTTTGGTTCTATTTTTTTTATTGGCCCGAAATTACTTACTTCATTTTGGGTTATTTCTGGAGTGTTTGTTGGGTTACTTTTATTTAGTTGTTTCGTTGAAAAATTAAGTATTATTTCCTCTCCAAATATCTTTTTTAAAGTATTTTCAATTATAACTTTTCTGCTTTTTATCATATTTTCCCAGTTTGGAGATAATGCAATTGTGATTTTCTCCGAATCAAAACTTTCAAGTTCGGCTTGTTGTGAAAGTAGCATTCTTGTTGATGGTAACTCTAATTTAGAAAGAATTAATTCCCATTTATCTTTTAAACTATTTGATCCAGGATTATGTTGGTTATTATCAGAAATATTATCCATCCTTTCTTTTTCAAGAACGTCAAGTTTTTCTAATTTTTCGTCTTTTTTTTCGATCAATTCCTCGCGAGCTTTCTCTTTTTTAAGACTTGGGTTTTGAATTTCATTAGAAATATTTTCTTCATTAAGAATTGCAATGTTTTTTCTACTTTCATATTTTTTTTCAGTCGTCTTAATTTGATTTTCTTGTTTATTTTCAGAACTATTTATCTCTTGATTATCTAGAAGGCCAGTCAAATGTATTTCAAACCAAAGCCTAGGATTATCACTTGTTTTGATTTGATATTCAATATTTCTCAGATTATTGTGCCACTTAATTATTGTTGATTTATTTATTGTTTTCGAGATTTTATCCAATTCATCTCGAAATTCATCAGGCGTATAATAAAGATCTGAATATTTATTATTTGTAGTGTGCAGTAGTAGATCTCTTGTTATATTCAATAATCCGATAATTATTTGAAGGGGTTCGTTTCCAGCATCATATAATTTGTTGCAGGTTATAATTAATGACTCTGGATTGTTATCAACCAATGATTTAATCAGACTTGTTAATTCACTTTCTGATACTTCTCCTAGTAGGTTTTGGATATTATTAATTGTTATCCCTTCTGGTAAAAGATTCAATTGTTCAAGGAGGCTTTGAGCATCTCTCATCCCTCCATTAGATCTTTTTGCAATCATTTTTAACGCTTGAACATCGTACTTAATGAATTCTTTTTCCGCGATTTCAGATAAATGTTGAAAAATGTCATTGGGACTTATTCTTCTAAAATCAAACTTTTGGCATCTACTTTTTATAGTATTTAATACTCTCTCAGGATTTGTCGTAGCAAGGATAAATACAACTCTTACGGGTGGTTCTTCAATAGTTTTTAGTAAGGCATTTGAAGCTGCCGTGGAAAGCATATGACATTCATCAATAACATAAACTTTCCATCTCGCTTGAGTAGGTGCAAATCTCGCTCTTTCTATAATTTCTCTTATATTTTCTACTCCTGTATTTGATGCTGCATCAATTTCGATAATATCTAGAGCGCTCCCATCTGTAATTTGTCTACATAGGTCACATTTACAACAAGGAGTTATCGTAGGTTGGTCGAATGCCTGGCAATTTAGAGATTTTGCAAATATTCTTGCACTTGATGTTTTTCCAGTGCCTCTTGGACCATTAAAAAGATATGCAGGAGCAATTTTTTTTGTTAATAGTGATTGTTTGAGTGTAATGGATATAAATTTTTGCCCAACAAGTTCGTCTAAGTTGTTTGGTCTATATTTTTGATGAAAAGGTTTATGTATATTTGGCATTTATTTTTCATTAATTAGAAAAATTGGGGATTAAATTAAAAAATTTAACTCTAATTTTATGCAGACTCTTTAATGATTCTTTTTGATCCTGAAGGTAGTTTAACAATTTTAGATGAGAATAAATTATCTACCATTTTTTTAGTAATTATGAATTCTTTTACATTATCTTCTGAAGGCAAAGTGTACATAATGTCTAGCATTAGCTCTTCAATTATTGATCTTAAAGCTCTTGCACCTGTTTTTCTTTTATATGCTTCATTTGCTATCGCTTCAACAGAATCAGGCTCAAATGATAATTCAACATTATCCATACTTAGCAAAGTTTTGAATTGCTTTACTAATGCATCTCTTGGTTGAGTCAAAATAGATTCTAAAGTTTCTTTAGTGAGACGGTCTAATACAGCACAAACAGGAATTCTTCCAATAAATTCTGGAATTAGGCCGTATTTCACTAAGTCATCTAATTCTAAATTTTTCAGGGAATCTCGTGGGTCTACTATTTTTTTTGTATCAACTTTGTTTTGATCTGAATTTGTGGTGAATCCTATGGAGTGTTTACCCATACGCTTTTGAACGATATCCTCTAAACCTATGAAAGCTCCCCCGCAAATAAATAATATTTGACTCGTATCAATTTGGATGCAGTCATGATAAGGGTGTTTTCTCCCGCCTTGTGGTGGCACATTAGCAATTGTTCCTTCAAGCATTTTTAATAATGCTTGCTGTACTCCTTCACCAGAGACATCTCTAGTAATTGAAGGATTCTCGCTTTTTCTTGCAATTTTATCTATTTCATCAATATAAATAATTCCTTTTTGAGCTAGTTCTACATTCATTTCTGATTTCTGTAGAAGTCTTAAAAGTATGTTTTCAACATCCTCCCCAACATATCCAGCTTCTGTCAAAGTCGTTGCATCAGCTACAGCAAAAGGAACATCTAGAAACTCTGCTAAAGTTTGCGCCAATAATGTTTTTCCACTTCCAGTAGGACCTATGAGTAAAATGTTTGATTTTTGTAATTTTGTTGCTTGTGAATCTTTTGAATTGTTATTTTTACTATCTTCTTTAACTTTCCAAGCTAATCGCTTGTAGTGGTTATATACGGCTACTGATAATATTTTTTTTGCAGATTCTTGTCCAACAACTTGATTATCTAGAAAACTTTTAATTTCTAATGGTTTAGGAATTGAGGTTAATTCTAAAGGAACAGATTTTTTTGGATTATCAGTTGGTAATTTCTTTTTTACTTGCGGAGAATTGTTTGTATTCGTTTGATTATCAAGTAATTCTTCATCAAGAATTTCATTACAAAGATCTATGCACTCATCACAGATATAAACCCCAGGACCCGCTATAAGCTTTCTTACTTGGTCTTGTGATTTCCCGCAAAATGAACATTTAAGATGGGCGTCGAATTTAGCCATCGATTATAAGTTTTAAAGTGAAAGGTGTTAAATATTCCCTATTCACTAGGATTGCTTATAAATATCGATTCGTCATCATATTCTTAAAAAATCAGTACCCCTTGTCACTTTTTGATAACTTTATCAATTAAGCCATATTCGACTGCTTCTGAGGGAGATAAAAAGTAATCTCTTTCTGTATCTTCATTAATTTTTTCTAAAGGTTGACCGGTATGTTCTGCTAAGAGCGAATTTAATGTTTTCTTGAGAAAAAGTATTTCTTTAGCTTGTATTTCAATCTCTACTGCTTGACCTTGTGCACCTCCCAAAGGTTGATGAATCATAATCCTAGAATTAGGTAAAGCCAATCTTTTCCCCTTTGCTCCTCCAGAAAGTAGAAATGCCCCCATACTTGCCGCTACTCCAAAGCATATTGTCACTACATCAGGGGATATTTGTTGCATAGTATCGTATATGGCCATTCCTGCAGTTACTGAGCCTCCAGGAGAATTGATATATATTTGTATGTCTTTTTCGGGATCTTCAGCTTCAAGAAATAATAATTGTGCAACAAGTGAATCAGATACTTGATCATTAATTCCAGTACCTAAAAAAATTATTCTCTCCCTCAATAGTCTTGAATATATATCAAAAGCTCTTTCTCCTCTACCTGATTGTTCTATAACGGTAGGGACAGCAGCAATAGTTTTATTATTACTTTCGTAAGAACTTATTGAGCTTTGGATTAAATGTTTTTTTTCTGAGTTCACAAATTAGTTTTGGTCTTATAAATAATTTAAGGGGTTTTTGTTTAATTAGTAGGAAATTTCATAAATTATTTTTTTTCTTTTTGATTTTGAGTTTTTGTAGTTTTTGTATTTTGTGTGGTTTTTGGAGTAGTGTTTGTGGCTTTTTTTGTTTTGGAGGTTTTTGTAGCTTTAGAAGTTTTTGTAGTTTTTTCTTTTACTTCAGAATTTTCTTCAAGCCAAATTATTAATTTTTCTTTGAGTAAATCATTAGTTATTACTTCTGTTAATTTTTTAATATCTATTTGTTTTGAAGATTGAGAGATTGCATCTTCATAATCTTTCATTTTTAAATCAATTTCATCTTTCTCAACTTTTATGTTTTCTGTTTCAGCTAATGCTTTTAAAGCTAAATTTCTTTGAACATTTTTTTCAGCCTGAGGCCTTGTGGACTCTGCTAATGACTTAACTAGTTCCGGAGTGAAAGTAGATTTAACATCAAGACCTTGTTGAGCAAATCTTTGAGCGGTTTGTTCAATATTATTCCTCACTTCTATATCAATCATAGATTTTGGAATTTCAGCAACCAATTCGTTTGTTAAGGCATCTAGTAAAGCTTCAATTTTGATATCTTTTTGAGTTTTTTCAAAATTGTCTTTAAGTTGCTTTTCAATATCTTTCTTTAATTCTTTTAATGATTCTTTGTTGCCAGACTGTTTTGCAAAATCGTCATTAAGTTCAGGCAATTCTTTTTCCTTAAGATCCTTAAGATTTACTTCAAAGATTGCCTCTTTACCTCTTGAATCCTCATGAGAATAATCTTTAGGAAATTTAAGATTAAGTGTTTTAGTATCACCAATTTTCATCTTTACAATTCCCTCTACGAAACCGGGAATCATTTTGTTCTTTTCTAACTCAAGATCCATTGATTCACTTGTTCCACCATCAATCTCTTTACCAGAGTCTTTATATTTTCCTTTGAAACTAACTACAGCAATATCTCCTAATTTTGCTGCTCTATTGGTAACTGGAATAATGTTTGCAAACTGATTTCTAGATTTTTCTAGCGCTTCATCTATTGACTTAGGATCAAACTTTGTTTTTGATATCTCAATACTTAGTCCTTTGGATTTTTTAAGTTTTAATTCTGGTGCAACATCAGTTTGAAGAGTAACCTTAAGTGATTTTTCAGGACTAAATTTTTCCAGTAAAGATTCAAATCCATCTACCAATTCTGGCTCACTTAGAGGCTCTATAGATTTTATTTTTAACGCTTCTTGCCATGATTTATCAATAATTTTTTCTAGAGCAGAAGCATGTAATTGTGTTATGCCAATCCTTTGGATTAAGACTTGTTTGGGAATTTTACCAAGTCTAAATCCCGGAATTTTAGCCGAACGACTGATAGAACTGATTGTTTCATTCACATAAGTTTTGCATGTCTCAGATGGTATTTCTAATTCAAATGAGATTCTACTTTGAGGCAGAGGAGTTGTTTTGACTATTAATGCTTCTTTAGCCATTTTTTTATTTATTACTAAAAGCCGAAACTTAATTATTTCACATTATGTGATTTCCTTGAAAGTTATTTTTTTGATAAAGTAAAAAAAATAGTCAATCTATTTATAAAAATCATTTTAAAGTGTGAGACAATCTCCGTTTTTGCCTAATAGGCCATTAAAAGTTGCTGTTTTAGGATCTTCAGGTGCTGTGGGATCTGAATTACTCAAAATTCTTGAACAACGTGATTTCCCAATATCAGAATTAATCTTGCTTTCATCAGAGCGTTCAGAAGGAAAAAAAATTATTTGGAAAGGTGAAGAATTAGTTACAAAAAAAACAACTAAGGGAGAATTTCTGAATCTTGATTTAGTTTTAGCTTCAGCAGGTGGAAGTATTTCAAAAAAATGGTTATCTACCATTATGGAACAAAACGCTTTATTGATAGATAATTCAAGTGCTTTCAGATTAGATAAAAATGTACCTCTAATAGTTCCTGAAGTTAATGGTAGTGATGTAATTAATCATGATGGGGTAATAGCGAATCCAAACTGCACTACCATTTTGCTGACATTAGTTTTAGCTCCGTTAAATAAACTTTCGACTATTCAAAGAGTTGTTGTCTCAACATATCAATCCGTAAGTGGTGCAGGCCAATTGGCGATGGAGGAACTAAAACTTTTAACTGAAAAATATCTTCGGGGTAATCCTCAAAAAAGTGAAGTTTTGCCATACTCACTGGCTTTTAATTTGTTTTTGCATAATTCACCCATGCTTGCAAATAATTACTGCGAAGAAGAGATGAAAATGGTTCATGAGACTAGGAAAATATTAAATATTGCTGATTTAAAGCTCTCTGCTACATGTGTTCGAGTCCCAGTACTGAGAGCACATTCTGAATCGATCAATATTGAATTTGCTGGTGTAGTTGAGCCTAAAGATGCTCTTGAAGAATTAAAAAAATCTCCTGGAATTGAAATTATTGAGGATTATAAAAATAATAGATTTCCTATGCCAAATGACGTTATGGGAAGGGATAAAGTTGCTGTTGGCAGGCTAAGAACTGATATAAGTCAGCCTAATGGATTAGAATTATGGTTATGTGGAGATCAAATAAGAAAAGGAGCAGCTCTTAATGCTGTTCAAATAGCAGAGTTATTAATTCCAAAAAAATGATTAAAGACAAAACTGAGTGTAATAATCCACTATTTGGAAGAATATTGACTGCAATGGTTACTCCATTCACTGAAAATGGAGATGTAGATTATGAACTAGCTATAAAATTATCAAATTATCTTTTTGAGAATGGTTCCGATGGAATTGTGCTATGTGGTACTACTGGAGAATCTCCTACTCTTTCATGGGCGGAACAGCATGATTTATTTATGGCTGTAAAAGGATCTTTGGATACAACCTGTAAAGTAATAGTTGGCACTGGTAGTAACTGTACAAGTGAGGCTGTGGAAGCTACAAAAAAAGCCTACGAATCTGGAGCCGATGGTGCTTTGGTCGTTGTGCCTTATTACAACAAGCCACCTCAAGAAGGTCTTTATAAACATTTCAGTTCAATTGCTAATTCTGCAAAGGATTTGCCTCTTATGCTCTATAACATTCCTGGAAGGACAGGATGCAATTTATTACCTGATACTGTGAAGAAACTTATGGATTTCTCAAATATTCTCAGTATTAAAGCTGCAAGCGGTAGAATAGAGGAAGTAACAGAATTAAGAGCTATTTGTGGCTCTGAACTCTCTGTATATAGTGGCGACGATTCATTGTTGCTTCCAATGTTATCTGTAGGTGCTGTAGGAGTAGTAAGCGTTGCAAGTCACTTGGTTGGATTGCAATTGAAAGAGATGATTCATTCCTTTCAAGGTGGAAAGGTTTCCAATGCGCTTGCTATTCATGAAAAACTTCAACCTCTTTTTAAAGCACTTTTTATGACTACAAATCCAATCCCAATTAAGGCTGCTTTGGAGCTTTCGGGATGGCATGTAGGCAATCCTAGAAGTCCTTTGTCACCATTAACCAATGACATGAAAACGCAACTATCTTTTATCCTGAAATCTCTATAATAGGGATTATATTTAACTTGATAATTAAATTTAAATAAACCTTATTTGATTACAAGCAGGCCTTCATAAATTTCAAAATTATGCAATCAAGTACAAATTCAACTATAAATAGATCTACTCATGATTCATCTAGATCTAAAAGTAATACGCCAGCTCTACGAGTAATACCTCTTGGCGGACTACATGAAATAGGAAAAAACACTTGTGTTTTTGAATATGGTGATGAATTAATGCTTGTTGATGCTGGTCTAGCATTCCCATCTGATGGTATGCATGGCGTGAACGTTGTAATGCCTGATACAACTTTTTTAAAAGAAAATCAAAGAAGAATAAAAGGAATGATTGTCACTCACGGGCATGAAGATCATATTGGAGGTATTTCTCATCATCTAAAGCATTTTAATATTCCGATTATTTATGGCCCAAGACTGGCAATGTCAATGCTTAGAGGAAAAATGGAGGAAGCAGGGGTATCTGATAGAACAACTATACAGACAGTAAATCCAAGAGATGTTGTAAAAGTAGGACAACATTTTTCTGTTGAATTTATTCGAAATACCCATTCTATTTGCGATAGCTTTTCTTTAGCAGTTACAACACCTGTTGGCACAATTATTTTCACGGGAGATTTTAAGTTTGATCATATGCCAGTCGATGGAGAGCAATTTGATATTGAAAGAATGGTGCATTACGGAGAGAAGGGTGTTTTATGCATGTTCAGTGATTCGACTAATGCCGAAGTTCCAGGTTTTTGTCCTTCTGAGAAGACTATCTATCCCTCTTTAGAAAAACATATTGCAGAGGCAAAAGAACGAGTTATCCTTACCACTTTTGCTAGTTCTGTTCATAGAGTGACAATGATCTTAGAATTGGCCATGAAACATGGAAGAAAGGTCGGTTTGTTAGGTAGATCAATGATAAATGTAATTGCTAAAGCGAGAGATATTGGTTATATGAAATGCCCAGATGATTTGTTTGTTCCTATCAAGCAAATTAGAGATTTGCCAGATAGGGAGACCTTATTATTAATGACGGGAAGTCAAGGAGAACCCCTAGCAGCGTTAAGCAGAATCTCTCGAGGTGAACATCAGCATGTTCGTCTTAAGACTACAGACACTGTAATATTTTCAGCCAGCCCAATTCCTGGTAATACTATTTCTGTTGTTAATACAATAGATAGATTAATGAAACTCGGAGCAAAGGTTGTTTATGGAAAGGGTGAGAATATTCATGTCTCTGGTCATGGTTTTCAAGAAGATCAAAAGTTAATGTTGGCACTCGCAAAACCCAAGTTTTTTGTTCCTGTTCATGGAGAACATAGAATGCTTGTTTGTCATGGCAAGAGTGCACAAACTATGGGGGTTCCAAAGGATAATATTTTAATTATTGAAAATGGAGATGTAGTTGAATTAACACCTAATTCTATTCAAAAGGGTGATCCTGTAAAAGCTGGTGTTGAATTGCTTGATAACTCACGAAACGGGATAGTAGATGCTCGAGTATTAAAAGAAAGGCAACAATTAGCTGGGGATGGTGTAGTAACCGTTTTAGCTCCTATTAGTACAGATGGGAAGATGGTTGCGCCTCCCAGAGTTAATTTAAGAGGAGTTGTTACTACTGCAGAGCCAAGAAAAATGTCTATGTGGACGGAACGAGAAATAAGCTGGGTCCTAGAAAATAGATGGAAACAATTATCCAGACAAACTGGGCCGAATAATTTTGAGGTAGATTGGATTGGTGTACAAAGAGAAATTGAAAATGGTTTATCGAGAAGAATGAGAAGAGAATTACAAGTTGAACCACTTATTTTGTGTTTAGTTCAACCTGCTCCAAGTGGAACTCGTGCTTATATTCCAAAAATTACCGAAGAGCAAAATTTCTCCAATAGAAATAGAAATAATAATAATTTCCATAAGAAATCAAACAATAATCATCCTAATAATTTAAATAACCCACAAAATACCCAAAAAAGTCCAAAAGTTTCACAGAATCCATCAGCTGATACTACTAAAGAAGATTCATTTGAAGGTAGAACAAGAAGAAGAAGATCTGTTGTAACATCTTAACTTTTTTCAAAATTTATATAGTTTTTATCCCAAACAATTTTTAAAAACTCTTGCAGATTAATTTGACCTTGATTTTTTTCATAAATTGAAGTTGCTAATTTTGTCAGATTTTTAGAACTACATTGTTTTGCAGATATTTCTTTTAAAAATCTATTTAAGATTGTGCACCTCGCTTCAATACACATACTATTTAGGAGATTCCTATCGATACCTTTTACATCTTTACAATATAAATATGCTAGTTCACTAAGATCATTACGTTCATTATTGTATTTGCTCATTTTTTGGGAAAAATTATTTATCCTTTCAGAACAACCAGGATAGATGACTTCTAAGGTAGGAATAATTTTTTTTCTTACTAAATTTCTTTTTAATTTAAGATCTGAATTTGTAGGATCTTCCCAAACTGGGATCTTCATATCATTGCAAAATTGTTTTGTATCTGCCCTACTGAAAATTAATATTGGTCTTATTAAAAAAATTTGATTTTCTATTAATCTTTTACTCTCAATATTACTCAGACCTGCAAAATTGCTTCCTCTAGATAAATTGAGGATAAATGTTTCTGCATTATCACTACTCGTGTGACCAGTTAATAAATAAATATTATTTTTTTGCTGGTTTGTATTTAATAAAGTTTTGGCTCTTTCACATAATTTTTTATATCTCCATTCTCGTGCTTTTTCTTCTGAAGAAATACTTTCTTTATTTGCTTGATCAAAAGAGAATGAAATATTTTTATCTTCGCAATAATTTTTTAATTCAAGAGCATATAGTGATGATTTTTCGTGCCACTGATGATCACCATGCCAAACACTAATAGACCAATTATGTAGTTTTTTTAGGTCATTAATTAGGGTCAATAAGGCCATTGAATCTTGCCCCCCGGAAACACTTATTAAAATATTGGATCCTTTGGGAATTAATATTTTTTTGCTAAGAATCTCCTTATGAAGCTGATGATGCCATGATGACCAATTTTTCTGAGTTAATTTTTTATCAGTCATTTTGTGTAGCTCAGATAATATTCTTTAAAAAATGCACTGTTTTACTAAAACAATGTCACAATCGGGTAATAAATTCATTAAGTAAATGAGTCTGATTAATCTTTTGCCACAAAAAATCAAAGAAGAGTTAAGAAGCAAAACCTTACTCAAAGTTATTTCAGGATTGAATAATTTCGATGTTCAATCTGTGAAAATAATTGTTGAGGCTGCTTCATTAGGAGGCGCAGATCTTGTCGATATTGCTTGTAAACCTGAACTAGTTGATTTAGCACTTAAGAATTCAAAACTACCTGTTTGTGTTAGTTCAGTAGTGCCTCAATCTTTTCAAGATTCTGTAAAAGCAGGAGCATCATTAATTGAAATAGGAAATTACGATACTTTTTATGAAAAAGGCATTAATTTTTCAGATAAAAAAGTTTTAAACATTACAAAAGAGACGAGGGATTTATTGCCTAATGTTCCTTTATCAGTAACTGTTCCTCATACTATGCCTATTGATAAACAAGTTGATCTTGCGATAAAGCTAGTGGAGGAAGGTGTTGATATTATTCAAACAGAAGGTGGCACCAGTTCTACTCCTTACTCTTCAGGAATTCAAGGCTTTTTTGAAAAATCAGTACCAACTCTTGCTGCTACCTATGCTATTCATAAAGAATTTATGAAACAATCTCTTAATATACCAATCATGAGTGCCTCTGGATTAAGCCAAGTAACTTGTCCACTAGCAATATCCTCTGGTGCCTCAGCAGTTGGCGTTGGATCTGTAGTCAATAAATTAGATGATTTAATATCGATGATTGCGGTTGTTAGGGGCTTAAAAGAATCTTTGAAAAATTCAATAATTAGAGAAAAAATTTCTTAGTATAGCAATACCCTTTTGCTATTAGGTTGATGAACAACTATAAGCTTCAAGCTCCTTACGAACCAAATGGAGATCAACCAGAAGCTATTAAAAAATTAGTTAAAGGCGTCAATACTGGTAAAGAGTTTCAGACTCTTTTAGGGGCTACTGGAACTGGTAAAACATTTACTATTGCGAATGTAATTCAACAAACAGGAAGACCAGCACTTGTATTAGCCCATAACAAAACGTTAGCTGCACAACTATGTAATGAATTAAGGGAATTTTTTCCAAAAAATGCTGTTGAGTACTTTATTTCTTACTACGATTATTATCAACCTGAAGCTTATGTACCCGTAAGTGATACTTATATAGCCAAAACAGCTTCAATTAATGAAGAAATAGATATGCTTAGGCATTCTGCAACACGCTCGTTATTTGAAAGAAAAGATGTAATTGTTGTAGCCTCAATAAGTTGTATTTATGGTCTTGGTATACCGAGTGAGTATTTAAAAGCTGCAGTTAAATTTGAAGTGGGAAAATCAATAAATCTACGTTCTTCTTTGAGGTCTCTCGTTGAAAATCAATATACTAGAAATGATATTGAAATTACTAGAGGTAGATTCAGAATTAAAGGTGATGTTTTAGAAATCGGTCCAGCTTATGAGGATAGATTAATTAGAATTGAATTATTTGGTGATGAAGTCGAAGCTATTAGGTATGTTGACCCTACTACAGGAGAAATACTTGAAAGTTTAGAACAAGTTAGCGTTTACCCAGCGAAGCATTTTGTGACCCCAAAAGAAAGACTTGAGAGTGCAATAAGTGCAATTAGAAGTGAATTAAAAACTCAATTAGATAAATTTACATACGAAGGAAAATTATTAGAGGCTCAACGTCTAGAACAACGCACAAAATATGATTTAGAAATGCTCAAAGAGGTTGGTTATTGTAATGGAGTTGAGAATTATGCTCGTCATTTATCAGGCAGGCAGGAAGGTTCACCGCCAGAATGCTTAATAGATTACTTTCCCAAAGATTGGTTGTTGGTAGTTGATGAGAGCCATGTAACATGTCCTCAACTTCATGCGATGTACAATGGTGATCAATCTAGAAAAAAAGTTTTAATAGATCATGGTTTTAGATTGCCCAGTGCTGCAGATAATAGACCTTTAAAATGTGAAGAGTTTTGGGAAAAATCAAAACAGACATTATTTATAAGTGCAACTCCGGGTCAATGGGAATTAGATCAATGTAATGGTGAATTTATTGAGCAAGTTATAAGACCAACTGGGGTATTAGATCCTGTAATTGATGTAAGACCTAGTGAGGGCCAAATAGAAGATCTGTTATCTGAAATAAGAATTAGAGCTGAAAAGAATCAACGAGTGCTAGTGACAACACTTACTAAGAGAATGGCTGAAGATCTAACTGATTTTTTATCTGAAAATAAAGTAAGAGTTAGATATTTGCATTCCGAAATCCATTCAATTGAAAGAATTGAAATTATTCAAGACCTCAGAATCGGCGAATATGATGTTTTGGTAGGAGTTAATTTATTAAGAGAGGGACTAGATCTTCCTGAAGTATCCTTAGTTGCCATTTTAGATGCTGATAAAGAAGGTTTTCTAAGGGCTGAAAGGTCATTGATTCAAACAATAGGAAGAGCTGCAAGACATGTTGAAGGTGTTGCCTTGCTTTATGCAGATAACTTCACAGATTCAATGAAAAGAGCAATATCTGAAACTGAAAGAAGAAGAACTATTCAAAAAAAATATAACCAAGTCAATGGTATTACTCCAAAACCTGCAGGCAAAAAAATAGAAAATTCAATATTATCTTTTCTAGAACTTTCCAGAAAACTAGATGCTGGTGGTTTATCTAAAGATTTAATAAATATAGTCAATAACAAAACTGACGCAATTCTCAGTTCCAGTGATAATCAATGTTTGTTCGAAGAATTACCTGACTTAATAGAAAAGTTAGAAATTAAAATGAAAGATGCTGCAAAAGAGTTAAATTTTGAAGAAGCAGCAAATTTGAGGGATAGAATCAAAAAATTAAGACAAAAATTGGCAAGAAATAATTAAAAAGAACTTATTTTTCTAATTCGAAATGATTATGAATCGCATTAACTGCTTTATCACAATCTTTTTCTAAGACAATACATGAAGTCCTGATTTCACTAGTGGCAATCATTTCAATATTGATATTTTGGTCAGCCAATGCTCTAAATATTTTTCCAGCCGTTCCAACCTTAAATGCCATTCCCGCTCCTACAGTACTTACTTTGGCTATAGCAGGGCCATCTTCAATATATGAACCTGGTAATTTTTTTGTTAAGGTTTCAAAAACTAAGTTAGCTTTTTCTCTATCTTGTTTATTCATTGTAAGACTAATATCCTTAGTTTTTAAAGAGGAAATTCTTTCGGACTGAACGATAGTATCGATAAGTAAATTATTTTCAGCTAATGCTAAACATATCGATGCTGCTACACCTGGACGATCAGGTAGTTTTCGAAAACTTACTTGAACTTGGTTTTTATCTAATGCAATTCCTCTTACTTCAGGTTGATCTTGTTTTTCATTGATTGGATTAACAAATATTTGTGTATCGGATAACTTAAATTTCTCAGCAACAAATCTAATAGCTTTTGGTATATTATTGATTTCAATTACACAGCTGACTTTAATTTCACTAGTAGCTATTAATCTGACATTTATATTCGCTTGAGATAAAGTATCAAATAAATCAGCTGAAACACTAGGTCTGCCCATAATTCCTGCTCCTTGAATACTTAATTTAGTCATGTTTGTTTTTAAGTTATATTCTCCTCCTAATTGACTAGTTATAAATTCACATTGTTCTGCCGTCTTGTTAACTTCTAATTCACTAACAGTAAATGTAATATCGTTTTTATTTCCATCATTTGTCGCTTGTATTATTAAATCTACACTAATATTTGCTTCTGAAAGTTTTTCAAATATTTGTGCAGCAATTCCAGGCCTATCTGGAATATTTGATAGACTGAATACTGCTTGGTTTTCTAATACCTCAAGACTATTGACTGTTTTTGTTAATTCTAAGCTTCCTCTTTTTAGCGGGAGAGGTTGGATTTGACTTTCTAGGAGAGTCCCACTTGAGTCACTTTGGCTTGATTTGACACATAATTTAATTCCATAATTGCGAGCAATTTCTACTGCTCTTGGATGCAGAACTGAAGCACCGACACTTGCAAGTTCAAGCATTTCCTCGCAGCTAATTACATCTAAGAGTTTTGCATTAGGAACAATTCTTGGGTCAGTAGTAAGAACCCCTGGAACGTCTGTATAAATTTCGCAAGTCTCAGCTCCTAAAGCTGTTGATAAAGCTACTGCGGAAGTATCTGAACCGCCTCTACCCAAAGTTGTAATTTCCATTGAACCCGTATGGCTTAATGTTGTTCCTTGAAATCCAGCAACTACAACTACAAAACCCTGATTTATATAATTTTGGATCCTTTCTGTTTTAATATCCAGAATTCTCGCTTTCCCATGAATTGATTCAGTAATAATTCCAACCTGGCTACCGGTCATTGAAATTGCAGGTATTCCGTATTCGTTTAATGCCATTGAGAGAAGAGCTATGGTTACTTGCTCTCCAGTTGAGAGAAGCATATCCAATTCTCTTCGATTAGGATTTTTACTAATTGATTCTGCTAAACAATTTAAATCATCCGTAGTTTGCCCCATTGCAGAGACAACTACCACAATTTCATTTCCTGCTTCTTTACTTTGACAGATGTTACTTGCAATATTTTTAATTTTTTTAATATCACCTACAGAAGTACCACCAAATTTTTTTACTAGTAAAGCCATACTTAAATCATAATGTAAATTCTTAAACTTATAATTTGATTAACTTAAATTAATTAATTTCTCTGTATAAACATTGATAGGATTATTACCTTGTTTTAGTAATGATTCAATATCTAGTAAGTTACTCATCAAATAAATTAAATATTCTTGAGATACATTTTTTACTTTTCTTCGAATAAAAAAAATTCTTTTTGGATTAGAAATGCCTGCAAGATTACAAATCTTTTCTGCATTATTGTTATCTGAATTAACTGCTAATTTTATAATGGTATGGATTCTTATTTGACTAATTAAACCTGCATTTAGTCTTAAAGCAGGTTCTCCTTTCTGTAAGGAATAATTTATTTCTATGAGGCTTTCATTAATATTTTTTTGTAAGAGAAGATCAATGATTTTGAAAATATTGGATTGATGATCACTAAATATTTTTTTTACGTCAATACTTTTAAGAAAAAGTTGTGAATTCGAATCACTTGATACTGCAGAAAGGTATGTTTTTGCTTTGGCTAATTCATTTATTAGTTTTAAGCTATCATTACCAACTGAATCAATTATTAATTCAGCTGCATTTTTATCAATTTTGATATTCATATCATTTGCTACATCTTCTAAAAATCTTTTTTGTCCTTCATAGTCCCAGATTTCTGGTAAAGAAAACGACTTTTCTTTAGCTAAATTATTTTTGATAAGTTTTTGTAAAAATTTAGTACTCTTTAGTCTTGAGTCTGGTTTTTTTGTATTTTGTAAAATTAAATAAGTATTTTGAGGTATATTGTCATGAATTTTTTCAAATTTAGATCTTAGATCCTCATTTTTGGTAGTAAAAATTGGATTATTTTTTAATGTAACTATTCTGTATCCCTCTCCAAAAGGAGGTGTAAGAACTTCATCAAAAGCCTTATTGACTTGCTCATCATCATCTCCATTTAAATTTGTTACGTTTATTTCTTTCCATTCTTTGGATACTTTCTTGTCAATTAATTTTTGAATAAATGTATTTTGAGCATTTAAATCATTACCCCATAATATTTGTATTGGCATAATAGCTCAATAAAAATCATATATTAACTATGATTACTTCTAACACAAATTAAATTTAATGGTAGTAGATCATCCAATTTTTTTGGAAAGCATCAGATTCATAAGATCTCATTTATTAGCCAATGATCTAAATTATTTAGAAAAAAAAGTGTTAGAGAGATTAGTCCATACTTCAGGAGATTTTTCAGTTCAAAATCTTGTCAATTTTAGTGAAGGTGCTTGCGAAAAAGGGCTTGAGGCACTTAAAAATGGTGCTCCGATTTTAACTGATACTGATATGGCAGCAGCAGCAATAAAATCCATGGCAGAAAATACCACGAGGAATAAAGTTTTCACCGCTAGAAAGTGGTTTGAAAAAAATAATTATACAAACTTAACTAAAACTGCATATGGCTTAAGTGAAGGTTGGAAGGAGTTATCCGCTATGAGTTCCGGAAGCAATTCACCTATTGTAGTTATTGGCAGTTCGCCTACAGCGTTAAGTTATTTAATTGATATTTTAGAGAATGCAAAAGATTTACCTAGTTTAATTATTGGAATGCCTGTTGGATTTATTGGAGTAGAGAAAAGCAAAAACAAACTAATTTCTACCGATCTTCCTAGAATTGTTTTGAATTCAACTAGAGGAGGTGCTGCCATGGCAGCTGCTGCGGTTAACGCCTTATTGCGGGAAACTATTTAAGAGTATTTATTTTATAAAATTGTCAAAAATCTACTTAATATCAAAATTTAATTTGTTATTTTCTTCTAAGGAATTTAAAACTGATTTTGCTTTTTCTATAACTTCTTTTGGAACTCCTGCTAATTTAGCTGCTTCTATGCCATAGCTTTTGTTTGAGCCCCCTTTAACAATCCTGTGGGTAAAAATTAGCTGATCGTTATTTTGTTCCACTAAAACTTGAAAATTTTGTATATTCGTATTTGAATTTTTTAAATAATTGAGCTCATGATAGTGCGTAGCAAAAATAGTATTACATTGAATTTTTTTTGCAAGATATTCACTTACTGACCAAGCTATTGAAAGTCCATCAAAAGTGGATGTCCCTCTGCCTATCTCATCAAGTAAAACTAGTGAGCTAGAAGTTGCCTGATTTAGAATTGATGCAGTTTCAGACATTTCTACCATAAATGTTGATTGTCCAGATGATTGATCATCAACGGCCCCAATTCTTGTGAAAATCCTATCTGTAATTTTGATTACAGCATTATTAGCAGGAACAAAGCTACCAATTTGCGTGAGAATTTGTATTAAACCAAGTTGTCTTATAAAGCAACTTTTTCCGCTTGCATTGGGACCGGTTAATATTATTAATTTTTGAGTTTCCTCAAAAGAAATATCGTTTGCTACAAAATTTTTATCACTTAACAATTGCTCTACAATTGGATTTCTTCCCGCGATAATTTTTGTACTATTTTTTGTAATTGAATCATTTATTGGTATTAATGAAGGTTTTATAAAATTGTTTTCTAATGCAGTAATTGATAAACCAAGTAGTGCATCAAGAGATGCTATGGATTTTGCGATTGATCTTATTTGTTTTGTTTTTTCAGCAACTATATTTCTTAATTCGCAGAAAATTTCATATTCTTTTGATGAAGTTCTACTTTTTATTTGGAAAATCTTATTTTCTTTATTTTTAATTTCGGAAGTGATATACCTTTCTTCATTAGTAAGTGTTTGCCTTTTGATCCAATGTTGTGGAGCTAAATTAACTTTTGACTTATTTATAGAAATGTAATAACCAAAATTTTTATGAAATTGAATTTTTAGGTTTGAAATTTTGCTAATTTTCCTTTCTTTTAATTCCTCTTTATTTAGCCACTCAGAGTAATCATCCATTAAATTGCGTAAACCATCTAATATATTGTCAACACCATCGTGGATCATGCCTCCTTCACTAATATTTAGAGGAGGATTTTCTACTAATTTAAAACTTATAGTATCAGCTAATTCTAAGAGTCCTTCATCAATATTTTTTAATTGATCAGTCCAATCTGGGAGATCATATTTAAATAATTCAATTATGGATTTTAGTCTAGGCAATTTTTTTAAACCCTCAGCTATTGCAATTAAGTCTCTAGGACTTGCATGACCTGCACAAGCTCTACCTGCAAGTCTTTCTAAATCCCCCATTGCTCTTAGTAAATTTTGGGTATCTGTACGCAATTGTTTAGATTCAATAAAGTTTGTAATTATATTTTGTCTTTTATAAATTTCATTAACGTTTAATAGTGGTGAATCTATCCACCTTCTTAAACACCTTGCACCCATGCAAGTATAAGTTCTATCAATACTCCAAAGTAGCGAACCTACATAATTGTTTTCTCGCTGTGTATTTTTGATTTCTAAGTTTTTTTGTGTTTGATAATCAATAATTAATTTGTTGTGACCATATTGGATTTGTGGAAAGTTTAATGAGATTTTTAAAGAAGAATCTTTCTCTAAATTTGAAGGATTAATTTTTTCTAAATAATTTAATAAACCTCCAAGTGATCTAGTTGCATTGTTTAAATTTTTAAGTCCTATTCCCTCTAGGTTTGCAATTTGAAAATAATTTTTTATTAGATAATTTGCTTCATTAATTCCAAAATTAGTCTCTTGAGAAACAGTATATGTAATTTGACTATTTCCTTTAATTAATAAATTTCTTACTGCATTGCTTCCTACAATGATTTCTGAAGAATCTAATTTAATAATTTCATCAAATAGTTTTGACAGAGATTGGCCTTCTGAAGTTATTAATTCTCCTGTGCTTACATCAGCTTTTGATATGCCCCATTCATAAGATTCATCTGAGTTTTCTTCGGATAAGTAAATAGCAGTAATCCAATTATTTTTCTTTGCTATCAACATCCCCTCTTCAATTACGGTTCCTGGAGTAATTATTCTTGTTATTCCTCTTTTAATTGGAGTCCCATAATTTCCAGAACTTTTTTCTAATTGATCGCATATAACCACAGAATAATTTTTTTTAATTAAATCAGCACAGTATCTCTCCATTGCATGATGGGGAACCCCTGCCATAGGGATCTTACCAATCTCTTTACCAGCATCTTTACTGGTAAGAGTTATTTCTAAAAGGTTAGATATTAATACAGCGTCCTCAAAAAAACATTCAAAAAAATCTCCTAATCTATAAAGTAATAACCTATCTTTATTGTCTTCTTTTAGAGTTACATAATGCTTCATTACTGGAGTTAATTTCATTTTTGAAACTGTTTTATAGCTATAAGATTCTTCATTGATGCAAACATTTTTGTTATTTGAAATTAAATCAGTCTTGAATTTATTTATTAAATTAGTTGAATTTTTTCTTTGTCTTGGTCTTTTTTGCGATTCTTTTTTTAAATCTTCCAAAGATAAATCTTCTGGAATTTTTGTTATTTCTTTTTGCTCATTATTGTCATTACCAATCGCAAATAAATTCTTTTGAATTATCGTATCTTCTTGCATACTTTTTTAATTCCTAAATAGATATTAGGTAGAAATTTTTTTTTTGCATTTAAAGTGGCTAAAGTATGTAAATTTTCTCTAAAAATTATCATTTTCATGAGATTATAGTATTTATAATAATTTGAAAACTAAGACTGAATTATGCAAGCTGTTAACTTTTTCTTCGTAAATGCTCTATTATTTGCTTCTTTAATTGCGGTAGTTGGAGTTCCTGTTTTATATGTAACTCAACCTTCTACTGAGGAAGGACAGCGAGAAAGTAGGAGAAAAATTTATTCTATTGCTGCTGTTTGGGTTGTTTTGGTTTTTGTTACAGGGATAGTTTCTTCATTAGTTTGAACTTAATACCTTTTCGTGAGAGTCTATATAATATATCAAAGTAAAATTTAATGGCTATTTTTGAGGGTTCTTTTACTAATGCATCTAATTTAAAAGTTGGTATTGTAATAGCAAGATTTAATGATTTAATTACAAATAAAATTCTTGCTGGTTGTCTTGATTGTTTAAAAAGACATGGTTTAGATACTTCTGAATTAAGCAATCAAGTAGATATTGTATGGGTTCCTGGGTCATTTGAATTACCAATCGCAGCTAAAACCCTCATGAAAAAAAAGAGTTATGACGTTGTAATTGCTCTTGGGGCTGTGATTCGTGGTGAAACTTCCCACTATGATGTAGTTATATCTGAGGCGAGCAAAGGTATTTCACAAGTTTCAAATGCAAATAATGTTCCAATTATTTTTGGCGTTTTAACTACTGATACTATGCAGCAGGCTCTAGAAAGAGCAGGGATTAAAAATAATCTTGGTTGGAATTATGCTTTACAAGCAATTGAGATGGGATCCTTAATTAAAAATTTAAATTAATTGAAAAAATTTAATTATTTCTATCATTGATCCCTTCTTTGAGATAAAATAAAACAGTTATGCGGATGTAGCTCAGTGGTAGAGCATCTCCTTGCCAAGGAGAATGTCGAGAGTTCGAATCTCTTCATCCGCTTTTAATATTTGTATCTTTTAAGATAGGTTTAATAATCATTTTGTAATGACAAGAGTAATTTCTATTGAGGATTTAAAGGGATTATTTACTAAACCTTATGGTACAGATGCACCAACAAAAAAAAAATGGGCTGAATTTTATAATGAGAATGTTATTTTTACGGACCCAACCCAAGAAACAGAGGGCTTAGATGCTTATGTTAAAGCTCAAGAAAAGCTAGTTAAAAGATGTGATGATGTTTTTTTAGAAACTCATGCAATTTCCATAACTGGTGATTGCGGATTTGTTGAATGGACAATGGGTTTAAAAATTATGGGTAAAGAATTTATATATCCTGGAACTACTCGTTTATTATTTGGTGAAAATGGATTAATAAAAGAGCACAGAGATTACTTTGATTTTTGCGGCCCAACTTTTGGACCAGTTCCTATTTTAGGACCTTTTATAAGATGGCTTTATAGTAAATTTGTATCTTGATTTTTTTTAGAAACTGAGTTCTTTATATTTCACGAATCAATAAATTTTGAGAAGTAACTTCTTTAAAATCAAATTGAGAATAAAACAATTTTTTATTTGTTGTCATTAAATATAATTTTTTTGTATTTTTAATTTTTTTAGAAGATAAAAGATTGTTTACAATTAATGTGCCAAAACCTTTGCCTTGGTGATTTTGATCTATAACAATATCCCAAAGCACTCCGCGGTAAATCCCATCGGTCAAAGCTCTACCAAAACCAACTATTTCCTTACCAACCCAAAGACTTATTACGACATCACTGTTAGCAAGACATTTTTTTAGATCATTAATTGTTCTATTTTTTGCCCAGAAAGCATTGGTATCTAGTAATTTTTGTAGCTTAATTAATCCATTTGTTGGTTTAAGATTAGGACCTAATCCAAAAAACCTTAATCCTAAAGCTCCTTTTGAATGTTTTATAAGAGATATTTCTTTCATTTATTAAAAAAATTTTGAAAAGTGATGTCAGCTAGGTTATTTTTGTGACTTTAATCTAAATACCTTAATCGATCGTTTATATAAAATAAAGAGATAATAGTTTTCTTCATTCTGTTGTAACGCACTAATTTATAATGTTTGTAATAAGATGAATTTTTTAAGGACTTTGACTTATGCTAAAACTTTTGTTGGGAGATCCGAATACACGAAAGTTAAAGCGCTATCAACCAATAGTGGAAGAGATAAATTTTTTAGAAGAAGAAATTTCTCAATTGACTGATGAGGAGCTTAGAAAAGAAACTCAAAATCTTAAATCAAATGTTTCAGCAGAATTAGATTTTAAAAAACAAAAAAAA
Source organism: uncultured Prochlorococcus sp. (assembly GCF_902522795.1). Taxonomy (GTDB): domain Bacteria; phylum Cyanobacteriota; class Cyanobacteriia; order PCC-6307; family Cyanobiaceae; genus Prochlorococcus_A. The sequence continues at coordinate 58,574 of NZ_CABYWZ010000007.1, forward strand.
CTCCTAGAAGAATTTCTTCCTAAAGCCTTTGCAATTGTAAGAGAAGCAAGTAAGCGTGTTCTTGATATGAGACATTTTGATGTTCAGTTAATAGGCGGGATGGTTTTAAATGAGTGTCAAATTGCTGAAATGAAGACTGGAGAGGGAAAAACTCTTGTAGCAACATTACCTTGTTATTTAAATGCTCTTACGGGGAAAGGTGTTCATGTTGTTACTGTAAATGATTATTTAGCTAGAAGGGATGCTGAGTGGATGGGACAAGTTCATCGTTTTTTAGGTTTATCCGTTGGTTTGATTCAGCAAGATATGAGTCCAGTTGAGAGAAAGAAAAATTATGATTGTGATATAACTTATGCAACAAATTCAGAATTAGGATTTGATTATTTAAGAGATAATATGGCTATCGATATTAGTGAGGTAGTTCAAAGAAAATTTAATTACTGCGTAATTGATGAGGTTGATTCAATATTAATTGATGAAGCAAGAACCCCTTTAATAATTTCTGGCCAAGTTGAAAGACCACAAGAAAAATATCAAAAAGCTGCAGAATTATCTCTGGCATTAGTTAAAGCAAAAGAATTAAGTAAAGATGGTATTGATCCGGAAGGCGATTATGAAGTTGATGAAAAACAGAGAAGTTGTATATTAACTGATCAGGGTTTTGCAAAATGTGAAGAGTATTTGGGAGTGAATGATTTATATAATCCTCAAGATCCTTGGGCGCACTATATAACTAACGCTTTAAAAGCCAAAGAATTATTTATTAAAGATGTGAATTATATTATTAAGAACGATGAGGCTGTCATAGTTGACGAATTTACTGGTAGGGTAATGCCAGGAAGACGTTGGAGTGATGGACAACATCAGGCAATAGAAGCGAAAGAGAGTCTTAAGATTCAGCCTGAGACTCAAACATTAGCATCCATAACTTATCAGAATTTTTTCCTTTTATATCCTGGCTTAGCAGGAATGACGGGAACTGCAAAAACTGAGGAGGTTGAATTTGAAAAAACTTATAAATTAGAATCAACAGTTATACCGACAAATCAAATAAGAAAAAGACAAGATTGGTCTGATCAAGTATTTAAGACAGAGATTGGCAAATGGAAAGCCGTTGCTAAAGAAACTGCCAAAATTCATAGAGATGGTAGACCTGTTTTAGTTGGTACAACAAGTGTTGAAAAAAGTGAATTATTAAGTTCACTTTTATCTGACGAAAAAATCCCACATAATTTGCTAAATGCTAAGCCAGAGAACGTTGAACGTGAAGCAGAAATTGTTGCCCAGGCTGGAAGAGCAGGTGCAGTTACTATTGCGACTAATATGGCTGGAAGAGGAACAGATATAATTCTTGGCGGTAATAGTGACTATATGGCAAGGCTCAAATTAAAAGAAATTTTAATTCCTTTGTTAGTCAAGCCTGATAATGAGCATAAGCCACCAATACCTAAACAAAGAAATTCAAAATCTAAGGGTGGTTTTTCGACAAAATCTGGTTCAAATTTGAAAAAGAACATTTCAAATTCTTCAACAAGTCTTTTCCCTTGCAAATTAGATGAAGCAATTGAAAAGAAACTCTCTCATTTATCTGATGAACTTGTTCAAAATTGGGGAGATAGACAACTTTCTGTCTTGGAGCTTGATGATAGGATAGCTACAGCTGCAGAAAAAGCGCCAACTGATGATGACTTGATAAAGCTTTTGAGAGAATCTTTGTCTGATGTAAAAAAAGAATATGAAAAAGTTTTGATTCATGAAGAAGAAAAAGTAAGAGAAGCTGGCGGTTTACATGTAATAGGTACTGAGAGACATGAATCACGAAGAGTAGATAATCAACTTAGAGGAAGAGCAGGAAGACAAGGTGATCTTGGAAGTACAAGATTCTTTTTATCTTTAGATGATAATTTATTAAGGATTTTTGGAGGTGATAGAGTAGCAAATTTAATGAATGCTTTTAGGGTTGATGAAGATATGCCTATTGAGTCAGGAATGCTTACTAGGTCTCTAGAAAGTGCTCAAAAGAAAGTTGAAACTTACTATTACGATATTAGAAAACAAGTTTTTGAATACGACGAGGTAATGAACAATCAAAGAAAAGCAGTTTATGGCGAGAGACTAAGAGTATTGAAAGGAATTGATTTAAAAAGACAAGTAATAGGATATGGAGAAAGGACAATGATTGAAATTGTAGATGCTTATATTAATCCTGATCTTCCTCCTGAGGAATGGAATATTGATCAATTAATTTCTAAAGTCAAAGAATTTATATATTTATTAGATGATCTTAAATCTGATGATATTAATTTACTGTCAATAGAAGAATTAAAAAACTATCTTCAAGAGCAGTTGCGAATAGCTTATGATTTAAAGGAATCACAAATAGAAAAGATTCGTCCAGGATTAATGAGAGAAGCTGAAAGATTTTTCATTTTGCAGCAAATCGATAATTTATGGCGAGAACATCTTCAATCCATGGATTCCTTGAGGGAATCAGTCGGATTGAGGGGTTATGGTCAAAAAGATCCATTAATCGAATATAAAAACGAAGGATATGATATGTTCCTCGAAATGATGACTAATATGAGACGAAATGTTATTTATTCAATGTTTATGTTTCAACCTAAAACTGACGTTAATGAAAAAAATTAACTAAAGAATTAATCATCTCCAAGAAATTCTATTATTTCTTTGTCTTTAAGATTTTGAGCGTCACCTAGTTTAGAAATATCAATTGATTCTGAGTTAACTAAACATTGAAGAGTTTTTTGTAATTTAAGAATTTCATTTTCAAGGAAGTCTATTCTGTCCATTAAATTTTTTATCACATTAGCTTCTGCATCAGGTAAAGCAGAGTGAGCTAATGGATTTACTTTCACACCACTTTGATGTATGACTCTGCCAGGAACCCCAACAACTGTGCTGTTCGCTTCCACATTACGAACTACAACTGAACCCGCACCAATACGCGTATTGGAGCCAACTTTGATTGATCCGAGAACTTTTGCACCTGCCCCTACTACAACATTTTCCATCAAGGTGGGGTGTCTTTTCCCATGACTTTTACCGGTTCCACCTAATGTAACTCCCTGATATAGTAAACAATTATTTCCTATCTCGGCTGTTTCTCCAATTACAACTCCCATTCCATGATCTATGAAAACCCGTTTACCAATTTTTGCTCCAGGATGTATTTCAATGCCTGTTAATAGCCTATTGGTATGACTTAACAAGCGAGGAATCAAAGGGATCTTTAATTGCCATAATTTATGCGTAAACCTATGAATAACTATAGATTGAAAGCCCGGGTAGCAAAGAAATATCTCTATTATTCCTCTAGCGGCAGGATCTCTCTCTCTGATAATTTCTATATCTGATTTTAAAGTTCTTAGCATCTTGATTTAATTAATGACACCTATTTCTTTTTTTAATTGATTTATTGTTTCGATACTTAAATAATTTTTAGCACAAATTATTTGAGGTAATCTCATCAATTGAGAACGATTGTTTAATAGTGTGCTTTCTACAACTGATAGACTAGGTCCATCACACACTATATGGTTCGAAGCCTTTAGAAGTGATAGTAATCTACTGTTATTGTCTGAGACTGCTGTCATGAGAATTAATTCACCACCTCGCATGCTGTGAATAATGACTTCAGCTGCTCTCAACAGACCAGGACTTATGCTTACAATACCTACACAACTTCCAGAATTTAATTCTTTGAGTATTTTCAATTCTTTTTGAAAGTCGCTCAAGTCAACTGCTATAGCGCGTACTCCATGTTGCTTAGCAACTTTTTCTAAAGGCTGTATAAAATATCTGCTTGTTACAATCGTACCACTATTTGAATTACTCAAAACTTTTTCTAATTCCTCCATAGGAACAACTTCTACTGGTACATTTACAGTTGGAGAAAGGTCTTCTGCTATTAGCATAGAGGCGCCAATATCCTCTCTAGGAGTACTGACTATAATTCTTGATCCACACTTAATACGCCAATCAATTTCATTGGTCAATATATCTCTCGTTTCTTGTAAAGTGCATCCAAGACTTATTAAGTTGTCAATGACCTTCTTTGCTTCTTGATCTGGTAGTTTTCTTGTTTTTTCTTTTGAGTAAATTGATTTTTTAAATTCTCTTTTAGTAAGATTATCTCTTACATAGATACCTGATCCAGCTATTGCTTCAACAACTCCATCTATTTCTAGTTGTCTGTATACTTTGCTGATAGTATTTCGATGGAGTCCAGTTTGCATTGCAAGTTGCCTTGTACTAGGAAGTCTGTGACCTGGAGGATAATGCCTTGCAGCAATAGCAAAACAAATTTGATTATATAATTGAGTAGATGCTGGGATATCACTTTCTTGTTGAATATGGAATCTCACTTTCTGAAACCTGGACTAATTTATTTTTGACAATAGTGACACTTTAACATTTGCCATATTTTTTGGTAACAATTTTTTACCCATCATCTTTTTTAATTAGAGGAGTTTTTCGAGGGCTTAAAAACATAATCATGTTTCTACCTTCTCTTTTTGGTTTTTGTTGAACTTCTGATTGCTCTTCTAAATCATTAGCCATTTTCAAAAGAAGTGTTTCAGCTAAATTTGAGTGTTGAATTTCTCTACCTCTAAAAATCACAGTACATTTTACTTTGTCTCCCGATTTTAAAAATCTAGTAGCTTGACCTATTCGGACATCATAATCATGTTTATCAATTTTATACCTCATTTTTACTTCTTTAACTTCTGTTTGATGGGATTTTTTCCTTGCTTCTTTAGCTTTCTTTTCCTGTTCAAATTTATATTTTCCGTAGTCCATAATTCTGCAAACAGGAGGATTTGCTTTTTCGCTTACCAAAACTAAATCAAGTTCTCTTTGAGATGCTATTTCTAATGCTTTTAATCTATCTATGACACCTAGTTGTTTTCCGTCTGAATCAACAACTCTCAATTGAGGGTATTTTATTCTTTCATTTATATTTGGTAGCTCTCTAACAGGAGCTCGGCGGTCAAAGCGTGGGCGTGGGGGCATTCAGTTAATTTAACAATTTGGTTGGATGATGAAAAAATCTATTTTTATAAAGTTAGCCTAAAAAAGACTCTATCTTAATTATTGCATCTTTTAGCAGGTTTTTGTTATTAAGCCAGAGAGGATTATTTTTATTACGAAACCAAGTTTTTTGTCTTTTTGCAAATTGTATCGTTTTTGTCGTAGTTAATTCAATCGCTTTGTCAATTGTTGAACGGTCATTTAAAACATCTCTAGCTTCTCGATAACCAATGGTTTCTAGTATTGGCAAATCAAATCCGTATTCTGAGATAAGATGACTAGTCTCCTCAATAATTCCAGATAAAAACATATGTTTTGTTCTTTTTAAAATTCTTTCTTTTAAATTATCTCTATCTAATCCAAGCTCTAATATTTTCCATTCAGGAGGTTTTTGAACTTTCAGACTTGACAAAGGTTTACCTGCTACGTAGAAGACTTCTAAAGCTCTTACTGTTCTAATGTGGTCAGCACAATTAATTTTTTTTGTTGATAATGGATCACAATTTTTTAACAAGTCCCAACATTTTTTCTGACCAAGTTCTTCTAATTGTTTTCTCAAATTTTTTTGAGGAGGGACATCCGGTACAAAAAACCCTTTGGTTATTGAGTTCATATACAACCCACTCCCTCCAACAAGAAAAGGTAAATTATCTTGTTTAATTTCTCTAATTATTGATTTTTGAGCAATTTCTTGAAATTGTTTTACATTAATTGGTTGGTTTGGCTCCTCAATATCTATTAAAAAATGCTTTATTTGTTGTTGTTGTTTTTTAGATGGTTTGGCTGTTCCAATATCCATATACTTATAAATTTGCCTTGAATCGATATTGTGTATACGAGTTTTAAAATATTGTGCAATTTCAATAGCTAATTCTGTTTTGCCGCTTGCAGTAGGACCAATTAAGATTATTACATGAGGTCGGTATAAAGACATATGAATTTCTGAAGAAAAAAATATTAGCTATATAATTAAAGTGGTTAAATTTTTCATTGACTTCGAGCCTTTATCTTATTGCGGTGGTAAGTTTAATGAAATACCTTTTAAAAATAACATTTTAAATGTTTAATATTTTTTTTTATATTAAATGAGTGAGGACAAAAGATCTAATAAAATCTCAAATGATTATGGTGCGGAACAGATTCAGGTTTTAGAAGGGTTAGAACCAGTTCGTAAACGTCCAGGGATGTATATAGGTTCTACAGGGCCTAGAGGATTACATCATTTGGTATATGAAGTAGTTGATAACTCCGTTGATGAAGCACTAGCAGGACATTGTGATCACATAGAAATAGTTCTTCGAGCAGATGGTTCTGCTTTAATTTCTGATAATGGACGAGGTATTCCAACTGATATTCATCCAAGAACAGGGAAAAGTGCCTTAGAAACTGTACTAACTGTTCTTCATGCAGGAGGTAAATTTGGTAGTGGTGGTTATAAAGTTTCAGGGGGGTTGCATGGAGTAGGAATATCTGTAGTTAATGCTCTAAGCGAATGGGTTAATGTGACTGTTTTTAGGGATGGTCACGAATTTAATCAAAGATTTGAAAAAGGTGTATCAAAGGGTGAATTGAAAACTAAAAAGCAGACTGACAAACCATCTAAGAAAGGAACAACTATTTGTTTTAAACCCGACAAAACAATTTTTTCTGGAGGAATTGAATTTGAATATGCTCTTCTTTCATCTAGATTAAGAGAACTAGCTTATCTTAACGGCGGAGTTAAAATTGTTTTTAAAGATGAAAGAAATCAATTATCTGATGGTTCTTTTAAAGAAGAAATTTACTTATATCAAGGAGGTATTAAAGAATATGTTGAATATATTAATTCTGCAAAAGAGTCTATTCATCCTGAAATAATTTACGTTGACTCACAGAAAGAAAATGTATATGTAGAGGCAGCTTTGCAATGGTGTTCAGATGTATATTCAGATAATATTTTAGGATTTGCAAATAATATTAGAACTATTGATGGAGGAACACATATAGAAGGGCTCAAAACAGTTTTGACAAGAACTTTCAATAATCTTGCAAAGAAGAGGGGTAAAAGAAAAGATGCTGAAAAAAATTTAGCAGGCGAAAATATTAGAGAGGGCTTGACTGTTGTTTTATCTGTAAAAGTTCCAGATCCCGAATTTGAAGGACAAACAAAAACAAAATTAGGAAATACTGAAGTAAGAGGAATTGTGGATTCACTTATTGGGGAGGCACTCACAAAATATATGGAATTCAATCCTGGAATTTTGGATTTGATTCTTGAAAAAGCAATTCAATCATTTAATGCAGCAGAAGCTGCGAGAAGGGCTAGAGAACTAGTAAGAAGAAAAAGTGTTCTAGAAAGTTCTACCTTACCTGGTAAATTAGCAGATTGTAGTTCTAGAGATCCCTCAGAATCAGAAATTTATATAGTTGAAGGAGATTCAGCTGGAGGTTCAGCAAAACAAGGACGAGATAGAAATTTTCAGGCTATTTTGCCCCTCAGGGGTAAAATTCTTAATATTGAAAAAACTGACGATACTAAGATTTATAAAAATACAGAAATACAGTCATTAATAACTGCTCTAGGTTTAGGAATAAAAGGAGAAGATTTCGATGTGAGCTCTTTGAGATATCATAGAGTTGTAATCATGACTGATGCTGATGTTGACGGCGCTCATATAAGAACTTTATTATTGACTTTTTTCTATAGATACCAAAGAGAACTTGTTGAGAAAGGCTTTATATATATTGCTTGCCCCCCTTTATATAAAGTTGAAAGAGGTAAGAATCATAATTACTGTTATAACGAGAATCAACTAAAGGAAACAATTGAAGGTTTTGGAGAAAAAGCAAATTATAATATCCAAAGATTCAAGGGATTAGGTGAGATGATGCCAAAACAATTATGGGATACAACTATGAATCCTCAAACGAGGATGATGAAAAGGGTTGAAATTGAAGATGCATTTGAAGCTGACAGAATATTTAATATATTAATGGGAGATAAAGTAGCACCAAGAAGAGAATTTATTGAAACTCATAGCAGCAATTTAGATATGGCAACTTTAGATATATGATTAATAATCTTCTCAAGAATTTTTGCTTAATTACTTTTGCATTAATTGCTCCAATTACATTACCTGCTGGTGGGATCCAGAAAAGTTTAAATCAAAATAAGTTCTCTCATAATACAAATGAAATTATATTGAGTTCCAATACTTCTCTTTATGCTTATCCTCAAATTTATGCTAAGGAATTATTAGTTCTTGATTTAGGTACAACTTTATCGGTATTACGTAGGTGGAAAGTTAACGAAAGCGCAACCTGGGTCAGGGTTGAATTAGCTTCAAATAAATTGTTAGATGATCCTAATAAAATTTTAAAAGGCTGGATAAAAATGTAAATTTTGGATTTTAGTTCAATAGTTATACTTTTACTTGGCAGTACTTTTGGAGTAATACTGAGAATATCCATACAAAATAATTTTAAAAAAAGTATAGGCTTTGATATTCAAAATACATCAATAGTAAATTTTTTATCATCTTTTTTTTTAGGAATTTTAGTAGCAATAAATTTTATTAATAACGAAATATTAGTATTATTTTATAGCGGTTTTTTAGGTTGTTTTAGTACATTTTCTTCATTTATATATCAACTATTTAACCTATTTAAAAGGAGAAAATTCCTAAAATTATTTTTCCATTATATCGAAGTGATAATTCTTTCTTTTCTATTCTTTTATTTAGGTTATTTTGTAATTCAGTTTTTTAAAAGTGAAATTAAATAATTTTATTTATATTCTTTTAGCTGCTTACTTAGCTACATTTTTAAGAATAATTATAAATAATGATTTTTTTATTTCAATAATTGGATCTTTTTTAGTTGGTTTTTTTATCAATAAAAGATTAAGTTACTCTATTGAAAAAATTCTATTGAGTGGGTTTTTTGCGTCCTTTACATCCTATAGCGGATTTATATATTTTTTGTACAAAATTTTAGATCAAGGAGATTTGATAAAATTTATAATTTTTATTAATTTAATAATTATCGTAAATTTATTTACGATGTTTATCGGGTTCTGGATAAGTAGAAAAATTACTTAGATTTCTTATAATAATGTTATTACTTCGATAGGGATAATATTTATGAAGGAAAATAATCTTGAAACAGTTAAATCCTTATCTTCAGATTTAAGTTCACGGGAAAATATTACTATTCAACTTGAGGAATTGCTCATTGCGGGAAATTATGATGAAGCCAAGTTACTTTTAGAGCCTTCCCAACCTGTTGATATTGCAGATGCGATTGGAAGTCTTCCACTAATATTGCAGGCATTAGCATTTAGATTATTAAAGAAAAATGAAGCAATTGAGGTTTATGAATATTTAGATCCAGTAGTTCAGCAAACTTTATTAGAAAGACTTCGTTCAGGAGAAGTGTTAGAAATCGTTGAAAAAATGTCTCCTGATGATAGGGTTCAACTTTTTGATGAATTACCTGCAAAAGTTGTTCGAAAATTTTTGTCTGCTCTTAGCCCTGGTGAAAGGAAAGTAACAGCTGAATTACTTGGATATGAGCCTGAAACTGCTGGAAGATTAATGACAACAGAATTTATAGACCTTAAAGAGATGCAGACGGCAGCTGAGGCTCTTTCTTTAGTTAGAAAAAGAGCACCATTTACTGAAACTATTTATAGCTTGTACGTTACAGATAAAGAAAGACATTTAACTGGCATTCTTTCTTTAAGAGATCTTGTAACTGCTGATCCTTCTAAGCCAATTGGAGATGTTATGACAAGAGATGTTGTTAATATCTCTACTAATACGAATCAAGAAGAGGTTGCTAGAGCAATACAAAGATATGATTTTTTAGCTCTCCCAGTAGTTGATAAAGAAAAACGACTGGTTGGGATAGTAACTGTCGATGATTTGATTGATGTCATAGAACAAGAAGCAACAAGAGACATTTATGCAGCGGGGGCAGTACAACCTGGAGATGAAGATGATTATTTCCAAAGTAGTTTGTTTACGATTGCTCGAAGAAGAATTTTATGGTTATTAATTTTGGTATTGGCAAATGGTTTAACAACCAAAGTTATAGCTATGAATGATCAAATATTAAAAGAAATAGTTTTATTAGCTGCATTTATTCCACTTCTTATAGGTACTGGGGGAAATGTTGGCGCTCAAAGTTCAACTGTTGTTATTAGAGGTTTAAGTACTCAGAAATTGAAGTCTCTTGGTGCAATTAAGGCGGTAGTTAAGGAGGCAATAACAGGTGCTCTTTTAGGAGTTTTAATGATGATCGTAGTCTTCCCCTTTGCTTGGTGGCAAGGAGAAGGGCCCTTAATTGCCTCTGCGGTGGGAATAAGTTTAATGTCCATAACAACTTTGGCTGCTACAACAGGAGCGATACTTCCTTTGTTGTTTGACAGAATGAAATTAGATCCAGCCTTAATGTCCTCTCCTTTTATTACAACTGTTACTGATATTGCTGGTGTATTCATTTATTTAAGTACAGCGAAATGGCTTTTAAGCTCTTCATTAGCTTAAATTCACTAGGTAATTATTCTCATTTTTGTAAAAATGTGGATTTTTTTGTTTAACTTTACATTTCTTAATGGTATTGTTTACAAAACATCATTTAACTTTCATGTCTTCTGAAACAATAAGTGAAAATAAACTATCATCAATCACAAGTATAAAAGCTAGTAATGATGTTGATCTTGTTCGGTCATATTTAAGGGATATAGGAAGAGTTCCATTACTATCACACGAGCAAGAAATCACTCTAGGTCGACAAGTCCAAGAGTATATGGAAGTTGAAAGAACAGAATTAGAAATTATTGAATTAACAGGCGACAAGCCAAGTATTGATGAATTATCTACTAAATTAAATTTATCTACTTCTATAATCAAAAAAAGATTGAGAGCTGGACAGAGAGCTAAAGAAAGAATGGTCGCAGCGAATTTAAGATTGGTAGTAAGCGTTGCAAAAAAATATACAAAAAGAAATATGGAACTTTTAGATTTAATTCAGGAGGGAACAATAGGATTGGTAAGAGGAGTTGAAAAATTTGATCCAGCCAGAGGTTATAAGTTTTCAACATATGCATACTGGTGGATTAGACAAGGCATCACAAGAGCAATAGCCGAAAAAAGTCGGGCAATAAGGTTACCAATCCATATAACTGAAATGTTGAATAAGTTAAAAAAAGGTCAAAGAGAGCTAAGCCAAGAAATGTCTAGAACTCCAACTGTAAGTGAATTAGCAAAATACGTTGAGCTTCCCGAAGATGATGTTAAAGATTTGATGTGCAAGGCAGGTCAGCCAGTTAGTCTTGAAACTAAAGTTGGTGACGGCGAAGATACTGTTTTACTAGATTTATTGGCAGGTGGCGAGGATTTGCCAGACGAACAAATAGAGATGGATTGTATGAGAGGTGATCTGCATTCTCTCTTACATCAATTGCCAGATCTCCAATGCAGAGTCTTAAGAATGAGATACGGAATGGATGGCGATGAGCCAATGTCTCTTACAGGGATAGGAAGAGTGCTAGGGATAAGTAGGGATCGAGTAAGAAACCTAGAAAGAGATGGATTAAGAGGCTTGAGAAGATTAAGTGATAATGTAGAAGCTTATTTTGTTTCTTGAATAAATTCATTTATTAAGTTATTTGTTTTTTCAGGTTCTTCATCATGAGGACAGTGACCAGCTCCATTAATAATATCTAATCTTTTAATATTACTGAATTGTTTCTTCCACTCTTTTGCTTCACTTAAAGATTCCCATGGATCTTTCTCACCCCAAATCAATTGTATTGGAGCATCAACATTATCGAAAAGGTCAGTAGCAAGATAGTCATCAAATAAGTTAATAAAACCACGAAATGCCTCTTTAGAATTTTTCCTTTGAGAGGGTTGATAAAGTATTTCAATCAATTCATTATCGATATTTTTTCCTGAAGGGTAAGCCTGTGCAAGTATTTTCTTTATAACTTTTGGGTTAGCAGCTCTTGTAAAAAGCGTATTACTAATTAATCTTTGTCTGACTATCGTCTTAAGGATGGGTCTTAATAGATTCATTAATAAATCACTTTTTTTTAAACGTTTATCATCCATAGTTCTTTGTGCACAATCAATCAAAATGACACCTTTGCAATTATCTTTGAGGATCTCAGCAGCTTTCAATGCAATTACACCACCAATGGAATTTCCTACCAAGTAAACAGGAGATTTTATAACCTCTGAACAAAATGTTGATATTTGATTACCCCATAAGTCAAATGAATATTTAATTGAGTTTTCTTTATCAGGTTCGTAATTTAATAAAGCACAAGGCTGACTGCTTTTCCCAAATCCTAATAAGTCAATTGCATAACAGTTAGAGAATTTACCAAGAAAATCTTGGTTATGTCTCCAGTGGTTTTTTGATGCCCCAAATCCATGAATTAATAAAATTTTAATATTTTTTTCAGAAGTAGATTCTTTTGATAAAGACCAAGAAATTTTCCAATTATTCCATTTCCAATTTTCAGATTTATTTAAAGACATTATGAATATGCTTTTAATTAAACTTTAATTCAAAAAAAAATTATTTGTTTTTAATAAATTATTCTTAATTAAGTAAAGAGTGTTCATTGTATGAAAAAGAAAAAGGTCATATGTATTGGAGAGGCTTTAATAGACAGAATCAGAAATAAGTCAAATCAAGGATTTATAGATTTTTTGGGTGGTGCCCCAGCTAATGTTGCTTGTGCTTTAAGAAAATTAAAAATAGATTCAATTTTTATTGGTAGTTTGGGTAATGATGATTATGGCAAAAAATTTATTATGCAATTTAATGAATTGGACGTTAATTTAGAATTCTTGCAATTATGTAATGATTCATCTACTCGCGTTGTTAATGTAGATAGAGATCAATTTGGGGATCGTTTTTTTTCAGGATTTGAAGAAAGTTCTCATTCATGCTTTGCAGACGAAGTCCTTTGTAAGGAATTAATCGAAAAAGAAATTTTAAAATTGGAGAACTCTTTTCTAGAAACAAAATATATGGTTACAGGAACAATCTTATTATCATCTCCCATTTCAGCAGAGACTATTTTTTTTCTACTTGAACAGGCTAAAAAATTTGAAGTCAAAATAGTTATTGATTTGAATTGGAGAGAGGTCTTTTGGGATCATTCAAGTTTCTCATCAGGAATTAGTAAAGACGCAAGAGTTAATCTAATCAAGAAATTTTTAAATCATGCAAATGTTTTAAAACTCGCTAAGGAAGAAGCGATTTTGTTTTTTGAGGATGAAAACCCCTTGCGAATATCTCAACAATTGTCTAATTTTCCAGATGTAATAATAACTGATGGAAAAAATCCTGTTGCATGGTACATCAACCGATTTCAGGGAATTACCGAAACTCCTACTTCACAAAAAATTGTTGATACAACTGGCGCAGGCGATGCTTTTCTGGCTGGTTTAATCTCAAAATTAATTTCTTCTGGCTATCCTTCAAATGAACTAGAGATAGAAGATTGCATTAAATTCGCGAGTGTTTGTGGATTATTAACTTGTCTTGGTGAAGGCGCCATCGAGCAACAGCCATATTATGAGAAGGTTAATAAATTTTTGGGATCTCTTATCTCGTAGTGTCTTCCATAATTTTTTGCGTAACTAATTTCAATTTTCCAGAAATTATCAATAACTGGTTCTATTAATTCTGGCCATTCAATAACTAAAATAGCTTGTTTTTGCATTGCCTCTTCTTCTTCTGAAAAAAAAACTTCTTTTGCTGAAGTAACATTTTCTAACCTGTATAAATCTAGGTGAATTAGTGGAATTTTTCCGGAGTTATAGTGATGTGACAAAGCAAATGTAGGACTTGTAATGTCCTCAGAGATTGATAAGCCTTTAGCAATCCCTTGAACAAATGAGGTTTTCCCAGCCCCAATCGGACCCTGTAATAAAACTATTGATTGGGGATTTAATTTGTATGAGAGGTTTTTTCCTAAATTTAAAGTCTCTTTTAAATTCTCAACAAACACAAAAATTATACAAAAATCATCTATAGTTTAATAGAGAAAGTATCTACTAGACATGGTTATAGCAAATTCAGTTAAGACCTCTACACCAAATTACGTAATTGCTGATATCTCTTTATCAGGTTTTGGTCGTAAAGAAATTAAAATTGCCGAAACAGAAATGCCTGGATTAATGGCACTTAGAGATAAATATCAATCTCAAAAGCCACTAAAAGGTGCAAAAATATCTGGAAGTCTCCATATGACTATTCAGACAGCAGTCTTAATAGAAACTCTTGTTGATCTTGGAGCAGAAGTGAAATGGGCTTCATGTAATATTTTTTCAACTCAAGATCATGCAGCTGCAGCTATTGCAGATCGAGGAATTCCTGTATATGCAAAAAAAGGTGAGACTCTTGATGAATATTGGCAATATACTCACTATATCCTTGATTGGGGTTCGGACTCTCCAAATATGATTCTAGATGACGGGGGAGATGCAACTGGCCTATTGATACTTGGTAGTAAAGCAGAAAAAGATTTATCTGTTTTAGATAATCCCGGTAATGAAGAGGAAATTGCTTTATTTAATTCTATTAAGTCCAAGTTGAAAAATGATAAAGACTTCTATTCTAGAATTAAAAGTAATATCATTGGTGTCACTGAAGAAACTACAACGGGAGTAGCAAGACTTTATCAACTGCAAAAGCAAAATGCTTTACCTTTTCCTGCTATCAACGTTAATGATTCAGTAACTAAAAGCAAATTTGATAATTTATATGGCTGCCGAGAATCTCTAGTTGACAGCATAAAGCGGGCCACTGATGTGATGATTGCTGGGAAGGTAGCTTTAGTAATGGGTTTTGGAGATGTAGGTAAAGGTTCAGCTCAGTCTCTAAGAGGACTAGGTGCAATTGTAAAAGTTGCTGAAGTCGATCCAATTTGCGCTCTTCAAGCGGCAATGGAAGGTTTTAGCGTTGTTACATTAGACGATGTTGTGGAAGATATAGATATATTTGTTACAGCAACTGGGAACTATCAAGTAATAACAAATGAAAATCTCGTCAAGATGAAAGATGAGGCTATAGTCTGTAATATTGGCCATTTCGATAATGAAATTGATGTAGCTTCATTAAAAGATTATCCATGGGAAAATATTAAACCGCAGGTTGATCATGTAACTTTACCGAGTGGCAATAAAATAATCCTCTTGGCTGAAGGTAGATTAGTCAACTTAGGTTGTGCCACTGGACATCCAAGTTTTGTTATGAGTAATTCTTTTACTAATCAAGTACTAGCTCAAATTGAACTTTTTAATAAGTCAGAAAAATATGCCAAAGAGGTTTATGTTTTACCGAAACATCTAGATGAAATGGTAGCTAGGTTACATCTTGATAAAATTGGTGCAAAATTAACAAAATTAACCAAGGAACAAGCTGATTATATTAATGTCTCTGTAGAAGGGCCTTATAAACCTGAGCTTTATAGATACTAAGTGTGAGTTTAATTTTTGTAAATTTTCTTACTTCAATCCCCGACTATATTAGTTTGGCTGTTGAAAAGAATTCAGCAATAGCATACCTTACTATCTGTTTGGCTATGTTTTTAGAAAACATAATACCTCCAATTCCTTCGGAAATAATAATGCCATTGGGAGGGTATTTCGTTTATCAACAAAAATTAAATTTTTATATTTTAGTTTTTTGGGGATTACTTGGAACTATCTTAGGATCATTGCCTTGGTATTATTTAGGTAGGTTTGTAAATGAAAAAAGACTTTCAAATTTTCTAGATAAAAAAGGAAGATATCTTGGTATCTCTTCTAATGATTTAAGTAAAAGTAAAAGGTGGTTTGATAAATACGGGGTTTCTTTGGTTTTTTGGGGTCGATTAGTACCAGGCATAAGAACTTTAATTTCAGTTCCCGCTGGCATAGAACTTATGCCATTAAGAAAATTTTTGCTTTGGACTACATTTGGGAGCTTGATATGGGTAGCACTTCTCACTTATGCAGGGTATTTATTTGGTGAAAATTATCCAATCGTAGAAACTTACTTAGATCAAATCAAATATGTTGTAAAGCCAATTTTAATTTTAATTTTCTTATATTTTTTAATAAGAATACTTATTAGATTTTTAAAAAAAAATAGACCTTAAAAAGGTATTTCACTAGAATTATTACTATTAGAATATTGGTTATTATCGGAATCTTTCCTTGACCCTAGTAAGTTTAATCTATCTACCCTAACAACTGGTTTATATCTATCTTCCCCAGTATTTTTATCTTTCCAACTATCAATTTTAAAGCTTCCTGTAATTCCAATTAAAGATCCTTTTTTAACGTAATCTGCCGCTATTTGTGCTTGTTTGCCCCATATTTCTAAATTAAACCAGTCTGGCTCTTCATCTCGGCTTCTTCTGTTAACTGCAAGTGTGAAATTTGCTACAACACTGCCAGATTCAAAATATCTGACATCTGGTTCTCTTCCAGCTCTGCCAACCAAGTTAATAGTGTTAATTTCCATAATTTTTTTTTTTTAATACTACTCTTATTTCCAGGTTCTGCTCAAAGTTTTGCGTGCTATTCATAACTAAACGACAGAATTCTGAGAGCTTTCTAAAAAATAGATATATTATTTATAAAAAGAATTCTTATTGTGATTTTTAACAGATTTAAATTTTCTAGAGATATTGGTATAGATTTGGGAACGGCCAATACTCTTATACACGTATCAGGAAAGGGAGTTGTTTTACAAGAGCCTTCTGTAGTAGCTATGGATTTAGAAGAAGGTATTCCATTAGCTGTTGGTAAAGAAGCAAAGTTAATGCTTGGAAGGACCCCTGGCAATATAAGAGCCGTAAGACCATTAAGAGATGGGGTTATCGCAGATTTTGATGCCGCAGAACAAATGATAAAAACATTTATTCAAAAATGTAACGAGGGTAAGGGAATAGTAGCCCCAAGAATAGTGATTGGTATACCAAGTGGAGTTACTAGTGTTGAGCGAAGAGCAGTTAGGGAAGCTGGATTAGCCGGAGCTAGAGAAGTTCACTTAATTGATGAACCTGTTGCAGCAGCAATAGGGGCATCATTACCAGTAACTGAGCCAATTGGCACTATGATTGTCGATATTGGTGGAGGTACAACTGAAGTTGCAGTATTAAGTTTAGGTGGAACTGTATTGAGTGAATCTGTTCGAATAGCTGGCGATGAAATAAATGAGTCAATTGTGCTATATCTTAAAAAAGTGCACAACTTAGTTGTTGGAGAGAGAACTGCAGAAGATATCAAAATTAAAATTGGCTCTGCATTTCCAGATGATGATTTTGATAAAACTACTTTAGAGGTTAGAGGTCTACATCTTTTATCTGGTCTACCTAGGTCAATCACTTTGACATCAGGAGAAATCAGAGAAGCGATGGCTGAAACACTTAGTAAAATAGTGGAAGCTGTAAAAAGAACTTTAGAGAGAACCCCCCCTGAACTTGCTGCAGACATTGTTGATAGGGGGATTATGCTGGCAGGAGGTGGAGCTTTAGTGAGAGGCATTAATGATTTATTAAGCGATGAAACAGGAATTTTTACTCACATAGCAGAAAATCCTCTGCTTTGTGTAGTAAATGGTTGTGGAGAGGTTTTGGATGATTTCAAAAAACTAAAAAGAGTTGTTGACACTCCAGAATTCATAAGGAATGCCATAAGAGATTAATATTATGTTAGATATCCGACGAATATCTACTAATCGTTGGCGGCATAAAAAGAAAAATTGGATATTGTTTGCGATTTTTTTATTTTTAGTTTTTGTAAGGATATCAAAAGGATCTTTTTATAAAGATTTTTATTATTTTATTTCAAAGCCTTTTTGGCCTGGTCAATTTCAAAAAGAAATTGTCCTTGAGAGTATAGACCAAGAATATTTAATAAAGTTAACTCTTCTTAAAAAAGATAATCTAAGATTGCGGCGAAACTTATCTCTTCAAGAATCATCATCTAGTAACGAAAATATTTCAGCTGCAGTTATTTCGAGAAAAACAGGCAGTTGGTGGAGACAAATAATTTTAAACAAAGGTTCAAAGGATGGAGTAGAAATTGGTAATATTGTTATTGGTCCGGGAGGATTATTAGGAAGGGTAAAGAATACTTCTTTATTCACTTCTTCAGTAACTTTGATAACTTCTCCAGAAAGTAAGTTAGGTGTTTGGGTGGACAGAATTCAAATTAATGGATTAATGGTCGGTTTAGGTGATGATTATCCTAGCCTAATACTTTATTCAAAAGATGCTGATATTAAAGTCGGAGATTTTGTATCATCATCTCCTGCTAGTACGTTATTACCTCCAAATGTCCCTATTGGTATTGTCCAATCTATAGATGAGACATTGAAATCAAAAAAAACGGCAAAAATTTCACTTCTTGCAAAACCTCAAGTAATTGATTGGGTCCAAATTGTGAAAGTAAATATTTAATGAATAAATTTTTTTCAAAAAAATTATCCATAATAAGCTTTATTCTTATCCCAATTATTTTTTTGTGGCACCCCAGTTGGCTTGGATTTTTAGGTGTTCAGCCATATTGGCCGTTATTTTGGTTATTGCCTTGGTCAATGATGAAAGGATCAATCAATGGATTAATATTTGGTTTGTTTTTAGGTCTAATTTTAGATTCTCTTACTTTAGATGATAGTTTTACTCAAATACCTGGCTTAATTTTTTGTGGTTTTTTGTTTGGGAGAATAAAATTACATAGTGATATTTTGTTGGGGCATTTTAGGTATGGTTTAATTTGTTCTTTTGGAAGTTTTTTATGTGGGACTCTTTATTTTTTACAAATTTTGTTTATAAATTTTTCAGATAGTAATTATTTAATGTTGATTCCCAGTGTTAAAAATATTTTGGCTGAAGTTTTTTTGACAGGTTTTTTTGCTCCCTTTATTTGCTCCCAACTTTTAAGAATGTTTAAATTTTCAAGAAGAAAATTGTAATAATAAATTTTGCCAAGAATTAAAAGTGTATAAAAAAAATGGTTACCTTCAAATTATTTAAAATATTTGTAAACCTTAGGAATATCTCTTTGAGGGTTCGTAATGTTATATTTTTAATTGTTAGAATAAATATTCAATGCAATAGTTATTTGCTTTGAAATATCGAGAAATCTTTTTTATCTATGTCAAAAGCAAGAATTTTAGTTGTTGATGATGAACCAGCAGTTTTGAAGGTATTAGTTACCAGGCTTCAGCTAGCTGGCTATCAAGTTTTTTCAGCCACTAACGGCGAAGAAGCTCTTGAGTCTTTTCACAGGGATTCTCCAGATTTGATTGTTCTTGATGTTATGCTCCCAAAAATGGATGGATTTGCTGTTTGTAGAAGAATTAGAGCTGAATCAGTAGTACCAATAATATTCTTAACAGCTCTAGAAGCTATTTCAGAGAGAGTTGCAGGTTTGGATTTAGGGGCTGATGATTACTTATCTAAACCATTTAGTCCAAAAGAATTAGAG
>NZ_CABYWZ010000008.1 GCF_902522795.1 uncultured Prochlorococcus sp.
TAATAGAGATGAAGTTAATGAAATGATTGAATCAGCATTAAGGAGACATAATAGAAGATCTACAATAATATCAAGCGTACTTGGCTGGATCTTAATTGGAGGTTATTCGTTTGGACTTTTTCAAGCAGTTCAAAATGTCTAATTAATCTTTTCTTTAAATAAGAACTTCCTAAATGATAAATTAATATAAGACTAATTATTTTTTATGAGAGAATATATTAAGGCAAATCTTACAGTGATAAGAAAATATTTAAAAAAACGAAAAAAGTATACATCAAAATTAAATAATGCTTCGATAATGGAAGAATTTAAAGAATGGAGCAAAGATCCATTACCTGAGACAGAATCAATATGGACTTTACCTGACTTAACGAGGAATGAGAGACTAAAAAATTTTTGTCGTTCAATTAAGAAGGAAATAAGATAAGTTTTTAACTACCTAGTTGAATATGATTTACCTTTAAGTAAAAATAACCCGCAAATCCAACTATATTCAAAATTACAACGAAAATCCAAGCTCCAATTGGCTGATTAGAATCAAATTTTTTTATTTTAACTTTTTCCTTTAGTCTTTCAATATATTTAGCCATAATTAAAAATATTAAAAAGAATATTTCTAATTATAGAGAGTTAAATTTTAAGGAATCTTAAAAAAAATAAAATTTCTTAATTCGAATTTTTATTGTCAAGCCTGTTAATGGGATATTTAATTAACTCCTTTTTGAGATTTTTTAAAAGCTTATTGTGATTCAAAATTGTAAATTTCCTAGTAAAGGAATAATGCCATTTCATTGAATTAAAAAAAAACTTGCTAATTCATTATTAATAAAATTATAATACTTATTACGGTCAAACAGACCATACATAATTTAAATAAGGACAAATTTTTCATGAGCTTAAAAGTAGGCCAAGAAGCACCAGACTTTAGTGCTACAGCAGTATATGATCAAGAGTTTAAGGAGATTACACTTTCAGGTCTAAGAGGTAAATGGGTTGTTCTATTCTTTTACCCACTAGATTTTACATTTGTATGTCCTACTGAAATCACAGCATTTAGTGATAGATACCAAGATTTCTCGGCACTTAATACGGAAATACTTGGTGTATCAGTTGATAGCAAGCACTGTCATTTGGCTTGGATACAAACCCCAAGAAATGAAGGTGGTATAGGTGATATTAACTATCCGTTAGTTTCTGACTTAAAGAGAGAAATTTGCCAGGCTTACAATGTTCTAAATGATGATGGGGAGGCTGATAGAGGTTTATTTCTTATCAATCCCGAAGGAGTAGTTATGCATACAACTGTTAACAAGGCTCCTGTAGGTAGAAATGTTGATGAAACGCTAAGGATTCTTCAAGGCTATCAATACGTTGCGGCAAACCCCGATGAAGTGTGTCCAGCAAACTGGACCCCCGGGGAGAAAACAATGTTAGAGGACCCAAAAGGTAGTAAGGAATATTTTTCTGCGCTATAGGAGAATTAGAAACATTTAAATAAGTAATGAGTAGTAAATAACTATAAAAAAATAAAAAATAAATATATTCAAAAAGGGGATAAAATCCTCTTTTTGAGGTTTGGGCACGATCCAATCGCTCAAATTAGTTTTATATGATAAAAAGGACCACGTATAAAAAGAAATTTCTATTGCGACTAGGATAAAAAGATTAATTAAATTTAGGTCATTTAAACGAAAATATCTATAAATATGAAACTGATCATCAACACTAATATTAATAATTTGAAGATGCCAAAGATAGAGAGAAATCAAAATAAAATTTACCAATATTATTTTTTTTAAAAGAAACCTAGATTTCTTAAAAATTAATAGGATAGAAATTAAAAATATGAAAAAACATAACTGTGTAATACCCGGTTTTGGAACATTAATTCCTTCAAGAAATAAATTAATTATAAGATCAAAATTTATATATATATAATCAGCTATTAAGAAAGAGAGAAATATTAAATTTATTGCTACTAAGAATAATAATCTTTTTCCTTTAATTATTTTTTTACTATGGATTTTATCCTTAGTAAAACTATAATCTGTATAGTTTTTTAAAGAGTTTATATACACCAAAGATGGACATATTGCTCCGCTCAAATAGTAAAGGATTAAATAAAAGGAAATATCATTATTATTGAGTGAATACAAATTAAACCATTGTTTTTGTACAAATGGAAGAATAAGTAAAAATGAAAGTGTAACTAATAACTTCGTTGTATTGTTTTTAATTATCAAGAAAATATTTTTTTTTAATTTAAAACAATTAAATCAAACTTTCAATAATTTAGAAGTTGTTAATTTAAAAACTTTTTTATCTATAGTTTCTTTATTTAAAAGTATATCAACTAATTTATCTAGTAAGACTCTATTCTTTTTTAATATTTTTATTGAATTATTTAATGAAATTTTAGAAATTTTTATGATTTCATTATCTATTCTAGAACTGGTATTTTCTGCTATGAGAGGTTTTCTTCTAAATAATCCATCTCCTAAATACATTTCATTATTATCAGAATCCATTGAAATTGGACCAATAATGGAAAATCCATATTTTGTAACCATTTCCCTTACGATATTTGTCGCATAAGAGATATCTTTTAAGGAGCATTGTGTAATTTCACCTTCTCCAAAAACTATCGTTTCTGCTGCTCTTCCAGCTAGAGCAATTTCAATTTTTGAATATAATAATTTTTTTGAAATCAAGCCACTAGAAATTACATCTTCGTCAGGACATATTTTTGTATATCCTCCTAAAGATCCAGATCTAGGTAAGATCGTAATTTTATCGACTGATTCAATTCCATTTCTCACAGCAGATACAATCGCTCTGCCTACCTCGTTATAAGCAATAATTTTTTTCATATTTGGAGAAGTTATTAATGAACTTCTCAGGCCAATAGTAATTTTATCAAGAGCATTTTCTATATGAAGATCACTGATTAATTTAGATTCATCTCTTGCACAGTGAATAGCACTCTCGTTCATCAAATTTGCAAGATCTGCTCCCGAAAATCCAACTGTTCTAGACGCCCAATATCCTAAGTCAACTTCACTTGAAAGTGGTTTAGAAAGTGAGTGAACTGAAAGAATTTTTTTTCTTCCATCTAAATCTGGAAGCAGAACTTCAATTTTTCTATCAAATCTACCTGGTCTTAATAATGCTGCATCCAAAATATCTGGTCTATTTGTTGCTGCTAAAACAATAATCCCAGAATTATCAGCAAAACCATCTAATTCAGTTAGAAGCTGATTAAGGGTTTGTTCTCTTTCATCATTTCCACCTCCGATCCCAGAGCCTCTTTGCCTACCAATGGAATCAATTTCATCAATAAAAATTATACAAGGAGATTTTTCCTTAGCCTTAGAGAATAGATCACGAACTCGGCTTGCTCCAACACCAACAAAAAGTTCTACAAACTCTGATGCCGATATTGAGAGAAAAGGCACTCCTGATTCACCAGCAATTGCTTTAGCTAATAATGTTTTACCTGTTCCTGGTGGGCCTATTAATAGAACTCCCTTAGGAACTTTTGCTCCAAGATTTTCAAATTTCTTTGGTTCTTTCAAAAATGTTATTACCTCTTTTAATTCCTCAGCGGCTTCAGGGACCCCAGCTACATCATCGAATCTCGTTTCTACATCATCAATAGTTACAAATTTAGCTTGATTTTTGGTAAAACCAAAAGCTCTGGAAGCCAATTTTGATGTACTCCTAAGGATTAAGACTATAGCTAATATGAAAATCAGGAAAAGACTTATTGAAGCAAATGAATTAGCGGCTGAGGCTTCTTTTCTACTATTGTTAATAGTTAGATCTACTTTATATTCAGTAGCCTTTTCAAGGATTAATTGATCGTTGTAAAGGATAGGTATTTTAAATTTATCGCCATTTTTGTATAGAACATCAATTTCTCTCTGTCTAGGATAGAAAAATATTGATTCTATTTTCCCCGTCTCTATATCTTCTAGAAGATCCGAATAACTTGATTTAGAATCTGAATATGAGAATTTTGATCTAAACACTAATCTTTACAAGTGATTAATAAAGCATATATGCTTATTTAAAAAATTGAGGTATATAAACAAAATATACTCAAAAGTTTTGGAGATAACCAGTTAAGGGTTATATTATTATAAGGAAATAAAGAAACAGAATGGCTGTACCAAAGAAGAAAAAATCAAAGAGCAAAAGGAACCAAAGACATGCTGTTTGGAAAGGGAAAGCAGCAATAGCAGCTCAAAAAGCTATATCTTTAGGTAAATCAGTTTTAACTGGGAAAGCTCAAGGATTTGTTTATCCTATAGAAGAAGAAGAAGAAGAAGAATAGCTTTTAAGACCCTAATTTAAATGCTTCGAGTATAACAGCATAAATTGCACCAATTCTTAATTTATCAACTACGTTCCATAGATAATAAAACCTTGAATTTGAGACGGGTTTAATCCTTATAATAATTTCAATAAAAATAATAATTATTGGGACCATTATCAACTCATTTTTACCTTCAGATATAAATTTTGTAATAAAATTTGCGAACAAAAAATAACCTGTCAAAACAGAAATAAGACCAATAGATTTTGTTCTCCAAGTATCACTTAGAAAACCAAAAAATAAATTATTTAACTGGAAGGTAATTCTTGAAAAATTAGTTTTTTGCATTACTAAAAGATACTAAATAATCACATAGAAAGTTATAGTCAACATATGATTTTTTCAGTTTAGGGCCTTTAATTACATTTGCCACATTATTCTCATCACCAAGACAATCTAAAATACAATCTAATTTAATATTTTCATCAAGAAAAATTGGGATATTTGAAGGAACAAAAATTGTAGGCAAATTAGCTGCCAAGGAAGATTTCAATCCTGGAATGGAGTCTTCAAAAACAATTGAGTTGTTTTTGTTTATACCACTTAATTGGATTGCCTTTAGATATGGTAATGGATTTGGTTTCTTTAATTCAACGTCTTCACTTGAAATAATAAACTCAAAGGGTTTGAAGCCATTAAAAAGATATTCAACAAGTAGATTGACTTGAATTCTTGAACTTGAAGTAACAATAAATTGTCTTACTTTTTTTCTATGTAATTCATTTATTAATCTAAAAACACCAGTTTTTAAACTTACGCAATTTTTTTTTATGATTTCTAAATAATGAAACTGCTTTGTTTCGTGAATCTTGAGAATTAAATCTTCTGAGAAATAATCATTATTAGATTTAGCATAATAAGCAATCCTATTTTTGCCCCCATTTATCTTCAGAAGTTTTATATATTTATTAGCGTCCCAATTCCAATCGATACCAAGGTCTTTGAAAGCATTATTAAAGGCAGGCAAATGAGCCTCTAATTCAGTATTTGCGATGGTACCATCTAAATCCCAATAAACACCCTCCAGGTATGTCACTAAAAAGAATTTCTTTTATTTACGGTAAAATACAAGAGCAATTATTGCTGGTCCCGCTAACGCAACTACGGCTAAAGGAATAAGTGTTGCCATGATTAATGAATATGTTTTGTGATACTATTTTTACAAATAAATGACGAAACTGTACTAATACGTTACGAGATTGAATTAAATTATGAAATCATGGACATGTATAGAAAATTGTGGAGCTTGTTGTAAATTCGACTTGAACGAAAGAAGCAATTTGGCAAACAAACTTAACAAAGAAGATATAGCTTTGATAAATTCGATGACGGCTAAAGACGGTTGGTGTAAAAACTTGGACAGAGAAAATAAAAAATGCAAAATTTATGAAACCAGACCTCATTTTTGCAGGGTGAGTGAATTTTCAACTTCATTTAAAGGATATTTGAAATCTGGTGATAAATTTTTAATAGATTGCTGCAAACAACATATTTCATCAAATTATGGATACCAAAGTAAAGAGATGAAAACTTTTAGAATTGCTGTTTCAGGAAAATGAATAGTAAATTAGAAAAAAAAGAAACCAATCTAGAAAAAAGTTTTTTTTCAATATTTTTAACGACATTTACAACAATTTTTATTGCTGAACTTGGCGATAAAACTCAGATAGCCACATTAATGCTTTCTGCTGAATCTGGCAGGCCAATAATTGTTTTTCTTGGAAGTTCTCTAGCATTAATAAGCTCTAGCATAGTAGGAGTACTTATTGGTAAATGGGTATCAAAAAAAATATCTCCTAGCAAATTTGCTTTATTTACTGGTGCACTAATGATATTGATTAGTATATTTTTAGCTTATGAAACTTTCAAAAATTATTTATAAATGGTTTTAAGTTTATTACTATCAACATTTCTAACCGTTTTCATAGCTGAATTAGGTGACAAAACTCAACTAGCTACTTTAACTATAAGTGGAACTTCAAATAAACCATTAGCAGTTTTTCTAGGATCTTCATCAGCACTTGTTTTTGCAAGTTTAGTAGGAGCTTTAACAGGTGGTTCTATTTCAAGTTTTTTACCTGAAGTAGTTCTTAAGTCAATAGCGTCCATTACATTTTTTATAATTGGTATAAGGCTTTTTATCAACTCTTTCACCATCGAAAAAGAAGAAAAAGAAGAGAAAGAAAATAATTAGTTTAAGCTTGGATAATAAGGTGTAATAATGAAGTGTATACCCCTAAATTAATTTATAATTTCATTTAGATCATGTTCACATCATCTTCAATAATTGATAATCTTAATCAGTCAGAGGGATTAGAATATAAAAAATTATGCAGATTATTAAAAATAACTAAGAAATCTGATAAGGATAAATTAAATATTGCTTTAAAAGCTCTAGAAAAACTTGAAATAATTAATAAAAATGAAAATGATGAATATACCTGCATAAAGGATAATGATCATCTTGTCGCCAAAATAAGATGTAGTAGCAAGGGCTATTGCTTTGCTGTAAGAGGAAAAGACAAAGAAGATATCTACATTAAAGAAAATCTACTTAACTATGCATGGAATGGAGATAAGGTTTTAGTAAGGATAATAAAAGATGGTTATAGAAGAAGATCACCTGAAGGAATAGTTGATTGTATTCTTGAAAGATCAAATCAAATACTTCTTTCTAAAGTTGAAATAATAAACAATGATGTATATGCAATCCCAATAGACGATAGGATTCTTTCTAAAATTAAACTTCCAAAAGAGAATAAAAAATACACTTTCAAACCAGACAATAAGAATATAGTAAAAGTTGAGATTGATAGATTTCCCATAGGTCAAGAAGAAGGATTAGGTCATGTGATACAAGAACTAAAACTAAACAATAATGAGGAATATGATACAGACTTTGTTTTATCTAAAAGCAATATCGTTAAATCATACAATTTTAATCATATTGAATCAAAAAAAATAGAACAAAGGGAGAGGATAGACCTTACAGATAAAAACTCTTATTTATTTACAAGTTGGAATTCTAATAATTCTCCAATGCTTCCAATGATTCAAATAGAGCCGGGGGAAAATAAAAGTAATAAATTATGGATACATACAAATAATCTTGCAGAAAGAGTAGACCTAAATAGTAAAAAATCTCTAGAATTATTATTTAAAGGGTTTGAATCATTACCCTTATTAAATGATTGGCAAAACTACCTTAGTGATGCCATAAGAAATGATTCTGAATTTAAAGTTGGTGAAAAGAATGAAGCAATAAGCCTATGTGTTCATTTAAATAGTGATAATGAAATAATTGATTGGTCATTCCATCTTACTTTAGTAAAATGCACTATTATTGTTGAAAGTGATCATACTGACGCGCTTCTATCTAGAAAAAGCAAATCAAGGATAACCTCTCGGGTATTAAAACCTATAAAGGAATATATCGACGATTTAGATAAAATACTTGAAATTTCATGTTCATTCAGACAAAAACATCTTTTGGAAGGTAAGGTTGAAATTCCTGCGCCACTTAATAAAATTGAAGCATTAGAAGAATTTTTTATTCACAATCCAGCTGAATATTCAAAAGGATATTTTGAATCATTAAATAAAGAAGATTGCCAAACATACCTTTCACCAATACTTTATGAAGCTAATTTAATATGGTTCAAACATTCAAATCAATATGGCTTAAGAAGTGCAGGATACATCACAAATGGAATAGATTACGTTAATGCAAATGAAATCATCAAATATTCAGAATTTATTGACAATGATATAGAGCTTGATGGAGATGGCAATTTAACATGTAGTCAGGTAATTAAATTATGTGGCGATGATAATAAAAAAAGAATCTTACATAAACTTCTAATTAATGAATTTAAGGACAATGAGATAAGGTTGATATCTAAAAATTCTGATAATGATGACTCAGAAAAATTATTTGTTTCTCCATGGACAATTCCAGGGTTTGACTTCACAAATCTTATAAACCAGTACTGTATCTTTAATATGCTAATTAATGGTAATAAATCAAAGAGAAGTAATATAAATCCAATTAATATATCTGAAAGTAATTCATTAGACTTAGTAAATTGGGATATATTTAATTCATCAATTTCAAAAAACCTAGAAATATTATTTAACAAGTTTGTTATAGATAAACTTAATGAATTCAAGTACAAAGTTAACCAATATAAATCTAATATGATAAATATAAAAAAAGTAAGAAAAGCAGAAAAATTACTAGGTAATATTTATAATGGATTTATATTATCAGTCCAAACATATGGTTTTTTTGTTGAGATATCAGAACTAGACGTTGAGGGTTTAGTACACGTAAGCACTCTTAACAATGATTGGTATGAATATAGGTCAAGGCAAAATCTTTTGATTGGAAGAAAATCTAAAAAATCATATAAAGTTGGAGATGCAATAGAAGTAAAAATCATAAAAGTCGATATTCTTAAATATCAAATTGATTTAGAATTAACATAAATATATTTTCACAAAATATATTATGGAAATATTAACCAAATAATTTAAGATAACTTTTTATAATTATGTTTAAGAAAAAATATTTATTATTAACTCTTTTTTTAATAATAATTTTTCAAATTTTATTATATACAAATAATAATCAGAAGACTTCATTTAGATACTTTAAATGGACTCTACAAGAAGTAAGCATAGGTAAGTTAATAAGTATTTCGTTTTTTTCTGGCTTACTAGTAAGCACTTTATTGAATAAATCAATTACTAGTACTAGTTTCAGAAAAAATACTTTCGAAAATGTGGAAGATGATTTTGTATCTACTAAAAATGAGGAAGATATGGAATCAAATGTTGAGATGCCGCCACAAAGAGATATTAGAGAAACTCAACCAACAATTTCTGTTAATTATAGAGTAGTCAAAAATATGGATGATAATAATTTAAAAAAAGATCGAAATTATTCAAATAATCCTGATAATAAAGATGACTGGGATAATGGTGATAATGATTGGTAGAAAAATAGATTATTTAAATAAAAAATGATTTTTTTAATTTATAATGTGTAAAAATAGTTTCTCTTATGGAAAATTTAGACATAAATAATAAATTTAAAAATGATACATCTGACAACACAACTAAATCAAACTTTGAAGAAATAAAAGAATCTAGATCAGAAAAAGATACCAATACGGTTATAAATAATTGTGATTCTGTTTCTAAAGTCAATATAAAAGATGAAAATGACACTCCCGTTAAACCTGTCGCTAAACCCAAAAAGGAACTGCCAATAGAGAAAAAGCCTTTCCAAGAATTTATCAACATTCATTTAATTCCTGCTCTTATAGATGAAATTAATCAAAGAGGATTAGAAATAAACAATATTAACCTTACAAATACTTATAGACCTATAGCTGGAGATAAATGTTGGGTGATAAATTGTGAAATTAAAGATACATGTAATTTTTGGTTATCCTTTGAGAAAGAGGATATTAGTTCATTAAAAAGTATTTCTTTATCTAAACCTAATCAGAAACCTAGCATTATTGAATCATTCCTTATTGATGAGAAAAGAATAACTCTTAAATTAATTATTTCAAGAGTACTACAGAGATTAAATGGACAAAAATTGATAGGAGTTAATTAAAGAAAGAATAACACCAAGTTAACTTTTCCCTCGAAATTACAAATAATGGTAAATAATGGTATTAATAAAACATTTAAAGATGTCTCAATCAACTATTGAATCTACAAATAAAAAAGAAATAAATAGAGGAAAAGCCCCAGCAAAGGAAACAATTTTGTCTCCAAGGTTTTATACAACAGACTTTGAGGCAATGGAAAATATGGACTTATCTATAAATGAGGAAGAATTAGAAGCGATATGTGAGGAATTTAGGAAAGACTACAATAGGCACCATTTTGTAAGAAATAGTGAATTTGAAGGAGCTGCTGAAAAGTTAGATCCCGAGACGAGAGAACTTTTTGTTGATTTCCTTGAAGGGAGTTGTACGTCAGAATTTTCAGGTTTTTTACTTTATAAGGAGCTAAGCAAAAGGATTAAAGACAAAAACCCTCTTCTTGCTGAATGTTTTGCTCATATGGCCAGAGACGAAGCTAGACATGCGGGTTTCTTGAATAAATCCATGAGTGATTTTGGATTACAGTTAGATTTAGGTTTTTTAACAGCAAATAAAGATTACACCTATTTTCCACCAAGAAGTATTTTTTATGCCACTTATTTATCTGAAAAGATTGGCTATTGGAGATACATCGCAATTTATAGGCATCTTGAAAAAAATCCAGATAGTAAGATTTTTCCACTATTTAATTACTTTGAAAATTGGTGTCAAGATGAAAATAGACATGGTGATTTCTTTGATGCACTGATGAAAGCACAGCCACGTACTGTTAAATCTTTAAGTCAAAAAATTACCATTGGCGGCTCTACCTTTACAAACCCACTATTTGACTATTTCCATAGATTTAGATATTTCTTGAACAATCTTCCATTAACTTCAAGGTTGTGGTCAAGATTCTTTCTTCTAGCTGTTTTTGCAACTATGTATGCAAGGGATTTAGGAATTAAAAAAGATTTCTACAGTTCATTAGGTTTAGATGCCAGAGATTACGACCAATTTGTTATTAATAAAACGAATGAAACTGCAGCTAGAGTTTTCCCTGTAGTAATGGACGTTTATGATAAATCTTTTTATGGAAGATTAGATAAAATAGTAGAGAATAATCAGGTTCTTTCCGATATTGAAAGCAGTAATGGAACTAAAGTATCTAAAACTTTTAAAAAATTACCTAAATATTTATCAAACGGTTACCAATTATTAAGATTATACTTAATAAAACCTCTTGATAGCAAAGATTTCCAACCTTCGATTAGATAATCTTTTACACAGAGAAGATTTATACACTCATATGCTTTCGTCACAAATCAAATCAAATGAAATATTGTTTGGTAGTTGCAACAAAGATTTATTAGAAGAAATAATTTTTTACGGTATTGGACTTGGCGCTGATTTTGTAGAAATATTTATAGAGAATACAGACAATTCTAGTGTGCTAGCTGAAGAGGATTTTATTACAAGTGTAAGTCCATCATTTGGAAGGGGTGCTGGTATTAGAATCTTCAAAGATAAGAAGGACGGATTTGTAAGTACAAATGATTTAACAAAGCATGGCTTGATGAAATCGGTAACTCAAGCTATTGAGATGTTAGACATAACAGACAACAAGAAAAGTGATGTATTTAACGGTTTAAATAAACATAGGGATTTTAGTTTATCTAAGAAAAAATGGATTAATGAAATCCCATCGATTAATGAGATAAGTGAAAAACTATTAGTTAGCACAAAGTCTCTAAAAAAAAATAATAAAATAATAACTAGAAAAGGAAGTTACTCTAGAAATCTGCAAGAAGTAATTATCGCCTCCAGCGATGGAACCTATGTCTCAGATATTAGGTTGCATCAAACAGTTGGACTCAATGTAATTGCTTCTGATGCCCAATATAGATCTAGTGGAAGTAGAAGATTTGGATCGTCAGGAATGCCTGATGAATTCAGATTATGGGATCACGAAAAAGCAGCTAATGATGTGTTTGAAAGCTCAATGAACATGTTGTATGCAGATTATGTTGATGCGGGACAAATGCCTGTTGTATTAGCTAATAAATTTGGTGGCGTTATATTCCACGAAGCCTGCGGTCATTTACTTGAAACTACTCAAATAGAGAGAGGAACAACACCATTTGAGAATAAATTGAATGAAAAAATTGCACACGAATCTGTAACAGCAATAGATGAAGGAATTTCAGAAGGATCCTTTGGTTCATTATCAGTAGATGATGAAGGTATGGAACCCGAAAAATCAGTTCTTATAAAAGATGGAATTTTAAAAAAATTCATTTCCGACAGGGCAGGTGAATTAAGAACTGGCCATAAAAGAACAGGAAGTGGAAGAAGACAAAATTATTCATTTGCTGCAGCTTCACGAATGAGAAATACTTATATAGCTAAAGGTAATTACTCGAAAGAGGACTTAATCAATAGTATTAGTGATGGTCTTTACTGCAAATCAATGGGTGGTGGCAGTGTAGGTGCTACAGGACAATTTAATTTTGCAGTAGAAGAAGGATATCTTATTAAAAATGGAAAATTAACTAATCCAGTAAAGGGAGCCACTTTAATTGGTGAGGCTAAAGAAGTTATGCCAAAGATATCAATGTGCGGAAATGACCTCGAATTAGCTCCTGGATTTTGTGGATCCATCAGTGGAAGTGTCAACGTAACTGTTGGCCAACCTCATATTAAGGTTGATTCAATCACTGTTGGCGGAAGATAGGATATGAATACAAAAGAAATAACAACTCAAATCTCTGAAGCTGCAGATTCCCTAAATCTTAAAAAATGGGATTATGGTGCAAGCTTTTCTAATGATTATTCTGTGCAAGTTGATAAAGGTGAGGCTAAACAACTTAAGGCATCACAAAAGCAAATTTTAACTATAAGAGTTTGGAACGATTCTAATTTAGTTGGCATTACAACAACTAGTGATATCAGTGAATCTGGTATTAAAAAAGCTCTAAATCAAGCAAATATTGCATCTGATTTTGGCAACAAGAATGAAAGAACTGAATTCTCACCACTAGCCAAGGATCCTATTGAAGTTAAAGACTCAAAAAAAAGAAATCCTGTAGGAATAAAAAAATTACTTACGCTTTTAAGAGATGCAGAAGTAAAACTATTAGATAGCCATGAATCCATAAAATCTGTACCGTATAATGGTCTATCTGAGAGTTTTTATGAGAGAGTTTATGCAAATAGTGATGGTGCCTTTCGGAGTTATACCAAAAGTCAAGCTGCACTTTATTTATATGCAAGAGCAGAAGTGAAAAATAAGAAACCTCGTAGCTCAGGTTCTGTAAAACTTGGATATGGAGTTGAAGACATAGATATAGAGTCGTGTATTAAAGACGCTTCTAATAAAACGATTTCTCATTTAAATTATTCATCTATTAAAACTGATAAATATTTAATATGTTTTTCCCCAGAGTCTTTTTTAACGATCATTAATGCCTTTAGTTCAATGTTTAATGCTAGAAGCATTTTAGATGGAGTTAGCTTATCTAATAAAAATTCAATTGGAGAGATACTATCTACAAAAGCACTCAATATTTATGATGATGGTCTTCACGAAAAGAATATTTCTTCATCTCCATTCGATGGAGAGGGAACTCCTACCAAAAGACTATGTTTAATTAATAAAGGGAGACTTGAGAATTTTATACATTCTGAATCAACTGCAAGAATATTTAAAACAATTCCCACAGGTCACGCTGGATTAGGATCAAAAGTCTCAGTATCTCCTGATTGGATAGTAGTTGAGAAATCAGAGGAAAACTCTGATCTAATAACATCATTAGATCACACTACTTATGACGATGAATTTGTTTATATTGAAGAATTAAACGCAATCCATGCAGGTGTCAGAGCAAGTCAAGGTTCATTCTCTCTTCCATTTGATGGATGGCTATATAAAAATGGTGAAAAAATCTCAATAGAATCTGCCACTGTTGCAGGGG
Organism: uncultured Prochlorococcus sp.; assembly: GCF_902522795.1. Lineage (GTDB taxonomy): Bacteria > Cyanobacteriota > Cyanobacteriia > PCC-6307 > Cyanobiaceae > Prochlorococcus_A. The sequence continues at coordinate 13,956 of NZ_CABYWZ010000008.1, forward strand.
ACATCAAATATCTTTTGAAAAATATAGTAAATATTGAATCAAGCCAAGAGGTAACAACAAGTGGAATTTCTCCACATATATGGGTAGATGAATTATCAATAACTGGTGACGCGTGAGAATTATATTCTGGGGAACACCTGAATACTCAATTGCGAGCCTTGATATTTTTATTAAATCTAAACACGAGGTAATTGCAGTAGTTAGCCAACCGGATAAGAAAAGATCTAGGGGAAATAAATTAATATCCTCTCCTGTTAAATGCTTTGCCGAGCAAGAATCTATAAAAATTTATACTCCAGCAAAAATCCGGGACAATATTAAATTTATAAATGAAATTAAATCTCTATCTTGTGATTTATTTATTGTTATAGCTTACGGGAAAATTTTGCCCAAAGAGATATTGGAAATCCCAAAATTTGGTTGTTGGAATGCACATGCTTCATTACTTCCAAGATGGCGTGGGGCTGCTCCAATCCAATGGTCACTAATAAAAGGAGATGAATTTACTGGTGTAGGAATTATAAAAATGAATGAGGGACTAGATACTGGCGACTTACTATTGGAAGAAAAAATTAAAATAGATAATGACGATAATTTAAATACACTATCGGAAAAACTTGGTATTTTATCTGCAAAATTATTATTAAATGCTACATCACTACTCGAAGAAAATATTAAAAAAAATACTAATTCTCAATTAATAAAACAATATACCCTTGGAAGAGAAATTACTTACGCAAGAATGATTGAAAAATCAGACTTTAAAGTTGATTGGGGTAATGAGGCATTTGAAATTTCTCAAAAAATAAAAGCATTATACCCACGAGCAAATACAACTTTTAGAGGTAAGAACCTAAAAATACTTAAAATCAAAGTTTTGAGTAATGATGAAATTAAAAATGAAAAATACCTTGTCATGAGCAATTATTCAAGACCAGGTATTATTCTTGCTGTAATAGAAAATGAAGGAATAGTAATTTCAACTAAAACTGATCCGATTATTTTGTTAGAAGCAAAACTTGAAGGCAAAAACATTTCTATCAAAAAACAACTAATACAACAATTAAAGCCATCAGTAGGTGAATATCTCTCAGATTAAGTTTTCGATTCTTTTTTAGAGAATCCCCAAATGAAAGCAAAAAGAATTAAAAAATAAAAATAATAGTCTGGAAGAATAGATTCTTTAATTAAAGTATTTAGTAAAAGTTTAATCCCAACTATTAAAATTGCTACGTAGCCGGCTGTTTCTAATCTAGAAAATATATCCAAAAGTTTTAGAAAAATCCCCGATGTAAATCTTAAGGCTAATACTCCAATCACTGCTCCAAATATAATTAATATGTATTGATCGCTGATAGCTACTGCAGTAGTAATACTGTCAATGGAAAAAGCAAAATCAGTAATTGAAAGAAGCGCTACAACCCTTAAGAATCTAAAATTATTTTTATTATTATTTGTCCCATTTTCAGCGTTTTCTATATCTGGATTTAAAAAAACATTAGAGAAGAATAAATATATTAAATAAAAACCAGCAAAAACTCTAATAAGAATAAACTTTAGAAGAACATTAGATAATATGATGAGAATAATTCTAAATAATAAAGATATTGTTATACCAATATTTAAGGCTCTTGACCTTAATTCTGAACTGTCAAGGGATTTAGTAAGAGAAGCTAGTGCGACAGCATTATCTGCTGATAATAATAACTCTAGAGCAATTAATATTGGTAAAAGTGTAAAGATTTCGTACCAACTGTCTACCTGATCTAATGTGGGTATAAAAGAATTTATTGCGGCTGAATCCATCAAATATTATTCACAATCTGTATAAAATCTAATATAATGTATCGATTATTTGTAATCAAGATTGATAACTATAAATGAGTTTAAATACTTTAGTTGATTATATTTCGAACTCACAAATTACTTCTGAATTAATAAAAAGAATTTCAAAAAATAATGAATTAAATATTGTTGGTTCAAGTAGATATGCAAAATCAATAATCTTAAATAGCATTGCAAGAAAAGAGGAAAAAAATATATTATTAATTTGTCCTAATGTAGAAATTGCCTACAAATGGATTGGTTATTTTGAAAGTATAAATGATAAAGCAGTTTTATATTATCCTCCAACAGAACATCTACCCTACGCATCAATTAATAAATCCAAGGAGATTGAATTTAGTCAGGTAACTGTTTTATCCAAATTGATAAAAAAAGAGAAAAATGAACTTAACATTGTTATATCAACAGAGAGATCACTACAACCTCATCTAATAAATAAAAACTTATTAATTGAAAACAAATTAGATTTGCAAAAAGGGGTTGAAATCGAGATTCAAGAATTAGCAAATAAACTTACCTTGCTGGGGTATACGAAGGATAATGTAACTTCAACAGAAGGATTTTGGAGTAGGAGAGGGGAAATAATAGATATTTATCCTGTCAATAATGAGTTTCCTATAAGATTAGAATTTTTTGATAATGTAATAGAGAAAATAAGAGAATATAATCCCCATACACAGAAAACATTAGAAAGTATCAATAATATTGAAATAATTCAGGCTGGATTTGATTTGCTAATAAAAGATAAGTTAAATAATTTATCTAAGAACAGTATTTTTAATTCAGAAGATACAAATAAAAATAATCTTGATCGTTATTTAGGAATAATTGAAAAAGAACCCTCAAACATAATAGATTTTATAAATAGGGAAACAATTCTTGTAATTGATGAATTAGAAGATTGTAAAAAATTTGCGAATAATTGGTATCTAGATTCAGAAAGTAATTTTGATAATTATGCTTATGAATTAAATGAAAATCTTAAAAATAATGACATAAATTTAGAGGCCAAACCTAATTTGCATCTAAAGTTTGACGAAATATTAAATTCTTTAGAAAATTTTAATTTAATAAAATTTTATGAATTTGAATCTAAAGTCAATATTGATAATAGGTTTTTGTTAAACGATAAAAGATTAAATTCATACTCTAAAAATATAGGAAAATTAGCCAATGATATAAATAAAAATATAAAAAATAATGAGAAAGTATGGATATTATCAGCACAACCATTGAGAACCAAGACTTTACTTTTTGAGCACGAATGTAATGCAAACTTCTTAAACAATCCTAATGATATTGATGGAGCATTTAAGTCAATAAACAATTCTACTCCTTTAATTTTAAAAAATAAAAACAATTATGAAATCGAGGGATTTTATCTTCCGATATGGAAGGTTGTCCTGATGACAGATAAAGAATTATTTTCACAACAATCTCTTTTTAATAATGTATTCGTAAGAAGAAAAAAAAGAAGTATCAATTCAAATATAAATATAAATAAAATTAGTCCTGGTGATTTTATAGTACATAAAAATCATGGAATAGGAAGATTTTTAAAAATAGAAAAAATAAATATAACTGGAGATTCAAGAGATTATTTAGTCATTCAGTATCAGGACGGGAAGATAAGTGTCGCCGCTGATCAACTTGGTAGTGTTAACAGGTATAGATCAAGCGGAAAAATAAAGCCAAAAATAAATAAATTAGGTGGGACAGAATGGGAAAGAATAAAAGAGAAAAATAAGAAACAAATCAAAAAAGTTGCTGTCGATATTTTAAAACTTTATGCAAAGAGAGAAAAATTAAAGGGATACATGTACCCAGAAGATGGTCCTTGGCAAGATGAATTAGAGGAATCATTCCCTTATCAACCAACACCTGATCAAATTACTGCTGTAGAAGAAATAAAATCTGACATGGAAAGCGATAAGCCAATGGACAGGCTAGTTTGTGGAGATGTAGGATTTGGCAAAACAGAAGTCGCTGTTCGGGCTATTTTTAAAGCTATTACATCAGGGAAACAGGTAATATTACTTGCACCCACAACAATCCTAGCCCAGCAACATTGGAGGACTATAAATAATAGATTTTCACCTTACCCAATAAAAGTATCATTACTAAATAGATTCAAAACCGTTAATGAAAGAAGGGAAATCTATGCAGGTTTGAAAAATAACAACATTGATTTACTTGTAGCAACGCACCAAATTTTAGGAAAAGAAACAGAAATTAAAAACTTAGGACTACTAGTTATTGATGAAGAACAAAGATTTGGAGTAAGACAAAAGGAGAAAATTAAAAAAATCAAAACCAACATAGACGTTTTAACTCTCTCGGCAACTCCAATTCCAAGAACTCTTTATATGAGCTTATCTGGACTAAGACAAATGAGCTTACTAAATACTCCTCCTCCATCAAGAAGATCAATAAAAACATATTTATCTGAAATAGATATGGATGTTATAAGAACTGCAATTAATCAAGAACTTGATAGGGGAGGTCAAATTTTTTATGTTCTTCCAAGAATTTCCGATATCGATCAAGCTATAAACAAATTAAAAAATATGTTTCCCAGATTAAAATTTATTGTTGCTCATGGGCAAATGAACGAAACAGAGCTTGAAAATGCAATGATTGCTTTTAATAATGGAGAAGTAGATCTAATGATATGCACAACGATAATTGAAAGTGGATTAGACATCCCTAAAGTAAATACAATTATTATTGAAGATTCTCACAAATTTGGCCTTTCACAACTTTATCAACTCAGAGGAAGAGTTGGCAGAAGCGGTGTTCAAGCACATGCTTGGTTATTTTATCCAAATTTAAATAAAATTAATGACGCTGCAAAACAAAGATTGAAAGCGATAAAAGATTTTTCAGAACTAGGAAGTGGATACCAACTTGCAATGAAAGATATGGAAATAAGAGGTGTTGGTAGTTTACTAGGAGAAGAACAAAGTGGAAAGGTTAATGCTATTGGATATGATTTATATATAGAAATGCTCCATGAGGCTATTTCAGAAATCAATGGGCAAGAAATACCTGAAGTTCACGACACTCAAATTGATTTACCAATAAATGCATTTATACCTGCAACATGGATATTAAACAGGGAAGAGAAGCTTGAGGCTTACAAATCTGCTACTGAATGTTCAAATAATGATGAATTAACTGAATTAGCTATAGATTGGGTTAATAGATATGGAAACCTACCCAAACCTGTTGAGTCCTTAATTATGATAATGAGACTAAAATTATTAGCTAAAAAATGTGGTTTTAACAAGATCAAGCTCAAAAAGCCAAACATCCTGATAGAGACTAAATTAAAAAATTCTACTTTTAAACTTCTTAAAAATTCCTTAGCAAGTAGTGTACAAAATAAATTTCAATTTAATGAAGGCGAACAATTATCAATAATAACTATAAGGGGTTTAGGTGTAACTGAAATTCAATACCAAATTGATCAACTTATGTTATGGTTTGGATCTTTTGAAAGAGAAATAAAGAATTTCGATAAAGAACTCCTTATGAAAAAAGAGTAAATTATTAAATAATTATTTAAAATCCGCGAAAGAGTTTAATTTCGGTTAGGTTTATAAAAATTTATACACTTTATGGGTGAATATATAGACGTCGGAATCCAAAATTCGATTTTACCTTTATCAATTATACTATCGTCCATAATTTTTGGTATCTACGCTCTGTTAGGAGTTGAGACAGAAAATGATGATGACGACTCTGATTCAGGAAGTGGTGGCCTAATGCAACCTATCTGAAATTATTTATAAACAATTTTTTTTGACTTTCTTTTAGAAATCCTAAATAATCTATATAAAGAACCTATCATTAAAATAACTGCAATAAAGGAAGAGACAAAAATAAAGATTACCAAAAATATTTCGTAAAGATATGAAAAGAGGTTGATTATTATCAAAAAAGATTTATTTATCGTAGTAGGTAGGTTTTGTAACATAGTATTTTTATTAGGAATTAAATAATTTATATAAACTAATAAAACACTCAAAATAAACAAAAAGATAGATTCAGTGAAAAGTCTTTTTTTTGATTTTCTTCTAAAATTTATTTTTTTTTTAAAAATATATTTATCAGAATTATTATTCAAATTTGGGTTTTTTAAATCTGCCATACATCAAAGCTAAAAGAATAAATTAATTACTCTGAATTGAAATTAACCTATAGTATCGTGCTTGTATTTAAGATGCTAATTGCTCTTTATTCTGGACTTATTAGTTCTTTTTTTTCTATATTTTCAAAAGGATTATTAAAATAAATAATAGAATAGGAAAATGCAATTAAAGAGCAAATTGCAATAAATGGTGGAATAAAGAAATTGAACAATTTAACTTTTTTATTTAACCCAAATCTTAATTTTTTAGGAATGTTACTAGTTATATTAGTTTTTTTTATTCTTACTTTTGGCGATTCATTTAACTGATCAAAACAATTTATAGTATCTGAAAGCAATGAATTACCAATTTTTAAAACTAAAGGCTTTACATCTGGTTTAGAGCTCTTGAGAACAATGTTGTGTATGTGTAGATTGTCAGCTTTTATATCAATTAATTTAGACTCAAATAATGGTATTTCGTTTTTTATTAGAAGATTTGAATAAATATAAAAAGCATTCATAATAGGTCCCAAATGTTCAATTTTACCTTCAATAAGTGGTTTATCAATTATGTTTAATTTCCATTGAGAAATTATAGATATTTGATCTTTATTTTCATTATTTGAATAATCTGGCAATCCGATTATTTCAAGACTTACTGAAGATTGATGAAATGATAATTTATTTTGCATCATATTAAAAATCGTATAAAAAATTCTTCAACTTTTGATAACCCTGATTTGATATGCAAAAAGATAAAATAAGCAAAGATTTTATAATAATCTCATCATTTTCAGCTTGATTTAAAAGCTTTTTAACTCTCATGCTATCTATATTAAATCTCTCTTTAATTAACTCAATAAATCTCTTATTAAAATCATTCCAAATAACAGAATTTTCTTCAATATCTTCTTTAGATTTCAAAATCTCTCTTATATAAGGATATAAATATTTAGACATTTCAACTGTAATTCTAATTAAGGCATCGAATTCATTAAGTTTAATATTGTTACTAACATAAGATCTTCTCAATGGATTATTGTTCCTTAATTTCCAAATAGTTACCTTATTTGGTAAAACATTATTTAGATTAAGTCTATTTGATACGGCGTAGAGGGACTGGATACCATTTAAGTCAATAGTTTCTAGTATTAGTAATAATAAATCAAGCCTCTCTATTGATTTTCTTGATACCTGATTTCCTCTAGTTAAAACTTTAATTGTTCTTTATTAAATATAGACTGATTATAACAGGATTATTAATCCATTTTTTGAAATAAAAATGAATATAACTTATCAAGTTCTTCAATAGTTAGCATTCCATAACTCCATAATAATATTGGTAGAGGAGTGTTATTTTTTAAAGATAATTTTATACCAAGTTCAATAGTAGCTTCATCTAGACCTAATACATTAAATAAATAAATTATCGTTTCTCTAGATAGATTATTATTCATTAATTCTATTTAATACTTGAGTAAATGAGAGATTTAGTCATTTGATTTAGGACTATTTTTCTTGTAAAAAGAAATTTATTTAAAAGTAAAAATGAAAATTTCCTAATTGGAAATAAAAAGACGTTTCTATTGGCAAAAATTGATATCAATGAGTCAGTTATAAAAATAGTGAAGATAATATCTAAAATCCTGCTTGAAAAATAATTAAATTTAAATAATATCAATTGCATTTTAGTAATAGCAGTATGTTTATTTAAAAGATCATAAATAGTATTAACATCTCTCCAACAAGTATTTAGACCCTGACCACCAACAGGATGAAATGTATGAAATGCATCTCCTACAAAAACTAATTTTTTAAAATTTAAAACTGGTAAATTCAAGGATAAAGAAACAGGAAAAATATTAAATTCGCCAATTATTTGGTCCAACTTAAATTCATCTGGCAAAATTGTAGATAAATTATCCATTAAAAAATTCTTGTTAGAATTTAACCTTTCTATTGCCTTTAATGTACTTGAAGTCCAAATTACTTGATATAAGTTTTTTTCTAAAGGTAATAATGCAAGTGGGCCTTCTTTTCTAAAAATTTCATAAGCACGCTTTTCACAATGACCTCTAAGAGATACTTTAAAAGTTAAACAAGACTGACTATAAGATTTTTTTATATCAACAAAATCAAAGAATTTTTTATCAAGAGAGTTAGCTCCAGTTGAAAAGAATTGATAATCAAATAATATTTTTTTTAGTGCCAATTTCTGTGGTGTCATAAAAAAAATATTTTCATAATTATCAATCTCTTTAAAGAAAACGTTTATGAGATCCGAATGTTTAACTACCCAGCCAATATTTTCAGAAGAACTTATATCATCATCCAAGTCAAAGGTTGATAAATTGGTAAAAGCAGAAGTTACGCTATCTGAAATTGAAAGGGTATCAAAGCCGAATAAAAATGGTTCTAATTTTTCCCAAAGTCTGAATTTTGATAAGATTTTTCTTGTTGAGTGAGTAATTGCATAAGTTTTATCTTTATCAATTAATCTATCTTTCGTTAATAAATCAGTTAAATAAATATTGCAATCAAATTTTGAAAGTGCAATTGCAAGTAATAAACCTGTGGGACCTGATCCAACAATTTTAAAATTGAATTTATTTTCCATCAGATTATATAAGCATCAGCTATCTATTCAAATAAATATAGCAAATTTCCTCAAATGCTGGTCTTAATAAATAGGGGTAATCACCAACCCATAAATTAATTTCAGGAAGCCAAGCATCGGTCAAATAAAAATCTCTGTCAAAATTACGGTTATCAGATGTTATTAAACATCTAATACTGGAACCCACCCTAATTTGACTGTGCTTGTTTTCCATAGGAAAACTTAATTTTTCCAAATATCCATCTTCATCTTCTAACTCAAGTACTAACCAAGTCCTTTTGTTTTCGACAACTTCTAATCGACCTTGCCTATTAGATTGTTCTCTTGAACTTTCAATCCTTTCTGTTTTATAGATATCTGATATGTAGCCATCAAAAATAGAAAAAAATTTATATTTTCTTAATTTCAAATTTTTTCTACTTGATTCAAGAATTGGGCCCCAGATTATATACAAAAAGAACCCTACACATAGGAATAACCAGAAATTATTAGTTTGATCTCCAGTAGAACTAATAATTAATGAGATAAATCCACCAATTGAAGATATTATTACTCTTTGAAGAATTTTTCTCGGATTCCCCAATGCGTACTTAAATTGACTTCCTGTACCAACTGCAGGAATAAGTTTTGAAATTTGACTTGAATTAATTGGAATTAACATTTTAAAAAATCAATTTTTCAAGTCCGTAAACTAAAGTTTCATAATTACCAATTTTTTTAATAGCCTGTATAACTCCTGGCATGTATGCCTTTCTATCAATAGTGTCATGCTTAATTGTGTAAGTTTCACCTGGAGATCCCATAATTACTAACTGATGGGCTAATAATCCTGGTAATCTTACAGAATGTATATTAATGCCTGAATCTCTGAGGCCACCCCGTACACCTTTCAATGACTCAGACTCTTTTACTAAATTCTGATTAAATTTCTTTGGATATTCTTCAATCATTTCTGCAGTTTTTATACAAGTCCCACTAGGAGAATCAGCTTTTTGATTATGATGCATCTCTATTAATTCAATATTGTCATAAAACCTTGCAGCTACCGATGCCGCCTGCTGGAGAAGAACCATACCTACTGAAAAATTAGGAATTATTGCACAGCCAACCGATGCTTTCTGAGCAAAAACAGATAAATCTTTTATTTGCGAAGGGCTTAGACCTGTAGTACCTACTACTGGTGAGATACCATATGCAATAGCTGATCTGGTATTTTCATATACAGAATCAGGATGCGTAAAATCAACCAGCACAGGTTTGATTTTTTCATTTCTATAATTTTGACTAACAGAACATAAAGTTCCTTCAAAATCATTAGAAACAAAAACATCACAATTTTTTACCTTCAACAATTCAGAAATATTTGAGCCATTATTCTTTTCGTTTATGTCGATTGCTGCAACAAGTTCACAATCTGTAGAATTTAATACAGTATTAATAACTTCGCTACCCATTCTGCCTAAAGCTCCGGATACTAGTACTGGTACGGGTTTTTTAGAATTTTCAATCATTTTTTTAAAAATTTTTTTTTTAAAAGGTTGTTACACGCTATTTATATTGCACACAATAACGTCTTTTCACTCGTAGGCTGGTAGAAATACTTAAAGAAAATCAATGTTTACGCAGGTCCGCTCAGCAAACCGCAGAGTATCTCCTGTTGAGGATAACAAACACAAAGTTGTAATAAAAGCAGTTTATGTTGTCCTTGAGCCACAATACCAAAATTCCTTAACGGAAGCTGCAAAGTCAATAAATAATATGAATGGGCCAATAGGTATAGATCTTAGCGGCTACCTTATCGAAGAACTTAGGAATGATAGTAATTTTGAAGATTTTAAAGAAGATATAGCCAATGCAGATATATTCGTTGCTTCTCTTATATTCATTGAAGACCTTGCTCAAAAAGTGGTTGATGCAGTATCTCCATTTAAAGACAAACTTAAAGCATCAATTGTTTTTCCCTCCATGCCAGAGGTAATGAGACTAAATAAGCTAGGTTCATTTAGTATGGCCCAACTTGGTCAATCTAAAAGTATTATTGGAGATTTAATAAAAAAGAAAAAAGAATCAGATGGAGTAAGCTTCCAAGATTCAATGTTGAAGTTACTAAATACATTACCTTCAATACTTAAATATCTACCAGTAGAAAAAGCTCAAGATGCTAGAACATTTATTCTGAGTTTTCAATACTGGTTAGGTGGTACAACTGAGAACTTAAAAAACTTCTTATTAATGATTTCTGAAAAGTACGCTGTTTCAGAGATCATAAAAGATCAAATAGAAGAATTCAAAATTCAAGACCCTGAAACATTCCCAGATTTAGGAATTTGGCATCCCCTTGCTCCTTGCATGTTTGAAAGTCTTAAAGAATATCAAAATTGGGAAAATAATAGGAAAGATATAAATCCTAAAGATGACAAAACTCCAACAATAGGCTTAGTGCTTCAAAGGAGTCATATCGTTACTGGAGATGATGCTCACTATGTTGCTGTTATTCAAGAATTGGAATACAGAGGTGCGAGAGTACTACCTATCTTCTGTGGAGGTCTAGATTTTTCTAAACCAGTTAATGAATTTTATTATGATTCAATTAATAAGGACCAACCTATAGTAGATGGAGTTGTATCTCTAACAGGATTTGCACTAGTTGGTGGGCCAGCAAGACAAGATCATCCTAAAGCTATTGAATCACTAAAAAGGTTAAATAGACCATATATGGTTGCACTTCCATTAGTCTTCCAAACCACACAAGAATGGGAAGATAGTGATCTAGGTCTACACCCTGTTCAGGTAGCACTTCAGATTGCAATTCCAGAGCTTGATGGTGCTATTGAACCTATTATTCTCTCAGGTCGTGATGATGCTACAGGCAAGGCGCATACACTCCAAGATCGAGTTGATGTAATAGCTGAAAGAGCAATAAAATGGTCAACTTTAAGAGTTAAACAAAGAAAGGATAAAAAATTAGCCATAACAGTATTTAGTTTTCCACCAGATAAAGGAAATGTTGGTACTGCAGCATACTTGAATGTTTTTGGTTCAATTTATAGAGTACTTCTTGAAATGAAATCGAAGGGATATCAAATAGATGATCTTCCAAGTAATTCAAAAGAGTTAATGGAAAAAGTAATTAACAACCCTGAAGCGATGGATGGCTCTCCAGAGTTAAATATTGCACATAAGATGTCAGTTAAAGAATATGAAGAGTTCACACCGTATTCAAAAAGACTTGAAGAAAATTGGGGTAAACCTCCTGGTAACCTTAATAGTGACGGACAAAATCTTCTTATCTATGGAAAACATTTTGGAAATGTTTTTATAGGAGTGCAACCTACATTCGGTTATGAAGGTGATCCTATGAGATTGCTTTATTCAAGAAGTGCTAGTCCTCATCATGGTTTTGCTGCTTATTACACATATGTAGAAAAAATCTGGGGGGCTGATGCTGTTCTTCATTTTGGAACTCACGGCTCACTTGAATTTATGCCTGGAAAGCAGATGGGCATGAGTGAAACTTGTTATCCGGACTCTCTCATTGGATCATTGCCTAATTTGTATTACTATGCTGCGAATAATCCATCTGAAGCAACAATTGCGAAGAGAAGAGGGTATGCTTCAACTATTAGTTATCTGACTCCTCCAGCGGAAAATGCAGGACTCTACAAAGGACTTAAAGAACTAAGTGAACTCGTTGGTTCTTATCAACAATTAAGAGAAAATAGCAGGGGTATTCAAATTGTTAATGCAATAGTTGAGACTTCTAAACAATGTAACCTTGACAAAGATGTAGAGCTTCCTTCAAAAGACGTAGAAGAACTTTCAATAGATGAAAGAGACTTATTTGTTGGTAATGTCTATAAACAGTTAATGGAAATTGAAAGTAGATTATTACCTTGCGGTCTTCATACTATTGGAGAAGCTCCAACAGCAGAAGAAGCTGTTGCAACACTAGTGAATATTGCATCTTTAGAGAGAGAACAAGAAGGATTAAGATCTCTTCCCGGTTTACTCGCAGAATCTATTGGTTTAACTATTGAACAAATTTATGATGGTAATAATAAAGGTGAACTTAAATTTGTAGAGTTAAATGAAAAAATCATAAAGATTGCAAGAGAGTCGATTTTTGCGATGGTCAACTCTTTAAAAATTCTTGATGGCAGAGTTTATTTAGAAAAATCACTTCTTTCCAAAATTTTCGATTTACTTAAAGTTTTTGGTCTAAATCTACCTACCCCTTGGCTTAGAGTCTGCAGATTAAATGGATTTAATGAAGTTAACCAGAAGGAATTAAATAAATTATTTGATTACTTACTTTTTTGTCTAGAACAAGTTTGCGCAGACAAAGAAATGGATAGCCTCATTAAAGCACTAGATGGCAACTATGTTTTACCTGGACCAGGTGGAGATCCGATAAGAAATCCAGGCGTTTTACCCAGTGGTAAAAATATACATGCACTTGATCCTCAATCAATCCCAACTACAGCAGCAGTAGCTGCAGCAAAGTCTGTTGTTGACAAATTAATTGAAAGACAAAAAGAACAGCAAGGAACCTGGCCTGAAACAATAGCTTGTGTTTTATGGGGTACTGATAACATCAAAACCTACGGAGAATCGCTGGCACAAATCTTATGGTTTGTTGGGGTAAAACCTAAACCAGATTCTGTTGGAAGAATTAACAAACTTGAATTAATTCCTTTAGAAGAATTAGGTAGGCCAAGAATAGATGTAGTAGTTAACTGTTCAGGAGTGTTTAGAGATTTATTTATCAATCAAATGGCATTAATAGATCAGGCAGTCAAATTAGCAGCTGAAGCTGATGAACCATTGGAATCTAATTTTGTAAGGAAACATTCCCTTGAACAAGCAGATAAAGAAGGCACTTCTATCAGAGAAGCTTCAGCGAGAGTATTCTCTAATGCTAGTGGAAGTTACAGCTCAAATGTTAATTTAGCCGTAGAAAATTCAACATGGGAGGAAGAAAATGAATTACAAGAAATGTATTTATCTCGCAAAACATATGCTTTTAATGCCGATAATCCAGGTGAGATGAATCAAAAAAGAGAGGTATTTGAGTCAGTAATGAAAACCGCAGATGTTACATTTCAAAACCTTGATTCTTCAGAAATATCATTAACAGATGTAAGTCATTATTTTGATTCGGATCCAACAAAATTGATCAAGACATTAAGAGATGACGGAAAAGAACCAAGTAGCTACATAGCAGACACTACCACTTCTAATGCTCAAGTTAGAACACTTGGAGAAACTATCAGATTAGACTCAAGAACAAAACTTTTAAATCCTAAGTGGTATGAAGGTATGCTCAAATCTGGCTACGAAGGAGTTAGAGAACTTTCTAACAGACTTAATTACACTCTTGGTTGGAGTGCGACAAGTGGTCAAGTAGATAATTTTGTATATGAAGAAACTAATGAAACATTTATAAATGACGAAGAGATGAGGAAAAGATTAATGGATCTTAATCCTAATAGTTTCAGAAGAATTGTCGGAACATTGCTAGAAGTTAATGGTAGGGGATATTGGGAAACTTCAGATGAAAATATAGAACAGTTGAAAGAACTATATCAAGAGGTAGAGGATAAAATAGAAGGCGTTAAAGAATAATAAATTTTTTACTTTCTGTAAATCCTATCAGCTACTTTCAAGATTTGATAATTTAATTTGACGTTGTGAACTCTCACAATATCAATATTAAATTGAGAACATATGCAACTTATTGCAAGTGTTCCTATATCCCTTTCTTTTGGATTTTTCTCATTCAAAATTTCTCCTATAAATCTCTTCCTAGATGCACCTATCAAAATTGGCAAATTCCATTTTTTAAATACATCTAAGTTTCTCAAGATTTCCAAATTATGAATGATATCCTTTGAAAAACCAATTCCAGGATCCACTATTATATTTCTTTCAGATATATTTTTTTCTAAAGCATTCTGTATTAAATTATCAAGCGAGAACTTAACATCGCTCAATATATTTTGGTAATTAGAGAGTTCATTCATATTTTGACTATTACCACGACTATGAGTTATGACGAATGGACAGTTGAATTTTGATACAACCTCCAAAATTTTTATATCTCTTCTTCCTCCAGTGACATCATTTATCCAATTAGCACCATTTAAAAGAGCTTCGTAAGCCACTTCAGAATTAAAAGTATCAATAGAAATTAAAACATTTGGAAATTCAGATTTTATTAATTTTAGATATGGGATCAATCTTTTTATTTCTATACTAGATCCAACTTCTTCAGCCCCTGGTCTCGTACTTTGAGCACCAAGATCAATAACATCAACACCATTGCTCAAGAAATGATTTACTTGATCTAAAACCTTTTTTGAAGAATTAAATTCTCCACCATCACTAAATGAATCAGGAGTTAAATTAATAACCCCCATAATTGAAGTTTTTTGTCCCCAGCCTTTTGGCCATGGATCTGTCTTATTGATAATTGGCAATTCTTGCAAAACTTTTCGGATCTAATGAAGCACCTCCGACTAACACCCCATCTATATCATTCATTGACATTATTTCGTCAATATTATTAGGTTTAACAGATCCTCCATATTGAATAATCACATCATCAAAACCAATTAATTTACGAATCAAAGAACATATCTTGTTAGCTTCTTTAGCTTCACATGTTTTACCTGTACCAATAGCCCATATTGGTTCATAGGCAACAATTAAATTTGATGGATCTGTATTTTCTAATCCTTGTTCAACCTGTCTAGTAATAACTCTATCAGCTTCTCCTCTCTCTCTTTGTTCTAGTGTTTCTCCAACACAAACTATTGGAGTAAGTCCACTAGATTGAGCAAAAACTGCTCTTTTATTAATTTGTTCGTCACTTTCACTAAAATACTTCCTTGGTTCACTGTGACCAACTATTGCATATGAGACGCCATGTTCAAGAAGCATTTTGGGGGAAATTTCTGCAGTAAATGCTCCTTGATCTTCCCAATGAATATTTTGACTAGAAATATCTAAATAATCAAAATCAGAATGACCAGAAAAGGTTGAAATAGCTGTAAAAGGTGGCGCAATAACAACCTTACGATCTTTATTTATGTTTTTTATTAAAGGGATAAACTCTTCTAAATAGGACTTAGCTTCAGCACAAGTCATGTGCATTTTCCAATTACCAGCAATAACAGATTTTCTCAAAATACTATCTCCAAGAAAATTATATTAATATAAATTGAGTTTAATAGGCCAATTATTCGAAAAATAATTCATTTTTTAGAAATATAACTTTATCTCCCTTATTTAACTTTCTTCCTCTCCTAGTTTCTATTACACCATTAACTTTGACAGAACCTGACTTAATAAAAATTTTTGCTTCTCCACCAGAAGAGACCAAATTTTTCCATTTTAAAAATTGATCCAATTTCATTGTTTTTTAAACCCAAAGATATTGATAAAGTAGGATAAACAATTAAATATATAATATCTTGAGACTAATTCCACCAGTCAGACCTTATTCTAATAGGTTTATTAAAGGTTTTATATGCATGATTATTTATGTAGCTTGTTGGCCTTTACTAGCTTATTTTGCTGGAAACTTAATCCCCGCAATTGGATCTGGTGACCTCTCAAAAGTTTCTAACATTATAGTTAAGTCTTTATTTGTATTTTTAGTTCAGAAAACTGCTCAATTTGGACAAGATGTATACATAGCAAAACCATCTTTAGAAATTAGTGAAGTGATGAGAGGAAATTTATTTAGCAGAATTCAAAAAATAAAGATGAATTCTATTGAAAATATTTCAGCCGGGGATATCACATATAGACTTACTGAAGATGCAGACAGGGTAAGCGAAGTAATTTATAAAACAGCTCAAGATACTATTCCATGCACTTTACAGTTGTTAGCGGTAATAATTTACATGTTTTATTTAGACTGGTCACTAACAGTATCAACATTCGTTTTGGCACCATTGATTATTCTTTCAGTTAACAGTTTTGGAAGAAGAGTTTTAATAGCATCTGAAAAAAGTCAAGAATCAACAAGTAATTTAGCAGGTTTAATAGGTGAATCTATAAATGGAATGTCCACGATAAGAGCTTTTGCTGCAGAAAATTGGATTGAGAAAAAATTTTATAAAAGATTAAGTACAAATAAAAAAGCAAAATATAAAACATTAAAACTACTTGCATTTCAACATCCAGTTGTAGGATTTGTTGAAGCATTTGGAATATTAGCAATATTAGGTTTAGGAGCCGCAAGAATCAATTTAGGCCTTCTAACAAGTCAAGAATTTAGTAGTTTTTTTGCAGCAATATTAATGCTTATTGATCCAATAAGCCATGTAAGTACAAATTTTAATGACTATAAACAGGCAGAAGCCTCAATAAAAAGGTTGAAAAACATAAATCAAGAACCCGTCGAAGATGATAAAAAAAATTTAAAAACGATATCCAATTTAGAAGGCAAAATTAGTTTCAAGAAAGTGAATTTCGCTTACAAAAAAGATAATCAAGTACTTAAAAATATCAATATAGAAATAAAAAGGGGAGAAGTTACAGCATTTGTAGGAGCTTCTGGAGCTGGTAAAAGTACAATGTTGGCTTTGATATTAAAGTTTATAACTCCAAATAATGGAGACATTTTTATAGATGATAAAAATCTCAAAGTATTAAATACAAAAGATATT
Organism: uncultured Prochlorococcus sp.; assembly: GCF_902522795.1. Lineage (GTDB taxonomy): Bacteria > Cyanobacteriota > Cyanobacteriia > PCC-6307 > Cyanobiaceae > Prochlorococcus_A. The sequence goes on from NZ_CABYWZ010000008.1 coordinate 31,231, forward strand.
AGAAAAAACATTGCATTAGTACAACAACAGCCTTTTTTGTTTTCAGGAACAATTATTGATGTAATAAGAATGGGAAGAAATTTCACCAAAGAAGAAGTTATAGAATCAGCAAGAAAAGCAAACGCTCACGACTTCATTCAAAAGCTCCCAGAGAAATATGAAACTGAGATAACTGAAAGAGGATCAAATTTCTCAGGTGGTCAGATCCAGAGGATAGCAATTGCAAGAGCGATACTCGGGAACCCCTCAATTCTTCTTTTAGATGAGGCCACAAGTGCGTTAGATGCAGAATCAGAATCTGAAGTACAAAAAGGACTTAATAGAGCTATGAAAGATAGGACAGTTATTGTAATTGCTCATAGATTAGCCACTACTCAAGAGGCCAATAAAATAGTTGTTTTCGATAAAGGTGAAATTATTGAAGTTGGGAAACACATTGATTTAATTAATAAACCTGGAATTTATAAAGAATTATGTGAAAAACAATTGATTAACAAAGTATAATTTAATTTATTTAATATAAGTAAAATCAATGAGTGAAAACACAAATGAATCTGGTAACCCAGTTTTAACATTTGAAGGGAAAGAGTATCTGATAAATGATCTTTCTAAAGACATAAAAGAATCTATAAAAGGATTACAAATAGCGGAAACACAACTAAAAATGCATGAGGACACATTGAAATTACTTTCAATTAGTCGAAACTTTTTAGCAAATCAATTGAAAGAGAAATTAAAAAATATAGAGTAAAAATTTAATAATTATGGATTTCTTGTAAAGAGTAAGTATCAATTTTATAATTTTGCAAAGCCTTAATTGCTTTTATGGCGGCTTTGGCACCGGGAATAGTTGTAAAAGTTGGAATATTATATTCTAAAGCGGCACGTCTTAAATAAGCATCATCATGAAGAGCCTGTGAGCCAATTGGAGTATTAATTATTAATTGAACAAGTCCCGAACGAATTAGGTCCTCAATATTTGGTCTTCCTTCATGAACTTTTAGCACATCTTCAACTTTAATTCCTAAATTCACCAAATATGCAGCTGTACCTTTTGTTGCGATTAATTTAAATCCTAAAATCAAAAGTTCTTTAGCTACTTCCTCAAGATTTTTTTTATCTAAATCATTTGTAGATAAAAAAGCAACTCCTTCTGAAGGAACACCATTACCTGCTGCTAATTCCGACTTGGCATAGGCAATTCCAAAATCTTTTGCTAAACCCATTACTTCACCAGTAGATCTCATTTCAGGACCAAGTAATGTATCAGATCCAGGAAATCTTTTAAAAGGTAAAACGGCCTCTTTTACTGCCTGATATTTTGGAGAAAATTCTTCTGTGAAATTAAGATCTTCTAATGTAAAACCTTGCATTAACTGAGTAGCTAATTTTGCAACTGGTTTACCTATGGCTTTTGAAACAAATGGAACTGTCCTGGAAGCTCTTGGATTTGCTTCGAGAATAAATAATTTATTTTCTTCATCATTTGTATTTATTACTGCAAATTGCAAATTAATTAAACCAACAACATTTAATCTTTGTGCAATTAATTTAGTCCAGTTTCTTACATTTTCTATTGTGGATGTTGAAAGAGAAATGGAAGGTAAGCAACAAGCTGAATCTCCTGAATGAATTCCCGCAGGTTCCACATGTTCCATTAAGCCAGCAATTACAACCGAACCCTCTGAATCGCATAAAGCATCAACATCTATCTCAATTGCATTATTCAAATATTGATCAAGAAGGATTGGATGATCAGGTGATACCTTAACTGCTTCAGAAATGTATCTCGATAATTCATTCTCATCTTTAACAATTTCCATTGCCCTTCCACCTAAAACATAAGAGGGTCTTACAACCAAGGGGAATCCAATATTTTTTGCTACTATTTCTGCTTCATTTTGATTACGAGCAATACCGTTTAAAGGTTGTCTAATATTTAATTCTTCAAGAATTTTTGTAAATTCCTCTCTATCTTCTGCTAAATCGATAGATATTGGAGAAGTCCCAAGAATTTTTGATCCAGTTTTGATCCCATCATTAGATTTAAGCCATTCAAATAAAGGTAATGATAATTTCAGTGGAGTTTGACCTCCAAATTGGACAATCAAACCATTAGGATTTTCAGCTTCTATTATGTTAAGAACATCCTCTAAAGTTACAGGCTCAAAATATAAAATATCGCTAGTATCATAATCTGTTGATACAGTTTCAGGATTACTATTAACCATTATTGTTTTATAACCATTTGTAGAAGCTTGATATGATGCATGACAACAACAGTAATCAAATTCTATTCCCTGACCAATTCTGTTTGGACCTCCTCCTAAAATCATAATTTTTTTTGATTTACTATTTTCTGATATCTCGTTATCAAAAATATGAGAATTAAAATTAATGAAAGATTCTTCATAAGTTGAATAATGATAGGGAGTTGAGGATGAGAATTCTGCTGAACAAGTATCAACAGTTTTATAAATTGGAATTATATTAAGATTTTTTCTATATCTTCTTACTTCAAAAAACTCAGAATTAGTTAACTTTGCTATCTGTTGATCTGAAAAGCCTAATTGTTTCGCATGTAACATCAAATCCCTATCTAAAGTGTAAAGTTCCTTATCTTTCAAAAAATCAATTTCAAAATTAAAGATATTACGTAATTTTTCGATAAACCATAAATCTATATTTGTAACTTCTTGAATATAATTATTAGTTTTCCCAAGCTGCATAGCTTTTTTAATTAGGAGAATTCTTTCAGATGTAGGGTTTCTTAAACTATTTTTAATTTGACTCTCATTTTTAAATTCATCTTGTGAATCACATTCCCATCCAAAAACACCTACTTCTAATGACCTTAATGCTTTCTGAAATGATTCTTCAAAAGAACGACCTATTGCCATTGACTCACCAACAGATTTCATAGCAGTGCTTAAAGTATTAGATGAGCCTTTAAACTTTTCAAAAGCAAATCTTGGGATCTTAGTAACTACATAATCAATTGATGGCTCAAAACATGCAGGTGTTTTTTTTGTAATGTCATTAATAATCTCATCAAGTGTATAGCCAACAGATAATAAAGCTGCAATCTTAGCTATGGGAAATCCAGTTGCTTTACTTGCCAAAGCAGAGGATCTACTGACACGAGGATTCATTTCTATAACAATTACTTCTCCATTAGCTGGATTTATTGCAAATTGAATATTACTCCCTCCTGTTTCAACTCCCACCTCTCTAATAATCTTTAATGACAAATCGCGCAACCTCTGATACTCCTTATCTGTTAGGGTCTGTGCAGGGGCTACAGTAATCGAATCTCCAGTGTGGACACCCATTGGGTCTAAATTTTCAATACTGCAAACTATTACAACATTGTCAGCAGTATCTCTCATTACCTCTAGTTCAAACTCCTTCCAGCCAATAAGTGATTTTTCAATTAATATTTGATTACTTGGACTTTCCTCTAAACCTGATTTACACAACTCGACAAATTCTTCAAGGTTAAAAGCAATTCCACCCCCTACTCCACCTAAAGTGAATGCAGGCCTTATTATTAGAGGATAGGAACTAATTTTTTTTGATACCTCCCTAGCTTCATCTAGGTTAGATGCAATACCAGATGGACAAACTTTTACATTTATTTTCTCCATCGATTCTTTAAATAATTTCCTATCTTCAGCTTTATTAATAGCTCTCAAATCAGCTCCAATTAATTCAATATTATTTTGTTTTAAAAAATCTGACTCTGATAATTTAACCGCAAGATTCAAAGCGGTTTGACCTCCCATAGTGGGAAGAATCGCATCAGGTTTTTCTCTTAGAATGATCTGAGAAACTATTTCGGGAGTCAATGGTTCAATATATGTTTTGCTTGCGATATCAGGATCAGTCATTATTGATGCTGGATTTGAATTTATCAAAACAATTTCATAACCAACATTTCTTAATGCTTTACAAGCTTGAGTACCAGAGTAATCAAATTCACATGCTTGCCCTATAACAATCGGTCCCGAACCCAGAATAAGTATTTTTTTGAGATCACCTCTTTGAGGCATAATTTAAAAGTTCATTTATCTCATGCTACTTATAAATCATCAGATGTTAATCAAGTTACTTGAAAAGCAACATTTGTTTCTATAGTATTGAAAGAAATTAATTTTTTATGAGCGAACTTCAGCGACTTAAAAGTTTGTTGCCTCCAGAGAATGAAAGTTGGGTATTTGTTGAAGCTGCTGCGGCTATAGATCCACCTTTAATTACACTAGAAGAAATCGGTCGTGACGAAGTAGAAATTCAAATAGATTTAGATGAATGGGATAACTTTGCTATTGACCATAGAAATTTATTATTTTGGCACGAGGTAGGGAAAATTCAAAATGACACAATTCCCAGAGATGGATGGGAAATGGCAGCTCTTGCCATAGGACTTGGAGGCGCGATAGGAGAGCTGTGGGTACAAGATGGTTTACTATTACTACTTGCACTTGGTTTGTCAAGTTTCGCAGGATATAGATTATATTTAAAAAATAATTCTGAAAAAAAGCTTCAAGATGCTATTTATGCAGATGAAAGAGCTATAGATCTTGCTTGTAGATTTGGATACAGCATTCCAAATGCTTATAAAAGTCTTGGAGGAGCATTAAAGGAATTAATTGAAAAGTCACGAAAAAAGAAAAAAAGAAGTTTCTTTGAAGATAGATTAGATGCGCTAAGAAAAAGTGCAGAAAAAGCAAGATCAGAATTATCTCAGCAAGAGGGTTCGGAGAAATCAGTTTCAAGCGAAAATGTTTATGGACAATAAAAGTTTGGTTTTAATGGCAGCTAAAGCATGTGATGAAAAAAAGGCAAAAGACATAAAACTCATAAAAATTGACAAAGTATCTTTTATAAGTGAATGGATTTTGATTGCAGAAGGGTTATCTGATGTACAAGTTAGATCTATAACTAATTCTGTTGAGGGAGAGCTTAGAGAGAAGGCTAAAATTGAACCTATAAGAAAAGAAGGGATTAATGAAGCGAAATGGGCATTACTTGATTATGGTGATTTAATTGTAAATATATTTCAACCAGAAATAAGAAAATATTATGACCTTGAATCATTCTGGAGTAATGGAGATAATTTTATATTTCCTTAATGTCCGCTTATGAAAGAATCTAAATGTCCTGTACCTCGAGAGCAACAACCTACAAATGAATTCATAGAATTATCAAAATCTAAAATTTTTTCTTGGCCAAAAACAAAAAAGTCACTTATTTTTATTTTGATAAAATTCTGGTTAGCAGCCTTTGTTCTATTTCTGGTCATTTCTTCAGGAAGTATCTATTTTAAAACATCCCTTTTAAGGTACATTTTATTAAGTTTTTTTAGCAGCTTATCAATACCTTTTTTAATTTCAATAAGGCTATATTTAGGTTGGAATCATATATTTAATAGATTAATATCTGAAAAAATTGAATACGAAGAATCTGGCTGGTATGACGGTCAAGTATGGGAAAAGCCATTAGTTTTGAAAGAGAAAGAATCACTTATTGCCTCAATTGAAGTAAAGCCTATCCTAAAAAATTTAATACAAATTCTCTCTATTATTTCAATCTTAGTTTTGTCTGGCATTTTGATTTTTCAGTATAACAATTTCTAAATGAGTTCAAATTTTAAAAACCTCTACACTTCTAATAATCCTCCTTTACAAGCAACATTAATAAGAGGATCAAATATTGAGTCAAGCCATAAAATTCATGCTGTTATTACTGACAGAAAAGGGAGGGTTTTAATGTGTGCAGGAAATCCAGAATATAAAAGTTTCATAAGGTCAGCACTAAAACCTTTTCAAGCGATACCTTTCGTTAGTAGTGGAGCTGCATCAAAAATCAATAATGAATCAAAATCAATTGCTTTAGCATGCGGATCTCATAGTGGTTCAAAACTTCATACGAGGGAAGCCTTCAAAATTTTATGGGAGTATGACATTGACATCAATAATCTGAAATGTCCAAAGCTTAATACAAGTCCATTAGAACATAATTGTTCGGGTAAACATGCTGCTTTTTTAGCTACATGCAAAAAAATGGATTGGCCATTGGATAGTTACTTAAAGGGGGATCATCCACTTCAAATCGAAATATTCAGAATCATCTCTGAATTACTAGAAATCCCGTCATCTGAAATTAACGCAGAACGCGATGATTGTGGTGCCCCTACTCTTTATTTAAAACTTTTAGAAATGTCGAGGTTATATTCACTTTTAAGCAGTTCCGAAAATGCTGAATTAGAACAAATCAGTAGAGCAATGACAATAAACCCAACAATGATAAGTGACAACAATAAATTTGATACAGAAATAATTAAAGCTTCTCATGGGAAAGTTATAGGTAAAGGTGGCGCCGAGGGAATACAGTGTCTATGTAAGGTAAATGAAGGGATAGGAATAGCTTTAAAAGTAGAAGACGGTTCAAAAAGAGCAAAGCATGCAGTTAGTCTTCACTTACTAAAACAGTTAGAGTGGATATCTGACTTAAGAATTCAAGACATCGAAGAAAAGGTATTTAATTTTTCTGAAGGCGTAAGACTTGAAGTCAAAGGTAAATTAAAATTCCAAGAATCCTAAATAAAAAGGAAAAATAACCCTTTCACATGTATGCTATATATGTGCCGCGGGGTAGAGCAGTCTGGTAGCTCGTCGGGCTCATAACCCGAAGGTCGGAAGTTCAAATCTCCCCCCCGCCACCATTTAAAAGCATTTTTCAGACCGTTTTTTTAGTATTTGCAATAGTTACAGCAATTATAAAAATAAAAATTATGAAGTCTTTACTAAAAAGAGTTTATAAAAAATTATTTGAGATCTCTTTGAAAAGAGAATTTCAAGTCTACTCTAACTATTAGGCCAGTAATGATAAAAAGTATTCCAATGTACGAATTCAAAGGTAGGTCCAAAATATTAAATTAATTTTCTATATAAATTCTAGCTTACAAATCATATCTATTAAATACACCAATAAAAAGAATTTGAAAAAATCTGAATTATAAACATTTACATTTTTAATAAGTAATTTAATAAAGTAGAGTAAAAGCTATCTAATTTACAAAAAATTATATGCAAAATTTGCTGCAGCGTGATCTTGGCTCGAGCATGTTATCAATAGCTGTGATATTAGGTTGGTTAGGTCTGTTTTTTGTATTTTTGAGAGTATTAACAATTTCAATAAAGAGAATCCTTGAAGCGGTTTTCAAAAAATCATAATTATTGAATTAAATCAATAATTCTAAATTAAACGCATAAATCCTTTATCACTAAGTATAATAACCTAAAAAAATGTCAATTTTAGATAAGGTTAAAATAGGAAATTCTGTTCAAGTTAACCTAGAACTATCTAAAGATAGGCTTACCCAAGAAACTATTGATGCAATAAATATTTCTTCATTGGGTAAGATAAGTGATTTCAGAATAACTGATGGCAAAGGTATTGGAGTTGTCTTGGAATTATCTAATGGAAAAGAGCAATGGTTTTTTGAGGATGAAATTGATCTTCTCGACGAAAATGGTAATGTAATTAAAAAAAATAATGATAAAAAAGAAAATAGTAATTTTATATTTGATTTTTTAAGAAGTTTAAATTATGAAAATAAAAATAAGGTGAGCGAGTTACTTAATCCAATTAATTTTTTTATATGGCTGGTTGTATCGTTTAAAGATATTTTTTAATTGGTTAAAAAATTTTCTAAAATAAAACTAACAAACTATTTAAATATAAAATTTCAGTAATTAAAAATTAAATGGTACAAAATATTATAGATGTAAGAAATTTATCTAAGTCATTTGATATCTCTTCCAAAGAACCAAGCTTAAAGGGAACAATAAAACATTTTTTAAGAAGACAAACAAAAAGTTTAACAGTTATAAAAGATATAAGTTTTGAAATTAAAGAAGGAGAAATAGTAGGTTTTCTAGGTGCTAATGGAGCTGGTAAAACAACAATATTAAAAATGCTTTGTGGCTTAATTTATCCAAGTGAAGGTTCGATTTTGGTTTCAGGCCACTTACCTTTCAGGAGAAAAGAAAATTTCCTAAAGAATATCACCTTAATAATGGGACAAAAGCAACAACTTATTTGGGATCTTCCGCCGATTGAATCATTCTATTTGAATGCATCAATATATGACTTAGATAAGTTCGAAGCTAAAAAGAGAATAAAAAAACTATCGGAAATGCTTGAAATTGATAAAGAGCTATTCATACCTGTTAGAAAACTTTCACTAGGTCAGCGTATGAAATCAGAATTACTAGCAGCTTTGATTCATGAACCAAATATTCTATTTCTAGACGAGCCGACACTTGGATTAGATATTAATGCACAGAGAAATTTGAGAAAATTCCTTCAAAAATATAATAAGGAAACAAATGCAACGATATGCCTAACTAGTCATTACATGAAAGATATTACATCGCTATGCAAGAGAGTTATATGTGTGCACGAAGGGGCGATATCATATGATGGAAAACTTGACCAATTATTAAAAAAACTTTGTCCTGTTAAAGAAATATTAATAGTTTGTCGCTCGGAAGATGATGCAATTAAATTAGAAAATTGCGGTTTTACCGTTAAAACTAAAATAAAGAATGAAATCACTATAAAAATTGAAAACAACTCTATTTCCTCTTCATTAAAAACTATCCTAAATAATTTTGATATTGTAGACCTTTTTATAAATGAACCACCTATAGATGAAGTTATTGGGAAGGTTTTAATCAAAAAAGATTATGAGATCTAATTTGATTAACCGTAAAATACTCACCTTATTAAAAGTCCAATATTCAAACATGTTGGAATATAGAGTAGAAATTGCACTATGGGCAATTTCAGGGATTATTCCTTTTTTCATGTTAAACATATGGACAAATAATAATCTAAATGAATCCATAAACATCAGTGATGTTATGCTTTCTAGGTATTTCTTATGTGCTTTTTTTGTAAGACAGTTTTCTGTAGTTTGGGTTGTATTTAGTTTTGAAGAGGATTCTCTTATGGGGAAAGTATCTCCGTATTTGATCCAACCTTTAAATCCATTTTTCAGATATTTTGCACAACATCTCGCTGAACAAATAACAAGATTTCCTTTCGCACTAATAATCGCATTTTTCTTTTTTATTTTTAATCAAGAAAGTATATGGATACCAAATTTAGGCATTTTAATCTTATCAATAGTATCTACTTTCTTATCCTTCATGATTCAATTTTTAATGCAGTCAATAATTGCATGTCTATGTTTCTGGACAGAGAAAGCATCATCGATAGAAAGATTGTTATTCATTCCAACTTTATTTCTCTCAGGTCTTTTAGCACCAGTAGTTTCATTTCCTACATATGTTAAATCTTGGATTTATTTGACTCCTTTTCCGTATCTAATTGATTTCCCTGCGAACTTACTGTCAGGTAATGAAACAAATATTAGTGGAGGCTTAAGTATGCAAGTTTTATGGATTTTTTTACTTTTCCCATTATTTAAGAAAATCTGGTCTGAAGGAACGAAAAAATATACCGCAATGGGGTCATGAATTTAAGAAAATATCTAATAGTTTATAAAAAATTCTTACATACTTCCTTAGCTTCTGAATTGGAGTATAAGACAAATATATTAATTGATTTAATTACTGCAATTTTAAGTTTATTAGGGAGTATTTTTCTATTATCTATTTTCTTTCAAAATAATGGATATATTGGAGGGTGGAAATTTGAACAGGCATTAATAATCCAATCTATTTATACAATATTGAATGGAATAACAAATACATGGTTCAATCCTAATCTTACAGAAATAGTTAAACATATAAGAGAAGGAACATTAGACTACGTACTTTTAAAACCTATTGATAGTCAATTTTTTATTTCATTAAAAAAAATAAATCCATCTGGATTTTTAGAAATAATGCTAGGATTTTTATTGTCGTTCTTCTGCATAAGTATAAATCAAATCAATTTAAATTTTAGTTTTCTTACTCTATCCTTGATTACGATCATCTGCTCGATTTGTATTTTATATAGCTTATGGTTTTTTATCTCTACCACTACTATTTGGTTTGTTAAGACTTGGAATGCAATAGAAGTATTAAGATCATTCCTTTATATTGGAAGATTTCCTCTAAATTCATTTTCATTTTCTTTAAGAATTTTTTTTAGTGTTTTCATTCCTATTGCTTTTATAACTACAATTCCTTCTGAAGTTTTTCTAGGTATTTCTCAATTATGGAAAATATTGCTTGAAATAATTGTTGCTACTGTATTTCTTATTACTTCAAGAAAGTTTTGGTTATTTGCTTTAAGATTCTATTCATCAGCATCTAGCTAAATATTATTAAATAACTTCCCTACATAATTCCCAAATTTGTTGTTTACTTTTAAGATTAGAAAGCCTAGATAATTTTTTAAAATGAGTTTTAGATTTTTCAACTGATAAAATTCTACAGTTAAAGTCAATTTCATGATTTCTAGATATGATTCCTAATTTGAGTGCAACATCAGAAAGGATAATTATTAAAGAGAGAAAAAAAACTATCCCACAAAATTGTGAAAATGATTTTGAATAATTTTCATTTTCAGTTTTTAATTCAAACTTCATTATCTAATTATATGTTGAGGACACTTAATTGCAGCCATAGTAATAGCAGCAACTTTTAAATTTTCTGAATTTTCAATAACCTTTTTAACCTTGAATGTTCCAAATTTATCACTTGCATCACTATAAGAAAGAAGTAAAGCTTTATAGTTATCATGACCTAGATTTCTATATTGACAGAAATTATCCCCAACATAGTTCAAAAGAGTAAGTAAAGTTAATTCAATCATTAAAGATTCTTTACTAGTTAATTCCTTATGAATGATACAGCGCATGATATTTTTAACAAGTGAATTTACCAAAACACTTGAAATCATGAAATAAGTTTTTTACTCATCAACTTCAAAATTGCAAAATTATTTCAGAATTTATAAATAAACATGCAAGAAAAACATTTAAGCACTATCTGTAGTGTAATAGGATAGTTTATATAGCGCTATAGATAGGGGGTTGCATTTTTTTAGAAATTGATTTAAAAATAGAGTTCCCCATCACCCGGCCCCACATTTGTGAGGCCTTTTTTTATGGTTTTTAAATAAGGTCTAAAAGTATTATTAAATAAAACGAGTAATTCATTAACCCCCTCTTTGATAAAGAATAAAGATAAAAATTAATTTTATTTTATAATCATTCTTTAGAATTTTTTACTAAAGTATGTTGCTATCCTCCAATAATTTTATAAAAAGCTTTTTATTGATTTAATCAATAAGCTAGTACCAACTAAAATACAAACTGTTATAAAAGTTTTCTTAATAAGTATATTCCCATTTAATTTTGAAAGGTGAGCTCCGAAAAATCCTCCTGTAAAAGAACCAATTATTAAAACTATCAATAAATTGAATGGAACCGATCCTATTCTTGCCAAAAATACTGCTCCGACAAAATTCCAAAAAATACCAACAGTAAAAAATGTCATACTTATGGCTCGAAGAAAATCCATTTCAAAAGTTTTTATTAATAGTATTGTTACTAGCAATCCAGTTCCTGAAGAAATAGAACCATTTAATATACCTATAAGAAAAATAAAAATTAAAAATCTAATTTTATGAACAAAATTAAGCTTTTTTTTACCAGATGATAACCCTAAATCTGGTTTAAGGAATGAGTAAAAAGCTAATAATATAGATATTATTCCTAAAATTAAATACAAATACTTTTCTGATAAATATTCAACTACAGAAGCCCCAAAAATTACTCCTGGCAATCCAAAAATTAAAACTTGCCAAGCAACACTTATATCATTACCTAAAGATTTGTAATTTCTTAAGGAACCCCCTATTCCTAGTGCTACTGTTGCTAATTTATGACTAGCCAGAGCCTGATAATAAGGAACTCCAGATAAAATCAATGCCGGCAATTGTAATAATCCTGCTCCTCCTCCAGAAATCGCTGAGAACGTATTAGAAAAAAAAGATATCAAAAAGATAAAAATACTTTTAAATAAAGAATGATCAAAATTTCCTAATAATGTTGTTAATAAATAAAGCATTAACTATAAATTGCCCTTTGCATTAATAAGTGAAAATTATTCTTTTCATAAGAAACATTTGCATTAAGAAGTCTTATCTTGTCTTTTTCAATCATACTTTAAAAAAAACTGTTATTATCAGAAAAAATTATCAAGAATTTTATGCATAAACAAGATGCAATTTACCTTGATCAGTTTTGTCCCAAGATAAGCAATAAAAATTGGAGAGAGTCACTAAATAAACTTACTAATTATAAATGTATTTATTGCGGTAAACCCTCAGAATCTCTCGACCACCTTCACCCAATGTCAAAAGGGGGGATTAGCAGTACAAGCAATTGCGTACCATGTTGTTTGTCATGTAATGGAATGAAATCAGATTTAGAAGTTCTTAGTTGGTACAGAAAACAAAATTTTTATGATCCTCGAAGAGCTATGGCGATACGAGCATGGTTTGATGATGATTTAAAACTAGCGTCGGTTCTTTTAAAATTCTTAAATTAAACAATGAATGATAAATTGATTGATCTTCGAAAAATTTTTTTTGTATATCTTTGAATAGGATCCTTTATTTTAGTAAGGAATGTTTTTATTAAATTATTCTTATTCTTTCTGAATTTAAATTATTGCTCTTAAAAAGCGAAATATTAGAATAATCATCTTTCCACATTATTGGTGAATCTATAACCTTTCTCTCTGGAGACTTTACTGAAAAAATCAATCCAAATACAAAAAGAATAGTAATCAAAATTATAGTCAATACTAATTTGTCGGAAATATTATTCATTAACCTAATCTATCTTGAAAAGTTTTTGTCAGGAGTAGTTTTTTCGTAAATTTCTAAAAAATATGATTTAAAATAATCAACTCCCTCCTTTCCAATTAATCCAAACGACCATCCGCAATCATTTACTACTTGCAATGAAATTTGATTTGCCAAGTCACTTTTCTCAATCCATTTTTTCTGAGGATTGTAAGAGAAAGATATAATATTTTCAGTTTTTACAATGGCTGATTTCATTGCTTCATCTTTAGAAAGACCATTTTGGATAGCATTGCAATATTTCTTAGAGAAATTATTAGAGATCCTATTTTGTAGCAAACTAACACTAGGATCAGACACATCAAAAGCTAAACTTATTGCAGGTTTTAATTGAATAATTATAAATAAAAGTAAGACAAAAAATAATTTCAACAATAGCTATTAACAATTAGTTTATAAGAAATATAATAGTATTTTAAAATTGTCTTTTCAATTAAATCTAATAATTATTAAAAGGAAATTTAATTTCAATTTATTAATAATTAAAAGTATTGCGATAAGTTCAGTAATAATAGTCAGAGGTTTATTTGACTACAAATATGTACGATTCATTGATGACATTGCTATTTTTTCCTGATTGGACAAATGGATTGCCTTCCGATTTCTTAATTCTTCATTTTTTTGTAGGAGCTGTGATTTTCCCATTCAACATGATTCATGCCAAAGCAAGAAAAATTGACAGTCAAAATCCGCAGGAAGCCGCGAATGGGTATAAAAATGCAGACAATACATCATTTTTTGGATACGAGGAAATCAATTAGATTTCGATAAAATTTATTTAAGGAATAAGGTTTTTAATGATAATTTCCCTAAATACAGCTTTAGATCTTAAAATTTTCAGTCCAAGTCAACCTTTAGGAATATTCATAATTTTTATAGGATTAATATTTACTGGCATGATTTTCTATATTATTTATGCTGTAAGTACCAATAAAGAATCCTTGGAAGATAAAAAAATAAGAACTAAAAAGGAATACTTGCAAAAGGAGAAAATAGGAAAATTATTTCCTAAGAAAAAATAACTCTAATTGCTTTATTACTATAAAGATATTTATTTATATTATTAATTATTAAATCGGTAGGATCTAAAAACATTAGTTTTAGTTCTCTTAAATCAAACATTTTCCAAAACCTAACTATAACAACAAAATTATTTTTACGAGGACTTCATATTGTTAATTGCTCAGCTAAATTATTTTCATATCAAGCAAAAAATGTTAAAAATGGGAAAAAATAACTTGAAATCTTGGAGAATTCACCTCAATATCTATTTCTTGCTAGTGGAGTGAATAATGGAGAAGGGTTTTGGATTGTGGGTATAAAAAATTGCGATGAAAATATCCTTGAAGATGATAATCTTTTAGATTGTCATAGAAAAGAATTAATAGGTAGTGAATCAGCAAAAGATATTCTCTTAGCTATTAATTTAAACGTAAATAATTTATTAAATGAACTAAAAAACAAAAATTATTTAATGGAAAGACCTTCAATCGGGATTCCATTTGATATCCCTTTAGAAATCTTGGAAAATATTTTTGATTTTTGGTTAGATATTTATAAAAATCATGAAGCCTGGGAAGCTTGTTTAGGACTTCTTAAAGTTAGAAAAAGGATTCCCCTAAAAAACCTAATTGAAAGCGAAAGTTTGAAGGGAAACTCTAAAAAATGGGCTATAAAAATTGAAACTTTACATACTTATGTTCCCTCTTCACTTAAAAATGAAAAATTAAATGACCCCATGTGGGAATAATTTTATCTTTAAATATAAAAAATATTTACTTCGTTGCATATTTAAGTAAAAATAAAATAACTAGTAATTTAAAAATGAATAAACCATATTCTTTTAGTATCGATCAAATGAACGGGATAGTTGAGGATACATACGCCAAGATAATAAATGAATGTGAAAATTTAAAAAAAAATACTAATTGTCCAAATGAGCAAGTAGTAGCACTTTTAAGTGTAATTGCTTCAAATTACGCTACTCCGACAGAAAAAAACGAAAATTAAGATGATTAGTTATTTTACTTGGAGCGAATTTGATAAGAGCGTTGGACAAATAGCTAATAAATGTAGGTTTAAGGAATTTTCTGGAATATATGGAGTTCCTCGTGGCGGATTATGTCTTGCTGTAGCTCTAAGCCATAAATTAAAAATTGAATTAATTTCAGAACCAATTAAGAATTCACTAATAGTAGATGATGTTTATGAAACAGGCATTACATTGACGACCTTCAAGAATATTGAAGGTGCAATGTTTTTTGTATTATTTAGTAAAATAAAACCTACATGGTGGAATACATTACATGTAACAAAAAAAAACCAATGGATTGTTTTCCCTTGGGAAAATACTTTAAATTCAAAAAGTGACCGCGAAGAGTACATCAAAAAAAGAGGTTTAAGTTGAGAAAGAAATTATATTTGGCTAATCCATATGGATTTTCAAAACAAACTAAAACCCTGTTACATGAATTTATTGAAATCTTCAATGATTTAAATGTAGAAGTATTTGAACCTTTTGAGAGAGCAAAACTATTAATACAACAAGAAAGTGAGTGGGCATATAAGGTTGCAAGAAGTAATTTCCTTGATTTAAAAGAATGTGATTGTATTTTTGCGATTGTTAATGGAAATCCACCAGATGAAGGGGTAATGATTGAATTAGGTATCGCAATTGCTTTAAAAAAGAAAATCTTTTTATTCAGAGATGATTTTAGAAATTGTGCTGATAGCAATCAATACCCTTTAAACCTAATGTTATTTCTTGGGCTGCCTAAAGATAATTGGGAAAAATATTATTTTGAATCATTACAAGATATAAAAAGTAATAAAAAAAGATTTTTGGAGTGGGCTGAAAATTAGCCAAATTAACCGTCAACGAATAACTAGACTTTTTAAGTTTAAATATATCTGTTAAGGTGCTAGAATAAATTTTATTTAGAAAATTTTGACACAAGTTACAGTAGGAGAGAACGAGGGAATTGAATCTGCCCTTAGAAGATTTAAGAGACAAGTATCTAAATCTGGAATCTTTGCAGATTTAAAAAGACTTAGGCATCATGAAACCCCTATTGAAAAATACAAAAGAAAATTACAGCAGAGAAGAAAAGCAAGAAGAAGATAATCTCCTAGAAGTTATAAAGTTTTTGTGAATTTTAAATATTATTAATATTAATAGAGGTTTAAAAAAATTTAACTATTTAAGCTTTTTAAGCTTCTTAACAAGATTTATTCCAACACCTGAGACAGCAAGAAGATCTTTTTCATCAGCAGCTATAACTGCCTTTGTTGTTTTAAATCCAGCTTCATACAAAGCTTTTGCGCTTTTTGCTCCAACACCTGGAAGTGTAGTCAAAGTTTCAATATTTTTCTTAGAATTTGCTGCTTTGTTTTTTGTTTTTGTTTTTGTTTTTGCAGACTTTACTGCTTTTTTTTCTTGCTTTAAAGGAGTTTCAGGAGTTGCTGCACTTTTAAATAAAATTGATTTTAGTTTGCTGAGAAATTTAGAAATCATTGCAATATATAAGTAATAAAATTAGCTCTTCAATTTAATATTATCAAATTCTAGAGAACTTAATAACAAGACTATAACTAATTGAATAGAAATAATTTATTTACAATTATATAAAGACACACATTTAATATTTTTGCAAGCTTAAGAGCCATTACATGGTATTCAAAATTATTTTAAAAATAAAAAAAGATAAAATTTAAATTCAAAATTTAAAGGTATTTATTAATAGTAAAGTTAAAATCTTAATAAAGAATAGATCATAAAAATGAAGCTTATTTTTATAAGTGGACCTTCCGGAAGCGGGAAAACAACTTTATCAAATCAAATAATTAAAAAAAATAAAAATGGTATTGTGTTAAGTACCGACAATTACTATAAGACAGGGTTAATAAGTAAATTACTCACAAAATTTGTAGAAGGTTTTTTTGATAGAAGTATTAGTTTTAATAACAAACTATTCAAAAAAGATTTTGATTTTATTTATAAGAATAGAATTTCAATCTGTGATCGTTATTATAATTTCGAAAAAAAAACAATTCAAAACATCCTAAACGAAACAAATAATATTAGTTTTTTAATTGTTGAGGGTATATTTGCCAAAGAATTCTCAAAAACTTTAAACAATAAGGATTATATATTTTTAGAAATAAAAACTAAAAAAAATGAGTGCATGAAAAGAGTTGTCCAAAGAGATATAAAAGACAGGGGGAAGGATAAAAAACAAGCTGAGAATGATTTCTTAAAATCATGGAGCATTTATTACGAAAAATTCAAACCTAGTAGCTTAAAAAATAATCCAAATAAATTCATTATTGAAAAAAACACTGATATAGATAACATTCTGAAAAAATTATTTAATTAAGTCTTTTATTTTTTTTCCTAATATTAAAGCACTTAAAATTGAGCCTTCAATTCTACCAAATCCATCTCCTTCAAACCAGTCTCCGCAAAATCCAATTCTATATTTTCTACTAAATTGTAAAGATAATGGTATGGCACGGCCAGAAGGCTGTGAAGCTCTCCATTTCATAATAGATATTTTTTCATCAAAAGTTAATTTATGTACTACAGAATTCTCTTCAAACAGTTTATTGAAATTTGTAATTATTTTTTGTTTAAAAACTTCTTCATCTTTTGCATTTGTATAAGAATTAATTAACTCTGGATTTTTTGAATGTACTACAATTCCTAATTTATTATTGTCTTGCAGCTGAAAAATAATTCTTTCAAATCTATATTTTTTTTCTAAATTATTTTTTAAATAAAAATACCTTTGTTTTTTAGAATAATAATCTTTATAACTATAATTTTGATTTGTATAAATTAAAAAAGTTAACCTAGGAATAAATGTTTGTTCTTCTAATAAATTTAACAGTAAATCTATTTTTTTATCATTATTAATTGGAATAGCTTTTCTTAATGGAATTTGATTTACGTTTAATATTTTTAAAGACCTCTTGTGTAACAACAAATTAGTTGAACAAATTAGATATTTAGACTTGAATTTATCGCCATTTTTTGATGTTATTAACCATTCCTTATCATTAAACTTCATATCCACTATTAAAGTTTCAAAGAAAAAATCAATTTTCCCTTTTAAATTATTTGACTCAATTATCTTTTTCGATAATTCACTCATGGAATCTAAAGAAAGATAATTAACCCCGCATGAAAATTCAGATATTTTAATGGTTTCTAAATTAGAATCTTCATTTAGAAAAAATATGTCTGAGTCGTCAATTTTTATATATTTATTTTCCAATAATTCATCAATATATCTTTTTAATAGAAGATTATTTTTACTGTTAGATATATTAAAATTTGGAGAACCATGGTTTAGTTTCCACCCTTTATATTTTTTGCTTATTCTCGTACTTGATCTCCCTCCAAGTCCGCGACCAATTTCAATTAATCCAACTTTTTTTGTAGTATTATTTTTCAGATACTTCGAAGCGAAAACACACGCAGATATACCTCCACCTATTATTAATAAGTCATATGTAACATCACTTTTCATAGGATTAATATTGAAATAAATTAACTTTTATTTTCTAAAAAAAGTATAAACAGAATCAAGTTTCTCTGATGATGAAAAATCAGTTTCAATTACAGGAGTAATATTATTATTTTTATAAAAACTAACTAAATCACTAGTAAAATTAAAAAAATTATCTAAGGAAAATAAAAACTTTTCTGATATGTATACCTCTTTCCAAGGACGAAATTTAAATCTCGCTATAAATTGTTTAGAAGGAATAAATAAACTTCCAAATAGATTTAATTTTTCATCTTTTGTTATTTTCTTGAGATAAGTCAACTCATTCTGAAGAACTTTAATATCTGTACCATATTGAAACCAAATTGAATTTATTAATCCAGTCGAAAATTTTCTTTCGAACCTTTCTCTTTCTGAAGAAATATTATAATATTTCTTCAAGTACGGATTGTAGGCTATACCTAATTTAACTTTTAAATCTTTTTCTTTTTTTAAATAAGCTAGAACATCAACTGAGTCAAAGTTTTTTTTCTTATTTGATCCCGACACAAGTAAAATTTCATAATTTCTATTAATGTGAGAATTTTTAACAAAATCTATAAAATACTGATATGATTCGTCTTTATTTTTTGAATATTGATGATAAAGACTATAGTGATAGGTTACATTAAATTCATTGAAGTTTTTAGATATAAATTTAATAGTTGAATTAAATAATTCCTTCTTAATAAGTCCTTTACATGGAATATTAATATTTTTTATATTATTTAATTTGCAGAAATTAAGTTTATTTTCTAACTGAGAAATATTTTTAAAAGACAATTCAAATCTTATATTGTTGTTCATTATTTAGTATTCAAATTTTATCCTGTAACATATTAACGAAAACACTCATCAGCTACGATTCTTATTTTTGAAGAAGTCTTTTTATTCTTACCCGTTAGCAAGTAACATGGGGGAATCTCAAATGTAGCTTTAAAAATAAATTTTATCTTCTGCAGATTTTGCAATAATTTAATTAACCTAAATAAAAAATGAATAAATTGTATAGGGAAATAATTTATAAGTTATTTAATTTCTTATTATCGTAGATATTTAATCCATGAAAGATTTTCATGAACTCGAGAGGTTAGAATATCAAAAAAAGTATTATTTTAGAATATGGCTAGCCAAGATTATCTAATTGCAATAGCTTTAATAGAGCAAAACTTAGTACGAGCAATGCCTCTTGGAGGTAAAGAAATTAAAGATAATTTAGAGGAATCAGAAAATTTCAAGAAACTTGGAGAAGAGGTAATTTTAAATCTTCTAATGAGAGTTTTTCAAAGAAGTGATGAAGGTGCTTTAAAAAGAGCTTCTGAAGAAAAAGGTTTGCTCCTCGTTCATATGCATCCTAAAAGAATGCAGAAAGAGCTTCCATTCATTAAATCTGAATGGATAAGAGACGGAGACACACAACAGTTTCTAAAATATCTTGGCAATCTATCAAAAGAAGTTTGGACTGCATCTTTCGTAAAATACAAAGGGATTGAATTTACTTCAATCTCAAAAAATGAAGAAATCTAAAATACATATAATTTTTTTATATTATTTCTTTCTTTAAAGTATTTTTTTCCTTAAAGACTCTAAAACACTTTCTACCATTACCAAAATCTATAGAGGAATAATCAATATTATTTTTGATGTGCAAAACACAATTTCCCTCTATACAAATACAAGATTTAATAATTTCTCTATTTATAACATCATTAACATAAGGTTCCCTCTCTTTTTCTTCATCGAAATGCGGGCAAGCAATTCCTTTAACGATTCCTAGACAATCTATTAAAGCTAATTCTTCAGCATAAGAATCAGTGATACCTTTTTCAAACCAACAAATAGCTCCAGCACTTACACCACTCATTACAATTCCTTTTTCATAAGCATTTCGCAAAATTTCATGTAAATTCCATTCTTTCCAGACTGCTAACATACTTTTTGTATTTCCTCCGCCAACATAAATGATGTCTTGAGTTAAAACTTTTTCTTTTAAGTTTTCTGTTCTTGAGAAAAAATCAATATGACTTGTTATACAATCAAGTTTGGAAAATGCTCTATAAAAATTTAGTTTGTACAAACTATTATCACCAGATGCTGTTGGAATAAAGCAAATTTTTGGTCTTTTTTTATTAATTAATGAAATTATATATTTTTCAATTTCAAGAGAACCTAAAGAACGTCCAAACCCTCCTCCACCAATTGCGACTATATTTTTACTATGCATAATAAATAGAAGATTTGTTTATGAATTTAAGACAAATTACTATTAAAGATCAACTGGAATTAAAGAAGGTTTATTTTGATTCTATTCAATCTTTAGACGAAAAAATTTACAGTCAAGAGCAAAAAAGGGCCTGGTCAAGCCAAGCTTGGAATAATCCAAATTTTGATAAGTCAATAACTAAAGGGAAAGGGTGGCTTCTAAGTAAAAAAGAAAAAATTATTGCTTTTGCGATAAGATATCCCCACGATAGAATTGCGTTATTTTACTGTAAAGGCAAATTCCAAAGAAAAGGTTGCGGCTCCAAGTTACTTCATAAATTAGAAGATGAAGCTAAAAAAGAAGGTTTAGATTCTCTTTCAACTGAAGCAAGTTTAATAAGTTATGAATTATTTCTTAAAAATAAATGGAAAATTATACGTAAAGAAAAAGTAATTATAAATAACTTTTTTTTTGAAAGATATAAAATGACTAAAAATATAAAAGTTAATTAATTAATAGTGTCTGGCAAAAGCAAGAAATTTATTTTAATTCAAAGAGTTCTAATTTGGACGTTATACTTTTTTTCAGGATTTATTCTTTATTCAGAAAAAGGTATTTTACCTTCTAAATTAATTACTTTTTCAAGAATAATTTATCCATTATCTGTTTTCTGGTTGCAAATAAGAATAAAAAAAAGAACAAATTTTCTTCCCATTGAATCAAAAATGACAACTTCGCAATTATGGTTCAATTTGTTACCAGTAATTGCATCACTATTAACTGTAATTTTTTCTTTAACTAATGTTTTTTTATATATTCTAGGAAAATTAATTAATTCTTAAATTAAATAAATTAATTATTTACTAATAACATTAGAAATTTCTCTCATAAAAAACATATTGTAAAGAAATTTGCCTTTTAATTAAATTTGTTTAAATTTTAAATAGTGATCAATACAATCATGAAAAATATTTCATTAAAGGGAAATATTAATTTTGATAAAAAAAAAGATATAAATGATTATGAATTATTCTCTTTAAAAATCACAGATAGTTTATATAAAAAAGATATTGGGAAATTTCTTGAGACCCTTTCCTCTCACTTTATTTAGAAAAATATTTTTTTCTAATCTTCAAATTCAAACAGTACTATTAATAAATAACAATTTGAGCGATAATAAGTAAAATCTTAAGAATACTCCAATGCAATTATTTCTTGCTGACTGCCAATTCCCAGATATTGAGAATCAAGTAAAAGCTTATCAATTATTTGTGGAGGCCTGGGATAACGGTGAAATTGCGAAATCAGATAAAACAGACAATTTTGAGATGTTATTTAGAGTTCATGCTCCAGGGGAAGGTAGGGTAGTTTGTTTATGTAAAGCACATAGTGATAAAGAAATTTTTGCGCATTTTGCTCCATGGAGAGCTAAATTTGGCATTCATATGGAATTTACACCTGTAATAAGTTGTCAAAATGTTGTTGATTACCATAAAGATTTATTTAAAACTTTAGGGTAATTTGCTTATATATAAATTAATCGTGATTAAACCTTTTCCAAATCTTCTCTCTAAAAAAAATGGCAAATTAGTTTCTTCTAAAAATAGCTCCAAAGAAGAAGAGAACGTTAAATCTAAACCATTAATAATATTTGGTTTTGTCGTCTCATTAACTTCCATATTTTTACTTTTATTCACCATTAATAACAAATTTGGATGATATTTGAGTAATTAGAACTATTACCTGGGAACAAAAATGTCTTATTATAAATAAAAATAACTAGTTATATGGCATTTAAAGAAGGGGGGATGGCATCAGGACTACTCATCATTGCAGTTTCGATAGTTTTTGCTGCAGGTTTTGGATTTTTAGTCTTGCATTTTGTCCCCGGAACTCCATTTTAAGATCTCCAATAGACTTTAATTTTCAAAATATCCTAAACATTAACAGTTTCCAAATCTTGCATTTGATTATCATCAAGATTAGATTTCTTCTTTAGTCGATAGGAATAAACTAAAGATCCTAAAGCTATCGTACTAGAGGCAAAAATTCCCGATATAAGAATCAAGGCAAATAGACCTCCTATTAGTCCACCTTTTAATCTAAGCAAATTTGATTTAATTAAAAGTATTGATAAAAAAACAATAGTGGCTTTTAAAGAAGAGATTTTCAAAAAAGTAAATGGGTAAAAAGGATTCAACAACATTTCTTGGGCAGAATATAATTTAATCTGATTCTAAAAATAATTTTTAAAAACCGCATAAAAAAAGACTCAAATGAGCCTTTTAAAAATCTATATTAAATTTGATGATTTATGCATCAGGGTCAAAATTCTTAAGGTTTGGTCCAGCAACAAGACCGACAAGACCAAAAAGGACTAAAGAACCAATTCCGAAACCTGCTGCCCAAGGATTGAAACCACCTAAAGCAAAAGAAGCTAGTAAATTCATGATTTAAACATAATATCTCCGAGTAAGCATACAGATTTTTATGAAAAATATACCTATATTGAGACATTTCTTCGTAATTATGAGAATCTCTGTGCCAAATCGCTCTATTAGTAATCCACAAATTTTTTATTATTTGTTTTATTATCAAGTAATTACTATTTTGTTGGCGCGCTTTAAGACCATCAAAACTTTTTGTTCTAATGACTTCCAACTATACCTTTATTTATGATGGAGAATGCCCATTCTGCAATCATTTTGCTGAGCTGCTTGAGATCAAAAGCGAAATAACTAATATTAAAATTATTGATGGTCGTAAACATTTAACTCTAATTAAATCCCTCTTAGAGAAAGGTTATGACCTTGATAAAGGAGCTATTCTCCTGAAAGATGAAGATATCTTTCATGGAGCAGATGCAATTAATACTATTTGCAAACAGATAAATAATCCCTCAAGTAGTTTACTTTTTTTACTTTCTAGAATATTTAAATCAAATAAACGAACAAATTTGATATTTCCTTTATTAGTCAGAGCTAGAAGATTCGCATTGATATCAAAAGGTATATCAATATCTCTAGTTTAAAAATAAAAACTTTATAAATATTAAATAACATATTTATAAGCTTCTGTATCAATAAATGTTAATTGCTTATTTCTTAGCTAGAACTAGGTGGTAACAACTATTATTAAATGATAGAAAATTTCAATCCCTTTATTTCATTAGGCGGTGATAACACTAAGGTTAATCATATGGCTGAAGCGGCACTTGAAATGAATTTAACATGCAATGATTTAAAGAAGGATTTAAATTTAACTGATGGTGATGTAGTGGATATGTTGCAACTAGTCATGGATAGGTTTAAAAATAGTAATTAAGTTTATATCGTTATTATTTAATCACTATAAATACATTATTTTTTTAATGAAAACAGTCCTAATCGAGTTTTCGAAATATGAATTAGTTAACTTTTTATGGCCTAAATTAATAGAAGATTACGGATTTGATAAAGCCAGACAAATAATTTCTCAAGCTATTGACTTACAAAAAATGCATGGGACTAAAAATAGCACCATGCCAATCATATTTTCAGGAACAGGAGGATTAGCTCTAATACCAATACAAATGCTAGAAAAAGAAAACTTTAAAATTAGTTATAAAGATAATCAAGTTTTAATATTTAATCTAAAAAGAAAGTCATTTCAGATCTTAAATGAATCAAACTAATCTAATTTAGTAACTTCTCGATAAAGTCAAAATTACCTTATAGTCTAATAAGCATTTAATTGATAATGACTTTTGAAGCGACCTACCTTGGTTCAAATGGTTGGCTTATAAAATTTATAAAAACCAATTTAATTATTGATCCTTGGCTAAAGGGAGATTTAATATTTCCCCCAGGTGAGTGGTTTTTTAAAGGATCATTAGAAGAAGAAATTTCAATAGATAAAAAAATAGATATTATTTTATTAACTCAAGGATTACCTGACCACTGTCATGTTCCAACATTAGAAATCTTCAGAAAAGATATTCCTATAATTTGTCCTAAAAGTGCTGTTGAAACATTAGAAAAAATTGGTTTTAGTTCAATTAAAATGCTCAAGCCAACTCAAAAAACTAAGCAATTTAATTTAACTTTTGAAGCTACTGCTGGGGCTCCAGTACCACAAATAGAAAACGGATACATTGTTAAAGACGATAACGACAATGGCTTTTACATAGAACCCCATGGATATCTTGATGAAAATTTAAATAAACAAAATCTTGATGCAGTCATTACTCCTACAAAAAATTTACAATTACCTCTAGTAGGTTCTTTTGTAAAAGGTGCTGATGTAATACCGCAATTGATTAACAAATTTAACCCAAAATATATACTTTCAAGTACCGTGGGCGGAGATGCAAAATATTCAGGTTTTTTAAATAAATTTATTTCAGTTCAGGATTATGAAGAGGAATTAAATTGTAATCTTGTAGATCTAAAGAGTATGCAATCTATTATGATTTAAATTGATCGTAAAAGATCTCTTATTTAGTTATTTAAATTGTAAGTAAATTTATTTTAAAAGGAGTAAAAAAATTCATTCATTTTTTATTACCTCAATACTTTTTTTTGCTTTAAATAGTATCTATATATGTGAAAATTCAAAGCTTAATCTTATAATGAGAAATAATTTTAATGGTGACTTTTCCATAGTAGAAAAGATATCTGAGTTGAAGCCTGGAGCATTTATAAATATTAATTGGAATAAAAAAAAGCTTATGCTTCCATACTCTTTAAGGAAAGATTACATTTCATTTACAGATAAAAAATGGGACTGGAGGTACACATTCAATAAGGACGGATCGCCTAATATTACTAATCCTTCTTTATACGAACTACTTCCTTCTGGAGAAATTAAAACTCATTCTTGTGAAGTAGAAGATAATAGGTAAAACTTATAATTTCAAAATAAGTTTTCTAGATTAATAAACTTCTGAATTTCTTTGTAAATATGAACAATCCAAAAAACCAAAAAAATATTTCAAGATTTGTAAAACTTGAAGATTACAAAGTTTTTGATTATGAAATTCCAGAAATTTTTTTGGACTTCGTAATTAAGAAAAAGGCAGTTAATGTTACGACAAAACTTAAATTGGTGAAAAAAAATAAAAATACCAGAAATCTTATTCTTGATGGTACGGATATATTAATAAATAAAATATTTATAGATGACTTACTACTAGAAAAGGAATACTATAAACAGCAAAAAAATAACTTAAAAATTAAAAATATTAATAAAGATAATTTTTCACTCAAAATAGAAGGAATAATTAAACCTAAGGAAAATACCTCCCTTTTAGGAATGTATGAAAGCAATGGAATAATAACTACGCAATGCGAGGCAGAGGGATTTAGAAGAATAAGTTTTCACTCTGATAGGCCTGATATTCTAAGCAAATACACGGTGAGAATTGAGGCAGACAAGAATGATTATCCTGTCTTACTCTCAAATGGTAACGTCGTAAGAGAAAATAATCTTACAGATAATAGACATGAAATTATTTGGGAAGACCCATATCCGAAACCCTCATATCTATTTGCATTGGTAGCAGGCAAACTTAATTGTGTAAAAAACAATTTCATAACAAAATCGAATAAAAAAGTAAAAATAAATATTTATGTTGAATATGGCGATGAAAAATATGTTCAACATGCAATAAGTTCTTTAAAGAAATCAATGAGATGGGACGAGTATAAATATAACCTTGAATACGATTTGTCATTGTTCAATATAGTTGCAGTAAGGCACTTTAATATGGGAGCCATGGAAAATAAAAGTCTGAATATTTTCAACTCAAAACTAATACTCGCTAATTCTGAAACAACTACTGATGAAGAATTAGAGAGAATAGAAGGGGTGATTGCCCATGAATACTTCCATAATTGGACAGGTAATAGAGTTACTTGTAGAGATTGGTTTCAATTATCTCTAAAAGAAGGTTTAACAGTATTCAGAGATCAACAATTCACTGCAGACCTTCATAATCATGAAGTCAAGAGGCTTGAGGATGCAAAATTTCTTAGAAGAAATCAATTTAGAGAAGATTCTGGTCCGACATCGCATCCTGTAATGCCAGAAAAATATCAAGAAATAGACAACTTCTATACGACCACGATATACGAAAAGGGGGCAGAAATAATTAGAATGCTTAATAAGCTTGTAAAAGATGAAAATTTCTATAAAGGATTTAGTAATTACATCTCAACATTTGATGGGAAGGCTGCAACAATAGACCAATTCGTCGATAAAATTTTAGAGCACAATAAAGAAATAAATCCTAAAGAATTTAAAGTCTGGTACAAGCAAAATGGCACGCCAAAAGTTAAATTCAAGAGAATCTGGAATCAAACAGACGAAAAACTTACCATTCAAGCCTCTCAAAGTAATCCAATAAAGAAGAACACATATAATGATTTACCTCTAATAATTCCTATAAATCTGGCAATATTTTGCGGTAAAAATAAAATAATAGAAAAAACAGTTGTTTTAAAAACAAAAAAACAAGAATTTATTTTTAAGAATGTAAGATCTCACCTCCAAATTCCTTTAGTTACATATTTTCGCGAATTCTCTTCACCAGTTGAGTGGGAATCAGACACTAACTTAGATGAAAAATTTTTAATCTTAAAATATGAAAAAGATTTTTTTACACTAACTAACACTGTAAAAGTACTTTATAAAAAAATCATTTTATCCAGATTAGATGAAAATCCAGATCATAATATTGAAAATAAATTAATAAGCACATTAATATTATTTATAAAAAATAAAGATATAAATTTAACTCTTTTATCTGAATTATTAAGTATTCCGACATTTGCTGAAATTGAATCGGAAATAGACAATATTGATCCTTTAAAAATATATAAAACTATTGACGAATTAAACTATTTATTCGGTTCCAAATTAAAAAAAGAATTATATATTAAGCTCCAAGAAATTGAGAAGAATCTAGATAAAGTTTGGCCAGAAGGTAAAAATGAAAGAAAACTAATCGAAACTATTTGGAAACTACTCTTACACAGTCATGATGAGGAAATTAAAAGCAAAATAATTAATTATGTTGATAGTAATTCGATGACTCTAGCAAAAGCTGCATTGAATTCTTTCAGTAGGATTAATTGTCCTGAAAGAAAAATTATTTCAGATATATTTTTCAATAAATGGAAAAATAATAGTGTTGTTTTAGATAGTTGGTTTTCATTCAATGCATCTATAGAAATTGATGGAAAAACAAGCAGCATTGAAAAATTATTTGAAAATAAGTTTTTTGATTCAAAATCACCAAACACTTTAAGAGCTATATTAAATACTTTCGTCACAAGAAATAGTACTTTTCATGCAATTGATGGTTCAGGTTATAAATATATAGCAAAAAAGATAATTGACTTTGATAAATTAAATCCAATCGTAATTTCCCGATTTGTGAAAGTATTTAGTAGATACAATTATTATTCAGAACCTTTCAAAAGTAATATGATAGAAACAATAAAGAAGATTAAAAAAAATAAACTGTCAACAAATACTAAAGAAGTATTAGATGCAATAATAGAATGATCAATTGATGATGTTTAATTTAATATAATAATAATTGTAAGTATTAAAAATAAAATAAATACAAGATATTTATTAATAAAAATATAATCAAATACATTTTTATTTATATCTTTATTCCACTTTTTATTGACGTATTCTTTAGTTATAAATTTATTAGGTCTGCCGCAATATAAACAAGTTGGAGAAGTTTTTAAAATTAAATTTTTACATTGCGGACACTTTTTTTTTGTCATAAATTAATTTTACTGAATAAAATCGAAATCAGAAACAATAAATAAAAATAAGTAATTTAAATTTAATTTATTACATTTTGAATAATTAAATATCATTGCAAAAACAAATTTGATTCTAACTATTTAAAAAAATTCAATATAATGAAAAATTAGTATTTAGTTTAAAATGTTTGCTATTGCTCTTGGAATGTCCCCTGTCGAAAAAATCACTGTTGCAATATCTGCTTCAATTTTTATAATCGCTTTTACATGGGTATCAATTAAGGGAGATTTAAGAAAACTTGCTAATGAACTAATTGAAGATAATGATCAGGATAATTAGAAAAATCTTTTATCCTTATTTGCATGCAAACTTGGATAATCAATAATATGCCTAATTTCTTTTAGAGAAGAACCATAGATTTTTTCACCATTTAAGTGAACACCAATCCATTTCTCCTTTTGATTAAAAAAATTTCTTTTGGTAATATCCCGCTCGAGATTATTATTATCCCAATTTAAAGTTATATCCCAGCCTTTATAATTTTCTATCATTGTTAAATATAAAACATACTCAAATAATACCCAGAGAGGCAGAGAACAAAAACAAAGGAAATAAGTATTTTTTTCGTTATTTTTATTTAATATTTATGTGGTGCTGACTTTTATTTTACGAGCGGCTTCATCTGCATTTTTTCTAGCCAAATTAATGTCAGAATTAGATGAGAGAACAACACCCATTCTTCTGCCTTTTCTGGAAACTGGTTTACCAAATATTAGAACTTTAGTCTTTTCAAATTCTAATGCTTCATTAAGACCCTCATAAATAGGATTTAGATACTCTTGGTTTGACAGTATAACTCTGGTTGCAGAGGGTTCTATTAAATCTATATGCGGTATTGGTAAATTTAAAAAAGCCCTTAAATGTAATTCAAATTCATTAATATTTTGACTAACTAATGTAACCATACCAGTGTCGTGTGGCCTTGGAGATAGTTCTGAAAATATAACCTCACTTCCTTTTATAAAAAACTCTACTCCGTATAATCCAGCTCCATTAAGGTTATTTAATATTCTACTTGTCATTCTCTTAGCTTCAATAATTAAGGAATCCTTTATCTCTATAGGTTGCCAACTACATTGATAGTCTCCATTGGATTGCAGATGTCCAATTGGTAAACAAAAAATATTTTCACCATTTTCTTTTCTTACAGTTAGAAGAGTAAACTCAAAATCAAAATTAATAAATTCTTCAATAATTACACCTTTAACCTTTCCTCTTGAATTTGTTTGTGCCTGTTCCCAGGCATTTTGTAAATCATTTTTTGTTTCAACCAAACTCTGTCCCTTTCCTGAAGAGCTCATTAAAGGCTTAAGTAAAAGTGGGAATCCAATTTCATCTGCTTTTTTTTCTAAATCATCAAATTCAAAAATATAATCAAACTTTGCAGTTTTTATTTTTAAATCTCTAGAAGCTAAGTCTCTAATTTTATCTCTATTCATTGTAATTTCTACAGTTCTGGCGTTGGGAACAATATTGAATCCTTCATCCTCTAGTTCTTTAAGGGCTTCAATTGAAAGTGCCTCTATTTCTGGGACAACATAGTCAGGCTTAAATTCTTTTATAACATTTTTTAAAATATTTTTATCTCCCATATCAATTACTCTTGAATAATCAGCAACTTGCATTGCAGGTGCTTTTTCATATCGATCAATAGCAATAACTTCTAATCCTAATCTTTTGGATTCTATTACTAATTCTTTTCCAAGCTCGCCACTACCAAGCAATAAAATTCTCTTTTTAGAAAAAATTGATTTTTTCATAAATATAAAACTTATTCGTCATTACCAGAAGGTTGTGAAGATGTATCATCTGTAATTTTTTTATCTTTAGAATAACTAATTAAAAAATTTCTACCAAACCAATTTTGACTTCGCATGCTATTAGTTATTGATCTTGAGATTGCTCCTAAAAAAAAGATTCCAATAATTGCCCAAATAATTCTTTCTAAAGCAATTGCAGGTGAAAAACCTTGACCGGAATTAATAATTTCAGTAAGTGGGTCTAAAGGGTCCAAATTTAAACTGACTAATAATATTAATTATAAATGGTTTAATAGATGAAAAATTAAAACTTATAAAAGAAATAACCAAAAATACCATATAAATTAAACACAATAAAGTCTATACAATGCTATCTTCAAAGGGTGATTTTTTTTAGACATGCAAGTTGACGTACAAAATACTACTGTTCTTTCCGCAGACGGATCATCCATAAAACTAGGTGAATATTCAGGGGAAGCAATTTTAGTTGTTAATGTAGCTAGTTATTGCGGAAATACTGCTCAGTATGAGGATCTTCAAAAGCTACATGATTTATATTCAAGCAAAGGCCTAAGAATACTTGCATTCCCTTGTAATGATTTTGGGAAACAAGAACCCGACTCTCTTTCAGAAATAAAAGATTTTTGCACAACAAAATATGGAGTTAAGTTTGAAATCTATGAAAAAGTTCATGCCAAAGGCAACACCACAGAACCATACACAACCCTTAACAAAGTTGAACCTGAAGGAGATGTAGAATGGAATTTCGAGAAGTTTCTGATAGGGAAAGATAGTAAAGTAATTGCAAGATTCAAGCCAGGTGTTAAACCGTTTGACGAAAACTTAATAGCCGCTATAGAAGTAGCTTTAGATTCATAAAAACTTTCTTATAATTCAAATTAAGAGATTAAAAATAAAGACTTTTTATAATTAAAAATAAGTAAATTATCTTAAAATTTTCTTTTTTAGGATTCAAGCCTATTTAGTATTATTTTATTTATTTTAAATATTATTTATTATCAGAATCAACC